>NZ_DATDPV010000019.1:0-71284 GCF_035292545.1 Flavobacterium sp. | reverse complement strand
GTCTCCTTCCCCCCCAATCTCTAGCTTATCTATCCGTCTTAACACTGACATTGTTTTTTCACTCTCCCGATACGTGGCGGTAAAAAAAGGTTTGATATTTTTGGTACTGCCTTCCCATTCGCCATAGACCAACACCTGCATGTTTCGGGTGAAAAAGGTATTGCTTAAAATCCATTTTTGTAAACGGTAACTCCAGGGCTGTTGGCTATTGGCATCCCAATTTCCCGCATATTTAGCCGTTTTTGGTTTATTTGGAAATGCAATTTGAATTACAGCTCCCAATAATCCCATATTACCCGGACAACGCAAATGGATATGATCCGCTTGTTGCATGGCTTTAGCAATTCTGATTGAATTGATTCCCACGGCATACAACGCTTTGAATACCTGAATATACGACTTGATATCAAATTCTTTTAACCGAATTGTTTTCGCTGTTTCAAATGGGATGGTTTGCACCAAAAGCCCTCTGTCGGTTTCCCAAACGGGACAACAGAATTGTATTTGGTCAACGTGTTTGGCCCATATTTCTATTTCTTTTACATACGGACCGTAGGCCTTCCATTGGTTTTGGGAGGCAATTAACGGGGCCGATGACACTACAAGTAATTTCATCAAATATAGCCCTCCGCCCCTTTGTCAGAAATCATTATTGCCGGCACACCCAACATCACACTATTGGTTGCGACATCTGTATTTATCAGCGAACAGGCGCCAATCAATACATTATCTGCAATTGTTATTTTTCCGGCGACAATGGCATTGGCTCCAATATAAACATTATTCCCTATTATCGGAACGCCTCTTCTGTTTTCTAATCCCGAAACACCGATGGTGACCCCTTGTGAAATATTGCAGTTGTTCCCAATTACGGCCTTTCCATTAAGAATAATACCTCCAAAGTGTCCAATGTAAAACGAATGTCCGATTTGAACCGAAGCAGGTATCGAAATCCCAGTAGTAACTTCAATCATTTTTTGCCAAAACAGGCACAACAACAACAAAACAGGTCTTACTAACGGAATGTGTACCTTCCTATAAATCCCATTGGCGATGCGGTATTGAAAAATTGCCCAAAATCCTTGGGTAAAAAATACGATGGCAAAGAAATGGCCTCCATATTTTTTATATTTTTTATAGTCTGAAGTGATCAGTTTAAAAACGGTCATATTTAAAGAAACATTTTTGTGTGGTAAATATAGTATTTCTTGTTAGAAATGCATATTCGTTATGGAAATTAATACATAGTCTAAATTTTAGGATTCGATAGTTCAAGGTTTCAATAACAAAACCAACTATTCAATTCCCGAATTGAACACTACACTTTTAGTTTCAAAAATTTATATTATATAGTTTTGCCCAACAGATTAGGAGTACTTCCCTATCCCGCATCTCCAGTAGTCATTACCTCTCCATATACAATCCGTATGCAAAACGAATCAAATCAACAAAGAATCAAAATGCTATACCAGATGCTGTTCGAAATGGCAACGGGAAATCTGTCATTCAGGATTCAGCAAACAGCACACCAATAGGAGTTAGATGAAGTAGCGAATATATTAAATGTATTATCAGAAAAAATGCAGAACATCATACTGCAATCGGGATACGTTAATCCTCATTACACCTATCAAAATTTGACTCAGACTACCTTTATTCTCAATAATGAATTTCACATCGCAAGTTTTAGTACAGCAGTACCTGAAATTTTGGGATTTAATCCCGAAATGCTCTTTAAAATGGAATTTTCAAACATTATTTCAAGCCAGTCAACTCCAAATTGCTGTACAGCGACAAAATACTGGTATCTTCAGTAACAACAATTTTACAAGACATCACGAGCAATACTAATAATGCTCCACCCAGAAAATCAGAGGCAGTAATCATTCAAAAGGTTTATGAATACATTCTAAACCATTTAGAAGAACCATTGCCAACTGCCAAAGAATTATCTCAAATGTTTGGCACAAATGATTTTAAACTAAAAGATGGCTTTAGGCATTTTTTCAATACAAGCATCTAAAAGTTTAATATCATAATATTATTCAAGTTAATTGCAAGGTTTTCAATACGATAAATTTAAAAAATTAACAAATACAGACTTACAATTAATCAATAATCATTAACTTTATTAAGTAGAAATTAATCTACAATTTAATAAATACAATGAAAAATGTTCAAGTAAATATAGAAGCGTGTTTATCCTATATGGTTGTCGTACATGTTCCTGTACTTCAGGCAGAAGATTGTGTAGATTTTATTTTGAAAAATTTTTAGTGTTCAATATAAATAATAAAACTTGTTTCAAGTGTAAAATTTAGACTAAAAGAAAATAATAATGATAAATTATTTCATAACCTGGGCACTTAAAAACCGCATTATCGTTTTGCTAATCGCTGTAGCAGTTACGGCTTACGGTATTTATGCCGTAAAAAACACCCCCGTTGATGCCATTCCCGATTTGTCAGAGAATCAAGTCATCATTTTCACAGAATGGATGGGACGTAATCCGCAAATCATCGAAGATCAGATTACCTATCCTTTGGTGAGTAATTTACAGGGGATTCCTAAGGTAAAAAACATACGGGCAAACAGCATGTTCGGAATGAGTTTTGTTTTCGTGATTTTTGATGATGATACTGATATTTATTGGGCCAGAACAAGAGTTTTAGAACGATTAAATTATGCCCAACGACTTTTGCCCGAAGGAATCATACCTACACTTGGCCCGGACGGAACAGGATTGGGTCATGTTTATTGGTATACTTTAGATGCTCCCGGCTATGATTTAGGAGAACTTCGTGCTTTGCAGGATTGGTACATCCGTTTTGCTTTACAGACGGTTGATGGCGTTAGTGAAGTAGCTTCTTTTGGAGGTTTTCAACGACAATACCAAGTGGTAGTTGACCCTAATAAATTGCGTTATCATAACATTCCATTAATGGAGGTTGCCGGAAAAATTAAAGCAAACAATAATGATGTGGGCGGAAGAAAATTTGAGCAATCGGATATCGGATATATCATTAAAGGATCCGGGTACATCAAAAACATAAAAGAGATTGAAAATATTCCGCTTAAAACCATTAACTCAGTTCCTGTCAGGATAAAAGATGTTGCTACTGTTCAAATGGGAGGAGAACTCAGGCTGGGCATTATTGATGAAAATGGTGAAGGAGAAAAAGTGGGAGGAATTGTCGTGATGCGTTACGGAGAAAATGCAAAAGATGTAATAGGAAGAATTAAGGAAAAATTACCGGATATCGAAAAAGGCTTGCCTCCCGGAGTGAAATTTAAAACGGCTTATGACCGTGCCAGCCTCATCGATGCGACCATAAGCACATTGAAGGAAGCGGTAATAGGAGAAATTATAGTGGTCGCCATCGTGCTATTCATCTTCCTGCTTCATGTAAGAAGTGCATTGATAGTCGTAATTACAATTCCAATATCTGTTCTTATTTCCTTCATTATGATGAGTTGGTTTGACATCACCTCAAACATAATGTCCCTTGCTGGTGTTGCACTTGCCGTGGGCGATTTAGTAGATGCCGGCATTGTGATGGTGGAAAACGCAATGAAATCAATAAGTGGAGAGGAAGATTAATTTTTTTAAAGATAAAACCAAATGTTATCAAACGAAGAAAGAGAAAAGAAAATTGAAGCGTCATCTAAGCTGATTGGGAAAGCCGTGTTTAATTCCATCCTGATTACATTGGTGTCATTTAGTCCAATCCTTTTTCTTACAGGACAGGAAAACAAACTATTTTCACCTTTAGTATGGACTAAAACCTTTGCTATGATTGGCTCTGCCTTCGTAGTTATATTTCTTGTTCCGGTGCTGATGACCATGTTTCTAAAGGGAGACGTGCGTCCTGAAAGTAAACATCCCGTTTCACGTTTTTTCCTTTGGATGTATAATCCGATAATCCGTTGGTGTTTGAAATGGAAAAGAACAACCCTTGCACTAAGTATTGCATTAGTATTAGGAAGCATTCCTCTGGTGCTCGGTCTTGGAACTGAATTTATGCCGCCGTTAGATGAAGGATCACTGCTTTTTATGCCCGTAACCCTACCGGATGTTTCTAATTCCGAAATAAAACGAATCATGCAGGTACAGGATAAACTCATTATGACTGTCCCTGAAGTGCAAAATGTTCTTGGAAAAGCCGGACGGGCTAATACAGCCACAGATAATGCACCCATGAATATGATTGAAAGCATCATACTTTTGAAACCACAATCGGAATGGAGAGAGGATTTTTCCAAGGATGATATTATTAACGAGTTGAACTCAAAACTACAAATTCCGGGAGTCATAAACGGTTGGACACAGCCCATTATCAATCGGATTAACATGTTGTCTACCGGAATTAGAACCGATGTGGGAATTAAATTATATGGACAAAACATTGACACGATCAATAAGTTGGCGCAACAATTTAAAAAAGAATTGGAAGGATTAGACGGTATAAAAGATTTGTATGTGGATCCCATCGTAGGCGGTAAATACATTGACATAAAAATAAATAAAGAAGAGATTGGCAGATATGGTCTTTCAGTGGATGATGTAAACATGTTTATCGAAACAGCCATAGGAGGAATGAATGTTACTACTACAGTCGAAGGCCGACAACGGTTTTCTGTCAATGTCCGTTTGGCTCAGGATGCTCGTGATGAAATCAATAAGTTGAAAATTTTGCCATTACAAACCATGGAGTATGGCTCCATACCACTTTCTGCCGTTGCTGATATCAGTATTACCGAAGGGCCTCCCATGATAAGTTCAGAAAATGCGATGCTAAGAGGAACACTGCTATTCAATGTTCGGGAAAGGGATTTAGGAAGTACCGTAAATGATGCCAAAAAGAAACTCGAAGGAGCGATTAAAAAATTGCCAAAAGGGTATTTTTTAAGTTGGAGCGGACAATATGAAAACCAAGTAAGGGCGCAGGAGCGATTGAAAATGATTATTCCCTTTGTGTTACTCATCATTATGGCTATCCTTTATTTTACATTTCATACTTTCAGGGAAGTACTGATAGTGCTTTCAGCGATTCCCGTTGCCTTGGTTGGTGGAGCTTACTCGCTGTATTTCTTCGATGTTAATTTTTCGGTTGCCGTTGCCGTTGGTTTTATTGCCCTATTTGGAGTTGCAGTAGAAACAGGGATATTAATGCTGGTTTACATGAATAATTCAATACACAAAAAGGTAAGTAAAATTACTGCCGAGAATAAAGCAATGACAAAACAGGATATCGAAGATGCCATATATGAGGGTGCTGCTTTAAGGTTAAGACCAAAGCTGATGACCGTAATGGTTGATATTATTGGCTTAATGCCTGTTTTATTGGCCACGGGAACGGGTAGTGATGTGATGAAACCAATTACAATTCCATTTGTTTTTGGGTTGATGACCTCCACGCTGTTTGTACTGATTGTATTGCCTGTATTGTATGCCTTGGTTAGAGAATACGAATTAAAAAAACACGGTAAACTCATAGTAAAGGAGTTTGAGGATTAATTCGAAAAAAACAATAAAAAAAAGATAGTTGAAATGAAGATAAAGAGTAAATATTATTTCGTTTTAGGTTTGATTCTAAGCTGTACTACTGTTAAGGCACAAACACTTTCGTTGGATGAAGTTTTGACCAATATCAAAACAAATAATCCACAATTAAAAATGTATGATGCCGATATACAAAGTATGGATGCAGCGGCAAAAGGAGCCAAAAGCTGGATGGCACCACAAGTCAGTACGGGATTTTTTATGACACCTTACAATACCAAAATGTGGAAGACAGATGAAATGAACCCCGGGATGGGAAATTATATGATTGGAGTTCAGCAAATGATTCCTAATTCGTCAAAATTAAAAGCCGATTTTAATTATATGAATACAATGTCTTCGGTCGAAGCTGAAAACAAAAATTACACCAATAATCAATTAAATGCTATTGCAAAAACGAATTATTATCAATGGCTGATATTAAATAAAAAAGTAAAAATTGCTAATGATAATTTATTGCTTTTGGAATACATGATTAAAAGTATGGAAATACGATATCAGTACAATATGGATAAACTGCCAACGTATTATAAAGCAAAATCGCAATACAGCATATTAGAGAATATGATAGTAATGTTACAAAATGACATCGCTCAAAAACGAATTATGCTCAATACGTTGATGGCAAGAGATAAAAACACCGCTTTTGAAATAGATCCAACCTATAAATTAAATGATTACGATATCATAAAATCAGACTCCACAGCACTTTCTCAAAATCGAAGCGATGTGAAGGCTATTGAAAAAACAATTTCTTTGAATCAATTGAAAATAGCAGCAGAAAAAACAAAATTATTACCTGAGTTTGGGGTCAAATACGACCACATGTTTGCCTTTGGGGAGCAACCGCAACAGTTCTCTTTAATGCTTATGGTTAATGTTCCTTTTGCACCATGGTCATCAAAAATGAACAAAGCCAACATCAATAGTTTTCAAATAAAAAACGAAAGCCTGAACTTTCAAAAACAAATGATTCTGAATGAAGCTTCAGGGATGATTTCAGGGATGAACATAGAGCTGACAAACTTAAAAAGACAATATGATATTTCGGAAAAAAAAATTATTCCGGCTTTACGAAGAAATTATGATACCGCCATTATAGCCTGGCAAAACAACACTGGGGATTTGTTTGTGGTTCTTGATGCTTGGGAGGCGTTTAACATGGCGCAAATGGATGTTTTAGACAAACTACAAGCAATTCTGAATACACAAGTAGAAATTGAAAAACAACTGGAAACTAAATAATTATGAATCGTTACTTAAAATATAGTTTGATTGTTGTAGTGATTTCCATTATTGGATTTGCAATCTATTACTTCGCAATAAGGTCTGATGAACCAATACACACTGAGCATCAAAAGGAACTCTACACCTGTTCGATGCACCCCGAAATCATTCGGGACAAACCGGGAAACTGCCCTATTTGCGGTATGACTTTAGTAAAAAAACATAGCTCAGGTCATACTATAAAAAGTACTTCAATCGAGAATCTATTAAAGCGTACCGATAACTTTATAGTGGGTAATTATAAAACCACCACACCAAAAGATACCATTATAAACAGCGAAATAAATTTGCCTGGAATTGTTGCATATGACCCCAATTCCTCCGTTAATATTGCGGCAAGAATGAGTGGCAGAATAGAAAAAATGTATGTCAATTATAAATACCAAAAAGTCAATAAAGGACAAAAGCTTTTTGATTTATACAGTCCGGAATTACTCACCGAACAGCAAAATTTCATCTATTTAATTTCCAATGATGCGGAAAACCATTCCATCATTAAAGCATCGAAACAAAAATTATTGCTCTACGGAATGACGCTTAATCAAATAAATGCATTGGCTTCCGCCAAAAGAGCAAATCCGATGATTTCGATATATAGTCCTGCTTACGGAATCATTCAGGGAACGGAAAGCATGGCTAAGAGCACAGAGGAAAGCATGCGAAATTCTAATATAACTACAGAAGCTTTAACCATTAAAGAAGGTGATTACATTAAAAAAAATGAAGTCGTTTTTAAATTAGTCAATACCGATAAAGTTTGGGGTGTTTTTAATGTCTTACCAGGATATAATAGCTTAATTAAAATAAACCAGCCTATCAATATTTCATCAGAATTTAACGAAAATGAACCTATAAGGGCCAAAGTAAATTTTATTGAAACACAATTCAACCAGACGGACCGTACCAATAGAATTAGGGTTTATTTAAATAACAGTTCGCTAAAGTTACCAATTGGTTTACGATTACAAGGGGTTGTGAAAACAAATCCAACGAAAGGGATTTGGCTGGAAAAAGAAGCTTTGGTGACCATTGGAAATAAGAAAATAGTTTTTATGAAAATGGATAATGGCTTTAAAGCAAAAGAGATAAAAACAGGAATGGAGATTAATGATTTTATCCAGATAATAGACGGTATTTCGGTTGAAGATACAATTGCCAAAAACGCACAATATTTAATTGATAGCGAAAGTTTTATAAAAACGGAGTAACTAACGACATATATTTATGTGGTTACGGCTCCCTCTCCTTTGGAGACGGTTGGGGCGAGGATTTTTGAAGCGCACTTATTTATGCTGTTTATTATAAAATAACTGAAAACAGAATAGCACATGAACTGTATAAAAAATATCAGTATCCTATTTTTACTGTTTACAGCATTAATAGCTTGTAATACTAAAAACAAGGAAGACCATAGCAAACATCCTGCAAAAGAAAGTGTTTACTATACTTGCGCTATGGATCCGCAGATAAAGGAAAGCAAACCCGGAAAATGTCCTATTTGTCACATGGACTTAACGCCGGTAAAAAACGACGAATCAGCGGCTAACGAAATTGCCTTGAGTGACCAGCAAATAAAATTGGGTAACATCACTATGCAAACTATATCAGAATCAGGAAATAGTTTAGAAGAAACCTATACAGGTGTTTTAACGATCAACCAGGAAAAGGTTAAAACCTTATCCTCCAGGGCGATGGGACGTATCGAAAAGTTATATTTCAAAACTACAGGAGATTATATTAGTAAAAACGTAGCGGTTTATCAATTATACAGCGAAGATATTGCGATAGCCAAGCAAGATTATTTCACAGCCTATAAACAGCTTGCAATGCCCGGAGATTTTGGAAAAAATGCTAAAACGATGCTAAATGCAGCCAAACAAAAACTACTTTTTTTTGGCTTATCCAATACCCAAATTGAAAGTATAAAACAAAGCAATGAAATTTCTCCTTACACTACTTTCTACAGCACATCCAGTGGGTATGTTACCGAAATAATAGCCACAGAAGGCAGCTATATCATGGAAGGTTTGGGAATACTTAAATTGGCAGATTTAAATACGCTCTGGCTTGAAGCACAAGTGAATGTAAACTATGCAAGAAGTTTAAAAATTGGACAGAATGCAAAAATTTCATTTACCGATTATCCCGATAAAACAATAAATGCCAAAGTTGCATTTATTAACCCGGAAATAAACCCAGACACAAGACTGCTCTTAATTCGGATGGAAGTCCCAAATCCAAACTTATTCTTAAAACCAGGCATGCAGGCAATGACTAAATTAACCCAGCCGAATGTAAAAGGAATATTCATTCCAACGGATGCTGTGATAAGAGAAAAAGATGCTTCTTATATTTGGATTGAAAAAAGACACGGTGTCTTTGAAAACCTGATGGTAGAAACAGGAATGGAAACCAATGGCATGATAGAAATTAAATCAGAAATGGATCCAACCAAAAAAGTGGTCATTACTGGCGCTTATGCAATAAATAGCGAATACAAATTCCGTAAAGGAACAAATCCTATGGAGGGACACGATATGTAATATTGAAAACACGTAAAAAAATAAGTGTCCCGAAAAATTTTTGTACTATACAACAATTCAAAAAAAACTATACATTAGCCAACCTCTTAATAATCAGTAAAATATAAAATAATGAATTACAAACTAACCTCAATTATTTTAGTGACAGTTGCAGTCATATTTATGATAAGCTGTTCTGACAATACTACTCATAAGGAAACTGAAAATTTAGAAGCAGCAACTGCTATGACGGAATCTTTGAATAAAATGGTGGCTTCTAATACCGCATTGGGTATTCATCATGAGGGCCAATTGTACCATCATCATTACAGTATATACCATCATAATGATTCAATTTATATACACCACCATCAAAATTATCATCATGGAGATACGATACACCACCACTCCGATGGGCACCATAATGAAAATCACCACCATCAGCATGATTCAATAACTGCATCACATCATACTATTGCACATTGATTTATGAGAAGTCTTATTATATAGATTATTAATTCATTAAAAAAACGCTCCAAATAATTGGAGTCCATTTTATCAGTATCTCATTCAGCTGTACAAAAACCGCTTTAGTCCAAGTATTCCTAAAGTCAGTTCTTTGTTTGCTTCATTTCACTAATTTTATTTATACTAATGAGAGCATTCTTTTTAGCTATGTTAAAAAAAGGTTTGCATTTCAATTATCACTCCTTTCCTGCGCTTTAAAAAAATTACTGTCACAGTTATTGATGCGATAACACGTACACTTCGTGACTTGCGCCAGTAATTTTTTCCTCAAGCTGTGCTACATAATGTGGCATTATAATTCATAAAACACCCTCCTGCTCCTATTGACATTGCCGGATAAACTATAATAAAATTATGTAAAAACATCCGCTCCTGCAACCGCGTAAGGGGTTTGTTCCAGGACAACTTTTTGAGCAGCTCCCATAACCCCTGTCGTTCCGACAAAAGAGGACTCTCACAACTCACAACCCACAACTCATAACTCATAACCCACCCCATAACCCACAACTCAAACCCACAATCCCATCCACCCCACTACTCTTCCCAAAGTCTCCGTAGCCGCTTCTTTCCTTTTAGTAGTAGTAGTAGTAGTAGTAGTAGTAGTAGTAAAGATATTCGTAAATCGGATGGCCGTCAACAATAAAGTGATAGCGTGCCATTTCAATTGGGCTTTCAAACTCGGATTCGGGTATTTTACCCGCCAGACATACCAGCCATTTCGAACGACCATTTTGCCATAGTCGTATTGATTGGGACGCCCAGAAGGGGCATGATAGTGGGATAATTGTGCTGCGGTATTGACCACATTTTTACCAAACTGCAAGGCTCTGATACTATAATCGGCATCTTCATACAAACCATAGCCTTCAAAAAAGGTGGAGAATTTCGTATTTTCAAAAACGATTCTTCTAAAAGAAAAAGACATCCCTATTAACAGATCCACTTCATAAGTTTTATTATTAAGAGGGAAACCGCAAGTTCTTCCATGAGAATAGTTTGGCATTTTTCCCGGAGTCAGATGGGATTGCAACCCCAGATAATTTCGGGCTATATTACGTATTCCTTCGGGGTATACATAATCTTCAAAAGTATAGAATCGTTTTTTATCGTATATCCCGTTCGGTTTTCGCTCTATCCATCTATTTTCATTTATGGCAATGCCTCCTACTCCTGTAATAGTATTATTTTCATGAAAAGTTTTAAGTATTTCTTCAAAATATTTGGGTTCTAAAACAGTATCATCGTCCAGGAAACAAACGATTTCAGATATAGGATCTACTCGTGTAATCCCATAATTGCGTTGTTTCGTTAAACCACGATGTTCAGGAGGTACTTTATAATATATCAGGCTTTTAAAATCATTTATTATTAGCATCGTAGCAGTTTCGTCATCTGGCGAACCATCCACAATAAGGATTTCATAAGGATACAAACTTTGCTCCCGAACCGAATGTAATAATTTCAGTAACGGTTGAGCCCTTTTATAAGTGCAAATGATCAGTGTAAAATTCATCCTACTTTTTTTAATTCATTGGCCCAAAACATACTTTGCTGCCATTGTTTGTTGAAATTCAACAAATAACGAATGGGGTTTTTAATTTTTTGAAGCCTGTAATACTTAAAAAACAAAGTCGTTTTATAGCCTAAAATCTGTTCTTTCGTCCTATGCGAAATCAAAAACAACATTACAGTGGGCGAGGGCTTTGGCTGAATGAGGTCCATTTGCCATTGCAATACTGGTTTTGTTCTGAAACCTCCAATCGGCGCTTTCAGATGGAGTATTTTTGGGTCTGGCAAATACAAAACATCACAACCCTGGTTTCGCAGTTGCATCCCAAAATCACCATCTTCTCCGAATCCAAATTCATATCCCAGACCAAATTTACAATTCTTTAAACTTTCCGAAAAAACAAAACTACAGCCCGAACCGAATCCTACCCATTGAAAAATGGTATTGTATTTTTGTTGTTCTCCTTTTTGAAAACAGTTAACCGATACTGCTTTTGCCCCAACTTTTCGGATGTTTTCTATTGCTCTTTGAATAAAATCAGCATCAATGCGGATGTCATCATCAGCAAAAAATATCCACTCTTCAGTAACGTGTGCTAACGCCATATTGCGGGCATTACAAACGCCTGACTGATGGGTAAAAATATGATTTATTTTAAAGGGCCAGCTTTCACTGGTCAAATAATCCAATGTGGATTTACTTTCTTGAAGTGGATTTTGCTCTATAATAATAATATTGGCAGGTAAGTGTGTTTGTGATTTTAAATCCAATAAAAAATCATATAAATATTTTTCTCTCCCGATGGTTGGAATAATTACATCGACAGTGGCTTTAGCAACCAATGAGATGGCTGATTCATTTTTTATCCTGTCTAAATTTAAGTTCCTGTCGTCTTGTTTCTTAAAAAAAAGAGAATACATCATTGGAAATATTGGATACTTCCTTTCGTATAGCATTACATTCAAAAACAATAAAAATACCCATTTCGTTTTATAATGCTGTTTTACAAAACGAAATAGTTTATAAGTGCTTGCTTTGGGACTATAACAATTTTCGGTAGGTTTTAAAAGCGCGGGTTCGGAATAACAAAGCAAACCCAAAGGCATACATCGTTTTGCCACTGCGTTTAAATAATAATCAAAATTATCATCCGGTTTAAGTTTATCTTTTGTTTCCAATACTAAAGTGGCATGTACCACTCCTGCTATGCTACTCATCTGCCAAGTTGGATACCTGACCTCCTTTTTTACCTTGAGAAACAAAGAATCTTCAACATAGCCTATCGTAGTATCAAAATAAATAATATCACGCGGGGAATAGGACAACATCATTTTAGGATGATAAAAAACGGTGTCGATACCCGTTAAATTCAAACTTTCCTTATAGGCATCATGACACCAAACCAGTTTTTGATCCGGAAACTGTATGGCCAGTTTTTGCAAACCCAAAGCAATCGCATCGCCAGCATCAAATTTAATTTTTTGATGATTCACCGAAACTACTTCCGTTATCTTGTTGTCTGAATGGTATACTACAATCAACTGTTATTTTATTATAGATTGATAAAAGGCTATATTTTGATGGATTACTTTTTGTACATCAAAAACGGTTACAATTCTTTTTCGGGCATTTCCCCCTATTTGCTTCGTCAACTCAGCATCTTCAATAAGTGTGCAAATTTTATCGGCATATACTTGATGGTCTTTTGGATCTACCAGAAAACCGCTCTTCCCTTCTTCAATTATTTCTTGCGCCCATCCGATATTGGAGGCTACCACTGCTTTTTCCATGGCCATGGCTTCCAACCAGGAAAGCGGCAAGGCTTCTGCAAAAGTAGGAAAAACACAAACAGTCGCTTTTTGAATGTGTTTTTTTATTTCATCATAAGACACGCCCCCGAAATAGGTTACGTTGACTAACGCTTTGGGAGTAAACAATTCCAGCATCATCGTCCAAGTGGATGCATTTCCTGAAATAATATCACTGGAATCCCGACCTATTAAATAAAGCTGGGCTGTTGGATGTTGTTCAATGACTTTATTAAAAATAAAAGGCAGTTCCAGCAATCCCTTTTTCCGAATCAGTGTCCCGAAATAAAGCACAATTGGTGGCGTAGCCACAACTTTCTGCTCACTTATAAAATCGGAACAATCGATACTATTGGGAATTATCGTAAAATCTTTGTTTAACCCGAAAAGCTGGTTGGTCATAATGGCAGTATAGTGACTTACCGAAATATGTCCATTTGCTTTTTGCAGCGCTCGTTTTTCATGAAAACGATTGATCCACTTCACAGGACGGTGGTCCAGATGACAAAAATAAGTATCACTGCCATGTAAACGAATTACTAGAGGGCATTGGGGTTGAATAAATGAAGAAATTCCTGTCCAGTCGGCGACTTCTACCAAATCAAGCTCTTGTTGGTTATAAAGTTGATTGATGATTTTTTCGAACTTTTTTCGGGTGAGGTACCAGGATAATCCTTTTACTTTTATGTTTTTGATACGTTGTACAACGACCCCATGATCCTCAAAAAGTCCTTCTTCTTTTTGTCCGTAAACCAATATGCGAGCGGAATGCCCCTGATTAACCAAGCTTACGGCCAGACTTTTGATGCTAGTACCCAAACCACCGGAAGTCCCTGTTACAAGGTGTGGATATTCTGAGGTAAGAAAGGCTATTTTCATGTCTTAAATCTTGTTATTTCTTAAAAAAAGTAATTCTTATTGTAATAATTCTTTAACAAAAATTTCGGTAAAAGTTTCTGCTCCGTCATTATTCAAATGAGAACAATTTTGAAATTTATCATTCTGAATAATTACCTTTGAAAAATCTTTTAAGTCGGGTATTTTGTGTTTTAATTTTTTAATAAATTCCAGATTTTTGGTGTGTTTACAAAATGGAGCACAATAAAAAACGACCTTTATTTTGTTTTTTGAACAAAATTTTATGATTGAATCGAATATTTTGTTACTAACCTCAATTTTTTCAGGTAACCTTCCATCATGAATTTCAGAATATCCCTTAAGGGGTATATATCCTTTTGTGTCAATCAATTTGGACTTTTTATTCATCAAATTTAAAAATACTTCTCTAAACCCTAATTTCAAATCATTTCTGCAATATCTATAAAAAGGAACATAATAATTTAATAAGAATCCACCTTTAGATTGTTTTTTTAGATGTGAACTTATAACTTCATTTTCACTTATAAAAGGAATCATTTCATATTCCAGAATATTGGATCTTCCGGAAGTCAGATTAAATATATAATCAATCTGAATAAAAACGGTCTCGTTTTCAATATTTAATTCATTTACTAACTTTAAGACAGTAAAAATATCTTGTAATTTACTTGCCTGAAAGCCCAAATTCACTGCCTCTTTTCCCGTCTTGTTTTTTATAATTTTAGGGATTATCGCGTTTTCAACTCTTGAGGATCCTAAAAAAATATATTCAATTTTTTTGTCTTTTAGGCTTCTTAAATATTGAAATTTAGTTCTCGGTTTACATTCTTCATATATTTTCGTATAGCAATAATCAAGTACCATCATTAAAAAAATGACGGCACTAATTAAAAGCAGCGTGTTTTTAATAAATTTTTTCATTAAAATTGAAAATAAATAAATTCTGAAACTTGTGAAAATACGCCAAATAAAAATATACTCAATATTATAAGCAATAATTTTAAATTTTTAAAATTGCCAGTGATAGGATGAATACTTTCTCTCGAATTCCATTCTATAATTATAAACACGCTTACTAAAAAAAGCACTTCAGAGGAATACCTGTCAATTGTTAAATATTCAAAACCTCCGTCAAATTTAAAAGCAAAAACATTTTTTATGTACTTTAAAGCATCCGATATCGTTTTGGATCTAAAAAATACCCATGCCAAACAGGTGAGTAAAAAGGTACTTAATATACTTGCTATTACTTTTAACGAATTGAAATCCCGCTTCAAATGGATGGTGTCCATATTCGACCGATTTTTATTTAACAACAAAAGTGGCAGAAAGTATAGCGCATTTATAAATCCCCAGGCAATGAAGGTCCAGTTGGCGCCATGCCAAAAACCACTCAATAAAAATATGACAAAAACATTTCGAATTTGTTTGAATTTACTTCCTTTACTGCCACCTAATGGAATATACACATAATCACGAAACCAGGAAGACAGCGAAATGTGCCAGCGGCGCCAAAATTCAGCTATGTCTCTCGAAAAATACGGATAATTAAAATTGCGCAACAAGTCCAGTCCGAATAACTTTGAAGTTCCCAGCGCAATATCAGAATAACCTGAGAAATCACCATAGATTTGAAAAGCAAAATAGATTGCACCCAAAAATAAGGATAGCGAATTCATCGATTCATAATTGTCAAATATGGCATTGGCATACATCGCACAAGTATCGGCTATAACCACTTTTTTAAACAATCCCCAAACAATCTGGTAAATCCCTTCTTTAGCCTGATTGTAATTAAAACTTCTTTTAACTTTTACTTGCGGCAATAAATGGGTGGCTCGTTCTATAGGCCCAGCTACCAATAAAGGAAAATAACTGACAAATAAGGCATAATCTATAAAATTGTGTTCCGCTTTTATTTTATTGTTATAGATGTCTATGATATAGGATAATCCATGAAAAGTATAAAACGAAATGCCTACGGGAAGAATTAGGTTCAATAGCACCGGACTAACATTAAAACCAAAGCCATGTATGAAACCAGCGAAAGAAACCGCAAAAAAATCGTAGTATTTAAAAACCCCTAGAAAACCCAGATTAATCCCCACACTCAGCCAAAACCAAAACTTCCGCATGCCTGGATTCGCACTGTTTTCTATTTTAATCGCAGTAAAATAATCTAAAAAGGTGGAAAACAACAATAATAATAAAAAACGCCAGTCCCAACAGGAATAAAAATAATAACTCGCCAGAATTAGCAGGGTGTTTTGTGCTTTTTTGGAGGTATTGAATACAAACCAATAGAGACAAAAAACGATAGGTAAGAACAAGGCAAAGGATAACGAATTAAAAAACATACTTAAATTAAAATTGAATTACGGTTAAGGAGTTAGATTTTTGTTGCTTTTAAAATTCGTTCAGTAATTTGCAGGAAATAATTAATAATCAATTAGTTTGAGATATTGCCGAACCATATTTTCAAGGGATAAATCTTTTACTTTTTCATTGTTTGAAGAAAAATCATTGATTGCATATTCCTGAATCGAAATCTTAAATAAAATCTCTTTTAATTGGTCTATTTCAGAAACTTCATATAAAAATCCATTGGTATTATTCTCTACTAATCCTAAAACATTTCCATAATTTTTAGTGGTTATAACAGGTAAATTACTAAGTAAACTCTCAACAACTGAATAACAAAAGGTCTCCCCATGACTAGGGTGAATGAGGTAATCATAGTTACAATATAACTCATGTAAATTAGCGACATTTCCTTTAAAAATAAATATATTTTGCAAAGAAAATTCCTGAACCATATTTTTTAATGTTGCTTCATAGTACCCATCACCGTAAATATCAATTATAAAATTGATATCCATATCTTTTTTTAATAAAGCTACTGCCAAAATCAAATCTTGTATTCCTTTGTCCTCTCTTAGGTGTGATGCCGTTATGAAATGCTTATTTGAATTAAATTGTGATTTTTTCTTAAATTTATGAATCTCTAAACCATTAAAAATCACAATTGTCTTTTTTTGTATTGGATTGCCAAATTCGCTGATTAATTCGCTAATCGAATATTTAGAAACACATACAAAAACATCAGTGTAGCGGGCATATAAAATCCCTTTGATTCGTTTAATGATTTTCTTTTTTAAAGCATAACCTTGCAATGGTCTCGGATTATGATCGACGGCGATGGTTTTGGAAGCTTGCTGTTTTTTGACCTTTTTAAAAAACGAAGTGCACAATTCTAAAAAATGCGTAATCACTACATCAAATTGTGAAAGGTTTTGTTTACTGTAGGAAATAAAAATAGATTCTAAAGAATTATCATTTGCAGGAATAATCGTCAGATTATCATAGTTGCCATGATGGGCAGCATTGGGAAAAAACCAGATTACTTCATGTCCTAAACTTTTACAGGCGGTATCAAAAAGCCAAAAAAAACGATCCATACCGCCCACACGATCAGGCAGGAGATGATAATTACATATTACAGCTATTTTTTTATTTTTCTTCATCCGCACATTGATTTTAATACTTCAGCTATGCGCGCACTGGTTCCTAAAATGGGTTTGCTGATCTCAAGATTTAGCAACCTTTTTTGCTGTGATTCTTTGTAATCTGGCGTTTGCAGACATTGATTTATGGAAGTAATAAGTTCATTCTCATTAGTCACAATAACCACTGCATCACTTTGTAAAACATGATTGATATGCTTGTATTTTAAAAATTTTTGGTCCATATATAAACCATTTTCTTTATTGCCAAATACAGTATTTATAACCGGTTTGCCAAAAATCATGGCATCCAGACTCATCGTCGATAACATATTAATATTAACATCACAAAAAGCTAATATAGATTTCAAATCATTTACATCTTGTACAGAAGGAATACGCTGTGACCAGGCTTCCTGGTGATTCGATCGGGTAAGATTCCAATCTGGATAATTCCAACGGATAAAAGGATACTTCTCTTTTATAGCTGCAAATCGGGTAGGTTCCTCAGCGGGAGACGTACGAACCAATAAATTCACTTTTTTTATTAATTTAGATTCCAATATGGCTTTTGCAATCAATTCAACATATAGAGGATCATTTTTGCTGGTGGAAACATCGCCACAGCTAAAAAAAAGCGTAGGAATCTCTTTTTTCAACTGAAACCGTTCTAAGTACTGTTCTCTGTTTATTTCATATCCTCCCATGACATAGGGTTCAAATTGAGGGGTACCCACAACTTCTATCTGGTCTTTGTTAATTGACTTATAAAAGTGGTTTAATTCTTCTTTCATCAAATCACTCCAAACCAAATAATAATTAAAATTACCTGCCATTCTTCCTTTGGATGCTAAATTATCCCAACTGAATATAAAAGTGGCTGTTTTAATTTTTAATTTTTCAGCAGCATAAATTAAAGGAGCAATATAAGGAGGCCGCTGGTGTGTGAAAAACAATAAATCTACTTTAAAATCCTTTAGAAGGGTACGGTATTGGTTTGTAACCTCGTTATTTGAAAAGCTTGCTTGTTGTATGGTATTATAGCCTTGTATCCACGATTCTGAATTAAAATATTTTGTCCAGAAAAAAAGAAATCGGGTCGCAAAACCCCTGACTGTTTTTGAGGATGAATTGTTTTTCAACAAATTACTTTGAATTCCGAAATTCCCTTTAGCATGCAATTGCAAATGTGCTAATTCTTTGGATTTTCTAAAAAACCAGGTAAAAAAGGATTCCTCAAAAACAGCTAATTCAACAATGGTACAATCCAAAAACAACCCATCATAAGCACTTTTAGGAAGACAGGAAAAAACAATAACTTCATCAAAAGTTTTTTTTGTCTGCTCAATAAAATTGCTCAATATAAAATTTCTATAACCGACACCATCGGTAATAACAACCCCAATGCTTTTTTTATACTCTTTTGGCATAATTCAATTTAAATATTTTTTTTTTTGACAAAACTATTATTTGTCTTTTCTTTATAGTAAATGTGATTATTTTAGAGCTAATGATTCGGATCTTTTTTAAATAAATTTATAAATTTATCAGCCACATACTCTTCTGTCATGGCCATAGATTCATAAGTGGCTCCCGCAATATGCGGGGTGATAATTACATTATAATTTTCTTTTGCCAAAAGTACTAATGGGTTTGAAGAAATAGTACTGCCATCCAGTTCCTTTTCTAAAACATCAACGGCAACTCCTTTTATTTTTCTCTGTTTAAGCAATTGCGCTACTGAATTTTCATCCCAAACACCACCTCTTGAAGTGTTAATCAACATAGAATGGATTTTAGCATGTGATAACAATTCTTTGTTGACAAAATTTTCATTTTCAGCATTGTAAGGGATATGAATGGTCACAATATCGGCCCAACTAAATAATTCTTCCGGGGTTTGGAAACTTTGATGAGGTGTTTTGATGTTACAAATATCAAAATACCCCACTTCCATTTCAAAAATTGCTGCAAATTGAGCCACTTGTTTGCCAACCCTTCCCAGTCCAAGAATGCCTATTTTTTTCCCTTTTAGATTATTCCCCTTAAACAAATTTCTATTCCATTTTCCCTCTTTAACATGGGTGAAAGAGGAGGGTATTTTTTTAATTAAAGATAATAATAATGCCCAGGTATGTTCTGCTGTTGAAGGAATGGAAGACAAAAAATCCGTTTCCCCTTTTAAAGATATTATTTTTCCGCCTCTCTTTTCGAAATAATTCACATCGACATGATCTAATCCGGTAGTTGCAGACAAAATATATTTTAATTGGGGTGCGTTTTCAATTATTTTCCTGTCAATCTTAAATCGAAGTCGGACAAAAAGCACCCCAACATCAGATAGCTTATCCATCAAAAGTACTTTATTATTGATGTCCGCAACTTCTACCTCAAATTTTTCTTTTAAGTTTGAAATGGCTAGACTGCTAAAGTCTTCAGATTCCGTTATTAGTAATTTCATCTTTCCACTCCTCATATAATAACGTTGCTAATTTAAAATCTCTCTTACTATCAATATTAACTAACCATTCCGGATTCATTATATAGGCCCTTTTATTGGAAACCATAAAGGATTGTTCTTCAAAAAAAGCTTTGGTTCTTACGGCATAAAAACAGCCATTTCTATAATAAACCGGTTTCAGATCCTGACGCCTCAAAGTTTCTCCATCAGCTAAAAAGGGAACCATAACCCCCTCTTCTGATAAGTTATACATTCGGGCAGGGTGCATATCATCCATAGGTACCACACTGATTACGCCATCTATTGTCATATCTTCCGCTAACATTGTTATAACGTTATCTAAATCTTTGCCAGTCCTTAAAGGAGCAGTGGGTTGCAGCAATACAATAACATCAAACGTTTCTTGTAAGGCTTCATAAACATGATTCACAGCAGTAATTACATTACTGGTATCTTCCGCAAGGGAAGAAGGTCTTATTATAACTTCCGCACCAAATTGACGGGCAATAGTTGCCGTTTCTTCTGAATCTGTAGAAACGATAAGTCTTTTAATATTTTTAGCACTTTTAGCACAAGCTATTGCATGAGCGATTAACGGCCGATCACCCAATACTCTGATGTTCTTTCCCGGAACACCTTTAGAACCCCCTCTGGCCGGTATTACAACTAAAATTCTCATCTAATACATAATGGTTTTATGGAACTGTAAGGGCAATTTTAGTAATAATTCCGCTATTTGACTGCCTGCTTTTCCTTCACCATAAAGAGTGGACGAACTGAATTTTCCATTTTTTATAGATTGTACAATAGCAGCTTGTATTTTCTCTTGACAATAATCCACATCCATACTATTGCCGCCCCGGTCTCTTCTGTTTTGGCGGGAACCTATATTTACAACAGGAACACCCAAATAGGCACATTCCCGAATGCCTACACTTGAATTGCCTATAAGACAATCGCTGTGTTGCAACAATTGCAAAAAATCTTTACCTTCCATATTCTTAAAAAAATGAACTTGGGGCAACTGGTGTTGTTCCCTGAAGGCTCTAATTCCGGTGGAAGTACCATCGGCTCCGGCATCCACATTGGGCCAAAACCAAAGGGTGGGTTTGTTTAATGTATGAATGGCTTCCAGCGTCGCTTCAATATGTTTTCTGGAATCCTGATATTCTGTCGTTACAGGATGTTGCATGACTACCAAATAACCATTCGCCAAATCGGGTTTTGCCCCGACACCACCATATTTTTCATACGGGTTAAAAGGGAGCGTTTTACTGAGTAACACTTCTTCGGCCAAATCAATGGATGGACAGCCGGTATTAAAAACCATTTTAGGGTCTTCACCTAGTTTAATTACCCTTTCTTTAGCGCTTTCTGAAGCGACAAAATGATAATCAGCTAATTTTGTAATGGCGTGACGGACTTTTTCGTCAATGTTTCCTGTTACTTCACCGCCCTGAATATGTGCCAAAGGAATATTCATATAAGAAGCGGCAATGGCTGTGGCCATCGTCTCGAATCGATCCGCTACGGTTACTACAATATCAGGTTTTAAGTTATCAAATACGGTAGATAACTCTAAAATACCAATGCCTGTTGTTTTGGCAGCTGCCGTTAAATTTTCACCTTCCAATACATTAAACACGCGTGCTGCAATGGTAAAACCATCTCTTTCAATATAATTGACCGCCGAACCATATCGGTCTAACAAAGCAGATGCCGCTACAACCAATTGCAGCTCCAAATCAGGATGTGCCTGAATGGCTGACAAAACGGTTCTCACCCGACTGTAAGAAGGGCGCGCAGTAATGACAACGGCTATTTTTCTTTTTGGCATTTCTCGTTTTTTATTCTTGGGTTTAAAAGTAGGTAAAAAAGTGGAAACAGGAAAATTTACCGCTATCGTTTCCTCTTTCTTTCCTCAACCCTAAAGGGTGGAAAAATATATTCGAGCTTTCCTTTTTCTTTCCCCGCCCTAAAGGGTGGAAAAAGGAAAACAACATCTCGTTTTATAACTAGTCTCACAATTTTCGGCTCCCTTTAGGGAAGGGGAAAAACGAAAATTTATGATACTGATGTTATAAACTCCTTGATTTTATTAATAACTTCCGGTAATTTCAATAGTACTTCTTCATTTGTAAATCGAATCACTTGTAATCCTTGAAATTCGATAGTAGCGGTTCTTTCTTTATCCAAAACTTGCTGCTCTTCTGCAAGATGATACGCTCTATCTATTTCAATGACTAATTTTAGTTTATGACAATAAAAGTCGGCAATGTATATATTTATTGGATGTTGTCTTCGAAATTTATAACCATCCACTTGATTATTTTTCAAAGCTAATCATAGTAATTCTTCTGCCTTTGTTGGATTTTTTCTTAATTTTATGGCATTAGAAAAAATCTGCGAGGGAGCTCCTTTCCACATATTATCTGGTTCGAATGGATTTCTTTTCATATTTAGATAATATTTGTTTTTTTGTAGGAATATGTAATTACTTTCCTTTTTCTTTCCCCGCCTGAAGGGGTGGAAAAAGGAAAACAACATCTCGTTTTATAACTAATCTCCTAATTTTTCGGCTCCCTTCAGGGACGGGGAAAACGAAAATTTGCGCCCTTTTAGTTTTTCCTTTTACCAGTTCTAAAGGGTGGAAAATATATTCAAGTTTTCCTTTTTTTTCCTGCCCTAAAAGTTGTAAAAAGGAAAACAACATCTCGTTTTATAACTAATCTCGCAATTTTCGGCTCCCTTTAGGGACGGGGAAAAATGAAAAAATACTTTTGTGCTAACAAAACTTCTTACACTCACTTCTCACTTCTTATCAAAAATCCTCCTCATTCAAAAAATCCCATTGCCTTAAATCTCTTTTAAGAGCTTTCCCCAAAACAGTATGAAACAGCAAAGCATCCATTCCATATCCTTTTGGTTTTTTTGCTTCCAGATCGTCAAACGTCAACACATGTCCTTTGGGTAGATCTTTATTGACCGCCAGTGATTTCTCAAAAATAGTTTTTAACGCACTATATTGCTCATTTTTATTTTTATCAATTGGGTGTTGCAGTGCCGTATAAATTTCATTGGCAGCAATTACCAGTTCGGAAACTTCGGGTATCGTTAACGATGACTTACTATCGGGACCAAACATATTCCGATCAAAAACCACATGGAATTCTAATATTTCCGCTCCTAAAGCAACTGCAGCGATGCCGGTAGCGATGGTAGCTGAATGATCTGAAAATCCGACAGGAACTTCATAGCGTTCTTTCAATTCATTAATAACATTTAACCCATATTGCTCAGGTTGTGTTGGATAGGATGTGGTACATTGCAATAAGGAAAAGGAGACCTTTCTGTTCCTCAAAAAAGCAACGGCAGTGTCCAATTCTGCATAACTGCTCATTCCGGAAGATACAATTACGGGTTTTCCGGTTTGTGCGATTTTCTCCAACAACAATAAATTGGTCACTTCTCCGGAACCTATTTTATACTGCTTTACACCTATTTCTTCCAACCAATCCACCGCCTGATTACTGAATGGGGAGCAGATAAAATCCAATCCGACCTCATCACAATGTTTTTTGATTCCGTGCCATTGTTCTAAAGTAAAACCCATACGCCGCCAATACGCCATTCGGGTAGCATCTTCCAATGAAAATTGGACTCTGAATGGCTCGTAGTCACTGCTTTCAGCTTCTGCAATATGCATTTGAAATTTGATGGCCTGCACCCCGGTTGTGGCTATAGCATCGATATAGGAATGCAAGAGTCCTAAACTTCCTTCATGGGCTTGGCCGATTTCGGCGATGAGATAAGGTTTCATATGAGTTGTATTAGGTATATTGTACTTTTCTGCCTTTTTTTATTGAAATGAAATTTATTTTTACAGTTATAATCTAATTGTAAATGTAATTGTTCTCAAATCATCAGCTATTTTATAGGCATAATTTGTATCTCTGTATTCATATAAAATTTTCTTCAAAATAATATCGTTAACAATTTTCATACTTATATAAGGCTGAGTTTGCCTTTTGAGTATTTTTTTTAAAAAGTGTTTTGCCGATTTGTGGTACATCTCTTCTTTTACTGTTACACAAAGTACTATATTTTTATAGGTCCTAATTTGTTCGTTAAAAAAATGATAAATCTGTGCATGAATATTTTTTAATTCAATAGTTAGCATTGGATTTTCAATAAAACGCTGTTCCTCTTCTGTCACAACACTTCCAAAACTAGGCTGTCTATTGGGTATAACAAGTTTATTATTTATATTATTAAAATAATGCTGCTGGTTAATCCTTTTGATATTATACAAATGTGGACTAACACTCATTTTTCTATCATTATAAGAATTGTATATAACATGCCAATTATGATAAAAATAAGTTTCTTTATTATTAATAATTTCGTAACCGGCATTGGCCAAACGGTTGTATAAATCAACATCTTCCGCTCCATAAAAATGGAAAAACGTATCATAACCCTGCACTTTTTCCAAGGCTTTTTTACTAACTAAAATCATCCCGTTAATAGTACCATAATGTTTAGGCTTAAGTGCTTCAAATTGAAACGGTTTTGTCAGTTGCAAAGAGTTTTGCTTGTCTAAATAACCCAATTTAAAAAGAT
Source organism: Flavobacterium sp. (assembly GCF_035292545.1). Lineage (GTDB taxonomy): Bacteria > Bacteroidota > Bacteroidia > Flavobacteriales > Flavobacteriaceae > Flavobacterium. Next base: position 46,600 of record NZ_DATDPV010000019.1, on the reverse strand, counting down.
TGACTTTGTCGGGATGTATTATTTTTTTAAAATAAGCTATGGTATTTGGACTAAAAATCAAATCAACATCAGCAATAAAAACGTTAGCAGTTTTAACTTTCTTAATGCCATAATTTAAGGCTTTGCTTTTATTCCATAATAAAGTACGGGCATGAATATAATAATAGGTAGCAAAAGAATAGCTCTCAACTAACGTTTGTATGGCTATAGCCAATTCCTGTTCAGAGCCATAATCAACAAATATGACTTTAAATGATGGATCACTCTGAATCTGAAGTGAATCCAATGATGCTTTTATCCTTGACAATTCGCGATTACGATAGGCATATACAATAGTAACCATAGACTTTATTTATAATTTTTCAATACTTTTTTTTAACTGACCCATGGATAAATAGTCCTTCAAATCGTCTCTATTGAGTTCAAGTCTAGATCTTTTTTCTTTCCATAAAAGATACATATCCGTTATCAATTTTTCTATGCCGATACTGTCATCTGCCTCTGCCCAATAGGGATAATCATTGCCTAACAACCGCTTAGATTCACTATAATAGGGCCCTAGTAATAAAATAGCTTTATTAGCAATCACACAATGTGGGAATTTTGCTGGTAAAAACGGACTAATCTCTGATTTGGATTCTAATATGACATTGACACTCGCCTGATTCTGCAATCCTAAAACTTCCTTAAAAGGAACATTTTGATTTATGAACGTAAGGCCTGAGATTCTGGATTCATATTGTTTTATAGTGGCTTTATGATAATTGCCCCGACCAATAAGCAAAAGCTGGGTGTCCTTTATAGCCTCGGGGTTTCTTTTTAAAAACGATTGGTAGGCATCAAGTAGGAATTTGGGATTACGCTGTTTCATTAAAGTCCCAGCGTGCAAAATGGTGAAGGCGCCTTCCTTGAAATAGGCGGGTAATTTGGAATCACTTAAAGCATATTCCATCAATTGATGCGGAATAACAACACCTGTTTTTAAAAAATCAGGAAAATAACTCCCCATCCATTCTTTTAATAACAAACTGGGAAAAGCCGAATATTTCGCTTTGTTTGAAACAGCTAAAAAAAAATTCTCTTTTTGCTTATATCCAGGTTGAATCCAATTATAAGGTCTTGGATAATAATGAAAAGGATAGGGATCATGAATATAAGCCATCCATTTAGAATGCCATTGTGGGAACTTTAATAACGCATAATGGGGTCTGAAACTGGAGCCTTTGCTTAATGTAATTACCAAATCAGGCTCAAAATTCACCTCTTTTCTTACTGCTTTTACGACACTGTAAGTATCATTAAAAAAAGTAAAGGAGAAACCAAAAAAACCTTCCAAAAAAGGATTTAGATTAATACCGGTCCAACGTGAAAAAAGCCGCTGTAGGCGACTTAGCAAATAAATGCCATTTCCTTTCTTTTCGAGGATGGAAATGCATTTCATATCCGCTAAGTGAATTTCTTTTTGAGTATAATGATATACTTTGAGTTGAAAACCAGCCTGATTCAGATTAGTGATCAAAGCTACATTGGCTTTAGAACCACTACTGTCATTGACATTAATAGAATCAACAACAATCAATATTTTTGATATGTTTTTCAAACAATTAGTATTTGTGAGAAATTCTTGGTCATACATCTTTCAGCTCTTTAAAGTTTTCATTTACAAACAAAGCGTCTGTTCTGGAAGCGTAACCTTTGTTCGTATATTCAACATCATAAAATCGGACCATATTAAATCCTTTTTCTGACAAATAATTATAGATATCTCCAAATGAAGATTGTCCTATATAGTTTTCGTAAAAAAATATCTCAACAAAAATAAATTGAATTTTATTTTCATCCAACATTTTAGACGCTCCTTTTAGTACATTTAATTCATAACCTTCAGTATCTGTTTTTAAAAGGTTTATATTATAAATATTATTTTCCTCACAATAAGCATCTACTGTAATGATATCAACCAAATAATTATCAATTATTTCAGACTGCGTAAATGCTCTTCTAAGGAAGGAACTTATATGACTCCATGAATACTCATTAAATTCCAAACTGCCTTTTTCAGAACCAACTGCCTGATTGTTTAATACTATTTTTTTTACTTGACCAAATTGCTCTTTCAAGATTTTAAAACTTCTTTTACTTGGCTCAAAACTATGTAAATTTGATTCTGGAAAAATGGATTTAATCTTCTCAATAGTCTGTCCTTGATTGGCACCAATATCAAATATCATTGGATTGTTGGCTACTCTGGATTTTATGGCTAAAAATGGATTTTCATTTAATAAATTATTTTTATTCAGTTTACTGATTTTATAACCCAGCTGGTTTAAAACACTTTTAATATTTTTTTTCATAATCTCATTAACTAGCTTTGAAATACTTTAAATAACTAATAATTTTTTGAGACGCATCTCCCATCCCGTACGGATTTTCTGGTTTTTCAAAACCAGAAAAATGATCCAAAATCGAATAAACAGTCTTCATGATTTTTTCCGGATCAGTGCCCACTAAAATTGAAAATCCAGCTGCAACGCCCTCAGGTCTTTCAGAAACGGTTCTAGTCACTAAAACTGGCTTTCCTAGTGATGGTGCTTCCTCTTGAATACCACCTGAATCTGACACTATAAGAAAAGATTGTTGCATGAGCCAGACAAATGCAGGATAAGAAACTGGTGAAATAAGGTGTATGTTTTCTTTATTTGATAACTTTTCATAAACAATTTGCTTCACATTGGGATTTAAATGAACTGGATATACAATGGCAACATCATCTCTTTCTGAAATTGTACAAAGTGCGTCACATAAATTTTTGAAACCATCTCCAAAATTTTCTCTCCGATGCCCTGTAACTAAAACTATTTTTTTACCTTTCGGAATACTATTTTTTAACTCCTCAATTTCAGGATGTCTATAATTTTCGGTTTCAATCTTTTTGATAGTCCAAAACAAAGCATCAATAACCGTATTGCCAGTTTCAACTATGCAGTTTTTAGAAATCCCTTCGTCTAGCAAATTTTGTGTCGCTTTCGATGTAGGTGTAAAATGAATATCCGCAATTCTACTGGTCAATTGACGATTCATTTCTTCCGGGAAGGGAGCCTGTTTATTATACGTACGCAAGCCGGCCTCAATATGGCCCACTTTTATACTATGATGAAAGGCTGCTAAAGCTACCATGGAGGAAGTGGTGGTATCACCATGAACCAAAACTAAATCGGGCAAATATTTCACAAAAATGGAATCCATACCTTTTAAAATTCGGGCACTTAATCCGTTCAACGTCTGGTTGGGCTGCATTAAATCTAAATCATAATCAGTTAGGACTTCAAAAAAATCCAACACCTGATCCAGCATCTCCCGATGCTGCGCCGTCACACATACTTTTACCTCAAAAAAAGAGTGTTTTTTTAACTCATGGTAAAGCGGAGCCATTTTGATAGCTTCCGGACGCGTGCCAAAACACAATAGGATTTTCATTATTGATTTAATTTTTTAATTTTCTTCCATTTTCCAAAAACCGATAAGCGCAAAGGTAAAGTAAAATAGAAAAGCTGTAATTGTACTTTTTCAAATATAGTCAATTGTAGCTTATTCAAAATCTTACTAAACAAATGATACTCTTTAAAACCTAGTGACAGTTGTATAAAATAACGCAGTAATGAAGGAGACAGCAATTGCTTTTCCTTCAAATTTTGCACTACCAACAAAATAGCCTCTTTTTTGGACGCTCTCCGAATAGGATTGTGAGTATAAAACTCCCCTGTATTCGAATTAGCATGTTTTCTTCCGTAAAACAAACATTTATCTATAGAGATACCCCTAATCCCAGTGGATATTATTCTGGAATACAATTCCCATTCTTCAGCGTACATTAAATGCTCCGTAAATCGATTGTTTACAAAACAATCTTTCTTCCACATAACAGCGCAAGAATTAAATGGAAGCTCATTTTTCAATATCTTTTCTACATCATTTGCGTCGATATAGAATGAAGTATACACTTTTGAATAATCAAAATCATACATAAAATCACCCATAAAAGCATGACGAATATACCTACAAAAGGAAATGTCTTTTTGGGATAATTCCGTTACACACAACTCTAAATTTTGAGGATGCACTATATCATCATCATCAAAAAAAATGATGTAATCGCCTTTAGCTACATCTAATCCATAATTACGACAGCCGGGCAATCCTTTTAGATATTTATCGGGACGTTTTAAAAACCGAAACCGTTTATTATACTCTAGAATAGGAGTTATGACTTCAGCAGTATTATCGGTTCCTCCGTCATCAATAATTAAGCATTCCCAATTTTCAAAAGTTTGATTTTCTATGGATTGCAAGGTTTCTACTATAAAGTGCGCCCTGTTATAGGTCGCCATTATAATGGTTACTGATGGTGTCATCTTTTTTTCTTGAAAAATGAATATTTGATTAAAGTCTTTATATCTTTTTTATCAAGAACCTTAGCATATTTTTTTATAATAAATAACGATCTGGAAAAATTATTTTTAAAATATTGATCCAAGGTCAGTAATTTAATGGTGTTTATAAGAAATGCTCTCTCAATTAATGCGCTATTCAAAAAATTTATATTTTGTTTTAGTTTGCCCTTGAAATCTGAAATTCTATCAAAATTAATTATAATCCAATTAAAATCTATTTTCTGATGAGTCAATTTTTTTGATAAAAATCCTGCAATTTCGTTATCGCTTGATTCTAAAAAAATTTCACAGAAACCAGCATACATTTTACCAACATTTTCCTTCCAAAGTTGGTTTTTTGCATCATTTTGACCTATTAAATATGTTAAACTTTGTCCATGTTTTCGATATCTGTACAGGACTTTATTTTTAATCTGATAATACTTACTATGTAAAATGGCCCGTAACCAAAAATCATAGTCCTCAACTAAAAACAAATCTTCGTTGTAACCTTTGTTTTTATCAAAAACTTCTTTTTTATAAAGAAAACATGAACCAATATAATTTCCAAAAATCATATTTTCAAAACCAAGTAATTTAACTTCTCTTATTTCATTTCCCAAATCATCAATTAAAATAAAATCACTATAAACAATATCTGCCTTTTTATTTATGATTGTAGCATAAAGTTCTTCTATTGCATTCAATTCATATAAATTATCATCACTAGTCCAGGTAATGAAATCGCCTTTTGTATTCCGGTGTCCTATATTTAAACTAGCAGGTAGCTTTTTATTCTGTTTATTATTGACAATCTTAACTCTATCATCTTTGTCAGCATAATAAGTTGCAATCTGTAAAGTCGTATCGGTAGAACAATCATTAACAATTATTAACTCAATATTTTTATAAGTTTGGTTTAGACAACTTTCTATGGATTGAGATAGATATTTTTCTCCGTTATAGACAGGAAGTATTATTGAAATTAATGATTTATTTACACTCATTAAGGCTTTAAATTATTTTATTGTTTTATTAATGATTTTTTCTAACTTATTGACATAAGTCACTACGTCATATTCTTTTATTTTTCCCAAATTTTTAATTCCTTCAGCATCTCTTAAATTTTTAGATTCAATAAGAATCGACAATTTTTCATATATTGTATTTTCATTGTTTTCAACTAAAAATGAAGACTCCCTTAACAAACCTATACAACCCGGATGATTAGAAGCAACTACTGGCAATCCATATAACATATATTCCATTACTACATTGGGCGTTCCTTCCGTAAGTGAAATCAACACCCCAATATCAATTATATTTAAAACCTCATTTACCTCTTCATTACTCAAAAGAGTAACCCTATGTCTTAAATTATTTTCTTCAATTCTATTCCCTAAATGAATAAATTTATCATACGAGTCTTGTTTATTTTCTTTATTTCCCAGAAATAATAAATGTGCAAGGGGATATTTTTTTTGCAGTTTAGTAAAAACATCCAATACTAAATCGTGGTATTTATCGTATCTGAAATGAGCAATCATGCTGATTACTATACTATCCTCTGGAATATTAAATTTTTTCCTTATTTCCTTTTTATCTAAATCAACCCGTTCCAAGGTTACATTTTGAGGAAGTATGTTTAGTTTTCCTTTATCAATATGATATTCATTATTAAACATTTCTAAACAGTTTGGAGCATTCCCAATTACACAAGGGGTATTATTTACTGCAATACTTTCCATAATATCCATACTTAAAGAATCTAACCCCAACTGATGCCAGAAAGTAAATTGAGCCGAGGGTAATAATTTATAGAGATAGAAAGCAACTTTGGATGGAAAATTTAAATAAGGAATAATAATTTCAGGTTGATGTTCTATTAAACCCTTTCTGAGTTTTAACAAATACTGAATTGTCCATTTAAAACGCTTTAAATTTCTAATTGAAAACTCTTTTTTAACAAAAAGGTATGGTTTTCCAAAATGCATTACTTTATTAATAGAGCATTGCTCTAAGTATTCATCAAATTCTTTAGTCGTTTTATCTGAAAAAGTTAAAAGTAAATCAACTTTACAATTACATTCCTGAGATAAATACCTCCCTAAACCTAAAGCTTGTCTTTGTGCACCACCTAATGCTCCTTCATGAAGTATTAATAATACTCTTTTATTTGATAAATTCATTCAATTACTACTTAAGACATTATAAACAGGCAATCTAGAGCATACATAGTAGCTTCAAAACATTACGATTCAGATTCCTATCTAATTAAAAAATCAATAGTATATTTGCTCATAAAGCATACACTGTCTAATCTTGCCAAAGCTATAAAATTATTACCAATTATTAGATTAATTAATTTAACGGTTGAAATAAAACATAAAAATGGGAATCAACTACATTATTCTGGCTCATCAAAACCCACAACAAGTACAACGATTAATTAATCGCCTGGATACTTCTTACAGTAATTTTTATATCCATATTGATAAAGGAGTAAACATAATTCCATTTAGAGATGTTTTATCAAATAAACCCAATATTTTTTTTATTGATGAACAACAAAGAGAATATGGTACTTGGGGTGATATCGGAATTGTAAAGGCTACCATTGCTATTTTATCGCAAATTGTAAAAGACAACCGAACTGGCTATTGTATCTTAATGAGCGGTCAGGATTATCCGTTAAAAAACAATCCATTCATCTCTGATTTTTTCGAAACCAATTACGGTGCAAATTTCATCGTAACCTATCCGCTCCCTAATAGAGGCTGGGGCGCTCAGGGAGGTTTAGATCGTTTAAACCAATATAAGGTAAATCTTTCTAACTCCAGAATGGATTTTGTCCAACTCCCTTCCATTTTTGATGCGTTTTTCTACAAAAAACAAACCATAGGCAAGTTAAAAAAGTTATTAAAAAGAAAACATTTTTCTGGGTTATCAAAAATATTATTAAAAAGGAAATTGCTGAAAAACATTAAGCCTTATGGGGGAAGTCAATGGTGGGCTTTTCCGATAGAAACAATAAAAGACATTCTGGCATTTATAAATTCAACCCCAGAATATCTGAAATATCATTCGGACACCCTTTTACCAGACGAAATATTTTTTCACAGCATACTGATGTATTTGAAAGAAAAAAATGAAAATATTATTATTAAACCAAGTATTACTCATGCGAATTGGGAACGTAAAAACACGTCGTTACCCGTTACATATAAAAAAGAAGATATAGAGGAGCTAAAGATAGTGTCTAACAATAAATTATTTGCCAGAAAATTTGATATGGCAATTGACGAAGAAATTCTATCTATTATAGACGAAAATTTACTTAAAAAAATAAATGAATCCAATTAGAGAAATTATAAAAAGTATGCTTCCTAAATTAGTTAAATATCAATTCAGGTTGTAAAAAATGCAACGAAAAACAGCGGTTAGAAAAGCAGTATACTGAAATAAAGTTATATGAATAAAAGAATCTTCCAACAACTCAATCTAATAAGAAAATTTAATTGGATGTTTACGAGGAAATATTAAATATTATTGAATTTCAAAAGATTAGGCAATTTAATTTTTATTAAATATCCTGTATAATATCCTTTTAAATGAAAAGTTGTTTCTTCGTATTTCATCTTCAAAAAAAAGTTTGTTTTCTTTTATTATTTTTTCATTTTCTTTGGAAATCCTTTGGTATAAATATTTTTTTGAAATTCGTACCAATTGGGTACTTTCACCAAAATGAATTTTAAAATAGGATTCAATTAATTGCCAGCTTAAAATGGCATGTGTTATTTTAAGTTCATTATTTAAAAGACTTACGTTATCATCATTATTCCTTCTGTAATAAACAACTGCATTATTGCTAAAGACCACTCGTTTTGCCTTAATAAATATACGGGCAAAAAATTCCCCATCCTGATTGACTGCCAAATTTTCCATCCAATTACCTGCCTGATCAATTAATTTTCTGCTCACTAAATAAGCATGCGGCGGTAAAAACCCCCCAGACCAGGCTAATGCATCTATAAACTCCGAAATAGTATCAAAATTTTTGTACGCTTTGAATTCATTTTGCGAATCAGAATCTCCTAAGAAATTAGAGAAAAATTGCCATCTGCAAATGGCAATTGTTGCTGCATCATCTTTCAATAATTGCACTATTTGTACTTCGATTTTGTTGGACGAAATTAAATCGTCCGAATCTAAAAACTGAACGAATTCCCCTTTACTCAACTCCAACCCATAATTACGGCAGGTGTTAGCCCCTTTGGGTCTTTCTACCGGTCGAAGGTAGTATTGAAATCGAGGATCTTTTTTTTTGAATTCCTGAACAACTTCCTCCGTAGCATCTGTACTTCCGTCATCCACCACAATACATTCCCAATAGGTGTAGGTTTGCGCCAACACACTGTCTAAAGTTTCCCTTATGAGAGATACCCGATTATAGGTTGGAATAATTATGGAAACCAGCGGGTTGTTCATGGGTAGTATTATAATCAATTATAAAAAACTGCTTTTTCATGAACAAAAATAGTTTTATTTTTGAATAATTGATAGGTATAATTTTTTTAGTATGAAAATTTGTGTTGGGTTTTAGTTTATTTAAATCAACAAGTCACGATTAAACAATTCAGTCATCGAAAAATGAAAAATCTCTAAGTCCTCACGAAAAAAAAGAAGCATGTTATTATAATTCTAAATCAAGTCTTGTAAATAACATTAGCTTATTTTTTATTGATTTATTTTAACTCATCAATATCATCCGCAAAAAATATTCTAATTTTACATATGTTTATACCAATGCCCTATCCCTAATTTCGCTAATAAAATGAATTCAGTCATAAGCAAGTATAATTATAGAAGTGGGTTATTTTCATTATAAATAATGCTTCCCTTTTTTACTATTCAATTCTCTACTTCTTTCAATTTCAGGAACAATTTTATTTAACAATGTCAATTCTCCCCTATACAGATTGGCTTTTTTAAATTCCAGCTTCAAAAACAATTTTACTATCAATTTCAAAAGATCCTTATTATTCGTTTTAATTTCTTCTCTCACTTCTACATTTATGTTTGCCCATTTGGATTTTAAATAACGTTCCTTTAAAACCAGCTTATCCTTTATATCGTTTACGACTGTTGGCTTTCTAAATTCTCTATCGTGGAAAATATAAGCCTCAGGAACAACTCCTATTTTCAATCCATGAAATAAAACTCTTTGACAATAATTTTCATCTTCTGCATAATGGTGAAATATAGGATCAAACCCTCCGATATTTTCCAATGTTTTTCTGGGCAACATCCAAGCCGCAGCATTTATAAAAGGAACCTCATAAATAGATTTCAGAAATTTGTGCTGCAACGCATCGAAAAATAAATCATCGTTTTGTTTTATGTAATTGGAAAAGTTTTTATCTAATTTGGTTCCGGCTCCATTTAAGTGAATAGGGCTTATAATTCCGTATTGAGGATTTAATTTGGTAACTTCAATTAATTTCTCCAATGTTTTTTCTTCTATCCAGGCATCTTGGTTGAGTAAAAAAACATAGTCTGCACCAGCATCATAGGCTTTTTTAATTCCAATATTATTCGCTTTTCCAAACCCTAAATTTTTTCCAGATGCTATAAAATCAACTTCCGGAAAACATTCCTTAATTATTACTTGAGAACCATCCGTAGAGCAGTTATCAACAACAATCGTTTTTAATGGAATCGTGCTGTTTTGTAAACTTCTGAAACACTCGTTTATCCATTTTTTGGGGTTATAAGTAACTATGACGACGAATAGATTCATTTTAAAACTTTCTTTTTAATTTTTCGTGATATTTTTTTTAAAAAACAAATCCATTTATACCTAGTAGAGAATTTATTTCTTAGTTTTTTTTGAACTTCCGGATGAAGCAACGCTAAGTATTTATCAAACAAAATTTTATCATAAATATCGTAATCATCAATTTTCTTATTTCTGTTAACATTGGTCTCCTGTTCCTGATGTATTCTAAATTTAACTAATGGTTTGTTAATAACAATAATATCCTTAATTTTCAGTATTCTGTACCAATATTCATAATCCAAAATCTGTTTTAATTGTGTATCAAACAATCCTATCTTTTTAACAATCTCTTTCTTAAACAAAACGGTTGTTGGTTCTCCTATTTTATTTAATGGCGATTTCAAAAATTCAATATTAGAAAACATTTTTTTATTTAATACCGTTATTGAACCACTATTTTCACATATATTCATTTGCAAATCTCCAAATGTATCAATCCACTTATATGTTGCTTCATTATTAGAATTTTCCTCAACAATAAAATTACGCTTGCAGGTTATTAATCCAGCATTTGGGTATGTATTATAAACTCTTACCATTTCTTCAATACAAGTAGGTTCTAAAACGTCATCTTGAAATAAAAATTTAATATACTCCCCATTTGCTTTTTCTATACAATTATTCCAGTTTCCTCCTATACTATTGGGCAAATGATTATAAATATATACCGGAAAATGAACATTTTTAGAAAATTCGTTTATTAGCGACAAGGAACGGTCTTTAGAATTGTCATCACTGACTATTAATTCAATATTTGTATAGGTCTGCTTACTCAAACTCGCTAAAGCTTCTTTTAGATAGTTTTCTCCATTATAGACAGGCAAACAAACTGATATTAAAGGCATTATTTGTTCCATATTCATTTTATAAATCTTTAAAAAAAGCAGTCTTTTCTGCTATCCAAATATATTTCCTTTGCCCAATTTAATTCCTTTTTGTCACTGCTTAAAAGGACTTGGTGAATTTTTAGCACTTACTATAAAAGGAGACACTTTGGGGAAGGTCTGCATAATTTTCCAATAGTCGAACACTATTATCCCTGCTGTAATCATGCTATAAAATAACCTCAAAATTTGATACGTTTGATTTAAAAATACTTTCTAAGCTTTGTGCCAAGTATTTTCATGGTTGTAATTAGGATCAATTACATTAACTAAAGGTCTATCAAACACAATGGGCTATTTTATTTTTTTTATGACAACGGCTGGAACACCCGCAACAACAGAGTTAGCTGGTATATTTTTTGTTACTACCGCATTGGCAGCAATTATACTATTCTCACCAATAGTTATGTTAGGCATTATACAAACGCCTTCACCAACCCAAACATTTCTTTTAATTAAAACTGGACCTTTAGAAATTAATGGCCTCATATTAGGAGCTATATTCAACATTGCTTCTGATGTATCTCCATGATTATGATCCGTAATATATACTCTGCTAGCAAACAAACAATTATCTTCAATAACGATAGAATTAATACATCCGATATGGCAATCTGTATTAAATGTTACATTATTTCCAATAATGATTTTTGGAGAAAACTTTTCTCCATTATATTGATCTAAAGCTTCTAATCTAAATCTTTGCAGAGAAACGAAATCGTTACCTATTTCTATATATTCAGGTCCTAAAATTCGAAAATCTTGTTCTAACTTAAAATTATGTCCTACTTTTTTAAATTTAGAATTCAAAATTCTGCGCTCTTTTTGTGCTTTATCAATAAGATAATTATCAAAAGCATTGAAAACTTTTACTTTCAAATATTTTTTTATTTTTTTTAGCATACATTTTAATTAAAACAGGCTACAATTCTATCAATTTCTTTTTCTGTTAGTTCAAAAAACAGAGGAAGTCTTAACAAGGTATCGGTAAATTTATCACTATTCGTTAATACTCTTCCGTCATGTTTAGTGTGGTAATAAGGACTTGAATGCAACGAAATATAGTGAAAAACCGCCAATATATCCTTTTCTTTTAATTTTTGAATGTAATGCGTTCTTTGCTCTAAGCTTTCAAAACTAACAAAGAACATATGAGCATTGTTAGTGGCGTATTCTGGAATTTTAGGTAACTGAATGGAAATTTCATCTGCAATCAATTGCATTTTTTCAAAATAATACTGCCAGAGCTGTTTTCGTTTATTTTGAATGGCCAATATATTTTCAATCTGAGCCCATAAAAAAGCGGCAATTACTTCGGAGGGTAGAAAAGAACTTCCAATATCTACCCAGCCGTATTTATCAACTTCTCCCCTAAAAAAGGCAGAACGATTGGTTCCCTTTTCCCAGATAATCTCTGCGCGTTCCACAAATTGGCTATCATTAATAGCTAACATGCCGCCCTCGCCGGAGATAATATTTTTGGTTTCATGAAAAGAAAAAGCGGCTAAATGCCCTATGGAACCTAATGCTTTTTTTACTCCGTCTTTTCCGGTATAAAAACTCTCTATAGCTTGAGCTGCATCTTCGATAACAAACAAATTATGTCGTTTTGCAATATCCATGATGGCATCCATATCACAGGCAATTCCTGCATAATGAACAGGAACAATAGCCTTAGTCTTAGGCGTAATTAAGGCTTCTATGGTGGCCACATCCATATTTGGATTTTCAGTACCCGAATCGGCAAAAACAATTTTGGCGCCTCTCAGTACAAAAGCATTGGGTGTGGAAACAAACGTATAGGAAGGCATGATAACTTCATCACCGGGTTGAATACCAATTAAAATCGCTGCCATTTCTAATGCATCGGTACAAGAAGTGGTAAGCAAACACTTACCAAAGCCATAATGCTGCTCAAAAAACTGTTGGCATTTCTGGGTATATTTTCCATTACCGGATATTTTACCGGAAGCTACTGCATCTGTGATGTATTCGGTTTCTTTTCCGGTAAGATAGGGTTTGTTAAAAGGTATCATTATCTTATAAATTTTGCGGGATTACCTACGTATAGTCCGCTTTTATCAATTGACTTTATTACTACCGCTGCTCCTCCTATTTGAGTTTTAGCGGCTATTTTTATACGATCTATGATGGTTGCATTAATTCCAACAATGCTCTGCTCCTCGATGATGACGAATCCGGCAACCGCTACACGAGGCGATAAAAAACAATGCTTACCTATCTTGGTGTCGTGAGCAACTGTACAACCTAAATTTAGTAGGTTATTGGCACTAATGATTACTTTGGCATCAATAATACAGCCCGGATAAATTATGCATCCCGATTCAATTGTTGCGGACGAATCTACCCAGGTACTGGAATGCACTATGGTACCGAAAGGAATTTGTTCAGAGAACCTATCGAACATTTCTTTTCTTACGGCCAAATGCTTGTATCCTATGCCTATTAGCAACTCATCAAATTGTTGGGACTGGAAAGCAGCCTCAATAGCATTTGTTTTTCCTAAAACAGGAATAGCATTCACTTCTTTTTCCGCAGAAAAGTCATCAAAGAAAACTACTGCATCATAATGCTTGTCAGACAAAGCATAATGTGCAATTTGTTGCCCTAAATGTCCTGAACCTATAATGGCGAGTGTTTTCATGTCCTAAAATTTTAAAAACTTTCGAGAATCAGTCCCTTCATTAAAAATTAAATCTAAAATCGTTACGCCATGTTCAAAAGGAGGAAATAATTGATTATACTCTTGATATCCCGAATAATCCATCCATTCCAAATTTATATTTTCCTTGCTAAAAAGAGATTCCTCTAAATAATTTTTGGCCGCGGGCCCTGAAATATAATGCGTTGCCTGAGTTTGTTTGCATAAATCCACCAGCCGCTCTGTTTTTCCTTCAATTAGATTGTAATCAGTAGAAAAACTGATTTTTGTTTTGATATTCAAAAATTCACAAATATTTTTTATAAAAATAAAATTAATTTCTGATAAATAGTTTGTTTTTGAAGCTTGATTATACAATTCGAAAACAAAATCTTTATGTGCATTAAAATATTTTGCCTTTGCATAATTGGCCTGAATCGTTTTGCTGTGTTTCGTTGCCCAGTTTGAACTGAAGACTTGTGTTTGATTTATGCTTTGGGACAAGCTTTCTATTCGCACCGGTATAGTAATCCACTCTTCACCTTTATTGGTTTTTATCTTATTCCTGTTTCTCCAATCGTTTTTTGTGTATTGCATCTCATCATAAATAATAAATTCGTCAACAGAAGCAATAAGATCGAAATACCCCTTCCATGGAATGTAATTGGATTGCAGTATGGCTATTTTTTTCATTTTTAATTAAATATCTTAGATATTTCCACTTGTAATTGGCGCATATTTATATTTTAATTTAAGAAAAAACAATTCTACATATTTATAAGATAAGTAACTAATTAAAATTGTAAATCCGATTATTAAAAAATATAGGGTTAAGTTACTTCCAATAAAAGAAGTAATGCCCACTTTATTGACAAAAGAAAAAGAGAAATACATAACCAAAGGATGATACATATAAATTCCATACGACCATTTTCCTAATTCTGAGAATAATTTTATTTTTATATTATTTTCTATGAAAAGTAATATTAATAACCCAAAACTCAATGATAAGGTGACATTAGATATCTTACAGCATAAATGTAAAATTAAAGAAAGTACTATTAACACAATTACACTTCTATTTGTAATTAACCTTTGAACTAAGTCTTTATTCTTTCTATAGAGTATTGCAATAATTCCTCCCATTGCCATAAAATCGATATTAAATGATGACAAAAATGCTTTCAACAAGGGAAAGGAATTAAATAATTCGATTTTATAGTTTATCAAGTTCATTAAAAGAATTATCCCTATTAAAACTGGTAATAATATTTTTGAAAAAAAACTCACAATCCAAGGCCAAATAAGATAAAACTGTTCTTCTACGCTAACACTCCAAGATTGTGAAACTCCAGCCACTGCTCCAAAAATTTGCAAGGCTACGTTCGATAAAAAAAACAAATGCAACAGTAAATTGTCCCCATAAACAAGTTGTTCAATTCTCTCATTGTAATAGAGTTGTCCATAAAAAAAACTCGGAAATAATCTATATACCCATGGTAAAATAAAAAAACCAAGTATTAATATTATGAAATATAGTGGCCAAATTCTTAATATTCTCCTACTATAAAACTTGGAAATTGAAATGTTGCCTTTAACTACTTTTTCTTCTAACAAAAGATATGTTATTAAAAATCCAGACAAAACAAAAAACAAAAAAACGCCATTCTTCCCTAAATGTCCAATTATATTGTTTAATATGCTAACATCATATAAAGAACTTAATTTCAATCTATGTTTATACAACTCAATATGATGAAATACTACTGCCAAAGCAGCAAATGCTCGCAATTCATTTAGCCCACTAAAAAATAATTTATCTTTCATTTTTTTCGTTTTCTAAAATTTCCTGCATTTTAGTATTCCAGACAAACTCAACTTTCTCATTAATTAATTTACAATCGCCCACCCTAATCCAGGGTTTCGAAATCTGAATTTTAAGAAAATCAGGATTCCATTCTTCTTTAGGCGTAATTTCTTTTACATAAAAAGAATATTTAAAATTTTTAGCCTTTTTACTGTTCTCAAAATACCTTAAATAAGGAACCATGCCCTTTTCAAAATTATCGATATTTAAATTCGGGGCATTTACCCTGAAAGTATAATTTACCCATAAAGCACCGTTAATATAACTTTTGTTGGGTATTCCATTTTTATCCAGTATAGGCACTGAACCGCTGTTGCTGCCATTTGTATATTCAATTTTAAAAATATGATTATAACCATCAAAGTGGTCTTTAAACATAAAAACGGGGTGGTGCGTAATCCCTAAATATTTTACCAAAAACCATTTTGAATGTTCATAGGGTATCGAAACCACTTGATTCAAATAATTTTTATAGGGTAAGATACTTTGAACACTCGGAGAAAACCAAATCATTAAACCTTGTGCCAGAATGAAAAACACTAAAATGATTTTCCAGAATAATTTGGTTATTGCTAATTGGTTCCAGCCTTTCAGTAGTAGATCCTGATTTTCATCTAATGGGAGTTGATATACCGGCAGATTACAATTTTCGACTGTACATCTTTCCGTTAACCGGTTGCCTGCTATAAAATGATATACTTTTTTTCCCAGAAAAGAAATTCCGGGTAAGGAACCCAATAAACCTAATGGATAGGTGTACATCAAAGATTTTAATAATTGAATATAAGCCCAATAGCCCACGTACACTTTCCCTGATGAAGTTACTCCGTGAATATTAATCAGCAAAGCTTCTTCGTTGTATGACTTTAAAACCGCATCATCAAGATAATTTCCTTGAACGGTTCGACATTGGATGGTATGAAACAAATCAAAATGACGTATTACCACCACTACTTTATTGCAAAGGGGACATTCCGCATCATAATAAAAAGTATAGCGTGTTTTTTTAGATTGTATCCCATTTAAAATAGTTCTCCAAAAAACGGGGGGAATTAAAAGCAAATAAACACCTATTGCAGTTAAGGCAAACCATGGTATCGGGTAGGCAATTAATATTCCGAAATGAAAAAAAAGGCCTACCAACAATAAAGGCACACGCCATTTTTTAAACCAGAATAAAAAAATAAAAACGGTTTCAAAAACCAAAACCAAATAACCCAAAAACTTAACGACCCACTCCTGATTCAATAAAAAAGAAGTGTCATTCCAGACTATCATAGGTAAACTGGAAGGAAGCCAGACGCCTAAACCATCCATCCACATTTTACTGGAGAACTTATGAAAAATGGAATCAAAATAGACCAATCCTATAGCTACAAAAACTGGAACTAAATAATTAATCTCCATAACCGTTTTGTCTATAGTAAAGGGTTTTCCAATATGGGTATATTTTAATTTTTTCAATAAACTATCCAATGAAAAAATTCTCGAAACCGGTAAAAAAAGCAATAAAAAATTTAAGCCAACATAGGCATAAAAAACATGGTATTCAAAATGCAAAGCAGAACTAAAAATAATAACCGAGAAAATGTAGTTGACTATAGTGGTGAATCTTGTAAATAAGCCAAGAAATAAGAAAGCAAGGATGACAAACCAAAAGTAAAATAAAAACGCCACATCAATTTCTCCAGTGTAAATAAAGGGGTCTTTATCATAAATAATATGACGAAACTGATAGAGTTGGGTAATTTCACAAAATAATATGACACTATAAAACATTCTGAAAATAGAAAGTCCGATAGCATCTGTCTTCAAATTAAAAATCTTATCAATGAATTTATACATCACTTATGAATTTTGATGAATACTTTCAAAAATTGATTTTGCATAATCAAGAGAAGAGAAATCTTCAACCATTTTTACAGCATTATTTGAATACGTAATATACTCTTCTATAGAAAGCTCAAAAATAGTTTGAATCCCTTTAGCTAGATCGTTACTATCTTTCAAAATTGCCTTATAACCATTGTACCCTGTAACCACCATATTATTTACAACTCCCATATCAAAACCTACTACAGGCGTTCCACATCCCAAAGCCTCACATATCATTAATGGCCCTGAATCCTCAATAGAAGGATTTACAAATACATCTATAGCCTGATACAATAAAGCCAACAATCTATAATCTTTTACATAATCTATATGTCTTTTTGGAAACGGAATTTGATCAAATGAATTTATTTTACCTCTAGAAACAATTAAAACTTCTAATCTATTCTTCTGTGATTCAGTTAAGTTATTCGCAAGAATTTGTAATGATTCAAGTAAATACTCAAATCCTTTTCTTTTACTATTAGCATCTTGACACCCCATTAATATATAAAATTTATTTTTATCTAAATCAAATACTCTTTTAGAAATGTCTTTATTCTTTGTATTAAATAATTTAGTGTCAATTAGTCCATTTATATTTAAAACAGACATTTGATTTTTATAAATTTTAGATTCTTTAGCTTGTTTCAATGTCCACCCAGAACCTGCAATAATTTTAAAATTACCTAGTTGCGCATTTTTGAGTTTTGTTTCAAAATTAATTTTAGGGATTTTCTTTCCTACTGGACTTAAAACTGCCGGACAATAGGTATCACAACCGTTTATATAACCTTTGCAGTCCCACGCAAAGTGACATCCCCCTGTAAAATGATTCATGTCAACTGTAATATTATAAACCTGTGCATTGGTTAATTGTTGCAGATTAAGTAAATCGGTTGAATTCATGAATCCAGTGGTCATACCAGTATAAATAAATTCAGGAACAAAACCTATCAGTTTTATAATTTGCTCAGAATCTACATTAGTATTTGTTTCATCAATGCTTATAAAATCATAATTGGGATCAAACAATATACTTGTAGTTTGCGCTTTAGGCTTGACTTTTATTTTACTTTCAATTTTATTAAAAATGCGAAGCCAAATACTTTTCTTTTTATAATGTTGATAAGGTATCTTATAAGGTATAATAAAATCTTTGCTTTGTGTTTTGCTTTTTACCAACATCGAGACCTGATGCCCTTCTTCCTCAAAAAGCAAACCCAATCTGTAAATTGCTTCATAAGCACCATTGACATCTCCTGCAGATAACAATAAAATTTTTCTCTTTACCTCTCCCATTTCACCGGTATTTTAAAAATTCCGTTTTCTTTATCCCCTTCCTTAAATTCTTCCTGTGCAAGATTAATGATATTTAGATTCAGTTTTCTTTGAGGAAAGTCCAACACTCTTACTTTCGGTATGTCTATAGCCAAACCTATAATATAAGAATTTGCAATTAAAGTGTTTCTGGGTACTTTTACTTTCCAAGTGGTTATCCCAGTAAAATCCAATGCTCTACGGTTTATAAAAATTAAATTTTCGTATTTATCTAAAATAGAAAAATTTAAACGGGCATTTTCCTCGTGAAAATTATTTTTTAAAGTTATCTGAATATATACATCCTGATCAGTGAAATATTCATTAACTCTATTGTTATTTTCGTCTCTTAACTCTACCGCTAAAATTTGGGCCTCTTTACTGTCATCCCCTTCATATATTATAGTAGAAGTTTCTTCCTCCTCTGAATTCAATTCTAAATATTTAGACAAAGCATTATCAATATTACCATCGTATTTTACCCTCCCATGTTCTAAAACAATCCCTCTGGTACACAAGCTCTTCACGGCTGCCATGTTATGGCTGACAAACAACACCGTTCTACCGCCTGATCTTGATATATCCTGCATTTTACCAATCGCTTTTTTCTGAAACTAGGCATCACCTACAGCCAGCACCTCATCAACAATTAAAATATCAGGTTCGAGAAAAGCGGCTACGGCAAAAGCCAATCGCACATACATCCCGCTACTATATCGCTTTACCGGAGTATCAATATAGCGTTCGCAACCGGAGAAATCAATGATTGCATCTATTTTAGAGGTGATTTCTTTTTTGGTCATCCCAAGAATAGCGCCGTTTAAGAATATATTTTCACGCCCGGTCATCTCTCCGTTAAACCCGGTACCCACTTCCAATAAAGAAGCAACACGACCACCAAACTTAATACTTCCGGTTGTAGGCGCCGTAACACGAGATAATATCTTGAGCAGCGTAGATTTTCCTGCTCCGTTCTTTCCAATGATTCCTAAAACTTCACCCCGTTGTACTTCAAAATTAATATCCTGTAAGGCCCATACATAATCGCTGGTCCCTTTAGTGGAACGGTCATTAGTATCACCAATTTTAAGATACGGGTCTTCTTTACCTCGAATCTGATGCCACCAACGATTGAAGTCGTGAGTCAAAGTTCCTGTGCCTACTAATCCTAAGCGGTATTGCTTGGAGATGTTCTCAGCCTTTAATATAATGTCTTTTTTCAATTGTGAATGTATATTGTGAATTGTGAATTATCTGAAAATGGTAATCTGATAAATCGAACAACCTGTAATTTATATTAATGTCAAGTTTTAATGTCAATAGTAGAACTAACAATCTAATAGTCGAACAATCTAACGATCGCCTGCCTAAACCGTATCTATAAAACTCTTCTCCGTCCTGTTAAATATCAAAACCCCCACCAAGAACACAATAACTGTTATCAGAAAGGTATACGCTAATCCCAAAACAGATATTTGTCCAACACCTAGTAACATATATCGCGTAGTTTCTATCACATAGGCTAACGGATTGTATTCCACTAACCAACCGTAACTAGGTAATTTTTCTTTAATCAAGGCCATAGGATACATTACTGCTGACAAATACATCAATAGTTGTACACCAAAACCAACCAAATTACTGAAATCCCGATATTTAGTAACTAAAGAGGAGATAAACATCCCCAATCCCAATCCCAAAACACCCATCATAACAATCAATAACGGAAAGAATAAAGTCGCTGCATTCATCCCTATTGCAGCTCCTTGAAGGTAGTAATACAGATAAAAACAAATGAATATAAAAAACTGAATTCCAAATTTTAACAGGTTAGATATTACAATAGAAAGAGGAACAATAATTCGGGGAAAATAGACCTTGCCAAAAATTCCGGCATTACTGCCAAAGGTATTGGAGGTACCGTTGAGACAGGCTGTAAAATAATTCCAAACCGTGATTCCGGCTAAGTTAAACAAAAAAGGAGGCACACTACCGGTATTGATTCCGGCCACATTATTAAAAATAATGGTGAAGGTAACCGAGGTAAACAAAGGCTGTATGAGATACCAAAGCGGTCCTAAAACGGTTTGTTTATAAACCGTCACAACATCTCTTTTTACAAAAAGCATCAGTAAATCCCGGTATTGCCAGACTTCTTTAAGATTCAGCGAAAAAAATTTGTTTTTGGGTGTGATTTCAAACAACCATTCCGCACTGCTATTTTCCTTATTATTCATTGTTGTATACTAAAAATCATTGGGTTCTTATTTTGTTTTTAAGCCGAATTTAATCCATGCGCCAAAACAATCGTTATAAATTATTCAAATTTATAATAATAACGCACCAAATATAACAATTAATAGGTAAAAAGCACCCTTTGGGTAGTCCATTTTGTAATCAAAGCTATTCGATAATGAATAATCTTACGTGTTTTTAAAGGGAAGTGAATAATCACAGGTACGAAATAACAAACTCTCCATTCACCAATTCCGACATCGTCCCAACAAATCCAACAAATCCAACAGATCCAACAAATCCAACAGATCCAACAATCCAACAATCCAACAATCCAACAATCGAATAATCAAATAATCAAAATCCCTCATGGAATTTTTTAAATAATGAAATTTAAAAGCAAAAAAATAGAGATTCCTCCTCTGTCGGAATGACAAAGACTAAAAAACCCTAGCATTCCTAAGAACATAGATTTATTTAAATGATGAAGTTTAAACAACAAGAAGTATAGAGATTCCTCCTCTGTCGGAATGACAAAAAAAGCACCCTGTCATTCCGACGAAGGAGGACTCGAGCGTAGCAAACAGGCGAATTAATCCCTAAATTTCATAATAATCCAAGGAGCAAAAAAAGTGAAGAGGTAAAATCAAACAATCAAACAATCAAACAATCAAACAATCAAACAATCAAACAATCAAACAATCAAACAATCAAACAATCAAACAATCGAACAATCGAATTATCAAACAATCTACTGTCATTCCGACAAAGGAAGACTCGAGCGTAGCGAACAGGCGAAGCAATCTCATAACTTACAACTCATAACTCATAATTTAAAACTCACTCATACTGTTTCTCATAATACTTCGCATACTCACCAGAAGTCACATTTTTCAGCCACGTTTCATTAGCTAAATACCAATCCACCGTTCTGTCCAATCCCTGTTCAAAAGTAACTGATGGTTTCCAGCCTAATTCCTTATTTATTTTGGAGGCATCAATGGCATAACGCAAATCATGACCTGGGCGGTCTTTTACATAAGTGATTAAGGCTTCGGAAGTTCCGGGAACTCTTCCTAATTTTACATCCATGATCTGACACAATAATTTGACCAGGTCAATATTTTGCCATTCGTTGAAACCGCCTATATTGTAAGTTTGATGATTTTTACCTTCATGAAAAACCAGGTCAATCGCCACGGCATGGTCTTCTACAAAAAGCCAGTCCCTGGTATATTTTCCATTACCATACACGGGCAAGGCTTTGTTATTGATAATATTATTGATAAAAAGTGGAATCAGCTTTTCAGGAAAATGATTGGGTCCGTAATTATTGGAGCAATTGGTGATCACATAAGGCAAACCATACGTTTCCCCATAGGCTCTGACAAAATGGTCGGAACTGGCTTTTGAAGCCGAATAAGGGGAATTGGGGTCGTACGGAGTTGTTTCTGTAAACAAACCTTCGGCACCCAGACTGCCATAAACCTCATCGGTACTGATGTGGTAAAAACGCTTTGTCGCTTCCTTTCCCTCCCATTGCTTTTTGGCGGCATTCAACAAATGCATCGTCCCGATGACATTGGTTTTTACAAAAGCCAGCGGGTCTTCGATAGAACGGTCGACATGCGATTCGGCGGCCAGATGAATCACCCCGTCAAACTGATGCTGCTCAAACAAATGGTTGATAAAAGATTCCGCTGTAATATCGCCTTTTATAAAAGTATAATTCGGCGCTTGCTCTATATCGGTAATATTTTCGAGATTCCCGGCATAAGTCAGTGCATCCAGATTATAGATTTGATAGGCCGGATATTTTTGGACAAATCGGCGTACGACATGGGATCCTATAAAACCAGCTCCGCCGGTAATCAATATTTTTTTCATTTTTTGTAAGTTGTTATCCTGTTTTCTTATGGCTTTTTTAAAACCAAAAATAGTAAGAACATCCCGTAGGGTTTTATTATTAAAAAGGGCCGTTCGCGTATCTTTTGTTAAATAAACTAAAACACTAGGAACTGAAAGTCCATAAATTTGGCTTGGCAGACTAGAAAGACTCACTCAGATTAATCAGTGATAATCTATTTAATCTGTGCAAAAAAAATTTAGAAGCTAAAGCAAAATACACCAAAGTACCTAGTTTTAACTATCCCTATGCCAATAAACTAAACCACTATGGACTGAAAGTCCAAAGATTTGCCGCAAATTAGAAAGGTTCACACAGATTAATCAGTGATAATCTATTCAATCTGTGGCAAAAAAATTTTAGAAGCTAAAGTGAAATGCACCAAAGTACATATTTTTAACTATTCCTGTGACCAATAAAAAATATAGGGAATGGTTTTAATCTTACGCCCAAACGGGTTAAGAACCAATTCCTTGATACACAAATCCGATGTCTGCTAATTTCCTGCCGTCAAGCACATTCCTGCCATCAAAAATAAAGGCCGGTTTTTGCATATGGTCATAGATGCGTTGCCAATCGTAATTCTTAAATTCATCCCACTCGGTTAGTATCGCAATAGCATGAGCGTTTTGACAGGCTTCATAAGGATTTTCAAATACAGTGATGCCTTGTTTATTTTTTTCTGTTGTTCGGGTTTCCAAATAGTCTAAATCGCACAGTACCTGTTTTTCGGATACTTTGGGATCATAAACCGCAATTTGGGCCTGTTCATTCAGTAAATCATCGGCAACAAAAATGGCTGCTGATTCTCTGGTATCGTTAGTGTCTTTTTTGAAAGCCCAGCCTAAAAAAGCGATTTTTTTACCGGAAATGGTATTGTATAAGGTACTGACGATGTTTTTGGCGAATCTCCTTTTCTGATGGTCATTCATGATGATTACCTGTTCCCAATAATCTGCTACTTCATGCAGCCCATAGGATTTTGCGATATAAACCAGATTCAAAATGTCCTTTTGAAAACAAGATCCTCCGAAACCCACGGAGGCTTTCAGGAATTTAGGACCAATTCTGCTGTCCATGCCAATGGCACGGGCCACTTCATTGACATCTGCCCCAGTTTTTTCACAAAGTTCCGAAAGCGCATTGATCGAAGAAACCCTTTGTGCCAGAAAAGCATTCGCGGTTAATTTTGATAATTCCGATGACCATACATTGGTAGTCAGAATACGATCTTCACTGACCCAGTTGGAATACACGTCTACCAAGGCCTGAATCGCTTTTTTACCTTCTTCCGAAGCATCGCCACCAATCAAAACACGATCGGGATGCAATAAATCCTGTACGGCCGTTCCTTCGGCCAAAAATTCCGGATTGGAAAGAATCTGGAATTGAACCCCGTTTCCGGTATGGTCCAAAATACTTTTAATGGCTTCCGCGGTCCGTACCGGTAAAGTAGATTTTTCGACTACAATTTTATCGTCTTTGGCAATTTTAGCAATTTGTCTGGCGCAAAGTTCAATATATTTTAAATCGGCAGCCATACCTTTCCCCGAACCATAGGTTTTGGTGGGGGTATTCACCGATATAAAAATTAATTGTGCTTCATCAATGGCGCGTTCCACATCGGTGGAGAAAAACAAATTCCTGCCTCTTGCTTCAGCAACAATAGCACCTAAGCCCGGTTCATAGACTGGAATATTATCGACGTTGGGGTCATTCCAGGCTGCAATTCGCTCCTCATTTAAATCTACAACAGTCACTTTTATATCCGGACATTTCTGCGCAATAACAGCCATGGTTGGCCCTCCCACATAACCTGCCCCGATGCAGCATATTTTTGTTATTTTCATTTTTTTAACTTTCTGTTTTTTTTTATCCGTTGGCGGTTTTCTGTTATCGGTTTTCTGTTATCCGTTATGGGTTGTCCGTTGTCTATTTTCGGTTGTCCGTTTTCAGTTCTCTATTGTCTGACAACCCATAACGGATAACAGAAAACCGATAACAGAAAACCCACAACTCAAAACCGAAAACGGATAACTCAAAACCCATAACTCATAACCCAAATCCCCTCACTCAAATTTATTCCAATTATTCTCCACATACCGCAGAAAAGAAAATAGTTTAGCCCCTAATGTATCATATTCATTTTGAAGCAAAGTTATTTCATTTGCTAAGTCAGGGTAAAGTAAGAGCAGTTTTTCTAAATGACAAATAGTTTCCAGATTGCTGGCATGAGAGTAAGTTAAGAATTTAATAAAATCAAACTTATAACGTCTTCTTCCATATCCTTCCAAAATGTTTGTTACTACCGAATCTGATGATCTTCTTACCTGGCTTCCCAATTCATACAATTCATATTTAGGGAGTTTTAAAGATACCGCATGCGTTTTATAAAACAACGATAAACTTAAATTATAGATATCTAAATCTTTATAGCTTTTCATCCATTACTGAATTTTTGATTTCCCATAACCCATAACTGATAACCCAAAACCCATAACTCATAACCCATAACTGACAACCCACACCCCTACTTCCTAAAAATTTTTTTTCTCCATTTTTCTAAAAAATTTCCAGGCTGCTCTTCATCATAATACCCTCCGGAATAATTGCCATAACCGTAGCCGTAGCCATATTTGGCCTTGCTTTCAAATCCATTTAGGATAATGCTGATGTTATTCAATTCTTTCCTTTTGTGTTTGTCATTGACCAAGGTAAGCATGCCTTTTTTGGTTACATTTTGTCTGACGATATACAGTGTCACATCGCAATACTGCGCCAATTCTAAGGCATCAGAAACCAAACCTACCGGTGGCGTATCTAAAATGATGTAATCGTATCTGGTTTTCAAATCATCCAATAGCTCTTTCATGCTGTCACCGAGAATCAATTCCGATGGATTGGGTGGAATAGGCCCCGAGCTGATGACATCCAGATACGCTATATGCGTTTTTTGAACAATTTCATCGACTGTTTTTTGACCAATCAAATAATTAACTACTCCGTGCGTATTTTCTAAATTAAAATCTCCGAATATTCTTGGTCTTCTTAAATCCAATACCACGATGACGGTCTTTTTTTCGCTTAACGCAAAAACGGTAGCGATATTGGTCGAACAAAACGATTTCCCTTCTCCACTGATGGAGGAAGTGATCATCAGGGTTTTTGCCCCGACCACATTTTGTTTTTTATATAAAAACTGCAGAGAAGAACGGATGGCCCGGAACGATTCGGCTAATCCCGATTTTGGTTTTTCAAAAACAGCAAGGTTCGTTTTACCAGTATTCACACCGGTAACGCCTATCACTGGAATATTTGTCAGTTTCGCAATATCATCGGTGCTGAGAATACTATTATCCATAAAAGTTAGCGTAAAGGCAACCAACAAGGGAAGTAACAAGCCTAAAAACAGCGCCAGTATATAATTCACGCTTGTTTTTGGTCCTAATAAACCACCGCCAACATCCTTCGCAGGATCTATAAACTGAATATCGGATACATTGGCGGCTTTTACAATATCTGCTTCACTTCTTTTTTGTAAAAAAGTATTGTAAATATTATCGCTCAAATCGTATTTCCTTTTGATCTTCACTAGTTCCTGCTGCGCTTCAGGTAATTTTTTCATAGTGCTTT
This sequence comes from Flavobacterium sp., assembly GCF_035292545.1. Taxonomy (GTDB): domain Bacteria; phylum Bacteroidota; class Bacteroidia; order Flavobacteriales; family Flavobacteriaceae; genus Flavobacterium. The sequence continues at coordinate 19,952 of NZ_DATDPV010000019.1, read as the reverse complement.
CCGCTTCGCCAATATTTCTGTTGACCATCGACAAATCATATTGAATCGCCACTTTAGCCGAGGCAATATTTTCAAGAAGCACTCGCTTAACCGCTTCCATCTGATTGTCAAATTCCCTGTAAATTTTATCATTCTTAACGGCATACGCCATAGCAGAACGTTCGGTAGATAACGCGATTAATTTTGAAACCCCGCTAACGATATTGGGATCATCTATTCCCGCAACGGCCGGAGCTGGTAGTTTTGAATAATCAGTGCTATTGGACAAATAGGATTTCAGCCTGTTGTAATAAGCCATTTTTCTGTTAATAGCATCCCGTTCGACATCAAACCCTGAAAGCTTATCTGATACTTTACTGCCATCCCCTTCGAGTTCAAAGACATTTTTATCTTTTCTGAAATCCTCCAATTCCCCTTCGGTTGCTTTCAACTGTCTTTCCATCGCCAGCAGGGTACTGTCAATGAACATGATGGTGTTTTTGGCAAATTGGTTTTTGCTGTCCAATTCATTTTTGCGCAGCACTTCAACGGTGGTGTTCAGATAATTGACCATTCGGGCTTTGTTGGTCCCCTGCATACCCAGTTTTAATATCGAACCGCCTTTAGCATCCGTCTCAATATTAATATTTCTGTAACCGGCCACTGTCCCATTGAAATCACCAAAGCTTACAAAAAATTCTTTCCCTGCATAATCGGCGGCATTTTCTCCCAACTCTAATGTCCAATGCAAAAAAGGCAGGGAGACAGCTTCTCCAATTTTGAATCTCTTTACAAACCCTTCTACAGCCACTGCTGTGGTCGTGTTGCTGTTAGTGGCATAATTAACCAAGGACACCTGAGGGCTTTCAAAAGGAATCCTGATCTCATATTCCGTTTGATTGATAAACTTGATGCCAATGGTTTTTCCTAAAAGTTGCCCTTTCGATTGGTCTATATTAACAAAAAAGGGAGCCTCACCATAGGCGTCTTCGAGTTTGTATTTTCCTTGTTTCAGATACTGGATATAGTATTGCAGTTTGGCCACCACCAATTCATTATGCGAGCGTGATTTCAATATGGTCACTACCGTCTGAATCTTATCCGAAGTGCCGCCCCAATTGAAAACCAGACTGGTATTGGACGTAAAAAACGGATTGTTTTCTTCTTTTATGTTAATTAAACTTTCAACGCCGTAAATTTTTTCCTTTCTGATATTAACCTGATAGGCAATGGTGAAGGCGATAATCAGACTCACCACAAACCATTTCCAATAACTTAATATTTTGATTAAAAACCCTTTAAAGTCAAAGTTGTTTTGGCTTTCGAAAAACGTAAAATCTTTTGTGTCCAGCATGTTTGTCGTAAATTATAGACTTTTAAAAACCAAATAGGTCGAAATCAGCAGGGTCAATACAGATATAATGGTCGTAAACGATTGTATTCCTGTGGTTCCTGTTCCCCATGATTTTTGTTTCAATGGTTTAATATAAATAAAATCATTGGGCTGCAAATAATAATACGGTGATTGCATCACATTGATATCGGTTAAATCAATGGCATGCATCTCGGTTCCATGGGGAAATTGTCTCATGACAACCACCTCTTTTCTGTTCCCTGTAATGTTAATATCTCCTGAATTAGCAATGGCTTCCATTATACTGACCTTATCCCGATACAATACTTTTGACCCAGAGCTTCCAATCTCTCCCATAGTAGTATATCTGAATCCGGCTAATTTTACGGTCACAAAAATATTGGCTTCTTTATTAAAGTATTCGGCTAATAAAAGGGTCTCTATTTTTATTCTGATTTCTTCCGTGGTATAGCCCAAAACATTGAGTTCCCCCAATACCGGAACCCGGATATTTCCATGATCATCTACGCCATAACCCTGAAAATAAGCCCCTTCTTCCGTTTGGGCTGATCCGCCAATATTAAACATCGTTACTAATTTTTCGTCTATGGCTTTTATCGCAATAGTCAAAATATCATTAGACTGGATTCTATAAGGCTTAGACATTACCTGACTCATGGGGGTATTTCCCGCTCCGTTGTCTTTGTCTTGAAGATAAATTAAGTCTTTTGTTGGTACGCAGGAAGTAAAGAAAAGTCCGGCCAGCATTAAAAAACAGAGTGTTGTTTTATTCATTATTCCTTTTATTAGCAAACAAATATAGTTTTTCCTTTATAAATACAAAAATGAAGTCCTTATAATAAACCGTTTAATTGTTTTTGAAGGAATTTTCAAAGGGTACCCGCTGCAAAATACTGCGTCCCAAAGTCACTTCATCGGCATATTCCAGCTCATCTCCCACCGAAATGCCTCTCGCAATAGCCGAAGTAATGATGTCGCATGCCTGGATTTGTTTGTAAATGTAAAAATTGGTCGTATCGCCTTCCATAGTGGAACTCAAGGCAAAAATAATTTCTTTTACCGTTCCTGATTTTACCTTCTCTACCAAGGAGGCAATTTTTAGCTGGCTTGGGCCAACCCCGTCAATCGGAGAAATCTTTCCGCCCAACACATGGTAAATACCCCGAAACTGGCCGGTGTTTTCAATCGCCATGACATCCCGGATATCTTCCACAATGCAAATAACCTGATGGTTTCTATTGGTATTGGAACAAATCTCGCAAAGTGCCACATCGGAAATATTATGACAGCTTTCGCAAAACATAATTCCCTCTCGCATGTTGACCAATGCCTGCGATAAAAATCCCGTTTGCTCCTTCGGCTGCTTCAATAAATGCAACACCAATCGCAAGGCCGTTCGCTTCCCGATTCCTGGCAGCTGTGCCATTTCGTTGACCGCTTTTTCTAACAATTTTGATGAAAATTCCATTTGGCAAATGTAGTAATTTGTTTAATTCGATTTTTAGATTATTAGATGGTCCGATAATTCGATGTGACGGCGAAAACCATTCACAACTCAAAACCCATAACCCATAACTCATAACCCACAACTCATAACCCACAACTCATAACCCATAACTGATAACCCACAACCCACAACTCCACAGTAATCCGTATATTTGCCATCAAATATCAAATCATGATTTCTTTTTTTAAAAACAAGCCCATATTGTCCGAACTGATTCCCGACGGTTATGTCGACATTCATTCCCATGTTTTATGTGGCATTGACGATGGCGCTCAAACCATCGCTGAGAGCCGCTTTTTATTACAGTCGATGATTGATTTAAAGTTTTCAAAATCTATCACCACGCCGCACACGATGAAGCATGTCTGGAATAACACCACTGAAACCATTTCAGACAGCCTAGCAGCGGTCAAAAAGGCGCTTCCGGACCTAACAGCCCAATTGGATTTGACTGCCGCCTCTGAATATCTTATGGATGACCATCTGACACCGCTTTTTCAATCCACACCCCTATTAACCATAAAAGACAATTATGTTTTGGTGGAAATGTCCTATCTGAATCCACCAATGCAGCTGCATAATATCATTTTTGAACTGCAATTGGCGGGCTATATCCCTATTTTAGCCCATCCGGAACGTTATTCTTTTTACCACAACGATTTCGAACAATATAATAAACTCAAGAAAGCAGGGTGCCATTTCCAGTTAAATCTACTGTCCACTGTCGGTTACTATGGAAAAGGTGTAACGGAAGCCGCTCAAAAACTGCTCCATAAAGGCATGATTGATTTTGCCGGCTCTGATATCCATCATAAAAACCACGTGGAGGCCTTCTCCCGAAAAGTCCTGATCAAAGAGACCAAAATACTGGTTGATGTGATGCAAAACAATTCGTTGTTTAAATAAAATCGACTATTCAAGAACCCATAGCTCAAAACCCACAACTCACAACTCACAACTCATAACTCATAACTCATAACTCATAACTCATAACTCATAACTCCCCTAAATAGAAAAAGAGGCTTTCGCCTCTTTTTCTATTTAAAAATCTCCTTATACCATGGTTTTTTTTCCACCTCAACGCCGTACCCGTAACCATAACCGTATCCTTTTTGAGTTTGGGTGTCATTAAGCAATAAAGACATATTAGGCAGCTTATTTTCTTTATATAGTCTTTCGGGCACATGAAGCATCCGTTTGTCTAAATAGTTGGCACGTACTACATAGACGAAGGTATCGGCATTTTTCGCTATGATCAAGGTATCCGTCACTAAACTTACCGGAGCCGTATCTACCACAATATAGTCGTATTCCTTTTTTAATTGTTCAAACAATTCGTCTGTTTTTTTGTTCATTAACAATTCCGCCGGATTCGGAGGGATAACACCTGCCGGGAAAATGTACAATTCCTCAAAACCTTCCTGTTTGACAATATAATCCTCAATTTTGCCCTCTTTTGATGACAAATAATTGGTTACTCCTTTACTGGGTAATTCTAAATATTCACTCAGTTTTGGATTTCGAATATCCATTCCCACCAAAAGTACTTTTTTACCCGAAAGAGCAATGGTTCCCGCAAGGTTAACGGCTATAAATGTTTTTCCTTCTTTAGGCACCGTCGAGGTTACAAAAATGGTTTTACCGGTACCTTCCGGCACTGCATTCAACATAAACTCAAGATTGGTTCTGATAATCCTAAGGGCTTCTGCTGCGCCTGTACGTGAGGTGGCACTTATAATTTCATTATGGGTTTCCGAAGTCGGTACATCGCCCAAAAATGGAATGGCAGATTTACCATCAATGTCAAAGCGGCTTTTTATTTTGGTATCCAAAAGTTCCTTAACATAAATAATGGCAAAAGGAAGTAATAATCCCAATAATAAGGCAGCCAGATAAATGATATTTTTCTTCGGAGATACAGGAGTCTTATTCGCTAACGCGGCATCAATCACTTTTGCATTGGGCTCGGTAACCGCTAATGAAATGGCAGTCTCTTCTCTTTTTTGCAACAAGTACAAATATAAAGTTTCTTTAATTTGTTGCTGACGGCCTAATCCGCGAGCTTCTCTTTCCAATGTTGGAATTTGGGTAATTTTTCCGCTTACGATTGCATTTTGTCTTGCCAGATCTCTTCTGTTAATTTCCAATGCCGTCTTTTGCTGAGACAGACTGGATTTTACATTGGTTTTCAAGGCTTCAATTTTGTTGTCAATAGTCTGTACAACTGCATTGTTCGGTCCCGCGTTTTTTAACAAACGGTTGCGTTCCAATACCAATTGGTTGTATTGGCTGATCAATCCGGATGCATTAGAGTCTGTCGATAAAATATTCGCAGGAATTAAATCGGAAGTATCGTTTTTATTGACAAAATCGGTCATTGATTTTACCACTTTCAACTGGGTTTCGATTTCAATTTCCTTTTTTTCAAACTCGCTGGCATTCTGAAGAAACAAACCCGCTTCAGAGGTAATGTCAGTCACGCGGTTGGCTTTCTTAAAAGTTTCCGCTTCTTTTTCGACGCCATCTAACTCATCTGTAATTAACAGCAGTCTTTGCTCAATAAACTTGGAAGTATTTTCCGAAATGGAATTTTTATCAGCAATGGCATCTTCATTATAAATCCGGATCATCGTATTCAAAAAGTCTTCTGCTTTTTCGGAAACGGGATCAATAATAGAAAGTTCTGCTATACTGGTTGTTTTGCTCAGGGGCATCACGTTTATTCTGCCCTTAAAGCTTTCCACGACACTTTCCATAGGATGTATCTGGATGGTGATGTTAAAATCATTATCGGCACCCTTTAATTTTGCACGCTGTTTTTTTAAAATAGTGCATTTCCCTTCCTTACACTGAATCACCTGACCATAGCTATAGTCGCCTAATTTTCCGGTTTCATCATAAAAAGTGAACTTAGAATCGGAGCTGCTCTCTATGCGATAAGTATGGCTTTTTTTATAAAAGTCCTTCGAAACTGTAGAAAACAAAATTTCAATAGGAGCATTCTTATATATTTCTGCCGATTTTACGCGTCCTAAACTCAAATAAGAAACATTCAAGCCCAATTCTTTTACGGTAGCCTGAATTAAGGTACGTGATTTAAGGATTTCAATCTCATTGTCAACATTGCTCTTGGCGCCCGAAAGCATCCCTAAATCGGCAAATGCGGAAAGTTCTGAAGCCATCCCGCCCTTTTTTTCATCTTTCACCAAAATAGTGGTGACCGCCTTATACTGTGGCACTGCATAACGCAAATAAAAATAGGCTCCGGCAAGCAGTAAGAGTACGCTCAACACGAACCACTTCCATTGCATGAGATAAAGTTCCAGCTGGTCTCTGAAATTAAAATTATTTTCTTCTCCGTCTGGTATTATGGTTTGATTCTGTTGCATAAAATATTATCTGATGGTTAACGCAATGATGGTAATAATTAAAGATAGGGCTGATATTCCCACGGTAATATTTGGGCCAATCACAGAAGCGTTTACTTTTGTTTTATTGGGCTCTACATAAACCACATCATTTTGTGACAGATAGTAGTAGGGAGAATTGATAAAATCTCTTTTGGTGATATCCACTTTTTGAATTGTTTTTACGCCTTCTTTCTCACGAATGATCAAAATGGTATTTCTCTTCCCATAAATGGTTAAATCCCCGGCGTAACTTAGCGCTTCCAATAAGCTAATCCTGTCCGACTGAATATTTTGAACTCCCGGCTTGCTTACTTCTCCTAAAACGGAAACCTTAAAGTTGAGAATTCTTAAATTCACGATGGGATCTTTAATATGATCTGTTAAAAGCATTTTTATTTTTTGTATGGCACCAGTACGGGTAAGACCCGCTAATTTTATTTTTCCCAACATTGGAAAATCAACATGGCCTTCTTTATCGATTAAATAGGATTGTAGTCGCTCTTGTCCCACTCCAATTTCAGAATTTCCTTGAAAAAAAACCGATTTCATATTGTAGGGTGCTGCCACTTCAGGATTTTCTGCGGAAATGACAATCATCAGTGCGTCATCAGGCTGTAGCAAAGGTTCATAATTTGCAATTTCCGTTGCTGTTTCCTGATTACCGTCAGCTTGTAAATAAACGATGTTTTTTTTAGAGGTACAGGAAAAAAAAACACCTGCAACCAGAAGCAGGAGTATAATTTTAGTGGTGGATGTAACTGCCATAAATGATATTAATTTTTGCAAAGGTATATTTTAAAAAACTTTATTGCTAAAATTTTATGATTTCCTGTTAAATTTCATATTCAATAATCGTAAAATAGGGCCAGCAATCAACCAACTGATTAATTTCAAGAGAAATTTAACAATCTAACAATCAATCCCAACCAATCTCCGGTTCCATTCGAATGATTTTTAAAACTAAAAAATTACTGTCCCAAAATAAAATGCTCCTGATTAAAAAAATCGAACTATCGAACTGTCGAGCTATCGAATCATCTATTTATCCAATGCCTCAAAACCAGAATTCATACTGATAAACTCCGGTACGATTACTTTCATTTTCATCACAATGTCGTGCATTTCAAACGATTTTGTAATCTGCATCAGCTCGTCCACCGCTTTTGACAATTGTTCAAAATTATCACTTATATCTTCGGCAATCATTATTTTCTCATGATGGGTCGGCAGCGCTTTGGCAGAATCATTTAACAATTCTTCATACAATTTTTCACCTGGACGCAAGCCTACGATTTTAATTTTTATGTCCTTTTCAGGAATAAAACCGGCCATACGAATCATTTTATTCGCCAGATCAATAATTCTGACTGGTTTACCCATGTCGAAAATGTAAATTTCACCTCCTTGACCCATGGCACCTGCCTCTAAAACCAGCTGACAGGCTTCGGGTATCGTCATAAAATAACGAATAATATCAGGATGGGTAATGGTTATAGGCCCTCCATTTATAATTTGTTGGGTAAACAAGGGTACTACCGAGCCATTCGATCCCAAAACATTTCCGAAACGGGTGGTAATGAACTTGGTGCCTTTCTTTCCTTCTTTTTTTAAATTATAAGACAGCGACTGTACATATTTCTCGGCAATACGTTTACTGGCCCCCATAACATTACTTGGATTAACCGCTTTGTCGGTAGACACCATCACAAATTTTCCGACCTCATATTTCATCGCCAAATCAGCCAGGTTTTTTGTACCTGCTACATTGGTAAATATGGCTTGCGCCGGATTATCTTCCATCAAAGGAACATGTTTGTAGGCTGCCGCATGATAAACAATATGGGGTTTGTGCTGCTTGAAAACGGCCTCCATGACCTCATAATTTCGAATATCGGCAATGACCGAATGTACGGTAACTGTACTGTCCTCCTTAGCTAATTCCAGACACAAATGATGCAACGGTGTTTCGGCCTGATCCAGAATAATAATATTTTTCGGATTGAACGATTTGATTTGCCATACAATTTCACTTCCAATAGAACCCGCTGCTCCGGTAATCAATATAGTTTTCGATTTAATTTGGTTGCTTATCGCTTTGTTGTCTAAAACAATGGGATTACGCTCTAATAAATCCTGGATTTGAATATTCTTTACTTTCTTTGAAATTTCCCCTGGATTTTCCCAGTCGGTAATGGTTGGAAGGGTAAAAACTTTGAAATCGAATTCCAGACACTCATCTACAATCGCTATTTTATCGGCTATGGTTAAACTTTTATCGGCTAAAATCAAAGCCTCCGCATTCATGGACCGCAGCAGTACCGGAATTTTCTTTTTCTGATTCAGGATTGGAATATCCAAAATGGTTTTTGCGGAATTTTGACTGGATTTATTAATGAAAGCCACCAATTTAAAACGGGCAGGAATTTCAGTTCTTAACGCATTCGCCACAAAAATAGCATTCGCATCAGAGCCGTATACAACGGCCCTCATCAACCCGGATTTGCTTTTTTCAACGGTATAATACTCAAACATTTTCTTTACAAAAATTCGAAATAAAAACAACATGGAAAACGTGATCACATAGTTGACAAACAATCCCGGTATCAGGTATATTTTTTTACCTATAATAAAGTAAGTGGAATAATTGATTGTCACCAAGGTCACAAAAGAGGCTGTTGTGGAAAATAATAATTTAATGCCGTCTATAAAAGTGGAATGTCGAATAATCCCGGAATAGGTCCTGAATATTAAAAAGAAAATCATATTCACCAATACCACTATCCCATATCGGGTAAAAACATCCAGGGTCTGGTAAAAGGATAGGGTAAGATTTGAAATAAGCTGATACGTAACAATGTTAGCAAAAACAACAATCGATACATCAATACAAAAAATGACCCATCTTGGCAGATAGTTTAAGGTACTGAAACGTTTTTCGAGAATGCTTCCGGGAAATATTTTACGGAAGACGTTTTTTAAATTTTCTATAAGCTTCATATTCAAGCGTAATTATTATTTTTGTTATGATAAATTATAGAAATAAAAAAAAATATCACAAATGCGGTTCAAAATTACAATTTTTAACAAAATAATATTTTTATTTAATATTAAATTAACGGTTTAAAAAAACGATCTAATGCCGAAGTAATGCGTTCTTTATCCGCTGCTGTCGTATTAGAGCCTGACGGCAAACACAGCCCGTCTTCAAACAACTGCTCCGCCACCTGATTTCCGTAGTAAGGATATTGTTGAAAAACGGGCTGTAAATGCATGGGTTTCCAAAGCGGACGGCTTTCAATATTTTCCTGTTCCAGCGCGAGACGTAAATCTTCTCTTGTTTTTCCCTTCAGCTTTTTTGGTTGCATCACAATGGCCGACAGCCAATGATTGGAGTAATAATCAGCATTAGGTTCTGAAAATACTGTAACGCCATCAATAGCTAAAAAATAATCGGAATAGAACTGGTTCATTTCCCGACGCAAGGCCACATGTTTGTCTAATACTTCCATTTGACCACGACCAATTCCGGCGCAAATATTACTCATCCGGTAATTGTACCCTACTTCACTATGTTGGTAATGCGGAGCGTTATCTCTGGATTGTGTTGCGAAGAACACTGCTTTATCTTTTATTTCTTTGGTTTTGGCAACAATAGCACCACCGCCGGAAGTGGTGATGATTTTATTGCCATTAAAAGATAAAATCCCAATAGCACCAAAAGTGCCGGATTTCTGGTTCTTATAACTGCTTCCGAGTGCTTCGGCGCTGTCTTCTATTACCGGAATCTCATATTTGTTGGCTACAGCCATAATTGCTTCCACATTAAATGGCATACCATATAGATGAACCGCTATGATGGCTTTTGGCTTTTTACCTTTCGCCATCCGATCTATAATAGCTTCTTCCAACGCTATTGGAGACAAGTTCCAGGTATCCTTTTCGCTATCAATAAAAACGGGGGTAGCCCCTTGGTATAAGATAGGATTTGCTGAAGCCGAAAACGTCATGCTCTGACAAATCACTTCATCGCCAGCCTGTACGCCCAGCAAAACCAATGCTAAATGAATAGCTGCCGTTCCGGAACTTAAAGCGCCTACAAAAACATTCTGATTCAAATAATTTTCTAAATCCTGTTCCAATCCGGTAACGTTAGGCCCTAATGGAGCCACCCAATTGGTATCGAAAGCTTCCTGTACATATTTTTGTTCGGTTCCACCCATGTGTGGGGACGAAAGCCATATTTTTGAATTTGTCATTGTTGTAGTCTTAATTGGTGCAAAGATATTATTAAAGTATTTTGTTTCCTATCCCTGAATTTAGGGATATTTTATTATTTTTCATTTGTATTGACCTAATTCCCCTATCTCCTGAAAACGGTATTGCAAATAATCCGAATATCTCCCCAAAAGCTGTGATCGTAATAATACGTTAAGTTCATCCGAACTTTATCCGGAAAAATAACAGTATCGTTATACTTTAAAGAGTTTTCTTGTTGGGAAAGTAAATACGCTTCGTTAAAATATTTTAACGAAGCTGGACTGGTAAGTCCCGGTTTCAACTCCAGTATTTTTCTTGCTTCGCCTTGCAATTGATCGTAATATCCGGGGACATCAGGCCGTGGACCAACAAAACTCATATCACCCAGTAAAACGTTAAAAAGTTGGGGGAGTTCGTCCAGCTTTGACTTTCTTAAAAATCTTCCCATAGCAGATATGGTTTGTTTTTTTGGATGTATTGTTTTTAACTTGAAGATTTGAAAAGGTTTGCCAAACTGACCTATTCTGCTTTGAAAAAAAAGACCGTTGGATCTGGTGTCGATTGCGGCAACTACCCAGCACAAAAAAATAAATAGGCCTAAAAGCAACAAGGCAGCAAAAGAAGCAGTGATATCGAAAATTTTTTTGTTCATATTACAAAATAAAAAAATTAAATCAAATTTAAAATTTCTTTCAGGCTATTGATTATGAAATGAGGCTGGTAAACTTCCTCAATTTCAAAATGCTGTCGATGTATATTTTTCCCATTATCCAATAAGCATATCGTTTTCCATCCCATTTTTTTAGGGGCAATAAAATCTTTACTTGTATTATCTGCCACATAAAAAAAAGTGCTTTCACCAAATAAATCAACAAAACGCCTAAAGTTTTCCGGATTAGGCTTTTCTGTTCCAAACTCTTCCGAAATCAGGATATATTCAAAATATTTTTCAATATTCAGAGCCTTAATTTTGTTTCTTTGCTGAATCGATCTCCCATCAGTAATCAGTCCAAGCTTATAACCCTTGGCTTTCAATTGTTTTAATATAATTTCATCATGAATAGCAAGTTTAATGGAAGAAGGATAATGATTTCTATATATCTCCAGCAAATCTTCTTTTGATATGTCATTAAGGGCATATTTTTGAATCACTTCACTAAACGCATCTTTTTTTTGAGAATAAAAACCATACAGATCACTATATATGCTTTCTGCTATAATTGGATCCGAAGATGTTTCAGCGATTCTTTTTGCTATTTCATTATAAGCAGATTTCAGATAATCAATCTCTTTGTACAAGGTATCATCCAAATCAAAAATAATACTTTTTTTAACCATTATAATTATGAATTATCACTTCGTCATCATAACGAAGCATAAGCATTTTGTCTTCCCAATCCATAAAAAAAGGAATTTCTTCATCTAATAAATATTCTTTAATCAGCCATAACGGATAATTGGCTCCCGAAAGATAGCTTAAAGGAAAGCCCCCTCCGAAACGGGGATTGATTTCAATACCAACAATTTTTTTTGTTGCTGGATGAAAGAAAAACTGCATAGTTAAACAACCCACAGCTCCTTTTATTTCAGATAAATGTTTTTTTACATAAGTTACTATTTCATTCTTATCGGTAACGCCTTTATTAACTTCTCCACTACGAACTAAAATACGTTTACGAGGCACTATGCATTTTAACTCGTTATATTTATTATAATAGGTATCCACGGTATATTCCTCAAATTGATTATGGTCAATGTATTCCATAAACATGAACTTAGGATTTTGAAAATGGTAATCCGTTAATTCAGAAGCCTTACGAATTAAAAAAGTATCCTTACTCAAACTTCCGTCATAAGGTTTTATAAATAAAGGAAAAACAGGATTACTCTTATCTATGTCTTTAGGACTATCAATGTTATTTTCTTTAAAAAACTGTTTAGTTATGCGTTTGTCCCTGCATTTTTGGACAAAGTCTAAACTGGAAACAATTGGAACAATGCCATTTTCTAAAAATAATTGTTTGTTTGCTGCCAATACCAAAAGCTCGGTATCAATTGTAGGAATAAGGAGCTGAATTTTCCAATCTAAACAAATTTGTAATAACTCTTCAATATAATTCTCCTCTGTAACATATTTAACTTGTTTGTACCCATCCGATACATGACATGCGGGTGCCAATCTCGGATTTAAGTCCACCGTATATACTTTTGCGTCTAAATTTATTTTTTTTACTTCTTGCTGAAAAGCCCTGACTAAAGAGACGCGTTGACCGGCAGAGGTGATGAGAATGTTATACATTATCAAGCACTTTTTGATACACTGCTATCGTTTTCTCAGTCATTTTATCAGATGTGAAATGTTCTATTGCAAATTGTCTTCCACGTATTGCCACCTGTTTCCTTAAATGATCATCAAATAGTAATTTTTCTAATATATTCGATAACGCTTCGTGTTTTTCATTTCCAAATAAAAATCCGGTGCTACCATCAGTGATTTGATCATAGGCACCTTCAACATCGCTTCTGATAATACAACAGTTAGCTAACATTGCCTCAACGACTACCAATCCAAAACCTTCCAGTCTTGAAGGTAAAATCAAAATATCCATTACATCATAAAAAGGTTTAGGAAGTTGAAAATCAAATTTTGATATGCTGTCTTCCAAATTTGAAGCTATAATCATCTCTTTAAGCCATCTTTCTTCCTCAGCATTGCCAGAGCCTAAAATAATTAAATGAATTTTATTTTTACAATGATCCGGTAATTTTGCAATTGATTTTAACAATACATCATGGCCTTTTCTATATTGGATACTTCCAACAATTCCTAAAATTATTTTATCCGTAGGGATATTCAATTTGTTTTTTAAAGAAAGACAAGCAGCGTCTTCAATTAATTCAGAAAATTCAGAATTAACGCCGTTACATATTAATGAAACTTCATCTTCAGTGTATTTAAATTTGACTAAAGCTTCTTTATACGTCTCTCTGCTTATCGTTATCAGATGTGTTGCATTTTGATTTAAAAAACTAAGAGAAAGATTCTTTACATGAATCGTTTTGATAAAGGACAAGCCTAGTAATTTCGGAATAAAAGACAGCGCAGGGGTATGCACATGGATGACATCAACATTAAACTGTTTTAAATACTTCTTTGTCAGATAAATGGATTTAGAGAACTTAAAAAGATAGTTCAATTTATTTTTACGATTTAAAGGATAGGGTATGTCAACTATTTTTATCCCTGTTGCCTTAAGTCTGTCGAATATTTCAACATATAAAATATTATTGGGCTCTTGTGGACCTGCGGTAAAAACATAAACTTCATGGCCTTTTTTAATTAACTCAGAGGACAGGTCAATGATGTGAGTGGTAACGCCACTTAAAAAAATGACCCTTGATAGAATAGCTATTTTCATATTGATAAGTTTCTGACGAATGCTTTAAAGCCTGTCATTCATGAGAAATTTACTCTCTGACAAACATTTTTTTATTGTTTTAAAAAATATTCTCATGTCAGTGCTGTAACTTACGTTCTACGCAACAAAACATCTTTTCCTAATTTCACCACTACTGTAACCAATATTCCGCTATTTCTAATTGCTGACAGCGATACATAATATGTCTTTCATAACAAAATTCAACAGTCTTTTCATAAAAGGCTTGGTCGTAAATTTTACTATACTTTAAATTAAGCTTACTTGCGTTGGTTGTAATTATTAAAAACGTCGGTTCGAATATTTTTGTATATAAAAATGGAACACAAAAGGTATCGAAAACCAGTTTTTCGTAATAAATTATACCAACGGTTAAGTTTATAGTCATAAACATAATACAGGTTATAATTTATTCATATCCACTAAAGGCCAGAACAGAATTATAAAGCAGTCAAATATACACAATCCAATTGTAGTAAATGGTATGTAAGAAAATACATTTAGATATTTAAATCATTTGGTTGATTAAATTTTATTATTTTTCCAGGATTTCCAACAACAACTGCAAAATCAGGAACATCTTTTATAAGGGTTGCTCCGGCACCTATTGTCGCCCACTTCCCTATTTTTATTCCCTGAATCACACAGGCACCTATTCCAATATGGGTACCTTCTCCAACAGACACGTCCCCGGCCAAAGCCACATTAGGAGAAACATGTACAAAATCACCAATCACACAATCATGATCTACAGAACAATTGGTATTTAGGATGACATGTTTACCTATTTTACAATCTGCATTAACACTTACGCCAGCCATAATAACGGTTCCTTCTCCTATGGTAGTCCATTTGGATAAATTTGATGACGGGTGAATTGAGGTAATAAATACAGCACTTAATTGATTTACAACTTTTTTGCGAATAGCATTTCCCCCTATCGAAACAATCAAACCGTCTTTTTTAACATCAAAACCATTAGGCAGTTTTTGATATACAGGGTACGCTGACAAACGTGTAAGTAAAGGATTAACATCTATCAATCCTCCAATCATTTTGTGCTCTAATTCCAAACTCTCAATAATCACTTTTGCGTGACCGCTTGCCCCAAATAAATATACCATACCTTAATTTCCTTTAAACACTTCCATAGTAACTGATTCCGTACTGCTTATCCCGTCACTTTTTACTACTTTTAATAACGTTTTGAATATTATTTTTATATCCAGTCCAAAACTCATATGATCAACATACCACACATCATACGCAAATTTCTGATTCCAACTGATGGCATTCCTGCCATTCACTTGCGCCCAGCCGGTAATTCCGGGTTTTACTTCGTGGCGCCTGTTTTGGAAGGCATTGTATAAGGGTAAATATTGGGGTAATAAGGGCCTTGGTCCTATTAAGCTCATATCTCCTTTAATGACATTCAACAATTGAGGCAATTCGTCTAATGAAGTCTTGCGAACAAAAGAACCAATTTTTGTCAACCTTATCGCATCGGACAACAGGTTGCCGTTGGTGTCTTTTTTATCATTCATGGTTTTAAACTTGATGATTTTGAATAGGTTTCCGTTTTTACCGGGTCGGTTTTGAAAAAAGAAGGGTTTTCCTTGGTTGGCAAAATACAACCCAACAGTGACGATAAGGAATAACGGACTTAAAAGCAACAGTCCCGTTAAGGCTCCGATAAAGTCGATAGTTCTTTTAAAATAGGATTTGTACATGGATTGCTGTTCGTTTTGAATGTGCAAAAATAACTATTATTTATTTATCAATTGGTAATGACTGCTCGATTGGAGAATAACCTACGACAGAATTCAGACCAATCATTAAATGGTTTGCTTTTTAGATTTTTATAGGCTTTTGTATTCTGCTAAAATAGCTTCCCAAACCACTTGTTGCTCGTATCGGGAAACAATCATCGGTCGGGCGTTTTGTTGGAGTTTGGTTCTAAAACCAACTACATCCACCATTGTTTTCATCGCTCTATACAAGGCATCAGCATCTTTA
Source organism: Flavobacterium sp. (assembly GCF_035292545.1). Taxonomy (GTDB): domain Bacteria; phylum Bacteroidota; class Bacteroidia; order Flavobacteriales; family Flavobacteriaceae; genus Flavobacterium. Next base: position 3,971 of record NZ_DATDPV010000019.1, on the reverse strand, counting down.
ACCGGAATGATCGTGCCGTTTTGTCCTTCGATTATGATTTCATTACAGCCGTTAATATTAGTTACAATACAGGGCAATCTCATAGCTCCGGCCTGCATTACCACATTTGGAAAACCCTCACGATAACTTGGAAAAGCAAGACAGTCACTAATGGCAAGATAAGGTCGTACGTCTTTTTGGAAACCAACGGATATGATGTTGTTATTGGTAGTTATTTCTTGTATGGTTTCTTGTTCTAATGGATCTAAGTCTGACTCAAAAGAACCTACCAAAATCAATTTTATCCCTTCTGTTCCTGAGGAAATTTTTTTGAAAGCCTGAATCAATTCATTAATCCCTTTATCGCCCACCAAACGCCCCACAAAAATAAAAACAAAGTCGTCAGCCTGTATTCCTAAATTGGTTTTTAATATTTGATTTTGCAGTTCTGAAAAATTTTCCGGACCGAAATAAGCGGTATCGATTCCATTGGAACTTCCACTGGCAAGAACTTTTAATTTATTTGGTTTGCAGAATTGCTCATTAATTATGATCTCTTTTAAACCATAAGAATTAGGATAAATACGAGTGGCACAAGTATAGGTTATTTTTTCGACGGCATTTAGCAATTTCCTTTTAATACCTCTTGCTTCCAATAAAGGTAATCCCGCAATAGTGTGTAGCCTGTGGGGCACGCCGGCAAGTTTGGCTGCCATCATTCCGACTGTACCCGCTTTAGGAGTATGGGTATGAACTATAAACGGCTTTTCTCTTTTAAAATAGTTGTATAACTGCCACACAGCTTTTACGTCTTGCCAAGGGGTAATTTTCCGTGTCATTTCAACGTGAAATACTGCAACCTCTTGCAATTGTCCTACTCGCTCTAAATTGGGCTTGTCAGAGGAAATGGCTGTCACTTCATAATGCGATTTCATGAAAAGCAATTGGTTTTCCAAAAGTTTTTCTAAGGATATAGGAACGGTGGTGATGCGGATGAGTTTTTTCATAACTTAATTTTTAATCACTAGTTTTGGTGAAAACTCATTATTTTTGAAAACTATTCTTTTTTTATTATTAATCCAAATAGGCTTAGTAATGATAACATTCCCCATTAATGGTCTGTCAGCTTTATAACTGCCACTAGGTTCATCAATAATAAAACCTGAAATAGACCCATTGTCTAAATGATTATTTATCGAAATATTTACATCTTTTTTCAACTTCCCTCTTAAAAATTTCATATAAATAGAAATTCCATATCTTTCATTATTATATGTTATTGGATTGTTTATAAATATATTATTTATTTCATCATTATTATTATTGGGTTCAATATCAATTCCGCAACCAGGCATAGTTCCATGTGTGTTACTGACTAATGGCGATTCTACGAATATCCGATCTCCACTGACAATTGAAATTCCGTTTCTTCTATTATTATCTAATTCAGGATAATAGATATTTATATTTTTACTACTATTTAAACTTTTGCCTATATAAATCCCATCTCCCCAACAATCTGAAATTTTAGGATTAATTATCTTAATGTTTGAAGATCCCATAATAGAAATTCCCATACCCCACTCTCCTTTAGTATCTAAATGATAATTCCTATCACCTTTTATCACAGGAAAATAAACAACACTGTTTTTTATATTAAACAATCTTAACACTTGATAACTATCCATGGCATTAGGCTCCATTATTAATTTTGAGTTTTTCTGGAAAATAACTGTACTATTGCTTTTTATGCCAAGTCCTTCTTTATTAACCAATACCGGAAAATTAGGAAAAATAACAACACGATAATTATTCATGCCATCTTGTAAATATTTTGTATAATCTTTTGTCCCATTTTTAAGATACCCTTTGGGTAAACTTCTAGTTAAATCATACGCTTTTAGTTTCTCTTTTTCTACATGTTTTTTATATAATCCCAAATGGACTGAGGATACAAAATATTTTTTAGGAGTTCCTTTATACGTAAATTTTTCAGCTTGTGCATTACAGCTTACTATGGACAATGCTAGATTTAATATTAAATAAAAGTTGAAAAACAAACTTCTATATTTAAAATACGGTTCATAATTATTTAAATTCATTGATTGTGTATGTTTAAAAAATATTCTATTTTAACAATAAAATTATCTATTGATCGCTCTTTAAGAAATATATCAAATTCACTGCCAACTTTACAATTCTGGCTATTTAATGATTTTAATATTGCTTCTTTTAAACTTTCTACATCATCAGTTTCAGCAATACAAACACCTGGTATTTCGTCTATTCCTCCAGCACATTTTGTAGAAACAACATTTTTATTCTGTGACATCATCTGTAACAATACATTAGGAAAACCTTCAATTCTGGATGAAACTGCACAAAGTTTAGCGGATCTAAAATAGGGGTAAACATTTTCAACAAATCCAATAAGAAAAACATCCTCTTCTAATCCCAATTCATTAATTTGGTTAATTAATGAAGTTTTCTCTTTACCTTCTCCAAGAACAACCAATTTTAAAGACTTATAATCTTGTTTGACTTTATAAAATGCATGTATTAAAATATCATAACCTTTTTCCGGAATAAGCCTGCCAGCTGAAACAATATAATCACCATATTTTTCTATACCATCATTGGCGTTAGCCGTTGATTTCAGTAAGATTAGTTCTAAATCGATTGGATTAGGTATTACCTCAATTTTCGTACTGTTTTCCAACCATGGCAATGCTTTTAATAATTCCATTTTCATTTGTACCGTCTGACATATCAATAAATCAACGGAAGCATATCCGGTTTTATACATCAGCTTATAAAGAAAAAGCTTGAAACCTTTAAATCTTTGAAAAATCAAAGTTGATTCTCTCGCAACAAAATAATCTTTTGAAATTAATTTCAATCTAATTAACAAACCTATTATCCCTGTAATAAATACATGAGAAGTATAAACAAAAGTGTATTTTTCCCTTGACTTAAATAAAATCTCAAAAAGAAAACAAATTGAGCCTAAATATTCAGAACCTACATTAAAATATTTTAAAGTAACATTCTCATTATTTCCTGTATTTTCCCATTGATTAGTCATTTTTCTTTTGAAGAAAAAAATATCAATCCTGTCCTTTTTATGATACTCAGCCAGCATTTTCAAAATTTGTTCTGCACCTCCTAAAGCATCATTTGGCAATACGATTAGAATTTTTTTCATACTTACAACGAATTAAATAAATCTTCATATTGCTGAACTATCTTTTGCGATTCAAATTTTTTCAAAACCGAAGTCTTTACTAATTCTTTATCAATACTTTTTAATTTGTAAATATCATTCAAAAGGTACACAAATTCGATTTCATCTTCTACTAAAAATCCATTGACTCCATTGACAATAATATCTTTTGTTCCACCCGGAGCTTTAAAAGCAATTACGGGTGTCCCTACGGTACAACTTTCTAACAGGGCATTAGGGAATCCTTCAACATAGGATCCTTGAATAAAATAGTCGTTTTTAATAATTTCTTCCAAAACCTTTGAGGTATAAGAAATGAAACTTACTTTTTCGTTTAATTGCAACTTATCAATTTCTTCTTTAATCAATGTTTCCATAGGTCCGGACCCAATGATGGTATAATGGAAATCATAATTATAAATCTTAGAAAGTCCTTTTATTATTCTTAGATGTCCTTTTTCTTCGCTTAGCCTTCCTACTGTAACAAAATGAAATTTATCATCCGGAATTTTATTTTTAATAACTAAATCCGAATTTGTAATCGGGTTGTGAATAACAACTAATTGTAAAGGTTCAATTCCTAACGTATGGATAAAATCTTGTTTCATGTCTTCTGATTGGCATATAATTGCTGACAATCTCGAATAAAAAAATTTCATTATCTTATAAATAGTGTTTGGATTTACTTTCGAATATTCGATCATTTTTGAAACTACACTAGCCTCCCTTCCAACAAATTTTATTCTTCGAAATACCATACTAAATAGCC
>NZ_DATDPV010000018.1:0-6207 GCF_035292545.1 Flavobacterium sp. | reverse complement strand
GTTCCAAAAGAAGTGATTCCGATAGTTTGCGAAAAAGTAAAAAAGGAGAAAAACAAGACGAGTAAAGTAAAAATAGTTTTCATAGCGATGAAATTTTAACTTTGACTTGTAAATATAATCAAAATCAAAATTATAACGGCTTATATATGAATCAATTAAAATATAAAAACTAATTTTTTTATAAAACAACCACTACCTTTTCTGCCTTTAAAACTCAATTATAAATTGTCAATAATTTTATCTTTTGGATATTTTATGATGTAACTCATTCGGATTTTTTTGGTTTCATTGGGTTTTAAATTCAAATCCCAAGTAAGGATTCCGGTTTCGGAATTTACTTTGGCTCCGTCTTTTTGAGCTAATTCAATTTCGATTTCTTTGTCGGTACTTAACGGATGTTGATCTTCCAATTTCATCAAAATCGCCTCTTTTTTGTTATTGCGAATAGTGATGTCGTAGGTAAATGTTTGCTCTTTTTTAGAAGATAAAAATTTCGTCCCCGATTTGTCTACGACTTTCTCCCGTTTAATAGAAACCTTTTTATCGCGTCCCATACTCAAATTCAACGTGTCGGAAGTTTGGTTTGGATTTACCATAGTTTTGCCTACATACATTCCTTCAAATATAATGTTGGCATCGCCTTTTAATAAATTGTATTTGCCATAATCGGTGATTTCTGCTAATAAAAATGCTTCTTTGTCCAGTTTTGGAGCTGCATAATATTTATATGTTGCGGGTAATTTGATTTCTTTTAAAGCGACACTGTGAATTTTTCCATTTGATGAAATGTCATACGGAATATCAATATCAAAGGAAACGTTTAATTGATTCTCACTAATCGTTGTATAATCAGAAACCGAAGAAGTATTACCCATCGCCTTTCCTTTTCTTTTAATTCCCATTGCTGTCACAACAACTTCTTGCATTTGTGGCTGCGCTCCATCATTATCACCTTTGTATTGCGGTATTTGATACCTCAAAAACCAAGGATTTACCGTTGGCGCCTGATTGTTTTGATTCGGTAATCCGCTGGATAAAGTTAGTTTCACTTTTTTCCAATCGACACCTGAATTTTGAACTACTTGTGCTTTATATACCATATTAATTGGTGCAGTAACATTATCAGCTCTTAAATCGTAAAACGGAACCCAAGTCGCACTGTTGGTCAAATAGGAAATTTCCAAAGACACATTTCCGGCAATTTCATTCATTACTTGTAAAACTAACTTTCCAGAGGAGGTTTTTTCTTCTTTGCTGGTGTCAATTTCAAGTTTATTATTGAGTTTTTCCAGGATTTCGTTCAGCTTTTGCTCTCTTTCAGTCAGGGTATTAATGGTATTGCTGGTTTCAGTTCGTTTGGCTTTATAATAATCCACCATTTTCATTAATTCGGCTACATTTAAACCTGAATTTTGACCGGTAACCTGTTGGTTTTTATCTAATAATTCGATGGTTTTTATTTCTGAATTTTTGGAATTAATTACTTTGCTCAATTCTTTTTGAACCAACGTGATGCTGTCTTTTACTTTTTTAATGGCAGGAGAATTCCCGTCTACTTCATATTCTGATATATAATCATTGGTAAATTGCACAGAAAGCACCGTTACCGAAGCGGGAGCGCCAATTTGAATGGAGCTTTCATTCAGATAATTGGCTACATTTTTAACCACAATTTCATGTGTTCCCGCTGGGAGGTTGATATTCGTAGTTTGCGAAATTTCGGCAGCGTTAAAATATACGGTGGCCGCTTTTACTTTGGCAGAAGTAAAAATGGGCTTTTGAGCCAAGGCTATGCTTGAAATAAAAATCAGGATAAATAAAAATGGTTTTGAACTATTCATAGTTTTTTTTAAAGATTAAAAATCAAATTCTTCTATTGATATGGAGTCGGTTACTGTAGGGCTTTCTGGTTTAAGTTTCAAAAATGATCTGGCAGGTCCGGAAACCATTATGGGCAATTGATAAATGGTGTCTTCAGCGGTTAAGATTCCTCTTCGCAGCATCAAATTAGTTATGTATTTATCCCGAGAAACAGCAAATGGTTTCAAATTCCCTTCATTGTTGAATTGATACATGAATTTTCGTGGACTCGGAATGATATTGGCCAAAAACAGGCATTCGTACAAAGACAACTCCGAAGGTCTTTTTTGAAAATAAAACGAGGAAGCTTCTCCAATGCCATAGACATTTGGCCCCCATTCGATGATGTTGAAATAGACTTCGATCATGCGTTCTTTGCTTGTAATCCTATTGTTTTCCAGGATATAAACCAATAAAATTTCTTCCAGTTTTCGAGACAATGTTTTTTCACGGGTCAGAAAAACATTTTTTACCAATTGCATGCTTATCGTACTGGCACCTCGGGCGAATTTCTTGGTTTTAATATTCTTTACAATGGATTGTTTGAACGCTTCATTGATAAATCCTTTGTGCGAAAAAAAGGAGGGATCTTCGGTCGTGAGCACCGCTTTTCTTAAATAAGGTGAAATTTGGTCTAAAGGGGTATAATTAGGATTTGCCATGCCCACTAAAATGGGACGTTGCGGGACGTCATTTATGATGGCGCGATAAGTAAATTCCCCATTGATTTTGTTGAGATTCGCTTCTCCGTATTTTACGATTTTCAATCCTTCCTTATTCAGTTTATTGTCGAAAATTAAAGCATTCGGATTGTTCTTGTTGTATAAGAAATTCAGATGATAATCAAAAACGCCTTCGGCTTCCATACCTTCAAAATGAGTAAACAATCCTTCGGGTAACGATGAGATAAAATCCTGCGCTTTCATTTTCGGAATCGCAATTTTCAATTTATAAATTTTATCTTTTTCGTTATTATATTCAATATGAGGGCTGAATTTAATTTTGTTCAAATAAGCTACTGAACTGCTGTCGATTGCCATGAAATGTTCTCCGAATAACAAATGATAATCAAAACGGGCTTTTTTTATCACGACATCTTTTAGTGCAATTTTAGGATGATTTACGGTAAAATTTGAAATAGAAGTAAAACCGTCAATATGCAATTCACCGCCATCCATATCAATATTGGAGACATTCAACCGAATGGAATCAAAGCTGGCTTTTAGGTTATAGCGTTCATCAAAATAGGGCACACGGATTTTTCCTGTATCAATATTAAAAAACCGAATGTCCGTTTTTTTATTTCTGGGATCTGCAAATCCTTTTATTTTCCATCGTTGGGTAAAAGTATTGGTTTGAACTTGTATCGAAGTTTCCAATTGTTTGTCGGCCAATTCGAGTTTTTGTAAACTTAATGTGGCTTTTTTGCCCATATCGTCCATTCTCAAAGTAAGGTTTTCCAATCGCATGTCTGTTGGAACCAAGTTGAGTGCTTTGGTCAGAATTTTATAAGCTAAATCGGCATAATTGGATTTTTTATTCGATTCTAAAGTGTCCTTTTTCTTAGGTAAAAAGGCATCAAAGTTGCGCCCGTTTTGATTTTTAACCAATTGGACAAAACCATTTTTTGCTTCTAAACTGCCTAACTGAATATCACCAGTGAGCAATTGCAAAAGATTGACATTGGTTTTTATATTTTGAATTCGAAACAATGTATCCGCTTTTTTGGGAACAAGCAGAATATCTTCCATTTCTACTCCGGTAAAACCGTAAAACTTTGCTTTTTTTACTGAGAAATCACTGTCATAATCGCGCTCCATTTTAGCAGTTATTTCAGTTAAAGCTTTTTGCAGCAGCGCATCGCGGAAGATAAAAAGAGCAATAAGCAGCAGTACAAAAAACACACTAATGATTTTAATGATTAGTATCGTTTTTTGTTTTTTAGTTTTCATGATTTGTGTATGATTTTTGAAAATGATTGCAATTTTATCCAAACAATTCACTTGCCACATCTTCAATTTTGGAAACTAGTCTTATCTTGATTAACGTATTTTTTAGTGAAATCTTATTATATTTCGATATAAAAATAGTTGAAAATCCTAATTTTTCCGCTTCCTGAATACGTTGCTCTACCCGATTAACCGGGCGAATTTCTCCCGAAAGCCCAACTTCTCCCGCAAAACAAAAATCTTTGCTAACCGGAATGTCTTCATTGGATGATAAAATCGCTGCGACAACTGCTAGATCTATAGCAGGATCATCAACAGAAATGCCTCCGGTTACATTCAGGAAAACGTCTTTGGCGCCCAAATGGAAACCGGCACGCTTTTCAAGAACCGCCAGAATCATGTTCAGTCGTTTGGCGTTGTAGCCCGTGGTGCTTCGTTGCGGAGTTCCGTAAACTGCAGTGCTTACCAAGGCCTGGATTTCAATCATTAACGGGCGCATGCCTTCTAAAGTCGTGGCAATAGCCGTTCCCGAAAGGGCAGAATCGTTGTGTGAAATTAAAATTTCGGAAGGGTTGGCGACTTCTCGTAAACCACTTCCCTGCATTTCATAAATCCCTATTTCAGCCGTAGAGCCAAATCGGTTTTTGAGGGAGCGTAAAATACGGTACACATGATTTCGGTCGCCTTCGAATTGTAAAACGGTATCGACCATGTGTTCCAAAATTTTTGGTCCTGCGATGTTGCCGTCTTTGGTAATGTGTCCGATTAAAATCACGGGAACATTGGTTTCTTTGGCAAATTTTATCAATTCGGCAGTAGTTTCCCGAATTTGGGAAATGCTTCCCGCCGCTGATTCAATATAATCCGTATGTAAGGTTTGAATGGAATCGATAATTACGATTTCGGGTTCGATGGCTTCAATTTGCCTGAAGATGTTCTGTGTTTTAGTTTCGGTGAGAATATAGCAATTGTCCCCGTTGGGTGTGATTCGCTCGGCACGCATTTTTATTTGTTTCTGACTTTCTTCACCCGAAACATATAAAGTTTTGTACGGTAGTTTTAAAGAAATTTGCAGTAACAAGGTACTTTTTCCAATACCAGGTTCTCCGCCCAAAAGGATTAAGGAGCCTGGTACAATACCACCGCCAAGAACACGATTCAATTCTCCATCGCAAGTATCCAGTCGGATTTCCTGTGTAGAATCGATTTCATTTATTTTTAAAGGTCTGGAAGCTTTTTTTACTTCTGAAGAGGAAGCTTTCCAGGCTGCTTTTTCTTCTTTCTGAATAATTTCTTCAACAATGGTATTCCATTCTTTGCAGGCGTTACATTGTCCCTGCCATTTAGCATATTGCGTGCCACAACTCTGGCAAAAAAAGGATGTTTTTACTTTGGCCATTTATTCTGTTTTTTTCTCTTCAACTGGTTGTTCGGTTGGTTCTCCTGCCGCAGGTTCTTCGGCTTCTTTCCCTTTTTTGGCAACAGTTCTCTTCAAATCATCTGCTTTATCAATCATCATTTCTTTGTTTAAGTTTCCGATTTCTTCTTTTTGAAATGCTGCAAGATAGTATTTTAACGCTTTTTTATTGTCCCCTTTTTTTTCATACATCATCGCTAGTTGGTATTCGGGCAGCATGCTTTTTGGATAACTTTTTCTGGCTAAAACAGATAAGGCATCAAATTCATCGTATGCTTTATTTTTTAGGATTGCTGCTTCAATAGCTTTAAAATCATTAATTCGGATGGGCATTTTTATCGCTAAAGATTTTTCGATTTCCTGATATTTTTTATCCAAATAATCTGTATATCCGGAAGGCAGTGTTACGATTTTTTCATTAAATTCTGCCATGGAAATCGGTTGGTAAACTGCAAAAAACTGATATAAAGCACTTGGAATAGAATGTAAAACCAACGAATAATGTGAAGCGCCTTTGAATTCATCAAATTGATAATTCAAGGTTGGTTTTTTGATTGCTTTTATACCAGTATCCAACTTTTGTATTCTGGTCTGCATTTTTTTTACATCGCCATCAGCTGTAGATTGGTAATAAAAAATGGGTTGGTTTATTAATTGCAATCGTTCCGGTAATTGTTCTTCCATACCTGGAGCTAATTCGGGGCTTAATGAAATATAAGCATCAAATAAAGGCTGGTCTTTGTATAAATAGAAATTCAAAAAACCTGCCGTTGTATCGTGTCCCGCGATGATTTTAAAAGGTGCCACCCTGAAGTTTTTTTGAATATACGGAAGCAGTTCCAATCCGATGAACTCAAAAAAGTCTTCTCCTTTTCCTTCAGGCAATCCCGTTTCTTTATCAACGGTACAATCGGAATCTCGTTCATTGTTTTTGTTTTGACTAATCCCTACTATGATTACTTCTGGCAAATCATCCCAGTA
>NZ_DATDPV010000017.1:0-2565 GCF_035292545.1 Flavobacterium sp. | reverse complement strand
CAGATTTGAGATTTAAGATATGAGATTTGAGAATGAAATCACAAACAAAGTCGCCCAAAGCGGAATCATTGAAATTAATCTGGAAGATTTTTTTCCGCAAAACGAAAAAGTTTTGTATGACTTGAAAAGCAATCTTTACGAAGAACTTGTTTTGAAAGAAAAAGATTTCAGGGAATTTGTAAAAAACAATAATTGGAAAATTTACGAAGGAAAATCTGTTGCGCTTTATTGTTCTGCTGATGCCATTGTTCCAACTTGGGCATATATGCTTTTAACCTCTGCTCTTGAACAGTTTGCAAAAAAAATTGTTTTTGGTGATTTAAAAACTCTGGAAAATATTTTGTGGATGGAATCTCTTTCAAAAATAAATCCCGAAAATTTCCGCGATGCCCGAGTGGTAATAAAAGGTTGTTCCGATAAAATTTCAATTCCTGAATGCGCTTATGTTGAAATTACACGGTTGCTGAAACCTGTTGCCAAATCAATAATGTATGGTGAGCCATGCTCTACAGTTCCGGTTTTCAAGAGGAAAGAAAGTTCAGGCGACAACTAAATTTACAATACTTTCAAATAAAATTCTCCCGTTTTCGACATTTTGAATAAACTGCACCCCTTTCCCTTCTGAAACCCTTGATTTTGCTGCAGAGTTGATTTCTGTTTGGGTGTCCTAATGTATTTTTGGGGCATGTTTGTAAGGAAGAAAAAAAATCATTCCGGAAAAATCAGCATTCAAATCGTTGATAAAAGTTCAGGGAAATACCGCGTTGTAAAAACAATTGGGTGCAGCGACAATGAAGAACAAATAAATGCTCTGTTTAAGTCGGCTCGTGAAGAAATCCATCGGTTAAAAAAACAATTTCAGATTGATTTTGAATTTGGTGACGGGGAGATTTTTTTTGAAAGAGTAGCGCAAAGCATCAAGGAAATTCAACTCATCGGACCAGAATTATTACTGGGGAAAATATTTGATGAAATCGGCTTTTACAAAATAAAGGACGAGTTATTCAGGCATTTGGTTATAGCGCGATTAGTGTATCCTGCGAGCAAATTAAAAACTGCTGATTATTTGCTCAAGTACAAGAGCGTTGTATATGGGGTTCAACAAATTTATCGGTATCTGGACAAACTGCATAAGCAGCAACAGACGCTTATCCAACAAATCAGTTACCGGCACACGCTGAAACTATTGAATGGAAAAATATCCGTAGTTTTTTATGATGTTACCACATTGTATTTTGAAGCAGAAGATGAAGATGATATACGCAAAACAGGATTTTCCAAAGACGGCAAGCATCAGCATCCGCAGATTCTTTTAGGATTACTGGTAAGCATTGGCGGATATCCGTTGGCGTATGAAATTTTTGAAGGAAATAAATTTGAAGGGCACACAATGCTCCCCATCCTTGAAGCATTTAAAAGCAAATATCAACTCCAACGATTAGTCATTATTGCCGATGCGGGATTATTGTCCAAAGAAAATATTGCTATGCTTAAAGAGAAGAAATATGAATTTATTCTTGGAGGAAGAATTAAAAACGAATCCAATACCGTAAAAGAAAAAATATTGCGACTATCATTACCCGATGGCGCAAGCTCGATAATAGAAAAAAATGACGACACAAAACTTATCGTCAGTTATGCCTTGACAAGAGCCAAAAAAGACGCACAAAACCGCAGCAGAGGATTAAAAAAACTGGAAACTGCTTTAGCTAAAGGCAAACTCACCAAACAACATATCAACAACAAAGGCTACAACAAATATTTAAAACTGGAAGGAAATATCAGCATCAGCATTGATTACGATAAATTTAAAACAGATGCCCGTTGGGATGGATTGAAAGGATACATCACCAATACTTCATTAGGCAAAGAAGAAATTATTGAAAACTACAAACACCTGTGGCAAATTGAAAAGGCATTCCGCATCTCAAAAACCGATTTGCGCATCCGTCCCGTTTATCACCACTTGAAACGAAGAATTGAATCGCACATCTGCATCGCCTTCACCGCTTACAAAATCTATAAAGAATTAGAAAGACAGTTGAAAGCGAAAAATATACATTTATCTCCCGAAAAAGCAATAGAAATTTTAAAAACCATTTACGGATTACAAATCCAAAACCCACAAACTCAAGAGATAAAAATAAAAGTATTTGCAAAAAAGCCAGAACAATTAGAGCTGCTTAAAAATTTTGGGTGTCCCTGCGTTTAAAACAGGGGAATGGGATGCGGAAAAATGGGTAAGAAAAAATGCAAAAAAATGTGCGGAAAAGGTGACATGATGATGTGGGAAGGTGAAGAAGATGATGATGAACAGGAGGATATTAAAGTGGAGATTATGCAGAAACAAGTGGAGAAAGAAAAAGAAGAACCAGCTAAAAAATAACCGGCAATTAACGGTCGGCAATATGCAAAAAGAGGTAATTCAAGTTTTGAATTACCTCTTTTTCCCGTTTTCGACATTTTGAATAAACTGCACCCCTTTCCCTTCTGAAACCCTTGATTTTGCTGCAGAGTTGATTTCTGTTTGGGTGTCCTAATGTATTTTTGGGGCATGTTTGTAAG
>NZ_DATDPV010000016.1:0-43519 GCF_035292545.1 Flavobacterium sp. | reverse complement strand
GGTAAGCCTGGAAAATATAATATCAGTCCTGGTCAAGGAACCGAATTAACGATTAACGTTACTGGTAAATTACCTGACGGAACATCGGTTTCAGATAAGAAAACATTCAGAATTAAAGGTATTCCAGGTCCAACAGGAACTATTAGAGGAGAAGCAGGAATTGTTAAAGGTCCTAAAAACAGTTTAGAAGTTTCTACAGTTGGAGCTAAATTATTTGACTTTGATTTTGAAGTTGGTTTAAATGTTGTTGGATTTAATCTTAAAGTTGCCGGACAACCTACTGTTGTGGTTCAGGGGAACAAATTAAATGCACAATGTAAAGCTGTTATTTCTAAAGCTGGACGTGGTGACCAAGTTACTATTTCTGAAATTAAAACTAAATTAGTAGGTGCCGGTAGCTATATGTTGCCTAGAACTGCACCGGTAATTTTTGAAATACAATAATAATTTAAGTTAGACGTTATTCTACTTAGATAAATTAAAAATGATAGAAAAGATGAATTGGAGAAATTTTTTATTGGTTATTATTTTTGTTGCAGGAAGTGTTTCTTCATTTGCGCAATCAAATTTGCTGAATGCCAAAACGCCTGAGGAAATAGGAAAAAAAACAGCCGCTCAACTAATTTCTGACAATGATAAAGCCTTAGCTTACGGTTATGTGCACGACAGAGATGTTTTAATGGGGAAAACTACTTGGGAGATCATCGATTTAGATGAACGTATCAATTTTCCTTTGTATTATCCTGTTGATAGTACTAATATCGGTAAAGACAGAAGATCTTTATATGATGTTCTGACTAAAGCAATCAAAGACGGAAGAATAACAGAAATTTACACCGATAGTTATTTCAATGCAAAGAAGACAACGAAAGATATTGAAGCTTCATTGTCACGTATTGATACGACAGACGCAGGAAGAGAACAATATAATGCTGGTGTCGCTATTGACCCACAATATATCGTTAGAACTGATTTAGGTGCTTTTCACGTTTCGGATTACAAAATTAAAGGGTTCTGGTATTTTGACAAACGTCAAAGTGAATTGAAATACAGACTTTTAGGTTTATGTCCTGTTACTCCTGACGTTTTTACAGTTGGAAAAGAAGAACAAGATTATATCGAATTATTCTGGATTTATTTTCCATCAGCAAGAGCAGTGTTGCATGAAGCTAAAGCATTTAACAATAGAAATTCAGCAATGCCAATCGATTTTGACCACCTCTTAAACTCTAGAAGATTTAGTGGTGTGATTTATCAGGAAGAAAATGTGCAAGGCGATAGAGCTATTGCAGATTATATGAAAGATAATTCTCAAATGCAATTGTTAGAATCAGAAAGAGTAAAAGATAAAATCCGTGATTTCGAACAAGATATGTGGAATTACTAATACAAAATTTCTCCAATACTAAATATAAACTCTTACTGTAATGGTAAGAGTTTTTTATTTTTGTATCTTATTCAAATTGAATTGAGTTTCAAAATATTCAAAATTATTAAAATCGATGTTAGATTATTTAATTATTGGCTCTGGCTTAGCAGGAATAGCGTTTGCGGAAACTGCTTTACAAAATAGAAAGACGGTTCTGTTAGTTGATAACGATTCACAAAACTCTTCTAAAATTGCCGGAGGTTTATACAATCCTGTAATTTTAAAGAGATTTAGTGAAGTTTGGCAGGCTCAGGAACAGTTACTTTTAGTAGATCAGTTTTATAGTTCATTAGAAGAAAAGCTGAACATAAAAATTGATTTCAAAATTCCAATTTTAAGAAAATTCTTTTCAATCGAGGAACAAAACAATTGGTTTGCCGCTTCTGATAAAGTAAATGTAGCTCCTTTTCTTTCTTTAGATTTAATCTCAAAAAAGTACGAAGGCATAGATGCTCCTTTTGGATATGGAGAAGTCTTGCAAACAGGTTATGTAGATACCGCAACTTTATTGGCAAATTATAAAAAGTACCTGATTGAAAATCAAATATTATTAGAAGAAACCTTCGATTACGCTGCTCTAGAAAATAAAAATGAATTTTTTCAATATAAAAATATTCAAGCCAAACACATCATCTTTGCAGAAGGCTTTGGTATGCACGCCAATCCTTTTTTTAAAGATTTGCCATTAGACGGTACCAAAGGCGAACTATTTATCATCAAAGCGCCGGAATTGAATTTAGATGTCATAATTAACACCAGCGTATTCATTTTGCCTTTAGGAAATCATTTATTCAAAGTAGGGGCAACCTACAATTGGAAAGACAAAACAAGTTTGCCGACAGAAGAAGGAAAATCAGAATTACTCGAAAGAATCAACGAAATTCTTAATTGTGAATTCGAAATAGTAGAACACTTTGCTGGTGTTCGTCCTACTGTAAGAGACAGGCGTCCATTAGTAGGAACGCATCCAGATTATGAAAGAATCCATATTTTAAACGGTTTAGGAACGCGTGGCGTAATGCTTGGGCCAGCTATGGCAAAGGCTTTACATGAAAATATTGAATTAGGAATACCTTTAGATAAGGAAATTGATATCGTTAGATTTTATAAAAAAGGATAACCTATTTTTCGAAATTTTTATCATACGATATAAACATATTGATATATATATTCCTTGACCATCGCAAAACGAAAGGAAACAATACAATAATGGCAGCAATTATCGAAATAAAGGCGGTTTTTAAGGAACAATTTAGAATAACAAACGATACTATAAAAGCGGCAATACCTATCGCAACATTCAATCCGTAACTAACATACATCGCGCCATAAAAGAACGAAGGTTCAATCTGATATTTTAAACCACAATGACTGCAATAGTCATTCATTTTTAAAAGATTTTTCAAATGGAAAGGGTTTTTGTCCAAATACATACTCTCTTTCTGACATCTTGGACAAGTTCCTGTTAAAATACTATATAATTTGGATCCTTTTTCTAACATTTGCAAAAAATTTGATTTACCGTTTTGGTTTCGATCCCGAAGCTTCGGGACGGGATACAAATTTACACATACAATTACACATAAAATACAATAAATGCTTAATATACATAATTTATCTGTTTCTTTTGGAGGAACTTATTTGTTCGAAGAAGTTACCTTCAGATTGGGTGCCGGAGACAGAGTTGGATTGGTCGGAAAAAATGGTGCTGGAAAATCCACAATGCTAAAAATATTAGCAAGGGATTTTGCTCCTGATTCTGGCGTTATTTCGCAGGAAAAAGAAGTTCGAATGGGTTTCCTTCGTCAGGATATTGATTTCGAACAAGGAAGAACCGTGCTTGAAGAAGCATACGAAGCTTTTGTGGATATTAAGATTGTAGAAAAAAAACTGGAAGAAATCAATCATCAATTGGTTACCAGAACCGATTATGAAAGTGATGCCTATAGCCAAATCATTGAAGATTTATCTGATTACACGCACCGCTTTGAATTATTAGGCGGATATAATTATGTTGGCGATACCGAGAAAATCCTTCTTGGATTAGGTTTTAAAAGAGACGTTTTTGATAACCAAACCGAAACTTTTTCCGGAGGTTGGAGAATGCGTATCGAATTAGCCAAATTATTATTGCAGGCCAATGACGTTTTGTTACTGGATGAGCCAACGAATCACCTGGATATCGAAAGTATTATTTGGTTAGAAAGTTTCCTTCGTAATTATCCCGGCGTTGTGGTAATTGTTTCGCACGATAAAATGTTTTTGGATAATGTGACTAATAGAACCATCGAAATTTCTCTTGGTAAAGCATACGATTTCAATAAACCATATTCTCAATATTTAGAGTTGCGTCACGAAATTCGCGAAAAGCAATTGGCCACTCAAAAGAATCAAGCCAAAAAAATCGAAGAAACCGAAAAATTAATCGAGAAATTCCGTGCCAAAGCTTCCAAAGCTTCCATGGCGCAATCCTTGATTAAAAAATTGGATAAAGTAGAACGCATCGAAGTCGATGAAGACGATAATTCCGTAATGAATATTTCGTTTCCAGTTTCAAAAGTTCCCGGAAGAGTAGTTATAGAAGCTGAAGAAGTAACCAAAAGTTACGGTGATAAAACCATCCTGAAAGACATTTCATTATTGGTGGAACGTGGAAGCAAAATCGCTTTCGTAGGTCAAAATGGTCAGGGAAAATCAACTTTCATCAAAGCTATTGTCAACGAATTCGAATACCAAGGAAGCATAAAATTGGGTCACAACGTACAAGTAGGTTATTTTGCTCAAAATCAAGCCGAATATCTCGATGGCGAAATCACCTTGCTGCAAACCATGGAAGATGCCGCAACTGATACCAACCGTTCCAAAGTACGCGATATGCTGGGTTCTTTCCTGTTTCGCGGCGATGATGTCGAGAAAAAGGTAAAAGTCCTCTCAGGAGGCGAAAGAAACCGTCTGGCACTTTGTAAATTGCTTTTGCAACCCATAAATGTTTTGGTAATGGATGAGCCTACGAATCACTTGGACATCAAATCCAAAAATGTTTTGAAAGCCGCGTTGCAAAAATATGAAGGAACACTGCTCTTGGTTTCTCACGACAGGGATTTTCTTCAGGGAATGTCAAATTTGGTTTACGAATTCAAAGACCAGAAAATCAAAGAATATTTAGGTGATGTAAACTATTTCTTAGAACAACGCAACCTCGAAAACATGCGTGAAGTGGAGATGAAAGACGCCTTAAAAGCATCAGCTCCAAAAGAAAGCAACAAATCTTCGTATGAAGATCAGAAAAAGAACAAATCGTTACAAAATCGTTTGAGCAAAGTGGAGAGTCAAATCAAGCAATTGGAAAGAGATATTCAACAGGACGACAAACAATTGGCTTCCAATTACGACAAAAATATCGATGACGCTTCGTTTTTTATGGCCTACAACAAAAAGAAAGCCGAATTAGACAAACTGCTTCTCGATTGGGAATTAGTGCAGGAAGAAATCGACAACGCCTAATTTATAACTCACTTGTCATTCCGAGAAAGGAGGAATCTGGAGCTATTTCCGGCTGTCCGTTACAAGCTTTCTTGAAAACGGCTATTTTTGTAAAAAGTAAAAAGAGCTTCTATGGTCGCTTTTTTACTTTAACAAAAATTAGCCGTTTTCGGCAAAAGGCTTTTCACTTCCATCTGGGCTAGGGCTATAGATTTCAATTAGAAATTAGATTTTACTCCAGAATCAATCCTATCGTTTTAGAGTGTGCAATCGCCTCACTGCTATCTGAAAAATAACAAACAGCTACGCCCAGGCTCTCCAGATTTTTCATCACAATTACAGCTTTTTCTTTTTTGTTTTCACCGGTTTGCCTAATATAAACCGCTTTTACAGTAACTGGAAAAATTTTGCAAATGGCCTCATACAAGAAAGGATCATGTTGTGAATCATCACCCAACAAAATATATTTTAAATTCGGATAAAACTCTAAAATGTGTTTAATCTTATCAAATTTATGATTGTGATTGCCTCTTCCGGTCAGGAAAAAATCAGTTAAACTGGTTTTAATATCCTTCAGTAATAAAACCGCTCTTGGCAATTCATGAATTTCAGTAAATTTCACAATAAATCGATACAAGTTCCATTCACTGCTCGAAACATAAAAAAAGGCATTTTGTTCTTCTTTGTTATTCCTTCCGGCTGAACTTAACGCTTGATAATGTGGAACTACATCTTCAAAAACTTTTCTGTTGTTCACGTTTCGGAACAACAAAATATATAATTTCTTAAAAGGATTCATGGTATGCGAAACCAAAAAAGTATCATCAATATCCGAAATAATTCCTAAATTTCCTTTGTGGGGCCGGATGTAACTTTCCTTGGTTTCTATTGTTTCACTTTTGTAAATAATACTCACCTTATAATCAATCCAGCCATAATTCACATCCTGATCTAATGGCACGCAAAATTTAAAATAACCGTCATTTAGTGTTTTTGTATGGATTTTTGTGTTGTTATGTTCCAGATAAACATCAGCATTTGCGTGAGTTTTAACTTGAAACATACCTATAATTGAAGTGGCATTCTTAAAGTTTTTTTTCTGAAAATCATAATCCTTCTGTGTTGTTGGTTTAAAAACATGCCCCATCACAATTAATTCCTGTTCATTTGCATATCCACGGTATAATTTCAAAATCGGCTTCATTATTGTAGTACTTTTGATGTGTGCTGAAAATTAATTATTTTTAATCAATAAAAGAAGGTAAAGTTTGAAAAAGAATATCATAATGGTTGCCAATCCGATTTCCGGAGATATTGATAAAGCAGAAGTAATTGAAATTGCAGCCCTTTTTGCGATAAAAGAAAACCTACATTTCGTTCTCTACGAAACTTCCGGAGAGGATGATATTTCAAATATACGTTCTCTCTATAAAACCTATAAGCCTGAGCGAATTATCGTCGCAGGTGGTGATGGAACCATAAAAATGGTAGCCGAAGCAATGGAAAGACAGGATGTGATTCTTGGAATTTTACCAGTCGGTTCCTCTAATGGTTTGTCTGTTGATTTAGATTTACCGGCATCACTTGAAGAAAATTTGGCCATCGCTTTCCATAATAATTACATGGAAATGGATATGATTGTGATTAACGGTAAAAAAAGTCTGCACTTAAGTGATTTAGGAATAAATGCCGAGTTGGTTAAGAATTATGAGCAAAGTACCATTCGCGGTAAATGGGGATATGCATTACAAACATTTACGACTTTAAATGAATTAGAAGAACCGTTTACAGCAACAATAACGGCTAATAATCAAACTATTGAATGTGTGGCACGAATGATTGTTATTGCCAATTCTCAAAAATATGGTACGGGTGTAACCATCAATCCCGACGGGGTGATGAATGATGGAAAGTTCGAGTTGGTAATTCTGAAAAACCTGGATTTATTCGTTTTTGGAAAAATAATTACAGGAAATATTCCTGTAGGTTCCGAAGATGTAGAAATTATTTCAACCGATAAAGCAACCGTTACAACCAATGTACCCGTTAGTTTCCAGATTGATGGGGAATATTGCGGTGCCGAAACCAAATTGGATATTCATATTTTGCACAAACAGATGAAAGTGGCCATTCCATAATTTTCCGAATTATTTAAAAGGATTCCGTTCCTGCCAATTCATTTCAGGTTCAAAAAAGCCGAATAATTTTGACATAAACAAATTAAGTACTCCATTACTGTGTTTGATTAAGCCAAACATTTTTACAGGCTTTGCGCCAACAGAACTCTTGATTTCCAAAGCTGTTCTCGCAAAAATAATGCGTTTGTATCCTTTGTTTACAGAATAGCCAATCATGTCATACAACATGTTCAAATAAAGCATTTTTTCGCGTTGGCATTTTTCATCATAACCCAGAAAATAGGTGTCAATGTCGGTACCGTTTTTGATTAAAGTATTAAACCCAATTAATTCACCATCTATAAAATAACCATAAAAAAGAA
The DNA here is from genome assembly GCF_035292545.1 of Flavobacterium sp. Taxonomy (GTDB): domain Bacteria; phylum Bacteroidota; class Bacteroidia; order Flavobacteriales; family Flavobacteriaceae; genus Flavobacterium. Next base: position 36,107 of record NZ_DATDPV010000016.1, on the reverse strand, counting down.
ATTTATCGTGCAAGTGTTTTTTGAAGATTTCAAAATGATTTTCAGGTAAATAAAAAGTGTTGAATGGGGCATTTTTGGCAACATCCATATACAATTCATGAATTCTGTCGTTATAATTCCTTATCTCTTCAAGCGATAATTTTCTTTTGGAAATCCCTTCCGCTTTTTTTCGGGCTCTTTTGTATTGGTCCCTGTATTTTTTACTCAAATCTCCAATATAATCGTCAAACAACTGCCATTTTTCCTTAATCTCAAAAATCATATTGGGCTGCGTGGAGAACAGAAAAAAAGATTTAAATTCAGGGATTTTGAAATGTTGAATATCAGAAGCAGAAAAATCTTTAAAAACGGTGAGGTGTATATTTAGTCCTTTTTTAAAAAATTGATTCTGGATTTCCTTTGCGGCTTTGTTTAATAAAAGTAAACCTTCCTGTACTGGTAAAATTTCATCAAAACAAAAGGCATTTTGCCCGGTTAGCGTATTGTTTCCAATCACTAAAACATTAGAACAGAAATTCTTAAAAACAAAATTCCGAACCTCGGTTTTTAAACAGTGATCTCTTTCTCCAAAAGAACTTACATGACTTAAATTAATGAATTGCGATAAAGCCAACCCAACCAAATCTTCGTTATTAAATAACCCAATAAAATGACACGCAATGTTTTCCGGAGCAGAAGCCTCCAAAACTTTCAGGTAATTACTGGTAAGAAAGATATTGTTGACCGCTAAATGATCCCAATTTGAAGGAAGATTGGAAGCAGAAGTATATATTTTAAAAGTAAAAGCTGGGTTCAATTGAATAGGAAATTTGTATTTGTCTAAATTAACATTTAAAGTTAAATCAGAAAACAATTGGATTAATTTTAACTAATTTTATGAAAAACAATAATCATGACAACATACAGCGAAAAAACAGCACAGCCATTACTGGAAAATTTAAAAGATTGGGATTTTAAAGCGGATGGGATCGAAAAAAAGTTTCAATTCAAGAATTTTACCGAAGCCTTGGGTTTTATGGTAAAAGTGGGCGTTTTAGCCGAAAAAATGAATCATCATCCGGAACTATTCAATGTATATAATAAAGTGACTATTCGTTTAACCACCCACGACCCAAAAGGATTGACCGATAAGGATTTTAAGTTAGCGTCTCAAATAGAAGAGGTAATTTAAAAAAAAATCTCGCTTCATTGAAGCGAGATTTTTTTAATGAGTAATTTTTTTATATCCAGGCACAAATAATACCGCCCATAATCATGCAACATACTACCCAGAAACCACCGGCTATTAAGGTGTATTTCCATGACCTTCTTTCAAAAAGGGCATTGGTTCCAATCACCGGTAAGGCAAAAAACAATCCTGAGAAAAAACCATGAAGCATACCGTGTTTAAAAGTTCGGAAGACAGTTCCGTAATCCGCCATAAATGCGGCATAGGATGGTTTTGCAGTTTCAACTTCACCACCAATCATCCCAGAAGCGCCAAATTGATGAATGGTTAAAAATTGTAAAATAAAGGCAATGAAAAAAGCATAAACCACTGCCATTCCAAAAGTTAAAGCCATATTGCTGCCTTTCATTTTTTCTTCTGTTATTCCGGCTTCTTTCATCCAGATAGTCCCAAAAACTTTCGGATGGTACCATACAAATCCTACAAAAAGCGTTGAAAGCGCAGCTGTTAAAAGGGCTAAAAAGTTAATTTCCATAAGGTTAATTTTTTAAGGTTAGTTATTCAAAAGTAATAAAAGTTTTATTAAAAAAAATTAAAATAACAAGTCGGTTTTTTGGATTTTTGAGAGATAAGTTATGAATCAAAACAACTATGTAAGAAATTTATTAAAATATTTTTTAAAAAATGTCTTTCGTCGATTTTATTTGCATAATGCCAAAATATTACTTAATTTCATAAGGTATTAATATAAAAACATTAATATCGATATGAAAAATATAACTACTTTAATTTTTTTACTGTTTTTCTCGATTTCGATACCAATCTTCTCAAATGTATCCGCTTTAGAGAAAAATGCACTTATAAAACTTTACAAATCTACTAATGGAAACCAATGGAAAATAAAATGGAATTTGAATACTCCAATTTCTTCTTGGTATGGCGTAAAGTTGCAAAATGACAAAGTGATTGCTTTAGATCTTTCAGACAATAATTTGGTTGGAAAATTACCTGAGGAAATAACGAATTTGGTAAACTTACAACGGTTGAATTTGTTTAAAAATGAAATTTCGGGTAGCATTCCTGCTTCAATCGGAAATTTAAAATCGTTGCAATCATTGAATTTAGCATTTAATAAATTATCGGGAATAATCCCTAATTCTATTGTCGATTTAATTAAATTGGAAACCATTGAATTACACATGAACAGACTTGCAGGAGAATTACCGATGGAAATCGGCCAAATGAGTCAATTGCAAAAGCTCTCTTTATTCAATAATAAAATTCAAGGGCAGATTCCAAATTCTATTTATAATTTAAAAAAATTAAAGGTTTTGTTATTGAATAGCAATAAAATTATTGGAGGGCTAAGTGAAAAAATAGTCAATATGAGTTCATTGGAAAATTTGAGTTTGTTCGAAAATAATATGACAGGTCAGGTTCCATCTGATTTAGAAAAACTGAATCATTTGAAAGAAATGAATATCTCGTACAATCGATTCACTGGTTTAGTTTCTAAACATTTGTCGCAATTGGATGCGTTAAATATGACTATGCTTAATGAGAATGGGTTGACATCCAGTTTAAAAATTAGTATGAATGAAAATAGTGCCGTAGTTTCAGGAGAATAAATGTGTTAGTTATATGAAAAAAAGAGCCTTATTTGAAATGGATAAGGCTTTTTTTGTTTGTATTAGCTTGTATATTATAAGAATCGGAACAAAAAAATGCATACATATATTCAGGATGAAATTGTCTTTTAGAAAAAAAACCTTAATTTTGAGAGAAACTTTACAATTATGTTTTCAAAAACGTGTGAATACGGAATTAGGGCTTCCATTTTTATAGCCTCGCAATCCTATCAAAATAATAGAATTGGCTTAAAAGATATCGCTAAAAAGATTGATTCACCGGAAGCTTTTACCGCAAAAATTTTACAAACATTAGTGAAAAATAATATTATTCATTCTGTGAAAGGTGTCGGCGGCGGATTTGAAATTCCGAAAAATACGATGAGCCAAATAAAATTGGCGCAAATTGTCACGGCAATAGATGGTGATTCGGTGTTTACAGGCTGCGGTTTAGGATTAAGTCATTGCTCCGAAGACCATCCTTGTCCGGTTCATGAAAAATTCAAAGCAATCAGGAATGATTTGGCATTCATGCTGGAAAATACAAATCTGGAAGAACTTGCATTGGGAATAAAGTCAGGCGATACTTTTTTGAGATATTAAGGCTGTATTAAAATAAAAAAAATCGGCTTGAAGTTTTTTCAAGCCGATTTTTTTATGCCAATTCCAATTCCGGAATTTTAATATCAAATAATTCCTCTTTATAAAAATGGAGTAGATATTGAATATTGTCTGCAATATTTTCAAAAGAATTGATTGATAAAAATAAGGTTTGATAATACCCAATTCCTTCTATCAAATTGTTTTTGAACAAATGCCATTTCTTTATTTGTGGCGAAGTAATTTCATCTGAAACGGTTTCAATTTCATTTTTTAAATAATCGATATACATTTTCAATTCTTTCACAAACATATTCGGACGGTTTGTAACGGTCATTACAGAAGCATTTCCATAAATATGCTGTACCATTTTAGAAAGTGAAACTTCCTGATCAAAATAAGCCATATTGGGTCCTGGGCAAATGACAACGCCTTGTGCCTGACCTTTAATTTTAATATCGTTTTCCAGATAAGAAGCATTGGCCAAACCTACGCAAAGACAGGATTTTTCAGTAATTTTGTTTTTGGCGTTTTTAAAAGTTTCAGCTGATAATAAGTCCTTTTTAGCTTCCAATTCCTCCAGTTTTAAGTCTTGATATTTTTTGGAGGCCGAACAAATTCCTTTTGGACCGTACTCTTTGCTTAAGGCCAAAAATTTCTTCGGACAGGAGCTGCCTGCATTGTCTTCCTGAATACGTTTTTGTTTGAGCATCTCGTTGGTTGTGCCTCTCAAAGTATTAAAAGGAATTCCCAATGGCGAAATATGACTCAGGTATAAATCTTTTTCTTTGGCTTTCGCCAATAATTCTCGCGTGGCTTCATCTACAGAAGTAGCTTCGGGAACCAATAAAAATGGCGTGCCCCAACCCACAGAATCCACATTGTAATGGTCCAATAAAAAATCATGCTCTTCTGCAGTTCCAACTCCGCCCTGAACGGTAATTTTTAATTCCAATGGGTTTTCAGGAACATGCATTTCCTTTTGTGTCAAAGCTTTTACCATTAAATCATGTGCAGATTGAATCAATTGATCCTTTTTCTGTTTGAATTCTTCTAAAATAGGTCCAAGTAAATACCCGTCAGTAGCAAAAGCATGTCCACCACAATTTAAACCTGATTCGATGCGGTATTCGGAAACCCAAAGTCCTTTTTTAGCCAAAAAATTACCCTGAATCATAGCCGAACGGAAATCGCTTACTTTAAGAATAATTTTCTTTTTTAAGATATTACTGCTGTCTGGGAAAAAGTCTGTAAAATTTTCGAAATAACTGTACAATCTCGGATTCATTCCTGCAGAAAGCACCACCGACGATGTAAGTGTACTATTAGCAAATCCGCGAAGCGAAGCATGGGCATCATTGAAAGCGACCGGCAATTGTTCGTCTTTGATGAAATTGTCTTTATCGACTTTGGTCATGATATTGACATCAATACTTCCGGAAGACAAATGGGTTTCAAGATAGTTTTTGATGTTTTCTTTGAATGCGACTCCGTCATCCATTAAATTTTGCAACCCTTGTTTTATCTCCGATTTGTTAGGTAGCATGGCAATATAATTCTCTAAAGCCAATTTACTTTCGGCTAATTCGGTTTTAAAATTTTCGAATTTTTCTTTTACAATTTTGTCAACCAAATTTAAATAAGAAGTGACACGTTCTGCACGATAATCATGTATTTTTTGAGTAATTTCCTGATAAGGAAGATTAAATTTCTCACTATAAAAGGCATTCATTTTCTCTATCAAATCATCATCTATAATTGATATTACTGAAGAGATACCGTAATTTGCCACTCGAATTGGACTGTCTATGGTATAGGCGAGTCCCATTACGGGAATATGAAAAGTATGTAGGGGCTTTGTTGTTGTCATGCGTTAAATTGTTTAATTCAAATAAGTTACAAATATCGAAAACCTAAATTGTTTAAAACCTGATAAATGTCATACCTTTTTGTCTTTTATTAAAATACTTTAACAACTTTAGGAGTTTGAATTATTGAAGCAAACTTTGACACGCAATTTTTTATAGAATTTGCAATGTTATTAATAATTGAATGCCACATTCAAAAAGAAATTCCTTCCTTTTCTGGGAATATTGTTCCAGTCTGAAAAAGTGGAATAGTACGTGTCTAGAATGTTTTCGATTCCTGCTTTTACATTCAATTTGTTTTTGTCGATAGTAAATAAATACCCAGAGCTGAAGTTCAGAATAGCATAATCGGGCGTTCTGTCTTCCCCATAAAACGGACTGTATTGGGTTTGCGTGGCATTACCGTGAACTCCAATTTCTGAAGTAAATTTCGCTTTTTTGTAATATAAAGAAGCCGAATACCGTAATGGGCTTATAAAAGGTAAATTCTCTTTTTTATGATCAGTTCCGTAACTGTAAACCAATTGTCCGGACCATTTGAAGCTTTTACTCAATTGGTATTCGATATTTAAATCCGTGTTAAAAATAGTGGCATAATCTAATGCGGTATAGATTTTTACTCCGTTGGCACCAATAGTCATCGGGATTAAATTCATATCGGGTTTTCCAACCATATAATCAGCAATATGAAAATAAGAAGCCGAAATTTTCGTGCTTATTTTTTTGTTTTTATACCCAAAAGAAGCGTTTGCTTCTGCTGATTTTTCGTTTTTCATTTCCGGATTTCCAATGTAATCGTATTGGTCAAAACTATTGAATAAATAAAAACCATATCCTTCTGAAACTGATGGAGCCCTTTCACCATAAGCTAACCCGAATCCGTATTGAAATCCATTTTGATCAAACAAATAGTTTGTTGCAATGCTTTTCAGGATTCTGTTTTTGTGGTCTTTCATGTTAGGATAAAAAATCTGTAAACTTTCTAAACCCAATGCATCAGCAACTTCGTTGTAGTGGTTGGCGATGCTTGCTGAAAATTTCAAACTGGAATGACGATTCAATGTTATATTGTCTTCTAAAAATAAACCGTTATAAAAAGTTCTCACATCCGGCCAGGTAAACATAAACATCAAATTTTCGTTGGGATCAGCAGGATACATTGTCATTTCTGCAATGGAACGGTTGTAAAACGAATTTAAATTCGCCAGAAAGTGATGGTTTTTAAAAACGCCTTTTGCTTTTGAATACATCCCATAAGTATCGCTCCAGCCCGGCATATCCATATGAACGGGAACAAATGGCCGCTTGGTATCATCCATTTTATGCGTGATGGTGTTGTAATAAATTTTGGTTTCCCAATTTTTAACAAGAGCCGATTTTGGGACATATTCAAATTTTAGCGAAGTAATTAAGGCTTCCGCCAAAGAAACATCCATCGGAAGTGCCGGATACCCAACATCGGTGGCTTTGTCATAAATAAGGGATGCTTCAATCAGTTTATTTTTATCAAAAGAAAAACCGGAAGTTGCCGAAATATTGAATTTTCTAAACTGAGAAAACAACACTTCCTGATTATTTCCGGCAGTATAATTTTCGGCATCGCGGTACATGAAATCCGTATCTACATAAAATAAACTGTCGACATAATTAATGGCTGTTCCAATGATTTTCTGCTTGCTATTAGTTTCATATCCGGTATTTAGAGCAGTGCTCCATCCTAAATTGGTAAACCCGCTTCTGTTTCTTTTTAAATCAATAGAACCGCCGATGGTTGCGCCGTGACAGCCGCCTTGCTGACCCGAAGCGACAGCCGCTTCCGATAAATTAGACACTTCAACATAGGAAGTTATCGGGTCCATTTTGTCGGTACAAGCCCCGAAAATCCGCATTCCGTCTATGGTTATCAAGGTTCTTTCGGTCGCCATACTATTGATAATCGGTTCCCAGGCATAACCGCCTCTTTTAATCATTTCCACTTTGCCGGACTGTTGTAAATACTCGTCAATGGTGGCTAATGGTTTGGTTTGTTTTTGATATAATTGCGCTTTTTTGCCAATAATTATCACTTCATGAAGCGTTTTTGGCACAATAGTATCCTGAGGTTGCTCTTGTGCAAAAGGTGTTGTAGCAGTTATGAAGGATATCAGCAGGAGAAAAAATATTTTTTTCATGATGAATAGTTTAAAAAAGGTCAAAAAGCAATTGCTTCTTCCTGACCTTTTTTAGTTAAGAAAAGAAATGGAATTAGAATTCCACTTCAAAATAAATGCTGCTTGCAGGAACCACATCGGTAACGGTTTCGCCTTTTAAAACATCGTCTGAAGCATTCAAAAGTTGTAAGTTGATTTTCCAGTAACCGGTCATGGTTAACGACATTTTTCCGTGGTATAATTTATCGGACACTGACTGTGTTAAATCGACATTATTAGGAGAACCGTGGTTTCCCATGCTTGGCATTCTTGGATCAATTTTGATTTTATAATTGTCAACAATTGGGAAAGTCATCATATCCTGCATCTTAAACAATGCCACAGTCAAATCGTTTAAAGCTACTTTTGGATGATGCGGTTCTACATAAGCCATGATATATTTAGTGCCATCAGAACCTGTAAAAGTAGTCACTCTTTTTTCAACAGAAGCAGGAACATCTATAACAGAAGTTGTGGTGTATGCTGTCCCGTTGATGGTATAATCAATTTTCAAATCCCAATATTCCGTTGCATTTTGCGCCATTTGAAAAATGATATACCCTTCATATAATGTCCCGTCAGCAGTAACTTTAGAAACGGTTGATTTTGGACAAGAATGATTCATCGATGTCATGTGCATCACAGGCATCCAGTTTATTGTTGCGTTTTTAATATATTCATTAGTGGAATTGTCTTTAATTCTTAAAGCAATTTCATTATATCCCTGTTCTAAAGTTCCCATGAGTTTATACAACTCTATGGTATGGGTTGCGTTTGTTATTTCTTTAAATTTTGAAAGGCCTTCTAATTCATTAACGGCTGGAGTCTCATTGTCTGAGGAACAAGAAGTAAATATAGATAGGAAAACGAGTAATACTATTCTTAATAATTTCATTTTTTTTAATTTTAAAATTGGATACTATAAACCCTTTCGATGTAGTTTTTATCGAAAAAAGAAATGCTAAAATTTGAAAAATTAAGAAAGAATGGTGGGCGGGTGAAATACAGAAGAACTTTCCAAATAAAAGTATAAGTTGGAATAATTACTATTTGTTTTTGTATTATTATCGAAGTAAACGGGTTCAGTTAGGAATGATTTTATTTCCTCAAAGAACAATGTTTCGAATTCGTGGGAGGCCACTTTTTTATCGGAAGAAATGGGTTTTTCATTTTCTGAAGCTTTCGCAAGTTCTTTGGTTAAATGGCACTTTCCGTTACATTGAAGTTTTGGTTTTTCTTTATTGACACAAAGCACTTTTGAGATATAATCATAATTAACAGCGTATTCTATAACCGGAAGTATCGGTTTTAGAAGCATGACTAATGTTATAATGATAATAATTCTTTTCACGATTCAAAGATATAAATTGGCTTTCTTTTTTTTGATGATAAATATCATAAATCAAAGATTTTTCGAAAAATCACCGAATAAAAACTATCAATACAACCATTAAGCATAAAACAAGGCTTACGCTAATTTTCCAAAACGAGTTGGCTTTTTTTAATTCCATAAATTGGAAAGCAACCAACAGGAATTTAATGGCCGATAATCCAATGATTATACTGACAACTGCATTTGAAATTGTTGTTGCATTTGAAATTAAAGCTGTTGATATGGTCAGTAAAATTAATAGACCGTAGGTGATAATGGAGGATTTTTGCATCTTTAAAATATTAAATATAAAACAGGGAATAAAAGCAACCAAATTAAATCACACATGTGCCAGAAAGTAGCGCAGGCTTCAACATCTTCTGTTACGGTATCTGAATTTTTCTTGGTCATGCCGTAGTTGGTCCAGATTAAAATCACCAATCCCATAATCACATGAATAAGGTGAAAAATAGTCAGCAACCAATAAAAGGTGAAAAACATATTGGTTTCCAATGAAATCCCGGCTTCAATTTTTTGATAGTATTCAATGCTTTTGACTATTAAAAACAACACGCCACCAAGCATGGTCAACTTGAAATAGAAAGACGATTTTTGAATGTTATTTTCTTTAAATTGATGCACTGCAGTGGCCATAAAAAATCCGCTTGTCAGCAAGAAAATAGTATTTACTGCTCCAAAAGTAGTGTTGAGTTGCAACCGTGACTGATGAAACAATTCGGGCTGGTCTTTTCCGTAATATACAAAAGCCAAAAGTGCCATCCCGAAGGTAAGAAGTTCCAGAAAAATAATAATCCACATCAGAATTCCTCCTGGCGGATAGTAGATGTTTTTATAATCGATTTTAAGTGTGTTCATTTTTTAGTATTAGTTATTTTAGTCCTCTTCATTCTTTAAAAAGGCTATTTTTCCTGTAGTTATATCGTAATATGCCCCAATAATTTTTATTTCTTTATTTTTTAATTGATGCTCTAATGTGGCACTTTTTCGTAGGATATTTTTAATGGTCATAACAACATTTTTTCTTGAAGTATCATCAATGGTATAATCAGGTAATGGGTAGGTTTTATGGGAATCTATGGCCGGTTTAATTTGCGTGGTGAGTTGGGTTAAATGTTCTAAACCAACATTATCAATCGCTCCTTGAACTGCTCCGCAATGATTGTGTCCTAAAACCACAATAAGTTTGGTGTGTTTTATTTTTGTCGCGAATTCCATGCTTCCCAGGATGTTATCGTCTTCAATATTTCCGGCAACTCTTGCTACAAATAGGTTTCCAATACCTTGGTCAAAAATAATTTCTGGCGGAACTCGAGAATCAATACAAGTTAAAACCAATGTGTGCGGATGCTGTTCTTTTTTTGTAAGCTCAATTTCATGTGCATAATTTAGGTGGACGGACTTATTTGCTAAAAAGCGGAGGTTGCCATTTTGTAATTCCGTAATGGCTTCATCAGGAGTTTTTATTTCATGATGGAGTTCTTCTGGTTTTTCATGTTTAAAAAATATAAAACTGAAAAGGGTCAGTATAAAAAGCGGAAATAATACAAATAAAAGTATTGTGCTTCGATTGTTACGTTTATATTTTGAACACATATTTCTAAAATTTATATTGTTAACCTAAAGTTTTAAAATAACCTCCCCCTCACAACTTATTAGTTGGAATCTGTTTGCAATGAAGAAGAGGTTGGAAAAAAAATGGATGTTTTTGCATTGAAATTAATCCCAATCCAATAATCGTTTTTCACCTTCTATTTTTTTAATATCTGTAATATCCTGCGACATTTCAATAACGCCTTTATAGTTTTTTTCGGCATCCCGAACCGCAAAATAGCGAATGTAAATCAGGCGTTCTTTAAAATTAATCCAAAACGAGGATTCATTTTTGGTTCCTTTTCTAAATTCATTCAGGATTTTAAGAACGGTTCCCACACTTTTTGGCGGATGGCAAAATTTTACTTCACGGCCAATAATTCCTGCACTTCTGGGAAACACGCGTTCTTCACCACGATTGTAGAAAATAACTTTGTCGTTTTCATCAACATAAGTCAAGTCCAAAGGCATGGTTTTAAACAATAAGTTCACTTGTTCCACGGTCATATATCCTTCGTCATAATGAGACGTGTTTTCGAGCGAAAAACTCATTTCTCTTTTGGTGAAATCTTCACTCGGATGGATGTACTCTTGGACTGGAAATGGAGTGGGAGGCTGCGGCAACATCCAGCCAATTTCTTCTTCTCCCTTACGCATAGTAATCCAGTCTTCTTCAGTAAGAATGTCTAAAGCATTTGGGAATAAAACCGTTTCTTCCACTTGCATTAATCGGTAAATTCCGTTAATTAGAAAAGGTGTATTGGTTTTGATTTTATCATATTCTTTCGCATCAATATTTTGACGGAGCATTCTAAATTGTTCTCTTAAATTATCATGAAACGACCACATGCCTTGTGAAGGACCAACCCAGCCTTTTTTTTCTAAAAATGGAAAAAGCTGATTTTCTTTTCGGGCAAATCGTTTCTCAATAGTATGAAGCTGGTTAAAAATATTGGTGTATTGCTGTAAATCAATTACAGGATTTGCAGCGGCTAATTCTTCTAAAAGAGTATGAATAATATCATTTTCCTGAAAATATACCCAAACCGGGTGGCCTTCGGGAAGTGTTGTGGTATTGGAAGTTTCGTTCATCGTAATGCTTATTTTTGATGTTTAATTTTTTCGTATAATTTTACTAATGATTTTAATAATTCAACTGGCGTTGTTAAAATGTGATAGTGATTTTGTCCGAACATTTGGGGTAAATAGTATTTTGCCTGAGCTTCAATGGCGAGCGCATAAGAATTAATGTTTTTTCCGTTGAGTTCCCGAAGTGCTTGTTTTACGTCGTTAATGCCATATTTGCCTTCGTATTTATCGTAATCATTGGGCTTGCCGTCAGAAATCAGAATGACCCATTTGTTTTTGGTGTTTCTTTTGTCGAGTCGTGCGCCGGCATGTCGCAAAGCAGCACCAATCCGGGTATAACCGTTGGGTTCAATGGCGCCGATTTTATGCTTGGCGATATTCCAGTTTTCATCAAAATCCTTAACCGTCAGGTAAGTGGAAAAGTTGCGTGTTTTGGAATAAAAACTGTCAATGGAAAAATCAATATTGAATTCGTTTAGGATTTCTCCAAAGAGAATCGAAACCTCTTTTTCCACATCAATCACTCGATTTCCTGCTGCGTAACCATCACTGGAAAGACTGATATCTAAAAGAATCAGAATGGATAAATCTTTTTCTTTTTTCCGGTTTGAAATGTATATTTTCTCCGAAGGGGTTCTTTTTGAATGCACATCGACGTATAAATCGGTGATGGCATCAATATCAAATTCATCGCCTTGTGTCTGGCGTTTTTGTTGCTGCATTTTGTTATTGACATTGGTCAGCATTTTGCGCAAGCCTAATAAAGTGGACGCATTTTTTGTAATGGTCTTTTTGTAATAATTGGGATCCGTTTTTTGTTGTGATTTTGGATATACTTTACAGAAATTTTCTTTGTAAACGCGTTTGCTGAAATCCCATTCGTTGTAAGTAAGATGAAAGCCTTTTGCATCGACTTCGGCACTTTCGGAAATAGTGGTATTTTCAATAAAATCAGCTTGATAGACGGAATGCGCCGTGTCATCAACACGAACGGTGTATTTCATATTCAATTCTTCCAATGCTTCCTGATGGTCTTCCAATTCATCGGAACCATCAAAATCCCGCCAGACGCCATTGAATTCTTCGGCCGTATCCACTTTTTCAAAATTATGCATCAACACATAATCTTCCTGTTGTTTTTTGTCGACTTCAACGGTTATCACTTCTTCAACTGCTTTTGATTGCAGCGTAGTGGAAGGCTGATTGTCATTTCCTTTTTTTGTTTTGTCTGAAAAATTTTGAAGGATCGTATCCGTATTTTGCACGATTTCATTTTGCATCCATTTGCCATAAATCCATGAAAAATCGGGTTCTTTTTTTGAGTTTAATTTTTGGCTGAAATGATGCTTTGCTTCGGTATATATTTTTTTTGCGATAGTAAATTCTTCAAATAGAACAGTCAGAATTTCTTTTGATGTTTCTGCTGCTTTTTGTTGCGAAAGGGCTAAGGATGGTTCTTTTTCTTCAAAAGTCCAATTGAGATCCAAGCGCTGTTGTACGCTGAGGTATAAAATTCTGAAAAGATAAAAAGTAAGATTATCTTCTTTGGTCTTTAATTCGGCAAAGGAAATCGGAAGGAAAAAATTATTGTTTTTATACCCGCCTTCGCGTTCTGCGGGAAAAATTTCGATAGGTTTTCCAGTCAAAGCTCGAGCTAAAATAGTTAATCGCGGTTTTATTTCATTTAGAGTAACCGTTCTGTTTACTATTCCGATATCGATTTTTCGATTTTTTTTGAAGTGTCTAAATAACTTCCCAACGATATATTCATCTATTTCGAAACCCATTTTTTTCTGATTTAAATCATCAAATTACATAAGTCTTTTAGTGCTTCCAGTGTTTGTAAATCGTCGGTTAACGGTTCTACCACTGCTACATGAACGGATAATCTTTTTGGTAATCCGCTGTGAATTATTTTTGCAGCATCAATTAAAAGTCGAGTAGAAACGGTTTCGGTTAAACCTAACTCGGTTAAGTTTCTAATTTTGTTTCCAATGGCCACTAATTTTTTCGCGGTATCCTGATCAATTTGAGTTTCATTTACCAATATTTCAATTTCAATTTTCGCTACCGGATATTCAAATGAAACGGCAATAAATCGTTGGCGTGTTGAAGGTTTTAGTTCTTTAAAACCTCTTTGATACCCTGGATTAAAAGAAGCAACCAGCATGAAATCCTCGTGTGCTTTTACGTTTTCACCTAATTTGTCTATGAAAAGTTCCCGTCTGTGATCGGTTAGGGAGTGAATGGCAACAATTACATCGGGACGTGCCTCGGCAACTTCATCTAAATAAATTATTGCACCTTCTTTTACAGCTGTGGTTAATGGGCCGTCAAGCCAAATTGTTTCTGCACCTTTGATGATAAATCGTCCAATTAAATCGGTGGATGAAGTTTCTTCATGACAGGAAATCGTAATAATTTTTTTATCCAATTGATGTGCCATATGCTCAATGAAACGGGATTTTCCTGTTCCTGTTGGGCCTTTTAGCAAAAAAGGGATCTTGTTTTTATAGGCGTGTTCAAAGACTTCTTTTTCTTTGGCCACTTCGTGATAATATGGAGCGTTTGTTGTCATAATTATATTTTAAAAAACGAAACCCATTCTAATGTTTACAGCGATGACAAGTTCTGTTTGCAGTAGAAATGAGTTTCATTAGTTATAATAAAGTTTTAAAGTGAACTATTTTATTTGTTCTGAAAAAGTGACTTTTTGTTTGGAGATACCATTAAGCCCTTTTTTTATTTTAGGAGAAGACAGGGTTTCGCTATGTATTTCTTCTAAAGTTTCATCGGTTGGTCTTCCATATTTGATGAAATCATAGATGAAAAGCCCAATTCCAGTGGTAAACATGGTGGCACAAATCAGAAGCACTACAAAGTGAATGCTGATTTCGTTTTGAACATCCATGAATTCCATTTTCATTTTTCGTTCCATATAAACCTGAGCAACACCGGCAACACCAAAAGCGACTGTCATTCCTAAAATCCCAATGTTAGATAACCAGAATGCGGCATGGCCATGCGTCCCGTCGTATCGTTTTCGTCCTGTTAAATTAGGCAACGCATAACTAATCATAGCTAAAACTATCATGGCATAAGCACCCCAGAATGCATAATGTGCATGCATTGCAGTTACTAAAGTTCCATGGGTATACAAGTTTGTTTGTGGTAAGGTATGAGCAAAACCAAGCAGTCCGGCACCAACAAATGAAACGATAGCTGAACCGATAGTCCAGAATAAAGCGATTTTGTTCGGATGACTTTTTTCGCCCTTTCTATACATATTCACAGCAAATAAAGCCATGGCTAAGAAAGCTAAAGGTTCCAAAGCGGAGAAAATCCCACCAACGATTAACCAAATTTTATTTACTCCAATGTAGTAGTAGTGATGCCCTGTTCCCAGAACTCCGGAAAGGAAGGTAAGACCAACAATTACGTACAACCATTTTTCGATAACTTCTCTGTCGACACCCGTTAATTTGATCAATAGGAACGAAAGAATACCTCCCATGATTAATTCCCAAACCCCTTCAACCCACAAGTGAACCACCCACCAACGGAAGAATGAATCCATTACCTGACTGTCAAACCAAATCATTCCGGGTATGTAGAGCAGGGCTGCGAACAATAAACCCATTGTAAGCACCATAGCCGTTGTAGTTTGGCGTTTTCCTTTGAAAAGCGTTCCTAAAATTAGGCCTAAGAAAAGCAATACATTTACAACTACTAAATAGTCTAATTCTCTTGGAATTTCAAGAAATTTTCTTCCTTCCCAATGGTTAAAGTGAAAGCCAACAATGGCAACAACACCAACAACGGCTAAGGATATCAGTTGAACATAAGTCCATTTGACGCTGATTAATTCGCGTTGCGCTTCTTCGGGAATAATATAATAGGCGGCACCCATGAAACCGGTTAATAACCAGACCACTAATAAATTGGTATGTACCGCTCGCGCCGTATTAAACGGAATAATTTCGTGTAATCCTTGAATTCCTATTCTGTCAAAGCCCATGATAAAGCCATAGATGATTTGCAGGGAGAACAAAAGCATGCACAAGGCAAAAAACCAATAGGCAACTTTCTGTGATTTATATTTCATAATATTTGTATTAATTATTTTCTTTTGCTAATGGCGAAACTACTCTGTCAAAACCATTCAAGTCGAGTTTTCCAATCCATTGGAAGTAGGCAACCATGGCATTGGCATCAGCTTCACTCATTTTGTAAGCTACCATTTTTCGTCCTCTTGGCGCCCATGGAATCGGCGACATTAAAACCGCTTTGATATAGCCTTCGCCACGACGTTCCATGACTTTTGTCAGTTCGGGAGCATAATAGCCTCCTTCGCCCATAATACTGTGGCAACCCATACAATTGTTGGATTCCCAAATTTCTTTTCCTCGGACCACCTGTTTGTTAATCTTGCTGTAGTTGGTTTGATCGTTTCTGGGCATAAACGAATAAATGGTCAGTCCTATAAAAATTAAAAAGGTGACCAGAGTTCCTCCCAAAAAAAATGCTCTTGCCTGTGATTTTGAAAGCATAATTATCAGTTTTTGTTAGTTAAAAAATTAAGTTAGTTTAAATATAAGGACAAAAATATCTTTTATTTATTTACTGCAAATTTCGACTTGAAAATAAAGTTAAAACATGATAAAAATCATTTTTTGCAATTTCTTTTGTTGACAATATAAATTTATAAAATAGGAAAAAAACAGAATCCCATAGTAGAGTACAGAACTTTTTTTATCAATATAATGATGTTGGTAATTTTAATTCGGATAAAATTGTCCGATATTAAAAAAAAGACTAAATTTGTAAAAGATATTTGAATTTTAAAAATGAAAATTATGGAAATTTTAGAAAAAACAACCATTGGAGAATATGTTGCCCAGGATTTTAGAACAGCAGCTATTTTTTCAAAATATGGAATTGACTTTTGTTGCAAAGGAAACCGAACTATTGAAGAAGTTTGCGATAAAAAAGAAATTGATGCCAATGATTTATTGGATCAGTTAAATACAGTTTTATCGACAAAAAATGATGATGGAATTGATTTCAAATCCTGGCCATTGGATTTGTTAGCCGATTATGTGGAGAAAAAACACCACCGTTACGTTGAAGAAAAAACACCGATTTTATTACAATTTTTGGACAAACTGTGTAAAGTGCACGGAGTAAACCATACGGAATTATTTGAAGTAAACGAATTATTCAAAGGCTGTGCGGGTGAATTGGCGCAACACATGAAAAAAGAAGAATTGATGTTGTTTCCTTTTATCAAAAAAATGGTAAAAGCAAGTAATGATCATCTGTTTATCCAGGAACCCTCTTTTGGAACCGTGAATAACCCGATAGCTATGATGATGGAGGAACATGAAGCCGAAGGAGATCGTTTTGTTAAAATAGCTTCACTGACCAATAATTATACACCGCCGGCAGATGCTTGTAATACGTATCGTGTGACTTTTGCGATGTTGGAAGAGTTTGAACAGGATTTGCACAAACACATTCACTTGGAAAATAACATTTTGTTTCCAAGAGCAGTAGCTTTAGAAAAGACATTTTCAAACCAAGAGTAAAATCTTGTAATTTGTTTAAACCGTAGGAGCGATTTTGCTCTTTTATATAAGAGTGGGAGATTCTTCGCAGAAACTTGAAATCTGTTTCTAAAGAAAGTATTTAACCAATATAATGCTTTTCACTTTACTAGATTATATCAAACATTTTGTGAATGGAAAGCAACATTAGAAAAATAGGATTAACTTTAGCAAAGAACTAGAGAAAACTGCTTTACAAAGAAAAAATAAAAATGCCTTTAGAGGTTAATTATGAAGAAGCGCTTTTTCATGATTAACCTCTTAATATAATATAAATTTTCATCAAAATGATTTCTAATAAACCTTTAAAAAGAGCTCCGGAATTACAGCCATTAAGCCACGATCATCATCATGGATTACAATTGTGTTGGAAAATAAGAACGGGAATGTCTAAACAAATTGAACCGGAAAGGATTAAAATATATGCCGATTGGTTTTTTAAAAAACATTTAAAACCGCATTTCGAATTGGAAGAAAAATACATTTTCCCCATTTTAGATGCCGATAACGAACTTATAAAACGTGCTTTAGCAGAGCACCGAAGATTGAAACGATTATTCAAGCAAACGTCTGATCTGGAAAAATCATTGACACTTATTGAGGAAGAATTAGAAGCGCATATTCGTTTTGAGGAACGGATTTTATTTGGTGAGATTCAGAAAATGGCAACAACAGAACAATTGACTGAAATTAATGAAATTCATTCGGAAGAAGCATTTGTAGAAAAAGAAGATGATGTATTTTGGAAATAAAATTTAAATAAAATGAAAAAAATAAATGTATTAGCATTAAGTTTTTTGGCCATTGGATTTCTATCGTGCCAAAACAAAGAAGTAAAAGAACCGAAAGAAGCGCACACAGAAAAAGTTAGTCCGGAAGCAACAAAAGAGGAACTTCCAAAAGTAAGTTTGAACAACGGACAACTCTGGGAAGCTAATCCGGAAACTACCGCAGGAATTAAAAGGTTGCAAAAAATAGTTTCGGATAATAAACCGGAAGAAAGTGCCGCAGTTTTGAAAGAAAAACTGAATGCTGAATTTGCTTCAATCTTTAAAAAATGTACGATGAAAGGCGAAGCACACGATCAATTGCACAATTATTTGTTTCCGTTAAAGATGAAACTCAATCGTATCGAAGAAACGAATAAGGAAGCAATGAAAGAGGAAATTGCCGCTTATCTAAAAGAATATGTATTATACTTCAAATAGAAAAAAGACTGTGTTGTTAAAATGGCACAGTCTTTTTTTTTGAATTAATTAACCTGACATTCTTTATTTAAGAGTAAATATTCTTGGACTGACAGAAACCATTAACCAAACCCAATTGTTGGTATGGTTGGCATCACCATTTTTAAGTATTTCCAATGTTTTTGAACCAAACATTTGTGAATATCCTGCTGAAGCCACGATATCTTTTTGAAGGGTGTAACTTGTAGTAAAATCGATTTCGGTCCCTAAATAACTATCCATTTTTTCGGCACCGTCCAGAACAGTTCCGGGAGCACAAAACATATGTGGAATCAGGTTGAATTGCCATTTGTTTTGAGTGTAATTTAATTTAAGATAGGCATCATGCAATCCAACACTATTTTGATGATTGCCTACATAGAAATAGTCCATAAAGCCATTAAATCCATGATTGGTTCCAAAAATAGGGGAGAATGATTTTATATCAGCACTGGAATCATCTTGATCTTTACCGGAAAGAAATTCATATCCCAATGTAGCTTTGAATTTACTTGTGATTGCATAACCAAGGTTTGCACCTGCATACCAGGTGTTCACACTGTTATCGTTACTTTTTCCGGATTGACCGTATAAACCTAAATTAGTATCCCATTTATTTTCTTTATAAGATAGGTAAGTACCAAAGGTCTGTTTGTAGTCTACCGTTAAGCTAGTATCTGGTTCTGCATATTCATAACCCGTATTCAAAAGCAATAAACTCATGTTCAATTTACTGAATTGGGTATGGTACCACACATATTGCATGGATTTGTAATTGATGGTATACGGAGTAGCCGGCTCGACTAAATTTTCTGCTGCAGCATTAAATGCCACACCCAAATCTAATTGGTGGTTCTTCGGATGAAATGAGAAAACGGCAGCATCATGACTTTGTCCTTGTTGCGCCCAATCAATTTCGCCAAAAATGCGTTGGTTGTCATAAGAAATTACCTGACGCCCCAAACGAGCGTTCCATTTAGCATTAAAATCATATTGCGCCCAGGCTTCAAATAAAGCGACTCCGTTTTTGTCGGCTTGTGCTGTTGTGGCTACATCTCCCCAAGTACGAACGTTTTGGAAATTTAGTTTTGCTGTTAATTTTTCTTGTTTAAAGTTAAAGTTAAGTCGGGAACGTTGCGATACAAACGAGGTAGAATTTTCGCCATAAGGCATTAAACTTTTAAACCCGTTTCGGTATTCATAACGCGGTCTGAGTTGTAGGTTTACGTCAAATTCCTGAGCGTAAGTGGTTAGGCTTATCATTCCTAATAATGATAAACCGATTGTTTTCAGTGATTTCATAAGGGGTTAGTTTAGCTTTTCAGCTTCTTCGGTAATTTTTTTAATTGTTTCATCAGAGTTCACACCTAAGCCTTCTTGCTGATAAGCTAATTCGCCTTTGGCATTAAATACGCTTATGATGTTAGAGTGTGAAAAATCAAGCGGGGATATTTTTTTATAGTTCACAGCCAGTACAGCAGCGAATTCACGTGTATTTTCTTCGGACGAGCGCAAGAACATCCATTGTTCCCCTTCCATTTTATTTTCGATTGAAAAAGATTTTAAGCGTTCAGGAGTGTCTACTTTTGGGTCGATACTTACTAAAACGAGTTTAACATTGTCCTTGATGTTCTCCGGCAAACGGCTTTCAATATTGCGCATATCGGCAACCAACCGTGGACAAGCCGATTTGCATGAAGTATAAATCATCACCATTACAATGACTTTACCATTTAAATCTTTCATTTCTATATCAGTTCCTTCCTGATTGGTCCATTTTGAGGGAAGATTGTAGATTGATAAGTCGGAAATCGTTTTGGGGTCTAATGCTATTTTCTCTTCTTTATTGGAATTACAACCTTGTAATATCAAAAGAATGAGTACTAATCCTAAAATTAACTTGTTCATTTTTTTATTTTTTAAATTGTTTTTGAACTATTTAAGGTCTTTTGCGCAACGAAAACCAAGATTTCGAGTGGTATATCTTGCTTTTAAACTGGCTCGAAAACCATAGCGCATGAAAGCAGCGTAATTCATTAAATCAGATGCATTAACGGAACCGCTTCCGCAAAATAAATTCTTATCCGTGTCCTTGTCTTTTCTGGATTCTCCGGATAGGAAAATGCTGTTAAAGTCGGAAGTCCATTCCCAGGCTAACCCATGCATATCATATACGCCCCAATAGTTTTTAAATGTTTTGCCAACCGGATTGGTATAGGTTTTGGGCTTTTCATACCAGGATAAAATATAATTATTGAAAGCTTCTTTTGTACGGGCATCGATGCGTTTTTCATCGGCCATAGCCACATATTCCCATTCATCCATGGTGGGCATTCTTTTTCCTTGACATTCGCAGTATTTTTTGGCAGCAAACCACGAAATATTGGTTACAGGAGCATTGCTTTTATTGTTACCGTAATCGAAATCGCTTTCCCAATGGGACAAATAACTTTTGTCAGCAAAAAGACCTTTGATTTTAGAACGACTGTAAGTTGGGTATTTTTTTAAGAAGGCTACAAATTGCGCATTAGTAACCGGATAAACATCGATGCTAAAAGCATTAACTTCTACTGGTTTTTTATCAGTAGTTCCATAAAGGGGAACATAAGCCCCCCTTTTTATAGAAACCATTTGATTGTCTTGAGCCAATAACGATGTTGTCATTAGTAATGAAAAAGCAGAAGCTAATATTTTCAGTTGTAACATCATGACACATCTTTTTTTTAATTATTATTTTCTTTGGGCTTTTACCATAGCTGCTGTTACAACTGTTTTATTGTTTCCCCAATTGGCGTAAACATAAGTCATTGCGTCTGCGATTTGTTGATCGCTTAGTGCCTGTGCTGGCATGGCGCTGTTGTATTTTTTCCCGTTTACGGTTATTGGACCGGTTAGTCCTTTTACTACACCTTTAATAGCACGATTAACGTCTTTGTTCAAGTAGTCTGATTTCGCTAAAGGAGGGAAAGCACCAGGTATTCCCTGACCATTAGCCTGATGACAGGCGATACAGGTTTTAGTATAGATGTCTTTTCCTTTATCGGCTTTTTTAAAAACAACTGTTTTGGCTTTGTTGTTTGTGTTTGTTGCCACTTTTGGCTCCTCAGTTAAGGTATTGAAACTTTGTAATGCTATTGCTAATACGGCAATACCGAAAATATACTTTTTCATAAATTAAAATATTTGAATTATTAATGATCGTTTTTATTTCTTTGTGCTTTAACCATCGCTGCGGTTACTTTTGTTTTATTATTACCCCAACTGTCATAAACATAGGTCATCACATTGGCAATTTCTTCATCGGAAAGGTTTTGACTGGTCATCACGTTATTGAATTTTTTTCCGTTTACTTTGATTTCTCCGGATAAACCATGTATAACCGCAGATATAGCTCTGCTAGGATCAGCATTTAAGTAATCGGATTTTGCTAAAGGAGGGAATACATTTGGAATACCTTGTCCTTCGGATTGGTGACAGGCAAAACAAGTTCCTCCAAAAAGTTCTTTACCCGCTTTGATTTGTTCAGGCAATGTTTTTGCAGCAATAAGTTTGGTGTCTTTTTTTACTTTCGGCATATTTTGAATGGTTCCGCCTTCAGGTAAGTAGATTCCCTCTTGTGTTGTTCCAGAATAAATAGTTTTACTTTCCGGACCTTCTACTTTTAACATCCCTAAAGCACCTTTATTAAAAGCTCTGAAGATAGAGTGGTCAACCAGGATGAATGTTCCGGGAACATCAACTTTAAATTCTACAATAGCAGCACCTCCGGCAGGGATTAATGTTGTCTGTACATTTTTATTAATCATATCACCACCCTCGACATAAACTTTGTCAAATATTTCACCAATAACGTGGAAAGATGAAACAAGGTTTGGTCCGCCATTACCCATATACACACGAACGGTTTCTCCAACTTTGGCAGTAATCGCATTGTCTCCGGCAAGAGCACCCACTTTTCCATTAAAAACAACGTAGTCAGCATCTTCTTCGATAGCTTTGTCCATATCAAAAGGCTGGCGTCCTTGTTCTCCATATTTTCCTTTAGTGTAAAAATCACCTTGCATGATGTAGTATTCTTTGTCAACTGGAGGCAAACCACCTTCTGGTTCTACCAATATCAAACCATACATTCCGTTTGCAATGTGCATACCAACAGGAGCAGTTGCGCAGTGGTATACATATAAACCAGGATTCAATGTTTTGAAGTTGAATACTTTTTCATGACCTGGCGCCACTAATGAAGAAGAAGCACCACCACCTGGACCTGTTACCGCATGCAAATCGATGTTGTGTGGTAATTTATTATCAGGATGGTTTTTTAAGTGAAATTCTACTTCATCCCCAACACGGGTTCTGATAAAACTTCCCGGTACAGATCCGCCAAATGTCCAATAGGTATATTTTACACCATCGACCATTTCGCCTTCCACTTCTTGAATTTCCATGTTCACAACCAGTTTTGTCGCTGCTCTGTCTCCAATTGGTTTTGGTACAAAAGGAGGTGCGGTTAGATCAGCAATCATTTCACCTTTAGTAGCAATGGCTTCATTGCTGGCTAAAAGCTTTGATTCTTTTTTACATGAAAATAAACTGATAGCTACTACTATTGCAAGAGCAGCAATTTTTATTTTTTCAATTTTAAACATGGTTTTCATAATAATAGGGTTTTAAATTCATCTTAATTTTGTCTTAAATTATAGTACAAAATTAAAAGACAGATTTGTCCTTTATTATGATAAATATCATGTTGTGGATTTTTTTTAAATATTTTTTAGAAGAATTAATAGGTAAAAAAAACAACAAATTGTTATAATTAGAATTCTATGTTTTTTTTAAAAGAAGTATAAAGTCAGATTCATTGGTTAAGTAACATTTTTCGCAAACTCACTTATTCAACAGTTGTATAAACGACCAGATTCTTTCGGTTTTTATTTTAATAAAAAAATAAATAAATCCACAGTTGTTTTATATATACCTGTATTTAAGCTGTTTAATTTTATTTATCTTTGTGTGTGAGTGGCTTTGTAATTATTTAATAGAAAAATAGATATGCAATTTTAATCTTATACGGAGATATAATAACCAAGTAATTATGAGTGACAAAACCATTACCATTGGTTTCGTTGGGGATGTAATGATAGGAAGGGGTGTCAATACAACAATCACGAATAACGGGTATATTTATCCTTGGGGAAATGTGTTGCCATTATTGAAAAATACAGACATCAATATCATAAATTTGGAAACAGCATTGACTCACAGTAATAAAAAGGTTTTCAAGACATTTAATTTTAAAGCAACTCCGGATAAAATTAAAACTCTCACAGAAGCCTCGATAACTATCGCCAACCTTGCCAATAATCACATACTTGATTTTTCCGAAGAAGGTTTAATTGAAACCATTCAAACCCTAAATAAGGCAGGTATAAAACATACCGGCGCAGGAATGAATAAAAAAGAAGCCGAAAAGCCGGTTATTGTAACTAAAAAAAATAATAGTATAGGGATGCTGGGTTTTACAGATAATGAACCCGGATGGAAAGCAGGCACATCCACCAGCGGAATCAATTATATTGATATTTCCAAAGAGGATGACTGTAATAAGGCCTTAGCGGATATAGCGAAATTAAGGAAAGAAACAGATATTTTAATAGTTAGTATTCATTGGGGACCTAATATGAGGGAGGAACCAAAAAAACATTTCATTGACTTTGCACATGCAATGATAGAACAAGGGGCGGATATTATTCATGGTCATAGTGCCCATAATTTCCAAGGCATAGAAGTTTACAATCATAAATTGATTCTTTATGATACGGGAGATTTTGTGGATGATTATGCAATAGACCCGATTTTAAAAAATGACCATTCATTTTTTTTTAAGGTTGAAGTCTCCAAACAGCGAATTGAAAATGTAATGCTCATTCCTGTTTTGATTTCAGGTTCTCAGGTAAATCTTGCAACTGACGAAGATTACAAATGGTGTATGCAACGCATGCAGCATTTATCTACAAAATTTGGAACAAAGATTAGTGATAAAGGAGAAGTGTTTTTATTTAGTAAACAATATTAATCATTTCTTTTTCGTCTCTATTAATATGTATTTTTTAAATACATATTTCCAAGGCATGAAAATTATCGGTATAATAATGCCTGTGAACATATAAGCCATTCCTTCGGCTGGTGAACCTTCGAGCGTACCTGCCGACCATAAAGGATAAGCTACAACAATAAGCCAAAGACCTTTGTAAAAAATCATAAAAAGCATTATAGGTAACATTCGAAGCGTATGGAATACACCTAAAATAGCAAGTGTTGAATAGGCAGCCCAAGTGCACCAAGCCACAGCCCTTGTGGGATCCCATGCGCCTTCATGTGTAAGAATAACTGTCCAGGAATCTGTGGCGACAAATACAAACATTAAGGCGAAGAACAGCCTCATCACATAAATATTGATTCTGCGAACACCTTCGTAGTGCTCGTAGTCAGGAACAAAAATGCTTTTGATGCTGAACTTTGATTGTTTCTGTTGTTCTGGCGTTTGTTCTGTTGTATTCATCTTTTTTCGGTTAGTTAAATTTAAATTGTTAAACACCTATGCTATTTGTGTCGTTCGGCTACAATGACTGCTAACTTGTTTGTAGGTCTGACAAACCTCAAACTTATGGCTTTCAAATATATACATATAAATCTACTTAAAAATTCTGCTGTTATGATTTTTTGTAATATCGATTCAAAATAATTCGCCTCATTTCATTAATAAGCATATGATGTTTTGACGTAATAGATCTTTTTTTGCTCCAACAAATTCAACGTCTGGATTTGTTTTGAGCGCAGCTCGTGTCTTCCTGTATTTCATCGTATTTAAGAGAAAATCTTTTTTAAAATCCTAGATTGCCAAAAAAGGAATCACCGAACTTTTGAATGACGGATGCCAGAATTTGGCTTTCCAGAGGCTGTCGACCAACCAGTAAAACGTATCTGCTGCTTCATTTAAAAATTGAATCACAAAGCTGTTAGTAAACGGTTCTTTTCCGGTTTTACGCTGTCCATCCCTTTGTTGAGGATAGAGATTAGTGTGCTTCGTGACGGGAGTTTTTTTTGATTGTCTGCTTTCTTTTAGCGACGTTCGTGAAACTTGTTTGCTAAAAATAGGTGAATTATGGAAATATTATCAAGAATTGTATTGCATTTCTTCAAATATATTGCTAGGTTTACTTGTACATAACAAATTATTTTTAGCCATCATTTAAAATTAAATATATGAACCCTTCAGCACCAAAGAATATTACCTGGATTATTGGATTGATTTGTGGGATACTTGGAATTATTGGACATTTTGCACAAGTTCAGTTTTTAACAGAACATAGTTTCACGCTACTGCTTGTTGGTTTCCTTGTTTTGGCAGTAGGAACCACGGTAAAAGGAATCTAAAAGTTTAGTAGTTGGCAATGATTATCGCCGTTAATATAAAGGTTGTGTAAATTATTTGATTTGCAGATTTTTGTATTAACTGCTATATCGCCGTTAAAGTTTAATTAATTAAACTTTGTTTTAATAGGGAGCAAAATACCGACAAAAAGATTTAAAAAAACTGCTTACTTTTTAACGGTGCTCAAATCAAAGCGATAAATGGCTTCCAACTTTAAAAGGAAAGTGTTTGATTTGTCCTCTAATAGCAGGGTGCGGTTATCACCAAATTTTAACACTAGAATTTGTAAATCAAGCTTTTGGTCTATTGGATAGGCTCTAAACTCATTTAAAGAATATCCTAATTTTAGACGTAAAAGAATTTTTTTGTCTAACACGCTTCGTTGTACGTAAGAAGAAAAATCTATCGAATTATTCTCGATATAAGTAGAACGAATGTTATCTGTTGTCAGTTTATAACTATTTCCATGACCCAGAAAATCAACACCTATTTTTGTTTTATCAGTTAAACTATAATTGATATCAGCATCATTTGGCAATAAGAAATTCATCTCGAAACGTTTATCAGGACTATGATAGTAGAAACCAATAATTGGAGTCATGGATATACCATAAGCTTCACTACTGCCGTAAAGTCCAAGACTATAACTAAATCTTTCGTTTCTTTTATATTTCAATAAAGCCGTTCCGCCCAGATAAATATCCTCACTACTCAGATTGATATAATCGGAGGCAACTTTTGGCATAAAAAGGTATATTCCACTCCAGTGTTCAGAATGATTTATTTTTAGACCGGCTCTTAAATTTGTTGAATATAAATGGTTGTTATTGGAGTCAGGAAATAATTGTAAGCTGTAACTGCTGAAATTTACCCAAGTGATAGCAGTATATTTTTCATTTAAAACAATTGGCAAAATAAGATTTGTTTGAAATGTAGATATGCTGGTAGTAACAGATGAGTTTTCAAAAGTTGTTTTTTGCGATTTTCCATAATTTATTGAAAATATGTCTATGTATTCTTGTGCAGTACATAAAAAAGGCAGTATTAAAAATAACAATTGTATTATTATTTTTTTCATTTTATAAATTTTGATGTTATTTGATTATTTCAAAATATTCATTCTTAAAATTGGTATAGTAAAACTGACAATGATTATTAATCGCCGATATTGTTCTTGCTTAAAATTGAAACGTAAAATTATTGATTTATAAGATATTAGTTATTATATAATAATGTAAAATATTTACAAAATTCATACATTTTAAAGCGACATCTGCACACATTCATGTTTTTATGTTTAAATCATTAAGTTGTTTTTCCGAAGCGCATTTCAGGAAGAGAATAATTGCGTAAATCATGGCGGATATTCCGTTAGCGATTGTAACAGGAATATCTTTTCTGAAAATCCTATAGGCAAGAGAGAGTTGGAATAAGATGCAGCCTAGTTTATCGTTGAGTCCTTGTTTGCAGAGCGAATAGAATTCATCGATTTCCTTTTTGCAGTCGACGAACTTCTTGATATGAGTTATCAGTTTTGGCGCTTTAACGGAATAGATAAAACCATCAGAGCTTTTCGTTAACCAATTTTCCAGGATTTACAATGTAGGGAACTTATAAAATGTAGCGTTTATTTCAAAGGTGTTGAAATGCGTGCAATAAAATTCAAACCATTTGGACGAGGGAATATTTTCGGGATAAAAGACATTTTTCCATTTGGCGTTGTAGAAGGAGGAACAACCGATATGTATATTTTTAGCAGACATAAAAATAAGAATTACGTTTATGAAAAGGAAGGCGGAATTGTTAACAGCTTGCACTTGAGAAAGAAGACGTCTCCAAACATTTTAATTGCACTGACGAAGATAAGAATTCAAAAAAAAACTAAAAACACAAGCGCCCTAATCTTTGATCCGGGCGCTTTTATCACGATATAATCCGTGATGAGAACTTTTATTTATTTATGACCTTCGTGCGCAGCATCAACATTGATATGTGACATAGCGATTTCCGTTAACTTTACGTCAGCATGTTTCTCTTCTTCAAGTGTTTTAGCAAGAAGCAAGGCGGCTTTTGTTTCACCAAGGGTAACTGCATAAACACGCAAAGTCCCATAAGTGGCTATCTCATAATGCTCTATTTTTTGCGCTGCGGCAATTATCGCTGCATCGCGGACATCCCCAACTTTAGTTTCTGCAATTATTCCTTCAGCCTCATTCAGTAGCCCTGCCATTGCATCACATTTCTTACCAACCGCTTTAATACCCAAAGATTCAAATACTTTTTCCAAACGAGTGACGTGTTCTTCGGTTTCTTTCAAATGATGCTCGAATGCATGAATTAATTGTGAAGCCGTTGCGTTTTTGGTCATTTTAGGCAGTGCTTTTGTTAGTGCTTTTTCTGCCCAGTAAATGTCTTTTAATCCGTCTTCGAAAAAATCTCTTAAGTCTTTCGCTGCATCAGGTTTTGCTTTTACAACGCCTTTTTTTGGCTCAGCGGTTTTTTTCTTAGCTGCTGTTACTGTCGTTTTTTTGGCTGCCATACCCGTTTTTGCCGGCTGATCTTTTGTCGTTTTCATAACTTTTTATTTTATAAATTAATTGTGTTATTAATTGAAAAACAAATTTAAAAATTAGTAAAATCTATTTTATACACAATTATTATAAATAGTTGTAAAATTCACACTTATGTATATTTAATTAACAAAACCAATATAACTATAGCTAAATTTGCGAAACAAATTGCAAGACGTAATCCTTGAATCCAACATCGCAAAAAGAGCGTTCAGCGATTTACTCTCGGTAAATGCCCTTGGTGAACATGTTTCTTATAACTGTCCCGGTTGCGGCGGTGTTCAATGGAAGATAGACAATGACGTTCCGCTTCGCTATCGCTGCCATACCAGACACGCCTATACCTCTGAGGCGCTTCTGGCTGCACAGACAGAAAAAATAGAAGAGACAATGTGGGTTGTCTTTCGGATGTTCGAAGAACGAAAAAATCCTTTATTAACTCTGGCGGAAACCCGAATAGGAACTTCCGAAAAAATAGCGCGCGAACGGGCGGCGCAGTCCCAGATACCTATTGATAGGATCCGGCAAATAATCAAGGCAAACGATAAAGGAACTTCCCAGGACATCCCAATTTAATAAGTAGTGCGCTTCCAGTTCGTGGTGCAAAGGATTTACTTTATATGGGAATTATATAAATATTTACAGAAATAATATAAATCTCATTATCCTAAGTCTTTGTAATTTTATAAAAAAAATACTGCCTTCAAACCCACGTGCCCTAGAAAAGGCGCCGTTCTTTAGCTGATAGTATCTAATATTATTAAAAATAGATTCACAATAACTTCTAAAAATAAACAAGATGAAAAATTCAATTTTAATCGGATCCGCAGCCTTAGTGGTCGTTGGAATAATCGTACTAGGAAAAAATGAAAAATTAAGAAATATGGTATTGCAAGCAGTGAAAGACGGGATGTCGTCAGATGCTGTGCAGGATATACTTGAGTACGCTAAAAATGCAACAATTAAAGAGATTCAGGAAAAATTTAGTTCGGCAAAGGATTCATATAAACCAGCTATTTCTTTTGTAGAAAACAACAACCTATAAAATAGAGCGAAAGAGCGGCATAGCCCAAGGTACATATCAGGAGGAACCGGCAAAAAATCAAAGCCGACCATAAAGAAACTTCCAAAGATGTCCAGACTTGATAAGCAAGTGCGATTCCAGTTCGTCGCTAACCGATTGTTTTAAAAGGATTTACGAAGATAAAAAACAAAAAACCCATCAACAAAAATGTGATGGGTCTTTCTTAGTAGCGGGAACAGGACTCGAACCTGTGACCTTCGGGTTATGAGCCCGACGAGCTGCCTACTGCTCTATCCCGCGATGTACGGTTTGTAATCTCAATAAAGCTACTTAGTAGCGGGAACAGGACTCGAACCTGTGACCTTCGGGTTATGAGCCCGACGAGCTGCCTACTGCTCTATCCCGCGATGTTTCGAGTGCAAAGGTACAATCAAATTTGATACTTGCAACAAAAACGATTAAAAAATGTTTTATTTTATCTATTGACTTGATATGACTACCTTTGCAGCATAAATTATATTTAAAATGTCACATAAAGCAGGTTTTGTAAACATCATCGGAAATCCAAACGTTGGGAAATCAACGTTAATGAACGCTTTCGTAGGAGAAAGATTATCCATTATTACGTCTAAAGCACAAACAACCCGTCACAGAATTCTTGGAATTGTGAACGGGGAAGACTTCCAAATGATTTTGTCAGATACGCCAGGAATCATCAAACCCGCCTACGAAATGCAGGAATCGATGATGAATTTCGTTAAATCGGCTTTCGAAGATGCGGACATTTTAATTTATATGGTTGAGATTGGTGAGCAGGATTTGAAAGATGAAGCCTTTTTTAATAAAATCATTCATGCTAAAATTCCGGTTTTGTTACTATTGAACAAAATCGATACTTCAAACCAATTGCAATTAGAAGAACAAGTGGCTTTTTGGGCTGCGAAAGTTCCGAATGCGGAGATTTTTCCTATTTCAGCTTTGCAGAATTTTAATGTGCCGGAAGTTTTTGGAAGAATCATTCAATTATTGCCGGAATCGCCAGCGTATTATCCAAAAGATCAATTGACGGATAAACCGGAGCGTTTCTTTGTAAATGAAACCATTCGTGAGAAAATTTTGTTGAATTACAGCAAAGAAATCCCATACGCAGTAGAAATCGTAACCGAAGAATTTTTTGAAGATGAAGCCATCATCCGAATTCGTTCCCTAATCATGGTAGAGCGTGAAACCCAAAAAGGAATCATCATCGGACATAAAGGCGCCGCTTTGAAGAAAGTAGGCGTAGAGGCTCGTGCCGATTTAGAGAAGTTTTTCGGAAAACAAATTCACATTGAATTGGTGGTGAAAGTCAATAAAAACTGGAGAAGTAATGCCAATATGTTAAAACGTTTTGGGTATAACCAATAATATTTGGGCGTGACCCGAAAAGGGTCAGGCTATCCGTTACAATCTTTTATAAACAACAAAGTCCTTTTAGCAAAGGACTTTGTTGTTTATAAAAGGATTTCCACTGCTATCCTTCACGCAAAAAACCGATAAAGCACTAATTTTAATATTTAATGAAATTATAGAATGGGTCCAAAAAATTAAGCCGCTATAATTTCTAAAAAGACCTTCTCCAAATCATTCATTTGTTCGTGACCTCTAAACCGAATTTGTTTGGCAATAAAATACAATAAAAACCAAATGATAACCATCAGACCCATCACAACAAGATTCATCTGTATCGGTGATTTCAACACATGGTTAGAATAGGCGATGCCGGTAAAGATTACAAAAACACCTGCGATTATAAAGTGCAGAAACATGAAAAAGGTCCATAATGTAGGTTCAGGGCCAAATAATCCCCGAATATGCGTTTCGTTCTCGCTTTTCTCTTCTAATTCTAAATGTAAATGGGGCGACCAATATTCTTTCTTTGAATCGGAAATATCAAGCCAGATATGATTGTGTTTAATCTTTAATAAGCAGTCATTTAAATTATTTTTTTTGTAATCTTCAAATTTTTGAAGAACAGTATCTATATTTTCTTCCACATCTTTATAAAAACGTAAAAGCAGTCTTGCTTCATTATTTGCGTCCATAGCTATTAATTTTTGGTTTTTAAAAGGGTATAGTTCAGCTAATATAGTAAAAAAATGGATATTGAATTATTAAACACTACCTTTGCAAAATATTTGAAAGAAGCATTATGAATAACATTGTTGCCATTGTAGGAAGACCAAACGTAGGGAAATCGACACTTTTTAATCGATTAATCCAACGAAGAGAAGCTATTGTAGATTCTGTTTCGGGCGTGACCCGTGATAGAAACTACGGAAAAAGCGAATGGAACGGAAAGGAATTTTCTGTGATTGATA
The DNA here is from genome assembly GCF_035292545.1 of Flavobacterium sp. Classification (GTDB taxonomy): domain Bacteria; phylum Bacteroidota; class Bacteroidia; order Flavobacteriales; family Flavobacteriaceae; genus Flavobacterium. The sequence continues at coordinate 4,364 of NZ_DATDPV010000016.1, read as the reverse complement.
CTGGAGGATACGTTCGTGGTTCGGATGACGTTTTTGAAGCAGAAATTCGTAAACAAGTAGAATTAGCCATCGATGAGGCAGATGTTATCATATTTGTAGTTGATGTAGAGGAAGGAATTACCCCAATGGATGATGCTGTTGCAAGACTATTGCGTAAGGTAACGAAACCGGTTTTACTGGCTGTAAATAAGGTGGACAACTCCATGCGTGAGAAAGATGCCATTGAGTTCTATAACCTTGGTTTAGGAGAATATTACACTTTTGCGAGTATTTCAGGAAGCGGAACAGGAGATTTATTGGATGCATTGATTGATGCTTTCCCAGTGAAACCAGAACCAACGCAGGAAGAAATAGAATTGCCTCGTTTTGCCGTTGTGGGAAGACCAAATGCTGGAAAATCAAGCTTTATCAATGCTTTAATTGGTAAAGACCGATATATTGTCACTGATATTGCGGGAACTACCCGTGATTCTATCGATACGAAATTTGACCGTTTTGGATTCGAATTCAACTTAGTCGATACTGCGGGAATCCGTCGTAAAGCAAAAGTGAAGGAAGATTTAGAGTTTTACTCCGTAATGCGTTCCGTTCGTGCCATTGAGCACGCCGATATTTGTATCTTGATTATTGATGCCACCCGTGGATTTGAAGGTCAGGACCAAAGTATATTCTGGCTGGCTGAAAAAAACCGAAAAGGAGTGGTAATCTTAGTGAACAAATGGGATTTAGTCGAAAAAGAAACGATGTCAACCCGTGATTATGAAGCTAAAATCAGAGAAGAATTAATGCCATTTACCGATGTGCCTATTCTTTTTGTTTCGGCTTTAACCAAACAACGTTTGTTGAAAGCTTTGGAAGCCACGGTTCAGGTTTATGAAAATAGAAAACAAAGAATACCGACATCAAAATTCAACGATTATATGCTGAAAGTGATCGAAGGTTATCCGCCACCAGCATTGAAAGGGAAATATGTAAAAATTAAATATTGCATGCAATTGCCAACACCAACGCCTCAGTTTGTGTTTTTTGCCAATTTGCCACAATATGTAAAAGAAGCTTATAAACGTTTCTTAGAAAATAAAATCAGAGAACATTGGGATTTCTCAGGAGTTCCAATTGATATTTATATTAGAGAAAAATAAATTTTAAAGTCCCGAGAAATCGGGACTTTTTTCTTTTAAAACCATAAACACTTCTATAGTTTAGTGGGTTTCCATTTATTATAATGAAAAGCGTCACTAATTCTCTTCCTCTAAAGTTTTCATAGGATGGTCTTCATACCAATCTTTAAACGTTTTTAAGGTTTCATATTTATCGGTCAGAACCTTGTAAACCATAAATAGTATTAAAAAATGTCCTATGATAAACAAACTCATCAGTACTGGTAAAGACATATTAGTTAGACATAAACCAGCAAAAATAAAAACAAACAGCGTGGTAAACCACACGAGTTTAATTGCAAAATTTTTCATGGCTTTTTTCTATTAAATTTACGTTTAATAATTGTAAAAATTTGTTAACGCATTGATAATCAATTAATAAAAAACAATAAATATAATTTTTAGTATTTAGAACACCTTGTGAATATTACATAAATAAAATAATTTGTTAAAAATTTTGTAAGAAATTATGTCCCTGAATACTAAATGACTTATTTCGCAGTTTATATATCCTTATATTAACCGAGAAATTTTTTTTATGCCAAAATTCTATTCCTTTCTGTTTCTTTTATTTTTAAGTTTTTCTTCTTTTGCACAAAACAACATTACTATTAAAGGTAAAATTCTTGACAAAAATACCCAAGTCCCTTTAGAGGCAGTCACCGTTTATCTTTCGTCTGTTAAGGATTCTACAGTAATCGATTACACAATCTCTGATAAAAACGGTTTTTTTAAAATGGATATCAGGAAAATTACCAAACCCGTATTTTTAAAAATTTCTTATATGGGGTATCAGACCTTTAAACAAGAAATTGAGGGAATTTCAGAAAGCAAAGATTTTGGTATTTTACATTTATTAGAAAATGTAACTGTTTTAGGCGAGGTGGTTGTCAAAAGTGAAGCACCGCCAATACGAATAAAGAAAGACACTTTAGAGTTTAATGCGTCATCATTTAAAGTACGCCCTGATTCAAATGTGGAAACGTTACTGAAACAATTGCCAGGTGTTGAAGTTGCTGCCGATGGAAAAATCACGGTTAATGGTAAAGAAGTGAATCAGATTTTAGTAAATGGGAAACCTTTTTTTGACAAAGACGGCAAGATTGCGCTTCAAAGTTTACCTTCGGATATCATTAATAAAGTTCAGATATCGGATACCAAAACTAAAAAAGAAGAATTGTCCGGACAAGCATCAAGTTCTAATAATGCCAGTATAAATCTGACGATTGATGAAGATAAAAACAAAGGTTTTTTCGGAAAATTTATGGGAGGTTATGGCACCGAAGATCGTTATGAAAGCAGTGCATTAATTAATTATTTCAAGAATAAAAGAAAAATAAGTGTTTTGGCATCTTCCAATAATATCAATTCGACCGGTTTTTCGATGGATGAAGTTTTTGATAATATGGGAGGCGGTAGGAATACATCCTATTTTAGCAATAGCGATGGAAGTTATGGAATTGGAAGTATGCGTTTTGGCGGAGGTAAAGGAATTACGCAATCGAATATGCTTGGCGTAAATTATGGTGACGAATGGGGTGAAAAATTAGAAACTAACGGAAGTTATTTCTTTACCAATTCCAATTCTGATAATGTAAACAGAACCAAGCAAGTCAATTTTTTACCAACGGGTGATTTTGCGACAGAATCCAATGCAAAAACTAAAGAAGAACGTTTAGGACATAATTTTAATTTCGAATTTGAATACAAAATAGATTCAACCACTACAATTGTCGTTGCTCCAAAATTCGTTAAATCAAACATTAAATATGATAATAATTCTTTCGAGTCCTCTAAAGATGAAAACGATCAATTATTGAATGAAAGTACATCGGAAACTTTTGATGAAACTGAGAACAATAGCTTCACCAATTCGATTAATTTTAATAAATCATTCAAAAGGAAAGGACGATTTTTAAATGTTTCATTTGATAACGAAAACTCAAAAGAAGATTCAAATGCCTTAAACAAATCAACGACTGTATTTCATGAAAGTGGCGATCCCGATGATGTGCGAGACCAAATCAGAAAAAATCGAAATTTAAAAGATATATATGCTACAGAAATCGAATATACGGAGCCTTTAAAAGATTCCCTGAAAGTAAAAATTGGCGTGGAGTATAGATGGAAAAAATTATCAGAAGACAGAAACACCTATGATTTTGATGCAATATCCCAATCGTATTCCGTCGAGAATGACATTTTATCAAATTATTTGACCACTACAACCCAAACCGTTACACCAAGGTCAGGATTTAGTATCGAAAAGAAAAAATTCAGTTTTAATTTAGATGCGGGAACGTCGATTACGAAATTCGAGAACCATTCATTGTATTTGAGTAATGTAACAGACTTGAATAAAACGTTTATGTTACCTTTTGCGAATGCTTATGTAAATTACAAATTAGGAAAGTCAAAATCCATTTGGATGAATTATTATTACCAAGTTGATTTTCCTTCGGCGAGCCAAATTTTACCGGTAGAAAATTTATCCAATCCGTTGAATACTTACATTGGAAATCCAAACTTAGATCCCAATAAAAGTCACACCGGATATTTGAGTTTTAGAGATTTTAATACGGCTACCAAATCGGGTTACAGTATGTATTTTGGTGGGAATTTTTATGATAACCAAGTGGTTTCATCCACATTATATAATTCCAATGGAAAGCGAACGACTTCTTATGAAAATATTTCAGGAACCTATTCCTCTTGGCTTGGTGGGAATTGGAATAAAACCATAAAAAGAGAAGCGCACATTTTTAAATTTGGTTTTGGATTAAATGCCAACTTAGGTTTATCAAAAGGGTTCACGAATGCAGAATTATTCGAGGCGAAATCATTGCGACTGACTCCGCGTGCTAATTTCACTTATGAATACGGAGAATTATTGACTATAAACCCGTCGTATAGTTTTACGTATAATGACACAAAATATGCGAATTATTTAGTGAATTCCGCTACAAATGTGTTGCATCGATTTAATATTCAAACCACTAATTACTGGCCTAAGAATTGGGTTTTTGGAAATGATTTCGGATATACCTATAATTCTAATATAGCCGATGGCTTCAAAAAAGATTTCTATTTATGGAATACGAGTTTGTCATATAGTTTCTTTGATAAAAAGATGACGGCCAAAGTAAAGGTGTATGACATTTTAAACCAAAATCAAAGCGCAACCCGAACAATATCGCCAACCAC
>NZ_DATDPV010000015.1:0-2599 GCF_035292545.1 Flavobacterium sp. | reverse complement strand
AGCTATGCGCAGGTTCCCACTAGATTAGAAGATGCGTGTGTTACTTTTAATTAAGCAGTTCTTCTAGATTAGAACAAAAACTCAAAGGAACTAGATTTGTAAGTATGAAAATTTTCTTGTCTTAAAACTTCACATTTCCTTTTCAGCAGTTAGCATTTTGCCTTTTCCAAATTGTCCTTGAGCAAGGTGTTCTTTAGAGATATAAACAGCGCTATCTTCATCATGAGGTTCGCCATAAATCGAATGAACTGATTTAAGCCCGCCGAAATACCTTCTTACATCACATATGTAAACAAGATCACCAACTTCGGCAGACATTCGCTTCATATCATTCTTAGCGAAATGAACTGTATCGTCTGCACCATCTTTTAGTTTCCAATTTACTTTTACTTTTTCACCTTCACGATCGTTAATCTTGCTGCCCTTGAAATATTCTTTTGCTTTATTTATTGACCATACCGTCAGTCCATCAATTTTCTTTTCATGATTATATTCTATGTAATAATTTGCCGCAAGGACTACTAAAGCAACCATAACAAAAGTTAAAATAAATAACACAGGCAATGAGGCAAGATTAAAAACAATCATTGTGAAAATTAAACAGGAAGCCGCAATAAAAGTGCTCATTATTAATCTGTGATTTTCTTGTTTTTCTATCTTCCCAACTATTTGTATTTGTAGTTTGGTTGTTAAAGTAGCTAAAACAGCAAACAAGGAACAAACAAACAGATTATACAATGCACCAATGTATGTATATGGATGTACAGGATCGAAAGCTGTTCCGTGATCAAAAATTTGAATCAACGGTCTGGGATAATACATTCCGAGCACCATTAGAGCAACACCTCCAACAAGCGTCCCGATTACTGCCGCATTAGTGTATCTTTTCCAAAATACTCCGAGGAATATAGCGGTAACTAAAGGCGGAGTAAGTGTTGAGTGAAAATATCCGTGCGCTTCGTAAATAGTTGGGAATTGGCTAAAAGGAATAACCGACAAAACACTTAAAAAAGTAAGAACAACGGTTGCAATTCTTGCTGATAAAAGTTCCTGCTCATTTGCTTCTTTCCAGCTTTGAGCTTTTTTAGTTAACCATTTTTTAACTGGGCGATGAATATCATTGATGTAAACTGCTGCAGTTGCATTTAATAATGTACTAACAGTTGACATTAATGCAGCAGCGAGGGATGCCATGATAAATCCGAATACTCCGGGATGCGAAATTATATTTGAAACCACAACAAATATTTCGTCCGGATTTGTATTTGGAGTGATCACAGAGGGATTAACACTCGAAATTGCTTTACCAATCCATCCGGCGTTTCCAACGACGATTGCAGAAAGCGGTACCAGGAAAAGAATATTAAAAATCGCAGCTTTACGTCCTTCATCAACACTCTTACATGCCATGAATCGCATTACGAGTCCCATATTCATGAATAAAAACCCAACTGACCCAGCAACAGTATCCTGCCAGAAAATCCCGACAAAATTGAATCCGGGTGGATCATTAAAATGAGCAAGAGGTAGTTTCCATTCAGTTGGAAGCAAATTCCAGAAAACTTTAAACCCACCTAAATAATCCAATCCTAAAACGAAAACCAACAAACCTGCAAAAAGCAACATAAATCCCTGGACAAGATCGGTGAAGATGACTGCAGTTTGTCCTCCGTATGTAATATAAATGCCAACAATTAATCCAATTACGAAAATTAATCCCATCAGCGTCACATTAAAGTGAACTCCTAAAAGAGTGAATTCGGGAGGAAGCAAAGGTAGTATAGCTTTACCCATGGTGAGAAATCCAATTCCAACATAACCGATCATATAAAACAAAAGTAGAAGAGTAGCAAGAAATCTTGTTAGTACAGAAAATCTTCTTTCAAAATATTCGGGGATGGATCTAATTTTTGTGTAGACGATTATTGGAAGCCAACCAAATATGAAAAAGGGAACAAAGAACCAATCGTTCATATAAGTCATAGTGGATGAGAAACCTGCTTCAAATCCTTTAGCTGAATATTTTATGAAGCTGTGACTACTAACACCTGTTGCAAGAATACTCATGGCAATCAACCACCAGGCGAACCTTCTTCCACCAAAGAAAAAGTCCGTGGTTGTTCTGTTGTATTTAGAAAAATATGAACCGAATATCATAATGGCAATAAAATAGATAACCATTACTACCCAATCGGTTGTAGTGCCTAAACTGTGATGTACTTCCATAATTTCATTTAATATTGTTTTAAATTATAGATAAAGCGCTGCAAGTATTAGTAGAGCATGCATCATCATAAAATAAAAAAAACCAAAGATTGTAATTTTCCACCAGTACCGGTGTCGTTTATTGGATGGATTATATGCACCGGATTTCTTTACAATCACTAAACCACATACGAAGAATATTCCTCCGACACCATAAAGATAAATAAAAGGTAACCATGTATTAAAAAATGAAGGCATGTTAATCTCTACTTTTAATAATTATCCTTGTCTAAAATATTGATTGTAAAATCATTTCAATTTTTGTGTTGTTAAGATTGCTATTAAAAAATATAGAAAGTAAACTTAATGAACAATTGCAATCCAAGATGGAAAC
>NZ_DATDPV010000014.1:0-146141 GCF_035292545.1 Flavobacterium sp. | reverse complement strand
AGTGGTTGTAATGATGTCACCAGCATTTAAAGGCGTTCCACCACCATTGGTGTCTGTGAAATAATTCCCATTATTTAATGCAGGCAAAGTGTAGCTTTGGCATTCCAAACGATCGGCAGGAGTGTCTACAAGTGGCAACGGATTTATTGTTATTGGATAACTTAAATTATCAGTACAATTAGGCGAAGTTGTCGTAGCGGCATAATAATAGACGGTTTGCGAAGTCGTAATCACAGTCCCGGCAGGAATAATAGTTCCCCCGCCAAGAGTTTGATTGTAATAATTGCCAAACGGAATCGCCGGTAAAATATAACTTCCACAGGAAGAAATCGGTTGGTAAATTGCAGTGTCCACAATGTCCACTCTAAACAAATTCTGATCAGTACAAGTTCCGTCATCGGCATAAACATAAATATCCTGGCTAATGGTAAGCACATCGCCTGCACTTAATGGCGTTCCCGAACCTCCAGAACCTGTAAAATAATTTCCGTTTGTTAAGGCAGGTAATGTATAAGAATTACAAGTGACCACATCAGCAGGATTATCTACAGGAGGTAAAGGAAAAATCGTTATCGGAATTGCTTCATCTCTGCAGACTACATTATTTATAACGGAATAAAAATAAATAGTTTGGTTGGTAGTTAAAATGGTTCCTGCAGGAAGTACATTGCCTGTCCCGCTTGGTCCGGTAAAGAAATTTCCATCTGGCGTTATTGTTATCATAAATTGTCCACAACCGGTATCTTCAAAAATTAATTCATCAATAAAAGTTAAAACAAAGGTATTTTGATTCGAGCAGTTGTTGGGCGCAACAGGACTGCTATAAATGTAATAAATACCGCCTGTATCTATTATGTCACCAGCATTCAGCATGATTCCTGTTCCATTCGGTCCGGTGTAATAATTGCCATTGGTAATCACGGGTAAGGTGTAATTGTTGCATTCAATAACATCAGCAATATCATCTACCAGAGGCTGAGGAGAAACTACAACAGCAAAATTGACAACATCAAAACAAGATGGGTTTGAAATATCTTCCATTCTGACCCAAATCGTTTGTGGCGATTGTGCCATCGTTATTGTAAATGCATTTGGACTCCCCATTGCATTAGTATTGTTTTGAGCGTCAGATTGGGATGTGAAATAAGAAATAGTATAATTGGCAGGGTTTTGCCCGTTTAGAATTATTTGGGATTGAACTGTCAAATCTGCGGTTACGGTGCCGGAACTATTATTGCAAAAATTTAAAGTAAGTGGGGTTGTAGCATTAACAGGCGCATTTACTATCAAATTAAACGAAAGCAAATTCATGCATATTGAATTTCCGTTTGTAATATGCATAAATTTAATATAGATAGTTTGATTTCCGGTACTTGTATAATTCGATACTTGCCCAACAGGAATTTGTGGTCCATTGGCATTAGCACTAGCTAAAGAAGCAAAATATATAATGGAATAATCTGCAGGATTCACACCTAAAGTAACAAGATTGTTTTGTGTTAAATCGTATTGATAGGTAGGTGCGCCAGTGTTGCAAACGGTTAAATTGTTAGGAATATTGGTTTGTAGTTCGGAAATAACAATTTCATCAGTAATAATACAACCGGAGGCAGGAAGTGTAGCTGTTACACCATAAGTTCCTGCTTGAGTCACTGTTAATGTGGTGTTGGTTTCTCCGGGAATCGGATTTCCATTGAATGTCCAGACATGATTAAATTGAGGTCCAAGTCCACTATCGAGAAGAATACTTTCACCTTGACAAATCGTTTTGTCAGGACCTAGATTGGTTGTAGTGGTAAAACTTCCGCCTTTAATAAAAACTGCCGAATCAAAATTACTGTCATTATAATCGCCAATGGCTAATTTTATTCGATAGGTCCGATTGGGAATAACCGGCGATGTTGCTGTCAGGAGTACAGTTTCACCCCGCATATTTATAGCGGAAATAACTGGATTATTAACATTATAACGAGAGAATAAATTGGCATTTTCAGATACGCAGGAGGAATTATAGGTGGCATCACGAATGTTTTTAACAGAAACAGGGATAGCCGTTCCGGGAATTACAGCAAGATTGGTTGTTACTCCGGTTGTTAAATCAGTTAACAGAAAAGCAAAAACATCACTAAAACCACATTGGTATTGGCCGTATTCATTAGAAGCAAACAGGAAATCGAAACTGAAATTACTTGATAAAGGAGTAAAATCAAATTGAAGAAAAGCAACGTCTGTTATTGCTCCGGATTGACCGTTGTTATTGCTGATGATTTGTAAATCTGCATCTCCGGAAGTGGTTATTTGACTGCTTTCATTGAGTCCTGTGTACGGTCCCTCAGTGTGTTTTGCAATCCCATTTCGGAGAATGATTCCATTTGGTAAAGGAAAACCAGCGTTGGTATTAGTAAATTGTCCAATGCCTCTATGTGAGGAAAACTGGAAATTCGTTTCATTGAAGCAAGAGTTTTGCAATAATACATTCTGAATCAGTTGCGGAACGGTCAAAGAAGTGGTGTCAACTACGATTCCTTGTGAAAACGAAATAGTCGAAAATAGTAACAAAAGCAGAGACAGGGGATTTCTCATAACTCATCATTATATAACTAAAATTACAAAATTTGAAGTAATTTTTTAAGGTTTTTAACACTTCAGGTTTTAAAAATAAAAGATTATACTTAATTGTAAACTTAAGGTTTTGTTTTTGATTTTGCTGTTACTTTAAGTTATTTTAAAAAACATAAAAAAACCTGATAACAGAATTATCAGGTTTAATATATAAATTCAAAAAATAATTTAATCGTTCAATTTCAAAACGGCCATAAATGCCTCTTGAGGAATCTCAACGTTTCCAACCTGACGCATACGTTTTTTACCTTTTTTCTGTTTTTCCAATAATTTACGTTTACGGGAAATATCACCACCATAACATTTTGCGGTAACGTCTTTACGCAAGGCTTTGATGGTTTCGCGTGAAATTACTTTCACACCAATCGCTGCCTGAATCGGAATATCAAATTGCTGACGCGGTATCAATTCTTTCAATTTCTCACACATTTTTTTACCAATGTGATAAGCATTATCAACGTGAATCAATAAAGACAATGCATCTACGATTGTAGCATTCAATAAAATATCAACTTTAACCAAGTTGGAAGTTCGCAAACCAATAGGAGCATAATCAAACGAAGCATATCCTTTTGAAACGGTTTTCAAACGGTCATAAAAATCAAATACTATTTCCGCCAAAGGCATATCAAAATTTAATTCAACACGATCCGTAGTCAAATAAGTTTGATTCGTGATTTGACCCCGTTTTTCTATACACAACGACATTACATTCCCTACAAAATCAGCTTTGGTAATAATAGTGGCTTTTATAAAAGGCTCCTCTACATGATCCAGTTTTGATGGTTCCGGTAAATCGGTTGGGTTGTTAACCACTATCGGTGTTTCAGGATTTTTTTTGGTGTAAGCCAAATAAGAAACGTTAGGAACCGTAGTGATTACAGTCATGTTGAACTCGCGTTCTAAACGTTCCTGAATGATTTCCATGTGTAACATTCCTAAAAATCCACAACGGAAACCAAAACCTAAAGCAGCAGAACTTTCCGGGATAAACACTAAGGAAGCATCATTCAGCTGTAGTTTTTCCATCGAGTTTCTCAACTCCTCGTAATCTTCAGTGTCAACAGGATAAATACCGGCGAAAACCATTGGTTTTACATCTTCAAAACCTTTAACCATATTGGTTGTCGGCGTTTTTGCATCTGTCAGCGTATCTCCTACTTTTACTTCTTTTGCTTCTTTAATTCCGGAAATCAAATAACCAACATCACCTGCCGAAATCACTTGTTTCGGAACCTGATTCAGTTTTAATGTACCAATTTCATCCGCAAAATATTCATTTCCGGTAGCCATGAACTTGATTTTCTGTCCTTTTTTTATTTGACCGTTTATAACACGGAAAATAACTTCAATACCACGAAACGGATTGTAATGGGAATCGAAAATCAAAGCTTGCAATGGCTCGTCTATATTTCCTTTTGGAGGAGGAATTCTTTCGATAATGGCTGCCAAAATATTTTCCACACCCAAACCGGTTTTGCCCGAAGCATGAATAATCTCTTCCAATTTGCAACCCAATAAATCTACGATATCATCGCTCACTTCTTCTGGATTGGCACTTGGCAAATCGACTTTGTTCAAAACCGGAATAATTTCCAGGTCATTCTCCAAAGCCAAATATAAATTTGAAATCGTTTGTGCCTGAATGCTTTGAGCCGCATCCACAATCAAAAGCGCACCTTCGCAAGCCGCAATAGAACGGGAAACTTCATACGAGAAATCCACGTGTCCGGGAGTATCAATCAAATTCAGGATATATTCCTGTCCTTTATAAGTGTATTCCATCTGAATCGCGTGACTCTTAATGGTAATCCCGCGTTCGCGTTCTAAGTCCATGTTGTCCAGCAATTGTGCCTTTTCTTCACGGGCCGTAACGGTTTGTGTTGCGCCTAATAATCGATCCGCAAGCGTACTTTTTCCGTGATCAATGTGGGCAATAATGCAAAAATTTCTAATATGTTTCATAATCGTATCTGTCAATTTTTCTGGACGTGTTCGCCTCAGCGAACGGGCTTTCCGTTGCAATCTTTTCCTTTTTTTAAGAAAAAAAGAAAAAGGATTTCCACTGCAAATGAAATTCACTGAACTCCTATTAAAATAAAAGTTTAGTGAAGTAATCCTTCATGCAACCGCTAAAAGGTAATTCATTAATCCGCAAAGATAGTTTAAATTCACAAGTTTCAAAGAGCCAATTTCGCAAAGTAACGGGTTTAAAAAGAGTGCTTTTAACTTTTCCTTTCCATCGTATTCGTCTAAAAACCGTAAATTTGCGCCAAAATCAAGAAGATGGTCAAGATTGGCAACATAGAATTACCCGATTTCCCTTTACTTTTAGCGCCTATGGAAGACGTGAGCGATCCGCCATTTCGTAGATTGTGCAAAGCGCACGGTGCTGATTTAATGTACTCGGAATTCATTTCTTCGGAAGGGTTAATTCGTGATGCAGTAAAAAGCCGACAAAAATTAGACATTTTCGATTACGAACGCCCAGTTGGAATACAAATTTTCGGGGGGGACGAAGAAGCAATGGCACTTTCCGCCAAAATTGTTGAAGCTGTAAATCCTGATTTAGTGGATATTAATTTTGGTTGTCCCGTAAAAAAAGTAGTCTGCAAAGGTGCTGGTGCCGGAGTTTTGAAAGATGTCGATTTAATGGTGCGTTTAACAAAAGCCGTAATCCGAAGCACGCATCTTCCCGTAACGGTAAAAACCCGTTTGGGTTGGGACGAAAATTCCATAAATATTGATGAGGTTGCCGAGCGTTTACAGGACATTGGAGTTCAGGCTTTGACGGTTCATGCCAGAACCAGAGCCCAAATGTATAAAGGCCATTCCGATTGGACTCACATCGAAAGAATAAAAAACAACCCCAGAATCACCATGCCTATTTTTGGTAATGGCGATATCGACAGTCCCGAAAAAGCATTGGAATATAAAAATCGTTTCGGCCTGGACGGAATGATGATTGGCCGTGCTGCTATTGGTTATCCTTGGATTTTCAATGAAATCAAGCATTACTTCAAAACCGGAGAACATCTTGCCGCACCAACCATTATTGACAGAGTGGAAGCAGCTCGAAATCATTTAACCTGGTCCATGGAATGGAAAGGCGAACGATTGGGAATTGTGGAAATGCGCCGTCATTACACCAATTATTTTAAAGGAATTCGTGGATTTAAAGAATACAAACAAAGATTGGTAACCACCGATGAGGCACAAGGGTTGTTCAATATTTTAAATGAAATCGAGGAAGTTTATTTTGATTATCAGTTTGTGTAATTACTCCAACAATTTCTTACTTACCCGACTGCTGGCAATCAATGAAGCAATAAATCCTAACGAAACTATCGTTGCCAGAACAATAAAAACATTCTTAAAGGAAAAAATTACGGGGTAGGCAAGTGACTCCGTTATCATGACCAGTTTGAATTGCTGTTGGATTAAAACGACAATAATCCCTAAAATCAATCCTAAAATTCCACCCAAAACACTCAATAAAGTCCCTTGAAACAAAAATATTTTTCGCAAATCCTTTACTTCCGTTCCTAGATTGTAAAGTGTTTTTAAATTGTTCTTTTTGTCCAGAATCATCATAATCAACGCGCCAATCAGGTTGAACAGCGCAATGATAATCACCAAAGTAAATATTAAATAAACGGCAATATTTTCGGTATTCAGCATTTTATATAGCGAATCATTAAGCTGCGCTCTGTTTTTGATAGTGATTTTATTGTTGAAAATAGTTTGAAGCTGCTCAGTGATTTTACCTTCGTCAGCGTTGGGTTTTAATTTCAATTCAATTCCCGAAATCTGATTGGGTTTGAATTCCAGTAATTCCTGCGTTAATCCCAAATCGGCAAACACATATTTAGAATCCAATTCTTCGCTAATCGCATAAACGCCCACGGGAAATAATTCCGATTTGCTAAAAGCCTGTTCCGGACTGTCGATAGTTCCTTTGCCCGATTTCGGAACAAAGACTTCAAAAGGATTATTAAAGTCCAATAATCCTAAAGATAATTTCTGGGTAATTCCGTATCCAACCACAACCTGAGCGGTGTTCGGAGCGAACCATTGCCCTTGGTAAATGGTTTTTTTAATATCGTTTACTTGTTTATAAAGACTGTCCACGCCTTTCAAATAAGTAACCTGCTCTTTTCCGTTAAACATAAAAAGCACACGTTCTTCGATAATTTTACTGGAAGCCGAAACGCCTTCAATGCCTCTAATAGCAGTTTCCTGCTGCGGCGAAACGGTAAAAGATTTTCCTAAAGTACTGCTGATTTTCAAATCCGGATCAAAGTCATTGCTAAACGACAAACTGAAGTTGACCAAGCCGCTAAAAACCGACAAAACCACAAACAAAGCCATCGAGCCCACAATAATTCCAAGCGAAGCAATGCCGTTGATAATATTTATCGCATTGTTCTTGCTGGCGCTTTTCAGGTAGCGTTTGGCTATGTAAAAGGGAAAATTCAAATTATGTTTTTCTTCTTTTTTCTAAAAGATCACGGTTTTCAATCGGATTTTCTTTCGATGCCAAGGCATCATCAATCTTTTGGATATAATCCAAAGAGTCATCAATAAAGAAAGTCAAATTCGGCACTTTACGCAATTGCAAACGTACCCTTTGCGATAAATCGTGTTTGATTAATTTGGTATTCGATTTAATTCCTGCCAAAGTTTCGGCTGCTTTTTCCTGAGGGAAAATGCTTAAATGTACTGTCGCTACAGACAAATCTGTCGTCACGCTAACCTTGGATACCGAAATCACTAAATTTGAAACTCCGTTTTTTCTCACTTCACCTTGCAGAATATCCACCAAATCTTTTTGGATTACCCCGCCTATTTTTTTCTGTCTATTTGTTTCCATGGCGCAAAAATACGATTTTTAAGTTTCAAAGTTTTTATCTTTGTATAAATATTAAGGAGCGAAAAGCTTGGGCTTCTCTATTTATCCTATTCCTGCTGTCCGCTATATCTTTTTCTTTTTGACAGCAAAAAGAAAAAGGATACCGCTCCCATCAGGGCTAAAAGAGGAATTGTCCGCATACTTTTAAATTTTTGAAATAAAAAACAATGAGAAAAATAGAACATATAGGAATAGCCGTAAAAGATTTAGAAGTATCCAATTTAGTTTTCGAAAAACTCTTCGGAGCACCATCCTATAAACAAGAAGAAGTTGCCAGTGAAGGCGTAAAAACTTCGTTCTTCATGAATGGTCCCAATAAAATAGAACTTTTGGAAGCCACAAATCCGGAAAGTCCCATCGCAAAATTCATAGAAAAAAAAGGAGAAGGTATTCATCACATCGCTTTTGATGTTGAAGATATCATCTCAGAAATTGCCCGTTTAAAGTCAGAAGGATTTATCGTTCTAAACGAAATTCCCAAAAAAGGAGCCGACAATAAATTAGTGGCTTTTCTTCATCCCAAAAGTACGAATGGCGTTTTGATAGAGTTGTGTCAGGAAATAAAGTAGTCTGATTCTGACTGTAATAATCTAATAATCAAATATCCCGAAAATAGATGAAGCTAAAAAGCAAAAAACATTTGGAGTGAACCAAAAATAGTAGTAATATTGCAACCTCATAACCGGTCCTATAGCTCAGCTGGTTAGAGCACCTGACTCATAATCAGGTGGTCCCTGGTTCGAGCCCAGGTGGGACCACAAAAAAGCCTTTCAAGCAATTGAAGGGCTTTTTCTTTTTCTTGAAAAATAAAAATTTAATTCAAGAAGCAACTTTATGTTATATAATATTTTATATTGCATTAAATTCAGGAACAAATTGTAAATTTGTTATGATTTGATTTTAGAAAAACCCCATTCAAAATTAAAATCGGTTTAAGTGAGGGAAATTATCGTTTAACGGCAGTATTTTGTTAAATTTTGCTATAATTTTGATTTTTTTGTTATTTTTTTTTGTAAAAAAGAATTTTTATTTACTTTTGCACACTATGAAAATTGCGTTTAATAATATTTTAATTACTTTGTTCATGTTATTTACATGCGCATTTGGCTATGCTGCTCCCGGAGGGCCACCACCACCATTGCCGCCGCCGCCGCCTGGACTCCCGGTTGACGGGGGAATTGTTCTTTTGTTGCTTACATCAATAACATACGGTCTTTATAAATTATATCAGTTTAATATCAATAAAAAAAATCCAGTCTAGACTGGATTTTTTTTATTGATACGATAGTTACTTATCTTAAGGAATATAATTTAGACACATATTTTCCTACAACATCAAATTCTAAATTTATTTTTGTTTCAATTTCAAAATTTTTAAAATTGGTGTGTTCATAAGTATACGGAATTATTGCCACGCTAAATTCATTTTTCAAAGAATTTACTACTGTTAAACTTACTCCATTGATAGTTATTGATCCTTTTTCTATAGTAAGATTGTTTAACTCAGGATCGTATTCAAATGTATAATACCAACTGCCACCGGCTTCTTTTATTGATTTGCAAATTCCAATTTGATCCACATGACCTTGAACAATATGTCCGTCAAGTCTGTCGCCAAGTTTCATGGCTCTCTCCAGATTCACTATGTCGCCGGTTTTCCACTCGCCTAAATTCGTTTTATCGATAGTTTCTTTTATGGCTGTAACCGTATAATTGTCTTGAGCAATAGAGACTACCGTTAAGCAGACTCCGTTATGAGCGACGCTTTGGTCTATTTTTAATTCATTGGTGATTGATGATTCTAAAGTAATGTGCAGGTTCTCTTTTTCTTTTACAATTAGTTTAATTGTTCCCAGTGTTTCAATAATTCCAGTAAACATACTTTTAAAGTTTAACAACAAAAATAATTTATAAAAATGAATAATACTAATATACTTTTAAAACTAAAAAGATAATTGGTTCTTTATTATAATAAAAAAATTACGGGTCAATTGGCTCTCTTTTTTTTAAGTCTAAGAAGTAAAATGGCATGGTCGGATTCGACTATGGTAATGAAATAGACAGTAATATTGAATTGGGATATTTTAATGTACTATTAAGACTGCGAAGTATAGTATCGGTTTGCGAATCATAAATAATGCAATACAAGTTTTTTTAATAAAAAAATTTATACGAATTTTTTTTAAATTTAGTAAGAAGCGTAGTCTGCCAAACACTTAGATATTTTTTGATTACTTTTGACGTAAAATTACGGAATCTGATCCTTTTGAGATCCCACACCTTAAATTTGCATAATTGAAATAGTTTTATGAAAAATCTTTACCTTCTTTTAGTATTAATTTCATCTTCCTTATCTGCCCAGTTTGCCTGGACGCCTATTCCTTCTATAGCAGCTAATTTGAATGGACAGCGTTTTGACGATGTTTTTTTTCTTAATGAAAATCTAGGGTGGGCGGCCAATGGATATTACGCAGCAGTATATAAAACAACAGATGGTGGCGCAACATGGATTCAGCAAGTAACCGGCGCGACTCTAGGAGGCAGTCATTATTTTAGAAACATCGAATTTCTCAATGAAAATATTGGGTTTTTAGGAACTCTGAATGGAAAATTTTATAAAACTGTAAACGGTGGAACCACTTGGAGTCTTGTAACTAATTTTTCAACTAATCCTGCTGCTATTTGTGGTTTAGATGCTGTGGGGACTTCTACGATTTATGGTTGCGGTGCCTACTTTTCTCCGGCTTATATTATAAAATCCACAGACAGCGGAAACACTTGGCAATATATTAATATGGCTGCTTATGCCAGCGCATTAGTCGAAATATACTTTATAAATGAAAACGTAGGGTTTGTTTCCGGGAAGAATGCAAATGGGGCGGTAATTTTAAAAACAATTGACGGAGGCCTTACATGGGCCACTTTGTACAACGGATATATTCCGGGCCAAATGGTATGGAAACTTCAGGTTTTGTCGGGTAATACAAATGTAATTTTCGGGTCAGTAGAATCGGTTTCTCCAAACCCGGGAAGGTTGGTGAAATCTGTCGATGGGGGGTTGAACTGGATTTCGAAAGTTGCTCCGGAGGTAGATATTCAGGCAGTTGGGTTTGTTTCTGAAAATCATGGATGGATGGGTGGCCATAATACTGGGTTTTACGAAACCATAAACGGAGGTGATACTTGGGTTAATACTGGCGTAGGAAGTAATTTAAACAGGATATTTTTTGTAGGCAACATTGCCTATGCTTCCGGCACAACCATATATAAATATAGTGATCCAAATTTATCTGTAGCTGACTTTGAGGAACACGCAAGAGTACCGTTGGATATTAAAATATCTCCAAACCCAGTTAAAGACAAACTGAACATAAAAATAGATTTTTTAGCGAGCGATCATGTCGTTATTGAATTATATTCCAGTTCCGGTCAATTAATAAAGAAACTAATGAGAGATACAATAGACACTATGTCTACAAAAAATTACACCTTTGATTTTTCTTACCCTAGCGGAACTTACATAATAAACTTCCATACCAATACCGGAAGACAATCTGTAAAAATTATAAAATAACGATAACTTAAGATTACTTTCAGAGTTATTGGTGAAAGTTAGGAGTTTATTTTACTAAATTTGCACTTCAAAATTAGCAATAAATAACCATGGTGAAAAAAGCAGAAAATATAATCGTTGGAATTTCAATCGGAGATTTAAACGGTATTGGAAGCGAAGTTATACTGAAAACTTTCGAAGATTCTCGAATGTTAGAATTCTGTACACCAGTTATTTTTGCCAATGTAAAAATACTTTCTTTTGTAAAAAAGAACTTCGAATCGACTGCAGTACTTCACGGAATTGATAAATTAGATCAGATTCTTCCGGGAAAAATAAATGTACTGAATGTTTGGAAAGAAGGAATCGATTTGAATTTTGGTGTCAATGATGAGAAAGTTGGTAAATATGCTATAAAATCCTTTGTGGCGGCAACAAAAGCTTTGAAAGAAGGACAAATAGATGTTTTGGTAACGGCACCAATAAATAAATACAATATTCAATCAGAGGAATTTAAATTTCCGGGACATACCGATTATTTAGATCAGGAATTAGAAGGAAATGCATTGATGCTGATGGTTCAAGACAACTTGAGAGTGGGTTTGCTGACTGACCATGTTCCGGTGAATGAAGTTGCTTCTCATCTTACAGAAGATTTAATCAAGCGAAAAATCGAAACCGTAAAACAATCCTTAATTCAAGATTTCAGCATTAACAAACCAAAAATTGCCGTTTTAGGATTCAATCCTCATGCAGGGGATAACGGCGTTATTGGTAAGGAAGATGAAGAGATTATAAAACCAACCATCAAAAAATTATTCGAAAAAGGAACAATGGTTTTCGGACCTTATGCCGCCGATGGTTTTTTTGGAAGCAATCAATATGAAAAATTTGATGCGGTTATTGCAACCTATCACGATCAGGGGTTAATTCCATTTAAGACCTTGTCTTTTGGGAAAGGAGTAAATTATACAGCGGGTTTAAATAAAATCAGAACATCACCAGATCATGGAACTGCTTATGATATCGCCGGAAAAGGAATTGCAGATTACAATTCATTTAAAGAAGCAGTTTTTTTGGCATTAGACATCTATAATTCCAGAAATGAGTACGCTGAGATCAGTAAAAAGCCACTAAAAACAAAAGAAAAGTAGTTGTAAACAAAAAAATGTTGATAACGCTTTTGATATTACGATAATTTTATATCTTTGCACCCCGAAGTTTCGGGACAAATTGTTGTTAGGATGAAACAGTTAAATGAATTTTTAATTCCTTTTGTAGGATTAAAGTTAGGGAAACACCAGTTTGAATATCAAATAAATAAAGCTTTTTTTGACAGCTTTGATTATGATGATTTTGAAAGTTCAGACATCAAGGTTAATGTGGTTTTGGATAAAAAAAGCACATTACTGGAGCTGAATTTAAAGCACAAAGGAACAGTTCATGTACCTTGTGACCTGACTAGCGAAATGTTTGATTTACCAATAAAAGGGAATGTCAAATTAATCGTTCAATTTGGAGAGGCTTATAATGATGATAATGATGAATTGTTGATTTTGCCTCACGGGGAACATCAAATAGACATCTCACAAATCATTTACGAGATGATTGTTTTGTCAATCCCTCTGAGAAGAGTTCATCCAGGGGTAAAAGATGGGACTTTGGATTCCGAAGCACTCAAAAAGCTGAATGAATTAAGAGTTGAAGAAGAAAAAGTAGAAAAAAGTAAAGAAGACGAAAATATTGACCCACGGTGGGACGAATTAAAGAAACTATTAACGGATAAATAATATAGTAAAATGGCACATCCAAAGAGAAAAATCTCGAAAACAAGAAGAGATAAGAGAAGAACACATTATAAAGCTACAGTTGCTCAAATCGCAACATGTCCTATAACAGGAGAAGCGCATTTATACCACAGAGCTTACTGGCATGAAGGTAAAATGTACTATAGAGGACAAGTTGTTATTGACAAGCAAGTTGCTGTCGCATAATACATTATAGTAATCGAAAGATAAACTCTCACCACGTGAGAGTTTTTTTTGTTGCTTTAAACTTTAGTGCTAAATAAGCACGTTCAAAACATTTAGGTTTAGAAATTTTTTTGTAATTTCAACAACTTTTCGATACAAGTATCAGGAAAGAAAATAAGCAAACCCTATGAATAGAATCACAGCCGCAATCACTGCTGTCGGAGGCTATGTGCCAGATTTCGTACTCTCCAATAAACTCCTGGAATCAATGGTGGAAACCAACGACGAATGGATTACTTCCCGTACCGGAATCAAAGAAAGAAGGATTCTCAAAGGAGAAGGAAAAGGAACTTCTTATCTTGCAATAAAAGCAGCGCAAGATTTATTAAAAAAAGGCAATATTGACCCGAAAGAAATCGATTTAGTATTGTTGGCAACCACAACGCCAGACATGCCAGTTGCAGCAACAGCAGTTTTTGTTGCCACACAAATTGGTGCCGTAAACGCATTTGCCTATGACCTTCAGGCTGCATGTTCCAGTTTTTTATACGGAATGTCAACCGCTTCAGCCTACATTGAAGCAGGACGATACAAAAAAATATTATTGATTGGAGCCGACAAAATGTCTTCTATAATTGATTATACCGACCGAGCCACTTGTATTATTTTTGGAGATGGAGCAGGAGCAGTTTTGTTTGAACCCAATTATGAAGGACTTGGACTTCAAGATGAATTTTTAAGATCTGATGGAATCGGAAGAGATTATTTAAAAATTGATGCCGGAGGTTCTATTTTGCCAGCATCAAAAGAAACTGTGGAGAATCGTCAGCATTATGTTTTTCAAGACGGAAAAACGGTTTTTAAATATGCAGTTAAAGGAATGGCTGATGTAAGTGAAAAAATAATGGATCGAAATAATCTTACTAAAGATAATGTAGATTGGTTAATTGCACATCAAGCCAATAAAAGAATCCTAGACGCTATAGCCAGCAGAATGGATTTGGATGAATCTAAAGTGTTAATCAATATTGAAAAATACGGAAACACCACTTCAGCAACGCTACCATTGTTACTGTTCGATTTCGAGAAAAAATTCAAAAAAGGAGATAATTTAGTATTTGCCGCATTTGGTGGAGGATTCACATGGGGATCTATTTACCTGAAATGGGCGTACGACAAAAAATAAACTAACCCAAACACAAATATTATGGATTTAAAAGAAATTCAAAACCTAATCAAATTTGTAGCAAATTCAGGAGTTGCCGAAGTAAAACTGGAAATGGATGACGTAAAAATCACCATCAGAACAACCTTAGAGGGGAATACACCAGAGATTACTTATATGCAACAAGCACCGGTTTCTCATGCTTTACCTCAAGTGGCCACTACACAAGCATTGGTTCCTGTAGCTGCTCCAGTTGATGAAAATTCAAAATATATTACGATAAAATCTCCAATCATTGGAACATTCTATAGAAAACCATCTCCAGACAAACCTGTTTTTGTTGAAGTTGGAAGTACAATCGGAAAAGGAGATGTTCTTTGCGTAATTGAAGCAATGAAATTATTCAACGAAATTGAATCTGAAGTTTCAGGTAAAATTGTAAAAATTCTTGTTGATGATATGTCACCAGTAGAATTTGATCAGCCTTTATTCCTAGTAGATCCATCATAAAGAAATTTTAAATAGTGAATTTTGGATGATGAATTAGTGTTTGTCATTCAAAGATTTTAAAATTTATCATTCAAAATTTAAATTTTCAACAGATGTTTAAAAAAATATTAATTGCAAATAGAGGAGAGATTGCACTTCGCATCATCAGGACTTGCAAAGAAATGGGAATCAAGACAGTAGCAGTTTATTCTACGGCAGATGCTGAGAGTCTTCATGTTCGTTTTGCTGACGAAGCCGTTTGTATCGGTCCGCCTCCGAGCAACTTGTCTTATTTGAAAATGTCAAGTATCATTGCAGCTGCAGAAATTACTAATGCAGATGCCATACATCCAGGTTATGGTTTTCTTTCTGAAAATTCAAAATTCTCTAAAATCTGTCAGGAACACGGGATTAAATTTATCGGAGCTTCGCCAGAAATGATCGACAGAATGGGAGATAAGGCTTCCGCGAAATCTACTATGATAGAAGCTGGTGTTCCTTGTGTTCCAGGGTCAGTTGGAATTTTGGAATCTTACGAACAAGCAAAACAACTTTCTAAAGAATTCGGTTATCCAGTAATGCTAAAAGCAACTGCAGGTGGTGGAGGAAAAGGAATGCGTGCCGTTTGGAAAGAAGAAGATTTATTGAAAGCTTGGGAAGATGCCCGTCAGGAATCAGCTGCAGCTTTTGGAAATGACGGAATGTACTTAGAGAAACTAATCGAAGAACCACGTCATATTGAAATCCAAATTGTTGGAGATTCTTACGGAAAAGCATGTCACCTTTCTGAAAGAGATTGCTCTGTTCAAAGACGTCACCAAAAACTAACGGAAGAAACGCCATCTCCATTCATGACTGACGAATTACGTCTGAAAATGGGTGAAGCTGCTGTAAAAGCCGCAGAATATATTAAATACGAAGGAGCAGGAACGGTAGAATTTTTGGTTGATAAACACAGAAATTTCTACTTCATGGAAATGAATACCCGTATTCAGGTAGAGCATCCAATTACAGAACAAGTTATTGATTATGATTTAATTCGTGAGCAAATTATGGTAGCAGCGGGGATTCCTATTTCAGGGAAAAACTATTTGCCACAATTGCATGCTATCGAATGTCGTATCAATGCCGAAGATCCATATAATGATTTCCGTCCTTCACCAGGAAAAATTACGACTTTGCATACTCCAGGAGGACATGGTGTGCGTTTAGACACGCATGTTTACTCAGGGTATTCCATTCCTCCTAATTATGACTCGATGATTGCAAAGCTGATTACAACAGCGCAAACACGTCAGGAGGCCATCAATAAAATGAAAAGAGCTTTGGATGAATTCGTTATTGAAGGTATTAAAACTACCATCCCTTTCCACAGACAATTAATGGATGATCCTCGTTATGTAGCGGGAGATTATACTACTGCGTTTATGGATACTTTTAAAATGAACGATCCAGTATAATATAAAAAAAGCCTCACTGAAAAGTGGGGCTTTTTAATTTTAGATGATAATATAAATAAAAAATCCCGAAAATAACTTCGGGATTTTTCTATTAGTAAGAAGAAATTAAACGCCTAATTTTTTAGCTATTACAGCTGGAACCGCGTTTTTATGAATCATGATTGCGGTAGTTTTGTATTTTACAAACTCTTTGGTCATAAACAGATATCCTTTGTAATCGTTTGTTGCTCCCCAGGAATTCTTTACGATATAATATTCTTTACCGCTTTGGTCTTTTGAAATACCTACAATGTGCATTCCGTGATCATCCGTTGTGGTGTAATTATCAAATGCTTTTTGACGCATTTCTTCAGTTACTACCATTTCGTTTTTAGGACCGTTAAACAGGTCGGCCTTTTCTTCGGCAGTCATTGTATCATGCTTTTTTTCAGGAACAAAGGCGACACCATTTTTCCAGCTGAAACTTTTTTCGCTTACATCTCCGGCCCAAGCAACAGTATAGCCGTTTTTCAATCCATTATCAATGATTTCAGTAAGTTCATTTATTTTTACATTATACACTTGGTCATAAGACCAGTTGTCCGGAACCAATAAAGTGAATTTAGAATAATAAGGATATTCCTGTAATGAAGAAATTTCTAAATAATCATTAGCATTAATGCCAACTACTTCTTTTGCAAAAGTTTCCGGAGTATATTTTTTTCCGTTGTACTCGAAAGATTTTGGCACTTCGCCTAAATAAGAATCGATTACGGCAGTATAAGCTTTTTCCCAGTTTGGCGTTAATTCTCCATTTGGATTTTTAACTGTTGCAGCCAAAACGGCTTCCATTATTGCGGCCATTTCTGAAAATTTATTTTTATCAGTTCCGTAATTTAAACCTGTATAAACCATTTGTGGCACAGCACCATATTTTTTATACATGTTCATCACATCATGAAAAGCTCCCCCGTCACCTAAAGTTACCGCACCATGCATGCGAACATAAATCCTTCCTTTTTCTACATAAGCATTACGTGCTGAGAAAATTTGGGAAAGCTCGACTGGTTTTTTACCCATTCGAATCATTTCAGATTCTAGGAAAGAATTGGCCGAATAACTCCAACAAGTTCCTGATGAACCTTGGTTTTTTACCGAAGTATTTTCCAGATTGATTACATCAGTAAATTTAAAAGCCGCTTTGCTATTGTCGCTGGCATTTACTTTTAGGGAATTCACTAAGTTATCTTGTGCGAGACTGGCACTCATACCTACAAATAATGCCGAAGCAATAAGTAATGGTCTTATTTTACATTGATACATTTTTTTTGGTTTTTTGATTTATATATTGGTTTGTTAAATATCAAAATTGTTACACTACGGTTTCAATTTTAACAATAATTTATTTTCTTATAATGTTTCTTTCAGCCATTTGAAAAATTCACGTTGCCAAACTTGCGCGTTTTGTGGTTTTAAGACCCAATGGTTTTCTTCCGGGAAATATACAAATCTGCTTTTGATACCGCGCAATTGTGCCGCCTGAAATGCTTCTTGCGATTGTCCGATGGGTACTCTAAAATCGTTTCCGCCCTGAATGATTAAAATAGGCGTATTCCATTTTTCTACATGACTTGCCGGATTAAAAGTGGTGTAGGTTTTTTTGGCTACTTTATTGTCTTTTTCCCAATAGGCACCACCAAAATCCCAGTTATTGAAGAAAACTTCTTCTGTGGTTCCAAACATACTTTGTGTATTGAAAACACCATCATGGGCGATAAAAGTTTTAAATCGGTTGTTGTGGATTCCAGCCAAATAAAATGCCGAATAACCGCCATAACTCGCCCCAATACAGCCTAATCTTGATTTGTCTACATATTTTTCTTTAGCAACATCGTCAATGGCCGAAAGGTAATCGTCCATTACTTGTCCTCCCCAATCTTTACTGATTTGTTCGTTCCATTCTACACCATGGCCTTGCATTCCGCGACGGTTTGGAGCCACTATAATATAACCTTGTGCCGCCATCATAGATAAATTCCAACGGAAGGAGAAAAATTGTGTCAATGGAGATTGTGGTCCGCCTTGGCAATATAAAAGTGTCGGATATTTTTTATTGGCATCAAAATTAGGAGGAAGAATAACCCAAACCAACATTTTTTTGCCATCGGTTGTGGTTACATATCTTCTTTCTGATTTGCTTAACGCCAAAGATTTATAGGTTGCCGTATTTACGTTTGTCAATTGTTTCCATGTTTTTTTCTTCAAATCATAAGAAAATAATTCTGTTGCATGATGCATGTCGGTTCTGGTCACAATAATTTTGTTTTCAGAAAAACCTACAATGTCATTTGCATCAAATTCACCGTTGGTAACTTGCTTAACAGTAATAGCAATTTTAGTTAAACCTGGAAAATTAACTTCAAATAATTGTTTGGTTCCGTCAATTGGCGCAATAAAATAAACTTTTTTGCCATCAGCACTCCACATAAAACTATCAGCAGTACCATCCCAGTTGGCAGTGAGGTTCATGTTCATGCCTTTGAAACTAACAATGATGTCGTTTTTATCCGCTTCATAACCGTCACGTTTCATTTGCAACCAAGTTAAATCTCCTGATGGAGAAAATTGTGGCGCGGTATCATAGCCTAAGTTTCCTTCGGTTCTGTTAATGGTTTTTCTGGTAGCCAAATTGTATTCGTAAATATCAGTATTGGTAGAAATAGCATATTGCGTTCCTGTTTTTTTCTTGCATACATATAAAATATTTTTACTGTCTGGCGACCAGATATAATCTTCGTCTCCGCCAAAAGGCTTTTGTGGAGAATCGAATGTTTCGCCTTTCAGAATATCTACAGGAATTGCTTTGTCATTCCCGTTACTTTCTTTATAAAAAATATGATTGAATTTTCCTTCGTTCCAAGTGTCCCAATGACGATAATTCAATCCGTTATAAATTTGAACATTAGATTTGTCTAATTCCGGATAAAAATCTTTTCCGTGAACTTTATCGATTTTCACTTCTTCATTATAAACGGTGTATTTCCCGTCTGGAGAAACATTCTTGTCTTTTAAAAGCGTTTTGTAATCGGTAACTTCGGTCGCCTTTCCGCCAATAACAGGTATTGAATAATACTTGGAATCCGATTTATTTTCTTCAACCGAAGGTGTTGAAACTTTATAGACTATATTTTTTCCGTCTTTAGAAATGCCTAGAGCAGTTACTCTTCCCAATTTCCAAAGCAATTCCGGAGACATTACATTTTGTGCTACAACTGCGTTTATACTCATCATCGTTATGGTTAAAAACAATATTTTCTTCATAGTAATAAATAATTTTTTCAAGTCTTAAAAGTAATGATTTTATTCCAAAAAAAAAGCTACCTCAATTGAGATAGCTTTTTAGTATTAATTTTAAAATTATTGTTTAATAAAACGTTTTGTTACTGATGTTTCATTATCGGTAATTTCTAAAATATAGTTTCCTGAATTGATGTTAGAAACATCAATAGAACCATTTGATAATTTACCGCTCATCATTGTTTGGCCTAACAAATTGTATACTTTGAATGTAGCATTTTCAGATACTGAAGACACATTCAATACAGAAGACGTCGGATTAGGATACAATTTGATGTTAGCAGCATTTACAGTTGTTGCAATTTCTTTAGCAGAAGAAGTAATGTTTACGGTGTAATCTTCTACTTGTCCATAAGAGAATGCTTCACATGCCGTCGGAGTTCCGTTGTATTTCATAGAAACTCTCATTCTTGTTGCCCCTAAAGTTGCAGTAGCAGGAATAGTAAATGTTCCGCTAACTGGAGTTGTAGTAGAAGTGGCTTTGGTCCAAACTTGTTCTCCGGCATCTACAAAGTCGCCATCTTTATTATAATCAATCCAAACTGCATAGCCTTCGCTATAAACTGAACCTGTCCAAGAAGGAGTGATTGTGATAGTATTTGAAGTTCCACGAACTGCATTAGTAGATAAAGAAGTAAAATTTTCATATCCGGCAGAACCTGTAGAAGTATTGTTGATAGTTCCTAAAACCACTTTTCCAATTTTTTCATCAGCTGTACTGTTTCCTTGAGAAGTACAATACGTGATTGATGAAGACAGTGTAGTTACATTAACTGTGTTACTTGCAGCTGAAATATTTCCGGCAGCATCTTTCGCTTTCACAGAGAAAGTATACGCTGTTGCGGCAGTTAAACCAGTTACAGCGTAAGAAGTAGTAGTAACGGTTGCTTTCAAAGTGGCTCCTTGGTATACATCATATCCTGTTACACCTACATTATCTGTAGAAGCAGTCCAAGATAAGTTTGTTGTTGTCTGTGTAGTTCCTGAAGCTGCCAATGTTGTTGGGGCCGAAGGGGCAGTTGTGTCAGCAGTACCTGTTACTAAATTTACGGTATAATCTTCCACCTGACCATAGTCAAACGCTCCACATGAAGCAGGAATTGCATTGTATCTCATAGATACTCTCATTCTTGTAGCTCCAGTTGTTGCAGTTGCAGGAACAGTAAACGTACCTGAAACCGGAGTAGTTGAAACAGCGGCATTACTCCATACTAATTCACCTGCATCGGCAAAATCTTTATCGTTGTTGTAATCAATCCAAACCGCATATGCTTCAGCATAAGCAGAACCTGTCCATGTTGGAGTTACTGTAATTGTTGATGCAGCTCCTTTAGTAAGGTTGGTTGAAACTGAAGTGAAATCAGTATAACCAGTACCTCCAGTAGATGCATTGTTGATAGTTCCAATTTGAACTCTTCCGATTAATTCATCAGCTACACTATTACCTTGAGAAGTACAATAAACGGCAGTTGAAGCCAATGTAGTTACGTTAGCGGTATTACTTGAGACCGAAATATTTCCTGCAGCATCTTTTGCTTTAACAGAGAAAGTATAAGCCGTTGAAGCCGTTAATCCAGTTACTGTATAAGAAGTTGTAGTTACCGTAGCTTTTAAAGTCGCACCTTGATAAACATCGTAACCCGTAACTGCAACATTGTCAGTAGAAGCTGTCCATGATAAATTAGTTGTTGTAGCTGTAGTTCCAGAAGCAGCCAATGTTGTTGGAGCTGACGGAGCAGTAGTGTCAGAAACTGGCGCTAGAGTAGTAACATTTACTATATTGCTTGAAGCAGAAATATTTCCTGCAGCATCTTTTGCTTTTACTGAGAAAGTATAAGCCGTTGAAGCCGTTAATCCTGTTACTGCATAAGTTGTCCCTGTTACCGTGGCTTTCAAAGTAGCCCCCTGATATACGTCATAACCAGTTACGGCAACATTATCTGTAGAAGCTGTCCAAGATAAATTGGTAGTGGTTTGCGTTGTTCCTGAAGCTGCCAAAGCAGTAGGCGCCGATGGAGCAACTGTATCAGAAGAACCTGATGTAATTGTAAAGTTAGTATTGGATAGATCAAAGAATATATGATTGGTTCCTTTTACCATGATTCTGTTTGTAGTTCCTGCTGTATTTGGAATAGTTACCGCTTGCGTTCCGTCATTTGGAGTCGCAGCTAATAATGTTGTTGGAAAAGTTAATCCACCATCTGTAGATAATAGGATATCCACATTTGCGCAGTTTACACCATTTGCAGTTGTACCTGCAACAGCCCAAGTAATAGTTTGTGAAGTTCCGCCAACATAAGATACGGCTGTATTTGGAGCGCTTACAGTAAATGGTCCCGCTGTAGCATTAACAGTTATAATCTTATCGTCACTATTGTTTCCTGAACCACCAACTCGGTTATCGCGAACTGTTAATCTGAAATTTAGTGTTCTTGCAACAGAAGATAATGCCTCTACAGTAACTTCTGCACCTGCAGTCGTGGTGGCGCCAGTAAGAACAGAAGACATTTTTGGAAAATATCTTGTTGGTGAAGTTGTAGCAATATAAGATCTGAAATTTACTCCGGTAGTTTTAGTTGCACTTGGCGCGGCAGTAGTAGTTTGAGAATCAAATTGTTCCCAGTTATAAGTTAAAACATCGCCATTAGCATCCGTTCCTGCACCAGTTAACATAAAAGGAGTGCTTTTTGGAATGGTATAATCTAATCCGGCACTTGCAGTTGGAATTGCGTTTCCTGTTGCAGTACTTACAGGACAAGTTTTTGTTTTGATGTTATTTGTAACTTGTTGAATAGTTACGGCATGAAAATAAGCATCTGAATGTGGTTGAACATCTGCTGCTGTAATACCAGCATAACCCATAATTGTAGATCCTGAACCTGGCTCCATGTGAACCCCAGTTCCTTCGTTACCTGTTGTAAATGTATGGTTTCCGCCAAATTGATGTCCCAATTCGTGGGCTACATAATCAATATCGAAATTATCTCCGGAAGGATTACCATCTCCAGGAGAAGTATATCCACTTCCTTTACTGCCATTTGTACAAACACAACCGATACAACCTGCGTTTCCACCGCCTCCGCTAGCACCAAATAAGTGTCCTACGTCATAGTTTGATTCGCCAATAGTTGCAGTTAAATTCGCTTGTAGTTCAGAATTCCAATTAGACATTGAAGCTGCAGCAGAATAAGGATCTGTTGAGCCACTTGTGTAAATTAGTAAATCATTGTTAGCAATTAACACCATTCTTGCAGAAAAATCTTTTTCAAAAACTCCGTTTACACGAGTCATCGAATTATTCATTGCTGCCAATGCTAATGCTTTTGTACCGCCGAAGTAGGTTGTGTACTCTCCGGTGACAGATAATGCTAAACGAAAAGTTCTAAGTAATGCATCATCAGCATTTGGTCTTAATAGTTGTGTGTTGCTAATTTTTGGAGCAACGTTATCAATAACAGTACACTCAAAGTTACTGAAAGAAGCTGTTTTGTCAGATTTTTTATAAACAGCATAAGTAGCCAAATCTGTTGTATAAGGTTCAATAAAAACCGCAGATTTATCAGCACTAAGAACCATTGTTTGTAAACCAAGAGGGGAAACACTAAAGTATATGGAAGATGCAGCGTTTTCAACTCCTTGGCCTACATAAGATTTAATTTCAGGATATCTTGCAGCCAAAGCAGGGTCCATATTAGACAATTCGAAAACATTATAATTTTCCATCACGCCTTCAGCATTTGGAAAAGAAACAATAACACTTGATCGTCTTGAGGTGGCATTTTTCTTCGGAGAATTTACCAAGGCAGATTTTAGTCCATTGATGTCTAATTCATATAATTTTGGACTGGAAAGTTGTGTTTTGTTTGCAGAAACAGTAGAACTGTTTTTTTTAACGGTAGTTTTCCAGAATCCTCCGCCTTGGGCAAAAGAGAAGCTGGTGACTGCAAATAAGGCAATCGAAAGTAATTTATTCTTCATAATTTTTTGGTTTGGTTGGTTTTTTTCGGAAACAAATATAATAAAATTTTGTTAAAATTGACAATTAGCAACTGTTTTTCCTTTTTTATTAAAACAATTATTATTTGATTCACAAAAAAACAAATAATTTTATACTATTTTAATAATTAACTTACATTTAATCTATTGAAGTTTTTATTTTTAACCTAACCGTTATTTATTTACTTTTGAAAATAAAAAACCATGCATTTAAGTTATTGGGAATTAAAAAATTGGTTTACAGATATAGATTTTACAATTGTCGGAAGCGGAATTGTTGGGTTGCATGCGGCCTTACGTTTACGGGAACGGTTTCCAAACAGTAAGATATTAGTATTAGAAAAAGGAATGCTGCCGCAAGGTGCCAGTACCAAAAATGCTGGTTTTGCCTGTTTTGGAAGCCTTTCCGAAATCATCGATGATTTAAAATCACATTCCGAAGAAGAAGTAATCCAATTAATACAAAAACGCTGGCAAGGACTTCAATTGTTACGAAAACGATTGGGTGACGTAACGATAGATTTCAAACCTTATGGAGGTTATGAATTATTTTTGCAAAAAGAGGAGAACACTTATAATGAATGTTTGCAAAAACTGCCTTTCATCAACGAAATCCTAAAACCACTCTTTAAAGCGGATGTTTTTGCTAAAGAAATTGACCGCTTTGGGTTTCATGGAATTCAGGAATACTTGATTTTCAATCCTTTTGAAGCGCAGATAGACACCGGAAACATGATGCAGGCATTGTTGAAACAAGCAGTTTCAAATGACATTTTAATTTTGAATCAGCAAAATGTAACTTCATATCATGAAAAACAAAATGGAGTGGAAGTTGCTTTGGGTGATTTTAGTTTTAACACCAAAAAACTTTTATTCGCGACCAATGGATTTGCCGGTCAATTAACTTCAGGTCAGGTGAAACCCGCTCGGGCACAGGTTTTAATTACAGAGCCTATTTCAAATTTAGACATCAAAGGGACTTTTCATTTAGACAAGGGTTATTATTATTTTAGAAATATTGGCGATAGGGTATTGTTAGGAGGTGGACGGAATTTGGATTTCGAAGGAGAAACAACAACCGAATTTGGTCAGACAGAAATCATACAAAATCAATTAGAACAATTATTAAAAGAAGTAATTTTACCAAATCAGGAATTTACCATCGCCCATCGCTGGAGCGGCATTATGGGATTGGGTTCGAGTAAAAATCCAATTGTGTCACAACTTTCCGAAAATGTGTACTGTGGTGTTCGATTGGGCGGAATGGGAGTGGCAATAGGAAGTTTAATAGGTCAGGAATTAGCAGATTTAGTATAATGGCAACAAGGAAAACAGTTAAAACAAAACAATCTAACAAAAAAGAAACCACCAGTTTTATGGGCAAAATATTTCGTTTTTTATTCAAGGCCATGCTTTGGTTTTTTGCTATTTCAATATTCTTTGTGGTGCTTTTCAAATTTGTCCCGGTTCCTTTTACGCCATTGATGGCGATACGTTTCGTAGAAAATAAAATGGATGGTAAAGAAGTTATTTTCAGTCACGATTGGGAACCTTTGAAAAACATTTCTCCGAATTTACAAAAAGCAGTTATTGCCAGTGAGGATGGCTATTTTTTGAAACATAATGGATTTGATTTTGTCGCCATGCAAAAAGCAATGAAAAGCAATGAGAAAGGCCGAAAACTGAAAGGCGGAAGCACAATATCACAACAAACAGCCAAAAATGTTTTCTTGTGGCAGGGCAGAAGTTATTTGCGTAAAGGATTAGAAGCCTATTTTACCGTTTTAATTGAATTTATTTGGGGTAAAGAACGCATCATGGAAGTCTATTTGAACAGCATCGAAATGGGGAATGGCGTCTATGGCGCCCAAGCAGCTGCAAGGCATTGGTTCAGTAAAGATGCATCGAATCTTTCTGCTCATGAAGCGGCTGGTATTGCTGCTATTTTACCTAATCCAAGGAAATTTAAAGCATCTAATTCTTCTTCCTATATTAATAAAAGAAAGAATAAAATTGTTCGTGTGATGCGATACATTGGAAAATTGGAGTATTAGTTATTCTACAATAAGGAATGAAAAAACAAAAGAATTCCGATATACATAGCAAATAGCTATATTCGCAAAAAAAAAATAATTCTATTTTGAAAAATGTACTCATCACAGGAACTTCCAGTGGTATAGGAAAAGAAACAGCCTTGCATTTTGCTAAAAATGGATGGAATGTCATAGCAACAATGATTTGTCTTGACCAAGGAAAAGCGATTCACGGAATACCGAATATAAGCTGTTATTTGTTAGATGTAACTTCTTCGGAAAGTATTGAATCGGCCAAAGCAAAAATATTAGCAGATCATAAAACCATTGATGTTGTCATAAACAATGCAGGTATTGGTTATAGAAGCTTTGTTGAATTGTCAGATGATTCAAAAATCAATTGTATTGTCGATATTAATTGGTTGGGTGTTGTAAAAGTCTGCCGAGCCTTTATACCTGTTTTTAGAGATCAGGGCAAAGGTCATTTTATTAATATTTCCTCCATTGCTGGTTTGGTAAACTTGCCTTTAGGGAGTTTTTATCATTCGACAAAGCAAGCCGTGGAAAGTTTTTCCGAATGTATGGCGTACGAATTACTTGATTTTAATATTAAAGTGTGTACGGTTCAATTCGGGAATGCCCCAACAAGTTTTCAGGGAAAAGCTACAAATCCGGAACGATATGCAACGGAATCGTATAATAATTTAATGGATAAGATAACAAATCTTCTTTATGGAAAAACGAAGAAAAATAAGAATTTAAAACCGCTTATCACTCAAAAATTATTAGAAATAGCCCAAAATCCTGCTAAGAATTTCAAGAGATACACTATAGGTTTTGATGCAAACCTGATGCGGATTCTTAGGTCTGTTTTAGGATATCAATTGTTTAACAGCCTGATCAGACGGTTTGTATTGAAGTAAAAACAAACCCGATAGTTTTTTAAATTTACACTTTCGGGTTTGAAAATTTATCTAAATATTAAAATTCACTCCCAATATTATATTTCTTCCTATATTAGGAATGCCATCCGTTTTCAAACGGGATAAATGCGAAATATAACTTTTATCAAATAAATTATTGGCATTCAAATTCATATCAAAAGCCATTTTTCCTAATTTCATTTTTCCGCCAAATCCAAGATTAATCAGCGTATAATCATTCGTTTTGGTTTCAAAACCACTCACGTTATCTTGATTAAAAGTGCTTTCAATGTTGATAGTTGCAAATCCGTCTGTCAGCCATTTTTTGATATCAAATTGAGTCCGAATGCTGTTTTTCCATTTGTTTGCCGGGATCAATGGTAAATAATTTCCGTTTTGCTTTTCTCCAATCACGGTTTCAAGACTGCTTTCAAAATGCAACCAATCTAAAGGATGCGGATGAAAATGCAAACCCGCTTCTCCACCATATAATTTGGCATCGTCCTGAACATATTGGTAAACCTCGTTTTCGTCTATAGTTGCTCCGGTTGGCGAAATAAAAATATAGTTGTTGATGTGATTGTAAAATCCATTGGCAAAAAATTCAAAATGATCACTTTTGTATTCCAAATTCAAATCAGTTTGTATATTCTGTTCATTTTTTAAATTGGAATTCCCGATTTCATAACGGTTACTTCCTTCATGAACACCATTCGATGTTAATTCAGCCAGATTCGGAGCTCTAAATCCGGAAGCTACATTCAGACGTAAAGTCAAACGGTCGTCCAAATTGGTTTTGTATCCCAAAGAAGCATTAAAACTATTGAACGTTTTGTCGATGGCTTCAAAATAACCTTCCTCGCTAGGAATTCCGTTTTGTTCGCTTGCAATATTTCGGTTGTCAAAACGCAATCCAGCCTGAATGACATTCGATTTCCACTCATAATTTACTGTTCCAAAAATACCAAAATCATCGGTTGTCGCATCAGGAATCAAAAATTCCTCTCCTGAATTTTTATTGGTTTGATGCATGCCCTGAACACCAACAATAGTTTCAAGTTTACCCCATTTTGGCAAATGGTATTTCAAATCATAATTGAGCGTTTTGAGTTTCATGTGCAAAACGGCGACATCGCTGTCCTCAAATTCGCTTCGGTCATTGGCGATATATCCAAAATCAGCATCCAAAGAAGAATTTTTGAAATAAAAATGATTGTGCAGACTTACAATATGACTAAAAACACCTTGTTTTGGAAATTCCGGGTTCTTGCTTGTCGATTGTTGGGCAACGCCATTTTCAGGAATCCCTAAATCCAGTTTATTGAAATTATAGCGCAGCACACTCGAAAATTTTGAAGTGCCATATTGAATTCCGGTTTTAAAATCGGTTTCGTTATATCGGGTATTCGTCACGCGATTTCCATCTGGAATCTTGTAATCAGAATGGGTGTTGTAACTCCCTCTGATTAAATATTTCCAATTTTCGGTGGATTTTTTTAAGCCTAAAGACGAATTGCTTCCTAAAGTGTTCGAGAACAATTTTTGACTGAAATCACCTTGAAACGTATTGGTTTTAGCAAATTTTTCAGGATTAAAATACAAAACACCACCCAAAGCATCCGAGCCATAAAGCAACGAAGCAGGACCTTTAATCACTTCAACACTCTCGACACCGGCATCGTTCAATCCCAATCCGTGTTCCTCGCCAAATTGCTGATTTTCCAATCGAACACCTTGAGAATAGACCAAAACACGGTTTCCGCTCAAACCCCGAATGACCGGTTTCCCGATGGATGTTCCTGTAGAAATTTGTGAAACGCCGGGTATGGTTGCCAATCCTTCAATCAATGTTGCTGAACCTTTATGTTGCATCGACTTGATGCTTTCGTGTTCTACTTTCATTACATTTTGGGATTGCAATTTGTGGAAAGCGGTAGAAACGATGACTTCATCCATGTGGACCATTTCTTCTTCTAAAGTGGCATCTAAAATGGTTTCTTTTTGTTCAATTAGGATGACTTTGTTTATCGTTTTATAACCTGTTAAAGAAAAAACAATCTTGTTGTTCCCGCTTGGAAGATTGGTTAGATTATATTTTCCGTTTTCATCAGAAGTGGTTTCGGAATGAATTTCGGGAGCTGAAATTTCAACTCCTTTTATCGGTTGGTTGTTGTGATCGGTAATCGTTCCGGAAATGCTGTTTTGCGCATTAAGCAATGCAGAGAACCCTATAAAAAGGGCTGTTATAAATTTTTTCATTGAAACTTTGTTTATTATTAAAAACGAATTATTGCCTCCAAAATAATTTTAGAAGTAATAAGAGATACATTTAAATAATAAAACTAGGTGGGCCACGCAGCGAATAAGAGCTTCCTGAAAAGTATTCAGATGCTTCGGTTGTATGGAAAAAATAAGGGATTTCCTGTTGTTCCGTTTGTAATTTAAAAGTAAAACTGTCAGGAGAAATGAAATTGCTTAAAGTAAATTCGCAAACAAAACAATGATCAAAATCGGTATGATGATGCGTAAATTCTGTTTGGTCAGCATTGTATTTGTGATGGCACTGTTTTTCAGCAAACTGTTTTGCTAAGTGCTCATAGGAATGGAATGATTGAAACAGTATTGAGAACAATACCGCCATCATTAAAGAAAGATTGACTATGACCAGTTTCTTTTTCATTCCTCGCAAATATAGGAAAGCAAATAAGAAAACCGTTTGTTCTTAACAAAAATTAAGATTTGTTAAAGCAAACGGTTTTCGGATTTTAATTTTAGGTTTAAACTAGGTTGTTAGCCACTAAATACTCCGCAATTTGGATGGTATTAGTAGCAGCGCCTTTTCTTAAATTATCAGCAACAATCCACATGTTCAAAGTATTGGGCTGGCTTTCGTCCCTGCGGATTCTGCCTACAAAAACGTCGTCTTTTCCTTGCGCATACATAGGCATCGGATAAGTATAAGTGTCTGTATTATCCTGAACCACAATTCCTGGAGTATGATACAAAATATTTCTCACGTCATTTACATCGAAATCATTTTTAAATTCCACATTTACCGCTTCGCTATGTCCGCCAACAATAGGCACGCGAACGGCAGTTGCGGTAACGGCAATCGTGTTGTCGCTTAATATTTTCTGAGTTTCGCGAACCAGTTTCATCTCTTCTTTGGTGTACCCGTTTTCTTCAAAACTGTCGCATTGTGGAATGGCATTTCGGTGAATTGGGTATTTATAGGCCATTTCGGCTTTGATGCCGGCGTATTCATTTTCTAATTGTTGCACCGCTTTTACTCCGGTTCCTGTGATAGATTGGTAGGTAGAAACAATAACCCTTTTGATGTTGTATTTTTTATGCAAAGGCGCTAAAGTCAAAACCATCTGAATGGTCGAACAGTTAGGATTTGCTATGATTTTGTCTTCTTTTGTCAATTGCGAAGCATTGATTTCCGGAACAACTAATTTCTTAGTCGGATCCATTCTCCAGGCCGATGAGTTGTCAATAACTGTGGTTCCTGCTGCTGCGAATTTTGGTGCCCATTCCAGTGAAGTTTCACCTCCGGCCGAAAATAAAGCAATGTCTGCTTTCATATCAACTGCGGTTTGCATTCCGACAACAGTATATTTTTTTCCTTTGAATTCAATTTGTTTTCCAACAGATTTCTCGGATGCCACAGGAATTAATTCGGTTACCGGGAAATTTCTCTCCGCCAAAACTTGAAGCATTACTTCGCCAACCATTCCGGTCGCACCAACAACAGCAATTTTCATAATATATGAGTTTAGTTTTTGAACTTTATTTTTGCAAGACAAAAGTAATCAATAACAAAATTAAAATAATCATAAAGTTTTAAAATCAGGTTACTCTTTTTCATAAAAGAAAAACCGCCCCAATTAAGGAACGGTTTGGTTAGAATATATAATGCAGCGGTATTATTTCTTTAATAAATCTCTAATTTCAGTCAGCAATTGTTCTTGCGTTGGTCCGGCAGGTACAGGAACAACTTCTTCTTTTTTTCTCATTTTTTCGACAGCTCTTAATACCACAAAAATAAAGAAAGCAATAATTACGAAGTTAATAACGGCCTGCACTAAATTACCATAAGTAATTACTGCGGCACCAGC
This sequence comes from Flavobacterium sp., assembly GCF_035292545.1. Lineage (GTDB taxonomy): Bacteria > Bacteroidota > Bacteroidia > Flavobacteriales > Flavobacteriaceae > Flavobacterium. The sequence goes on along the minus strand of NZ_DATDPV010000014.1, from coordinate 115,558 downwards.
TTCTTTGGCTTTTGCCAGGGTTTCGTAACTGTTTCCATCAAGTGTGATGAATTTTTTAGTAAAATCGATTCCGCCTGTTAGCAAGCCAATGATAGGCATAATCACATCATCAACAGCGGAGCCAACAATTTTACCGAATGCAGCACCAATTACCACGGCGGTTGCCAAACTTATTACGTCACCTTTCATTAAAGAGGCTTTAAAATCTGTAAAAAATCCCATAATGTATTTGTTTTGAGTTAAAAACGATTTGTTTTGTAGTACTAAATTAATGAAAATTAATTTATATTTTAACATAATATTGAAGCTTTAAACTTTATTCTCTGTAAAACACGCGTTTTACTCGTTGGGAAATACTGGTAAGTATTTCATAAGGAATGGTCTGTAATTTATCGGCAATAAAAGAAACGCTTGGGTTTTTGCCAAAAATAATCACTTCATCACCTTCTTTACAGTTAATTCCGGTAATGTCCACCATTAACATATCCATGCAAATGCTGCCAACAATGGTTGCTTCCTGATTTTGAATCATCACGTAACCTATGCCATTGCCCCAATGTCTTGAAATTCCGTCGGCATAGCCAATGGGAATGGTCGCGATTTTGGTTTCTTTTGTAGCTGAAAAACGTCTTCCATAACCCACGCTTTCCCCAGTTTGAATGGTTCTTATTTGTGAAATGATCGATTTTAAAGTGCCTACATTTTCTAAATATTTTTGTTCTTCTGGATCATTGGAAACCCCATACAAACCAATGCCTAAACGAACCATGTCGTATTGTGCTTGAGGAAAATTGCTGATTCCCGAAGTATTCAGAATATGACGAATCGGGTTGATGTGCAATTCATCTATCAATTTTGAAGATAATTTTTCAAATAAATCGATTTGTGCATGTGCAAAATCAGTGTGTTCCAAATCGTCGCTCGTGGCCATATGCGATAAAATACTTTTTACCTCAACAGTTTGGTTTTCTTTTAAAGCAGCAATTAATTCTTCAATAGTATTGGCTTCAAAACCCAAACGATGCATTCCAGTATCGAGTTTTATATGAATAGGATAGTGTTGTAATTGTTTTTGTTCAGCAATTTTCAGGAAGGCTTTCAATCCTTTCAAACTATATATTTCAGGTTCCAAATGATGTTGAATAATCGCTGAAAAGCTCGTGTTTTCAGGATTCAGAACCATAATAGGCAAATCGATTCCGGCATTTTTCAATGAAATTCCTTCATCGGCAAAAGCCACGCCTAAATAATCGACTTTATGATGCGAAAGCAGTTTGGCAATTTCAAAACCGCCGCTTCCATATCCAAAAGCTTTTACCATAACCATCAATTTGGTATTGGGTTTTAGTTTCGATTTATAGAAATTCAGATTATGACTAATCGCGTTGAGGTTAATTTCCAAAACAGTTTCATGCGTTTTTTCTTCTAACAATACAACGATTTTTTCAAACTCAAAAGTCCGAGCGCCTTTAATCAAAATAGTTTCGTTCCCGAAAGATAAACTGTCGAAACCGGCGATAAATGCTTCCGTATTCTTGAAAGTGATGCAGTTTGAAAATTTGTCTTTGAATGCAGAAATGGTTTCTCCAATTCCAATAATTCTATTGATTTTATTGGAAAGAACCAATTGGGAAACTTTCGTATACAATTCCTCATTAGACCAACCACTTTGAAAAATATCCGAAAGGATCAGCGTTTTCTTTTTGTGCTGTTTTTGACTCTCCAGAAAATCCAAAGCAATTTTCAAAGACTGAAAATCCGAACTGTAACTGTCGTCAATTAAGGTCGAATTATGAATGCCGTTTTTGACTTTCAAACGCATTTCCACCGGATATAATTGCGCCATGCGTTCCTGAATGGTTTTTTTATCATAGTCAAAATGCAATAAAACCATCAAACAGCTAATGGCATTTTCCGTGGAAGCTTCGTCCTGAAATGGAATTTCAATCTCGAAATCATTACTCTGATATCGAATTTGTAAAGCCGTTTTATCAGCATTTGATTTTTTGGTGATAAATACATCGGCACTTTTATCTGTAAAACTCCAGCTAAAAGTCTTTATGTTGGGATTGATAAAAGGATCAACCTTTTTATTTTTATTGTAAATGAGCACTTTTACATCGATGAAAAGTTTCAATTTTGCTTTTATTTTTTCATCAAAATCAGCGAAACCTTCATCATGAGCCGAACCAACATTGGTTAAAACGCCAAGGGTTGGTTTGATGATTTTCTCTAACTTTTCCATTTCATTTACGGTCGAAATCCCGGCTTCGAAAATCCCTAAATTGTGTTTTTCATTGATGGAAATTACCGATAACGGAACTCCAACCTGCGAATTATAACTTTTCGGACTTCTGATAATATGGTAATCGGGACTTAACAGAAAATTCAGCCATTCTTTAACGATCGTTTTTCCGTTGCTTCCGGTTATTCCAATTACTGGAAAATGAAAGAGATTACGGTAATATGCGGCAAATTTCTGTAAAGCGTCCAAGGTATTTTCGACCAGAATAAAATTGGCTTTGCCTTCCACTTTTTTTGGAATATGGGTCACAACAAAATTCCGAACCCCTTTCTGGATTAACTCCTCAATATAAATATGGGCATCATTGTTGGGTCCGACCAAAGCGAAAAAAAGTGTAGTAAGGCCATTTTGCATCGAACGGCTGTCAATCGAAATATGATCAATCGTCATTGCATCTGAATTCCCAAACCATTTGGCATGAAGGATCGGGACGATATTTTGTATGTTTAAGCTCAAAAGTTACTCTTTGCTTTTTTTGTTTTTAGATTTCTCTACTTCTTCTTTTTCCTGATTTTCCTTCATGGCATAAAAGTAAGCGGCGCGGCTCAAAGGCTCGTATTCTTCGGTTTCGCCAAGCATCACCAGTTTGTCGCTATCGGCTTTTCTGAAACTATAATGTGCTAAATTTCCGGTGCGGGTGCAAACGGCGTGTACTTTGGTTACGTATTCGGCAGTAGCCATCAAAGCAGGCATTGGACCAAAAGGGTTGCCTTTGAAATCCATGTCTAATCCGGCGATGATTACCCGAATTCCCTGATTGGCGAGGTCGTTACAAACCCTAACAATTTCATCGTCAAAAAACTGGGCTTCATCAATTCCCACTACATCGCAGCCTTGAGCCAGAATCGCAATATTTGCTGCGGCAGGAACTGGCGTGGAACGAATTTCATTGGCATCGTGCGACACCACCATTTCGTCATGGTAGCGGGTATCGATAGCGGGTTTGAAGATTTCGACTTTTTGCTTGGCAAATTGCGCTCTTTTCAATCTTCGGATGAGCTCTTCGGTTTTGCCGGAGAACATCGAGCCGCAAATGACTTCGATCCACCCAAATTGTTCTTTATGATTTACAGTATTTTCGAGAAACATTTTGTATTTTTCTGCTCGTAAAAATGAATAGTTTTTATTACTTTGTAACGAAAACAAATTTATTAAAAAAGACACGTCTTATTCACTATAATTCTAAAAGTTATGAAAAAAAAGTTGGAAGCCGATTTAATCAGCATCGCACACAGAATTTTAAAGCTTAAAAACAAATCAGAACTCATTCAATTACATCAGGAAACGCAAAAACTGTATGAGAAATTGTCTGTTCTGAAATTTGTTGAAGAAAATTTTTCTGATGTAAAACCAACCATTGGTCATGCTGAAATAGAGGAAAAGTTAGAAACGGCATTTAGCGATGATGACAAAGTTGTTGGAGGAATACCAGAATATGCTGTTGAAAGTAATATTGAAGCTGCTCCGGAAGTAATTGTAGAAGAAAAAATCGAGGAAGAAACCATTGAAACCACTCCTGAAATAATAGAGGAAGCAGTAGCCGAAGAAATTATCGAAACGGCACCTGAGAAAGAAGAAGAGACTGTTGAGGAAACTATAGTTGAAGAAGTTCCTGAAACCATTGCGGAAGAACCAATTGCTGCAATTGAGGAAAAAGCCGATTTCGAACCTCATTTCGAATTGTTTAAAGAAGAAGCTGTTTTAGAAGTGCCAGAAACGAAAAACGAAATGAAACAAATTTCTTTTGAAGATTTGTTAGGTGGCTCACACTCTGAACCGATATTTGAACGTGTTCAAAAAATAGAAAAAACAGAAGAAAAAGAAATTGTACCTCAGGCAGAAGCAGAAGTTTTTGCTGAAGTAGAAACTCCTGAAGAAATTAAACCGGAAGAAGTTGTTTTAGATAAAGAAGAAACTAAATTTGAGTCAAAATCCATCTCAACAAATGACAATGCTAACAAAATCATCACTTTTGGTCTGAATGATAAAATTGCATTCGAAAAGCAATTATTTGGAGGAAGCAGCGAAGATTTAAACCGCGTGGTTTCGCAATTGAGTACATTTGACACCTTTGAGGAAGCACAGAATTTCATAGAAGATATGGTGAAACCGGATTATAATAACTGGGAAGGAAAAGACGATTATGCACAGCGTTTTATGGAAATTGTAGAGAAAAAATTCGCTTAAACATATAAAATACCATCTTTTAATAAACACGAATTCAATTAATGAAATTCATGTTTAACTTTTAAATTTATGTCTAAACTATATATCGTTCCCACGCCCATTGGCAACCTCGAAGACATGACCTTCAGAGCCATTCGAATCCTCAAAGAAGTCGATTTGATTTTGGCTGAAGATACCCGTACCAGCGGAAAACTCTTGAAACATTTTGAGATTGGCACGCACATGCACAGCCATCACATGCACAATGAGCACAAAACGATAGAGAATATTATTTCGAGATTAAAATCGGGGGAAAATATTGCCTTAATTTCCGATGCGGGAACGCCTGCGATTTCCGATCCCGGATTTTTGCTGACCCGTGCTTGTGTGGAAAATAAAATTGAGGTGGAATGTTTGCCGGGAGCCACCGCTTTTGTTCCGGCTTTAGTGAATAGCGGTTTGCCCAATGATAAATTTGTTTTCGAAGGATTTTTGCCTGATAAAAAAGGAAAACAAACCCGATATTTGGCTTTAGCCGAAGAAACCAGAACCATGATTTTATACGTTTCACCACATAAATTAGTAAAAACGTTAGCCGAATTTATTACTTATTTTGGTGCAGACCGTCCCATTTGCGTTTCCAGAGAGTTGTCGAAATTACACGAAGAAAACGTTCGCGGTACAGTTCGGGAAGTGTTAACCCATTTCGAAAACAAACCGCCAAAAGGCGAAATAGTTGTCGTTCTCGGCGGAAAAATTGCAGAAAAGCAAAATAAGAAGGAAACAGAATAATTTTTTTATTTACTGGATTTCCAAATTCACGAACGAAAAAGTATTCCCGCTAAACAATCCTTTGTCTGATAATTTCAAATCAGGGATTACCAAAAGTGCCATAAAAGAAAGCGTCATGAATGGCGCTTTTAAAGTACTGCCAAATTCTTTAGCCATAGCGTCTATTTCTTCATACAAAGCACCAATTTCCCAACCGTTTTTATGACTCATTATTCCGGCAACGGGTAAAGCGATTGCCTTTTTTTCGGAACCACTCACGGCGCAAATTCCGCCTTTATTTGCTATAATAAGATTTACCGCTTTACAAATTTCTTCGTCCGAAGTGCCTACGACAACTATATTATGACAATCGTGCGCTACAGAACTCGCAATAGCCCCTTTTTTCAATCCAAAGTTTTTGATAAAAGCGATGGCGGGTTTTGTGTTTTGATATCGGTTAACCACAGCCATTTTCAAAATGTCGTTTTCTGTATCCGAAACGAATTTTCCTTTTTTAATAAGGGAAGCATGATGAATTTCATTGGTAATCAATTGTCCTTCCAGCGCTTCAATTACCCTGATTGTTGACGCAGAACCTGAAACTTCAAAATCACTTACTTCTTTTGCGGTAATGTTGAAATTATTAGGGGTTTCAAAATCAACGTGTTTTACAAATGATTTCCCGTCTTCAGCCACCAATTCACCATTGATGAACGTTTGTTTTACTTTAAAATTAATCAAATCTTCGACAACAATAAAATCGGCAGCATCGTTTTCTTTCAGTAAACCCACGTTCATATTGTAATGTTTCACCGGATTGACGCAAGCGGCCTGAAGCACTTTAAAAACATCAATACCTTCGGCAACGGCACGTACACAAAGGGCATTGATATGACTGACAATCAAATCATCGGGATGCTTGTCGTCGGTGCAAAACATCATGTTTTCGTAATTTTCCGAAAGTAACGGAATTAACGTATTGAAATTTTTAGCGGCACTTCCTTCACGGATAATCACTTTCATCCCAAGAGATAATTTTTCCTGTGCTTCATCAAAAGTAAAACATTCGTGATCGGTCGTTATTCCTGCTGAAATATATTTTTTGATGGGTTCACCACGTAATCCGGGCGCATGTCCATCAACGGGTTTGTTGAAATGTTTCGCCCATTGAATTTTCTTTAAAACTTCTTCATCATCAAATAAAACACCGGGATAATTCATCATTTCTGACAAATAATAAATATCGGGTAAAGCCAGTAATTCTTTAACATCATCGGAATCTATAATCGCTCCGGCAGTTTCAAAAGAAGTCGCAGGAACACAGGAAGGAGCTCCAAAATGAAATTTAAAAGGCACTTTTTTACTGTTTTCAATCATATAATAAACGCCTTCTTTACCCAAAACATTGGCAATTTCATGCGGGTCAGAAATGGTGGCGACAGTTCCGTGAAGTACGGCAATCTTGGCAAATTCGGAAGGAACAAGCATGGAACTTTCGATGTGAATATGAGCATCAATAAATCCGGGAAGGATATAGTTTTTATTCTGATGCTCTTTCGCTGTTATCGAAACGATTTTTTCGTTGTCGACAGTGATTTCTCCAGAATAAATGCGTTTGTTTTCTATATCTACAATTTGTCCCTGAATTTGCATTGACTTCAAAAATTATTAGTGAGGGGCAAAAGTAACTCATTTTTTATCATAATTGATAAAATGATTTATTCCTGATAAAAAAGAAATTGTTGTTCTATTTGAAATTTATAGTAAATTTGGTTTTCAAGTATAAGCCACCTTAAAAGAAAACAGATGCGTTGGAATCTCAAACCAAAACCGGAATCCCAGAAAGTGAAACAGCTTGCTCAGGCTTTGAATGTCGAAGAATTTGTGGCAACGCTTTTGGTACAACGCGGCATTGAAACTTTTGAGGATGCCAAAAACTTTTTCCGTCCATCTTTAGATCATTTGCACAATCCGTATTTGATGAAGGATATGGATAAAGCCGTTGCCAGGATTGAACTGGCGATTGCCAATCAGGAAAACATTCTCGTTTTTGGCGATTATGATGTCGATGGAACAACGGCAGTTTCGTTGGTTTCTTCATATTTAAAAACGTATTATCCAAATATAGCCACGTATATTCCGGATCGTTATGATGAAGGATACGGTATTTCTTTCAAAGGAATTGATTTTGCCGAAGACAACGGAATTTCGCTGATTATTGCGTTGGATTGTGGTATAAAATCCATAGATCATGTAGGGTATGCAAAAGAACGAAACATAGATTTTATCATTTGTGACCACCACCGGCCAGGCCAATTTTTACCGGATGCGGTTGCTATTTTGGATCCAAAAAGAACCGATTGCGATTATCCGTATGATGAATTGTGCGGTTGCGGGATTGGTTTTAAACTCATTCAGGCTTTAGGTGAAAATCGCGAGGAAACCATTGAAGATTTAATGCCCTATCTGGATTTGGTCGCCACGGCTATTGCTGCCGATATTGTTCCGATGACAGGAGAAAATCGGGTTTTGGCGCATTTCGGGTTGGAGGTTATCAATTCCGATCCGCGACCTGGAATCAAAGCGTTGATAAATCAGATAAAAAAGAAAACCTTGGATATTACCGATGTCGTTTTTATCATTGCGCCGAGAATTAATGCAGCCGGACGTATCAAACATGGGAATCATGCGGTCGAATTATTATCGGAATTTAATTTTGAGCAGGCACAGCAATTTGCCTCTGAAATCGAGAAATACAATTCGGACCGTAAAGAGTTAGATAAGCAAATTACCAAAGAAGGATTGTTACAGATTGAAAACAATTTGGAGCAAAAACGATTTTCGACGGTGGTTTTTCAGGAAGACTGGCATAAAGGTGTAATTGGAATCGTTGCTTCCCGATTGATAGAAACGTATTACCGTCCGACTTTGGTTTTTACCAAAAGCGGCGATAAACTGGCGGCTTCGGCACGTTCGGTAAAAGGTTTTGATGTGTACAATGCTTTGGAAGCCTGTTCGGAACATTTGGAACAATTTGGCGGACACATGTATGCTGCCGGAATGACTTTGAAAGAAGAAAACTATTCCATATTTAAAGAAGCTTTTGAAAAAGTGGTCGAAGAAACCATCCATCCCGATATGCTGACACCGGAAATTTCTGTTGATGCCGAAATAGATTTTGCTGATATTTCTCCAAAATTCATACGAATTCTAAAACAATTTGAACCTTTTGGACCTCAAAATATGACACCCATTTTTCTTTCTAAAAATATAAAAGACACAGGATACGCTAAGAAATTAGGCGCTGATGATGAGCATTTAAAACTTTTTGTAAAACAAAATAATTCCGAAGGTATAGCCGCTATCGGATTCGGATTGGGAGCTAAAATAGATTTGACCACAAATCAGCAACCGTTTCAGTTAGTTTATTGCATCGATGAAAATGAGTGGAATGGGAAAGTTACGATTCAATTGCGATTGAAAGATATTCAAGCAGAAGATTAGCCGATTTTGGATTTGATTTTGTTTCTAACCGCCGAATTTAAGTAATGGTTTTGGATTTGAAAGAGCGATTAAGAAATACCCTAAAACGAGTAATAGACTGTATTCGACACCTCCGGAACCTCCACCAACAACAAACCATCCGTTTACAGCATGGACTAACAATATACCCATAATTATTTCGCAAATAAACAGCAAGCAGAGCCATTTTGCAAAATAGCCCAAGATGATTAGTATTGATCCCACAATTTCTATAATCGTAAGCGACCATGCGATTACAGACCCTGCCACAAAATGATTGCTTTCCAAAAAGATTCCAAATCCCTCAACACCGCCTGAAATTAAGCGGAACAATCCATGGATCATAAGAAATAAGGGAAAGATGATACGGAAAATTTGTAAAGATTTTTGTGGAGAAAGGTTAAATGTCATATTGTGTTTTTTAAATGATGGCCTTTTGACTAATCTGTTTTGTTTTCGTATTTTTTCAATTCAAAAGTTTTACCATCAAAAACGCCATAAGTAAAATAACCAATCCAGTCGCCTAAATTAATGTATTTGGAATTCTCGCCGACCTGAATTTCCAAGGGTAAATGGCGATGCCCGAAAACGAAGAAATCATAATGTTGGGTTTCTAATTTCCGTTTGGCATAAAGCACCAGCCATTCGTTTTCTTCTCCCAGAAATTTCACATCTTCATCACCTGAAATCAGTTTGTTTTTTACCGAAAGATAATGTGCCATTTTTACGCCAATATCAGGATGTAACCATCTAAAAAGCCATTTTGAGAATGGGTTTTTAAATACTTTTTTCATTCTTTTATACCCTTTGTCGCCGGGACCTAAGCCATCGCCGTGACCAATCAGAAATTTAGCATTATTGAAAACGAATTCTTTATTAGTGTGATAAACAGAAATGTTTAGTTCTTTTTCGAAATAGTCGCTCATCCATAAATCATGATTACCTACGAAAAAATAAATGGGAATCCCGCTGTCACGGATTTCTGCCAGTTTTCCAAGTACTCTGACAAAACCTTTGGGTACTACCGTTTGGTATTCGAACCAAAAATCGAACAGATCACCTAATAAAAAAATAGCTGCAGCATCAACTTTCACCTCATCAAGCCAAGCCACGAATTTTTGTTCCCGCGGGAAACTTAATTCTGGGGTTGGAGCTCCAAGATGTTGGTCGGAAGCAAAATAGACTTTTTTATTTTCGGATAATTGCATGAGGCTAATTTAGGAATTTTGAATTACAGATTATCACTGGCGTACCATTCTGCAAAAGAAGTGTCGGTTTCCTGAAGTTTTAGGGAATGTAATTCAATTGAAATTGGTAAACGGTTTTTAATTCTTTCGGCAAAATCAATCACCATATTTTCGCTGGTGGGTTGATAGTTTACCAGAATCACATCGTGTCCGCGACTTTTCAGTTCATTAGCCAATTCTAAATGAGGCGTATTTTTGTTAAAAACAGTAGCGTGGTCAAATTGATCTACGATTTCTTCTTTTACAATTTTTTTTAAGTCAGTAAAGTCAATCACCATTCCGAATTTTACGTTGGAAGAGTCCGTAATAGGCGTTCCGATGACCGTAACCGAAAGTTTGTAACTGTGTCCGTGAACATTTTTGCACTTTCCGTCATAGCCATAAAGGGCATGTCCGGTTTCGAAACTAAACTGTTTGGTGATTCTGATTTTACTCATTGCTTTGCGTTTGAACGGCAAATTTAGTGAATATATTCTTGAGAAGGGAAGTTGTATTATAGTAAGAATGCTCTAGTCTTGCCAGAAACTATATCTTTATCTGTTTAAACAAAGTAGAAAAGATATAGCGATTGCAGGAAATAGCTTCAAATGATATTATTTCTTGAATTGCGTCAATGCTTTTACCGTAAAATCAGACAACACCAGTCTTCCGGAAATAGCCGCTCTTTCTGGCAATAAAGTGTCCCATTTTTCGGTGCCTTCCCACAATACTTTTTTCATTTCAGATAAAGCTTCCGGGTTATAGCTTGCCAATTTGGAACAGAAAAGATCCAATTCATTATCTAAATCTTTTACATTGTCAAAAACTTTGGCATACAATCCTTTTTCTTTTGCCCAATAGGCATTTTGCCATTCATGTGCGGCCAGCGTCATTTCAGCTAAAGCAGCTTTTCCTATTTTTCTGGAAACGGCGGGTTCAATCACAAAAGGACCTATTCCAATGGCTAATTCCGATAATTTTATCGCGCTGTCTACAGTTGCCATCGCATAATCGCAGGCTGAAGCTAATCCGACACCGCCTCCAACTGCTTTCCCGTGAATACGGCCAACAATCAGTTTGGAGCATTTTCGCATCGCATTAATTACATTGGCAAAACCGGAAAAGAATTTTGCGCCTTGTTCCAAATTAGAAACTGCGAGCAATTCATCAAAAGAAGCACCGGCACAAAATGCGCCTTCGCCTTCACTTTTTAAAAGAATAATGGTCACTTCGGGATTGTTGCTTAATGCATTTAGTTCATCCGTGAGGCGTTGCAATAGTTCGCTCGGAAAGGAATTGCTTGCCGGATGGCCGAATTCCAACGTTGCGATTTTGCTTTCGATTTTGGTATATAAAGTTCCGTTGGGTCTGTCAGTAGTCATTATTGTCCTTTTTCAAGATTAATCATATGCGCCATATTCTTAATTACATTGTCATGTTTTTTTACAAAAGGGTTGTCCTGATTCCAAACATAACCTGCTAAAACCGCACATATTTTTCTTTTGGCATCCGGATTTTCGGGCTGATGAAAAAACAAGGTTTGAAGATTTCCGGTATACCATTCTTTTACATAAGTCGTAAAAACATTGATGCCGCTTTTCATGTATTCTGAGAATTCTGTTTCCCAGTTTACCGTTTCGCCATTCAATTCTCTGTGAATTAATTTGGCAGCCAACATCCCGGATTCGGTAGCAAAAGCAACTCCTGAGGAAAAAACAGGATCTAAAAACTCCGAACTGTTTCCAGTTAAGGCAAAACCATCACCATACATTTGTTTCACTGAACGCGAATAGTTTTCTAATTTCACAGGCTCGAATAAGAATTCGACACCTCCAAAACGTTTGATGTAAAAATCAGATAATTGAATGGCATTTTTCAACGCTTCTGCATTCTCTTTATTTTCTGAAAGAGAATTGATAAATGTAGTCGGGCCAACCACTCCAAGACTCGTATTGCCATTGGAGAAAGGAATTACCCACAACCAAACTTCGGTTTCCAAAATATCAAAAGAAATCAAAGTTCCTTCTTCGCCTTCAGGCCTGTTAATGTCTTTTACATGGGTAAAAATAGAAGAATGCGGATCTAATTTGGATGGCGTGTCTAAGTCTAATAATCGAGGAAGCACACGGCCATAACCACTGGAATCAATGATGAATTTGGCATGAATTTCTTTAAGATTTCCGTCTTTGTCTTTAACAACAGTGGTAGAGTTTTTTCCTTCGAAAGCTACCGAAATCACTTCGCTTTCAAATTCTAAATCAATTCCTTTTCGGATTACTTCCTGTGCTAAAGTATTGTCGAAATCGGCTCTCGGCACCTGCCAGGTCCAATCCCAGCCTTCTCCGAACTTTTTACTGAAATCAAAAACACAAATTTCTTCGCCACGAATAAAACGGGCGCCTAACTTTTTTTCGAAATTCATGGCATCGAGTGCGGGAAACAAACCGGCTTCTGCAAAGTGATCCATCACACGAGGAATAAGGCTTTCGCCAACGACCAATCGTGGGAATTTTGTTTTTTCAACCACTTTTACCTTTACACCATTATTGTGCAAATAGGACGAAGACACACATCCCGAAGGACCTGCTCCAATTACTAATACATCCACATATTCTTGCAGCATAATTTGATTTTCTTTTATTTACAAAGGTATAATTTATTGCTCTTGTAATTTAAAATCTGTTTTTCAGTCGTTTACAAGATTTTTATTTTTATGATTTACGCCTTATGAAGCTTTTTTACACTTGATAAGGGTGTGACTCATTCCGATGATTTCGTGCATTTCTGCAACAACAAAGCCAGCTTTCTCAATCACTTGTAAAATATCCTGTGAATGAAACATTTGACTGTTACCATTTGCGACAGCGGTAAAATATAAAGAAGTAGCATGCAAGCTATAGGTAGAAGCCTGGAATTTCTGTAAATCCCAAAAGGTTTCCAAAATATAAAAACTGGCATCTTCACTCATTGCATCATGGGCTCTTCTGAAAAGACCATAGATTTCGTCCAGAGAAAAACAATCTATAAATTGACTCATCCAAATAATGTCGTTTCCTTTTGGAAAAGGAATCTCGTTATTCAGTAGATTGGTGTCGATAGCTGTGATTCTGTCACTGAAACCGGCTTCTGCAATGTTTTTTCGTGCTACTTTGGTTTGTCCCGGTAAATCTAAAATAGTTATTTTTACCGTTGGATCGTATTGCGCACATTGCATCGAAAATTTTCCGGTGTTTCCGCCAACATCCAAAAAAGTCTTAGGATGATTGTTAAATAAAATCGGCATTATTTCCGGGAAAGTATAATCGGAATAAAAATGATCGAATTCAAACCAACTTTTTTTAATTTTTTCCGGTAGTTCAGATAATCCTTCATAAACGGTATCCCAATTTCCCAATTCTTTCAATCCTTCCGGTTTTCCATTTACAATGGATGCTTCGAGGTGATTGATGGCAAGATAATTTACGTCCTGTGTAAAATCCATATTGACATTAGTCATTTTATCTCTCAAAATAAAATAACCTGTTTTTGTTAGAATAAATTCATTGTCTTTCAAATAAACCATTTCTAAACTTAAGCCTGCTTCTAACAGTACTTTTACGCCGTAAACAGATAATTTCAATGCTTCGGCAATGGTTTCGATACTGGCTTTATTTTTTTCGAAAAGATATTCTAAAATTCCTAAATTTCTAAGTGCTTTCGCTGCTTGGAACATAATGGGAGCAAAAGCAATTTTCTGTGCATCTAAATTTGCTTGTACCACATTTTTTTTATCAGAACCATAATCCTTCATTCCTACTGCTTCCTTCATTTTTTGTTTTTTGTTTAATACACAAACCTCTTCGTGTTGAAATTAGATCATATAGGTAAGATTTAACCTAATCTGTTATAAATAATAGGCTTGCTTTTCTATACTTAATGATATTGTATTACATTTGCGAGTTCAAATTAACCACATAATTTTTAAATAAAAAAGCAGACTTAGCATATAATTCTGTTAAAAAATAACACTGTTGAATGGGCACAATAAATGAATATTTAAGCTTAAATGATTTTGAAGCTATTGTTTTTAAGAATGATGAGGTAACTATTAGCGATACCGTTGCAAAACGGGTAAATGAAAGCTTTGATTTTTTAAAAGAATTTTCAGAAAACAAAGTCATTTACGGTGTAAATACTGGTTTTGGGCCGATGGCACAATACCGTATTAAAGACGAAGATCGTTTACAATTGCAATACAACCTGATTCGAAGCCATTCCTCAGGAACCGGAAAACCATTAAGTGCAGTTTGCGTAAAATCGGCAATATTGGCCCGTTTAAATACGCTCTCTTTAGGGAATTCCGGAGTTCATCCTTCGGTAATCCATCTAATGGCTGCATTGATTAATAAAGACATAACGCCTTTAATTTTTGAACATGGCGGTGTTGGTGCCAGTGGCGACTTGGTTCAGTTGGCCCATTTGGCATTAGTCTTAATTGGCGAAGGCGAAGTTTTTTACAAAGGGGAAAGAAGAGCAACAAAAGAAGTTTTCGAAATTGAAAATCTTCAGCCGATTCAAGTCGAAATTCGTGAAGGATTAGCCTTAATGAACGGAACTTCCGTTATGACAGGAATCGGAATTGTCAATGTCCATCATGCCGAAAAATTATTGGATTGGTCCATCAAATGTTCTTGTGCGATTAACGAAATCGTTCAGGCGTATGATGATCATTTATCTGCGGAATTAAACAATACAAAGCGTCATTTTGGTCAGCAGGAAGTTGCGCAACGCATGCGCGAAAATTTGACTGACAGTAAATTAGTACGAAAAAGAGAAGATCATTTATATACGGGCGAAAATACCGAAGATGTTTTTAAGGAAAAAGTGCAGGAATATTATTCTTTACGTTGTGTTCCACAAATTTTAGGTCCTGTTTTTGATACAGTTAAAAAGGTTGCGGAAGTTTTAGAAAACGAAATCAACTCGGCAAACGACAATCCGATTGTGGATGTAAAAAACCAACACGTGTATCACGGCGGAAATTTCCACGGCGATTATATTTCTTTGGAAATGGATAAATTAAAGTTGGTTGTCACCAAATTAACGATGTTGGCGGAACGCCAGTTGAATTATTTATTGAATTCAAAACTCAACGAAATCTTGCCTCCGTTTGTGAATTTAGGAACATTAGGATTCAATTTTGGGATGCAGGGCGTTCAATTTACCGCCACATCAACCACAGCAGAAAATCAAATGTTGTCCAATTCCATGTATGTGCACAGCATTCCGAATAACAATGACAATCAGGATATTGTGAGTATGGGAACCAATGCGGCAGTAATTACAGGAAAAGTAATCGAAAATGCCTTCGAAGTGTTGAGCATTGAGTTGATAACGATTGTTCAGGCGATAGATGCTTTGGGTTATAAAGACGAAGTATCTTCGGTTACCCGAAAAATGTACGATGAGGTAAGAGCCATTATCCCGGAATTCAAAGAAGACCAAGTGATGTATCCTTTCATTCAAAAAGTGAAAGAGTACCTGATGGCCGAGTAATATAAAATAGTTACAAATAAAAAACATATCTTATTTTTAGGAATAAGAACAATAGGAATAACGTATGAAATGTGCATTAGTAACAGGTGGTTCAAGAGGTATCGGAAGCGCGATTTGTCAAAAATTAGCGGAAGACAGCAGTTATCATATTTTGATTAATTACCAAGCCAATAAAGAAGCGGCCGAAAAAACATTGGAAGAAGTAATCAAAAGAGGAGCAACCGGAGAAATTATCCAGTTTAATGTTTCTGATTTTGAAGAAGTAAAAACCGCATTAGCAAAATGGGAGGAAGCAAACCCTGAAGCTATTGTAGAAGTAATCGTAAACAATGCCGGAATTAACAAAGACGGATTATTCATGTGGATGACACCAACCGATTGGAGCGATGTAATCAACACCAGTTTGAACGGATTTTTCAACGTGACGAATTTTTTTATCCAAAAAATGCTGCGTAATAAATATGGTCGTATCGTGAATATGGTTTCGCTTTCCGGCGTAAAAGGAACTGCGGGACAAACCAATTATTCAGCGGCAAAAGGAGCTGTAGTGGCTGCAACCAAAGCGTTGGCGCAAGAAGTGGCAAAACGAAAAATTACCGTAAATGCGGTAGCTCCTGGTTTTATCCGTACGGATATGACGAGTCAATTAGACGAAAAAGAATTAATAAAAATGGTGCCGGCAAATCGTTTTGGCGAAGCCGATGAAGTAGCCGATTTGGTTAGCTTTTTAGTTTCAAAAAAAGCAAGCTATATCACCGGTGAAATCATCAACATAAATGGCGGAATATATTCATAACTTTAGTTTAAAAAATGGATAGAAGAGTAGTAATTACTGGAATGGGAATTTATTCTTGTATTGGCACTTCATTAGAGGAGGTAAAACAATCTTTATATGAAGGAAAGTCAGGAATAATATATGACGAAGAAAGAAAAGAATTTGGTTTTCGCTCTGCTTTAACAGGTATGGTGCCAAAACCGGATTTAAAAAATTTACTCAGCAGAAGACAACGAATCAGCATGGGCGAAGAAACGGAATTTGCCTATATGGCGACCATCGAAGCCCTGAAAAATGCTAAAATCGAGGAAAGTTTTTTCGATGAGAATGAAGTCGGAATCCTTTACGGAAACGATAGCGTTTCCATGGCGGTTGTGGAAGCGAATGATATCATCAGAGAAAAAAAAGACACGGCATTAATAGGCTCCGGAGCGATTTTTAAATCGATGAACTCCACCGTAACCATGAATCTTTCCACAATCTTCAGGTTACGAGGCATTAACCTTACCGTAAGTGCCGCTTGTGCCAGTGGTTCGCATTCGGTTGGATTGGGTTATTTTCTGATCAAGAATGGACTACAAGACACCGTAATTTGTGGCGGTGCACAAGAAATCAATAAATACGCGATGAGTAGTTTTGACGGTTTGGGCGTTTTTTCTCCCAATGAAGCCAATCCTACCAAAGCATCCCGACCATTTGACGCGTCCAGAGACGGATTAGTGCCAAGCGGTGGCGGGGCAACCTTAATTTTAGAAAGTTACGAGTCGGCCATAAAACGTGGTGCACCCATTGTTGCCGAAGTTATTGGCTATGGTTTTTCATCGAATGGCGGACACATATCAACACCAAATGTCGAAGGACCGGCAACAGCAATGAGACGCGCTTTGGACCAAGCCGGTTTACAGCCAAGCGCTATCGATTATATCAACGCCCATGCGACATCAACACCAGTTGGCGATGCGAATGAGGCTAAAGCAATTTTCGAAATTTTCGGCGAAAGCAATCCGCCAGTGAGTTCCACAAAATCAATGACAGGGCATGAATGCTGGATGGCGGGAGCGAGTGAAGTGATTTATTCGACATTGATGATGCAACATTCTTTCGTCGCACCAAACATTAATTTGGAAAATCCGGATGAAGACTCAAAAAAATTAAATCTGGTTACGAGCACCATAAATAAAAAAATTGATATATTTTTGTCGAATTCCTTCGGATTCGGAGGGACCAATTCAGCATTAATAGTTAAAAAAGTATAATTTTCAGAGATGAATAAGACAGAAATGATAGAAACAATTAACGGTTTCTTAATAGAGGAATTTGAAGTAGATGGTGATACAATTACTCCGGAAGCGAACTTAAAAGATACTTTAGGACTAGACAGTTTAGACTATGTTGATTTAGTGGTAACGGTGGAAATGAATTTTAAAGTAAAACTGGGAGAAGCCGATTTCGTTGGAATCGCATCTTTCCAGGATTTCTATGATTTAATAGAAAACAAAATAAAAGCAAAGGGATAACCTGATGAGTGAGTGGGACGGAAAATCTAGAGGAACACTGTTAGGCTATAAAATATTTATTTTTTGTATTAGGAAGTTAGGAATAAGGGCGGCGTATGTTGTGCTCTATTTTGTAGCTTCCTATTATTTTTTATTCCTGAAAAAAAGCAATCAGTCCATTTTTTATTACTTCAGAAATCGGCTTAACTATTCGTTTCTAAAGTCGAAAATAATGGTGTTCCGAAGCTATTATACTTTTGGGCAAACCATAATTGACAAAATGGCTATTTCAGCGGGTTTACGAAATAAATTCACCTATGAATTTGATGGTGAAGAGATTTTATTCAAATTGCTGGCCGAAAAAAAGGGAGGCGTTTTAATTAGCGCACACATCGGAAATTTTGAAATCGCGGAACATTTTTTTGGTGAAATAGATCTGAATTGCCAAATCAATTTAGTGACCACGGATAATGAACATTCGGTTATCAAGGAATATCTAGAAAGTGTTTCCACCAAATCAAAAATCAAATTTATCATCGTAAAAAATGATTTATCACACATTTACGATATCAATAATGCACTATCCAACAACGAATTAATTTGTTTTACGGGCGATCGATATTTTGAAGGGGTAAAATGTCTGTCAGCTCCGCTTTTAGGAGAAGAAGCAAATTTTCCGGCAGGACCTTTTTTAATCGCTTCAAGATTGCAGGTTCCCGTGGTTTTCGTTTACGTGATGAAAGAAGCCAATTTGCATTACCACCTGGTTGCAACCGAAGCAAACACCAAACATCGTGATGAAAAAGGATTGCTGAATGCGTATATCGAAAGTGTGGAATCCATATTGAAAAAATATCCATTGCAATGGTTCAATTATTTTGATTTTTGGAATAAATTTTAAAATTAACAACTTTTTCCTTTCCGTATTCGATTTTTTACTTGAAAATGTTAATAGAATTCAGCTATTAGGATAAATTACATTTTTTTTATTAGATTTGTTTTTTTAAATACCAAAAAATGAAAAGTGTCCTTGTTGTTTATTATTCTCAATCAGGGCAATTGGAATCCATTGCAAAAAACATTGCAAAGCCACTTTTGAATTCGAATGAGATTACTGTTGTATTTCATGAAATTCAGATGGAAAAACCCTTTCCTTTCCCATGGAATAACGAGGATTTTTTTGATGTTTTTCCGGAATCTTTTTTGCAAATCCCAACAACTTTAAAACCAATTTCTCCTGAAATTTTAAATACAAAATTTGACCTGATTCTGTTGAATTATCAAGTTTGGTATTTGTCTCCTTCCATCCCTGTAAATTCATTTTTAAAAAGCCCGGAAGCTAAAATACTTTTAAATAATACACCGGTTATAACTATCAGCGGATCCAGAAATATGTGGATCATGGCTCAGGAAAAAATCAAATTTTTGCTAAAACAAAACAACGCTCAACTCAAAGGAAATATCGCTTTGGTTGATCGAGCCGGAAATTTAATTAGCGTTGTCACTATATTTGACTGGATGCTTTCAGGAATTAAAAGAAAATATTTAGGGATTTTTCCATTGCCGGGGGTTTCAGATAAAGACATTGAAGAATCATCAAAATTCGGGGAAGCTATTCTTTCAGGTTTAAAGGATAATAATTTGGAGAATTTACAATCCAAATTAGTGGAACTTGATGCCGTGAGAATTAAACCATTTCTAATTACTGTAGATAGAACAGGAAACAAGATTTTTAAAATGTGGTCCAATTTTATCATTAAAAAAGGAGAGTCAAGAAAAACATGGCTCAAAGTTTTTAAAGTGTATTTGTTTGTTGCAATATGGGTAATCTCACCAATAGTGTTTGTGTTTTACCTAATTTTTTATCCATTGATGCTAAATAAAATAAAGAAAGAAAAATCGTACTATAAAGGAATAGTAATTTAAAATTAAAGAATATGTTTGATGTTTATATAACAAAGACAAGTAAATTTTTACCCAATAAAGTTATTTCTAATGATGAAATGGAATCTTATTTGGGCTTAATCAACAATACAGTTTCAAAAGTAAAAAGCTTGATTTTAAGAAATAATAAGATTACTTCTCGCTATTATGCCTTAGATAAAAACGGAAAAGCCACACACACCAATGCTGAAATGACTTTCAACGCAATTGAGGCTTTATTTGACGATGATTTTACAAAAGATGATTTAGAAGTTTTGTCTTGTGGAACTTCATCGCCGGATTACTTGTTGCCTTCTCATGCTTCCATGGTTCATGGATTTTTTAAAAACAAATCAGTAGAATTAAATTCATCAGCAGGTGTTTGTAATGCTGGTATGAATGCGCTGAAGTTTGGTTTTTTATCAGTACGTTCCGGAAATTCTAAAACGGCAGTTTGTACAGGTTCAGAGCGATTTTCGTCCATGTTGCTTGCAGACCGGTTCGAATATGAGGTTGTCAATTTAGAAGCACTCGAAGAGCAACCCATACTTGCTTTCAAAAAGGATTTTTTACGTTTTATGTTGTCAGATGGTGCATCTGCCTTTTTATTGGATAATGAACCAAAAGGAAAAACTCCATTAAAAATAGAGTGGATGGAAGCGTATTCTTTTGCACACGAATTAGAAACCTGTATGTATGCCGGTGGAGACAAATTAGAAAACGGAGATATTAAACCTTGGTCTGATTATAAGACGGATGAATGGTTAGAACAATCTGTTTTTTCAATAAAGCAAGATGTTAAACTTTTAGATGTAAATATAATTGTAAAGGGAGCGGATTGTATAAAAATGGCATTAGAAAAAAATAATGTTAAACCAGAAGATGTAACATATTTGATGCCTCATATTTCTTCCTATTATTTTGAAGACAGATTGTTAAATAGGCTAACAGAAATAGGTATTGATTTGCCAAAAGAAAAATGGTTTATAAACTTGAAAGATGTTGGTAATGTTGGTGCTGCTTCCGCTTTTTTAATGCTGGAAGAATTAATGAATTCAGGCCGTTTGAAAAAAGGAGATACAATATTGCTTGCTATACCGGAAAGTGGCAGATTTTCTTATGCACTAGCCTATTTAACGGTTTGCTAAATTCTGTGAGTGATTCCAATTCAATATTTGATAAAGATTTTGTGGAAAATTTGATTCCGCAAAAATTCCCATTTGTAATGGTGGACAAGCTTTTGATGTTTTCAGAAAATGAAATAACGGCTGGATTTACGGTTCCGGAAAATAACATCTTTGTAAAAGACGGGATTTTTCAGGAAGCAGGCTTAATTGAACACATGGCGCAATCGGTGGCATTATACACCGGTTATGAATATTTTTTAAAGCAGGAACCAGCGCCTACGGGTTATATTGGAGCTATAAAAACAATCGAAATTTTACAATTACCAAAATTGGGCGAAGAAATCGAAACCACCGTAACGATTCTCCATGAATTTATGGGCGTTACTTTAGTGGATATTGTTGTAAAATTAAATGATAAAGAAATTGCCCGCAGTCAAATGAAAACCGTTTTGGCAAACTAAATAAATATGCAGCATTACGAAAACACCATTGAGATTCAAAACTATCTGCCTCATCGCGCGCCGATGCTTATGGTTGATTTTATTTTGGAACTCAGTGAACTGGAAGTAAAAACGATTTTCGAAATTAAAGAAGACACGCTGTTTGTAGAAAATAATATTTTTGCAGAAATAGGCTTAATCGAAAATGCGGCTCAAACCTGTTCAGCAATCGTTGGCAAATCGTATTATATTGATGAAAATGATGGAAAAAAAGACAATGTAAATGTAATTGGTTTCATCAGCGGCATTAAGAAATTAAAAGTATATCAGTTGCCTAAAGTGGGAGAAGCCATTCAAACGAGTGCCACTCTTGATTCTCGTTTTGACTTTGAGGATTATAGTGTTTGCACCATGTTATGCACGACTTTTCATGATTCAACAATGCTTTTTGAAGCAGAAATTAATTTATTTATTCGAGAAGGAAATAGATGAAAAAAGAAGAAGTACCACAGGATATAGGAAATCTTTCAAATAAAAACATGAAAGAATTGGTTTATGCAACCGATGAGAATGGAAATTATACTACCGCTTTAAGTACCGGTTGGGAGCCAAAAACCATTGCGCTTTCTAATTCTATCGAAGAAATTAAAGAACGCGTTGCTATTGCAAAAGAGCAAATAAAAAGGGGGAAATCAAGCCCAATCTTTTATTTTATGGAATTGAACAGAATGGACATTTCCACATTATCCAGCTATGTCGGAATGTGGCAATGGCGCGTGAAAAGACATTTTAAACCCAAAGTGTTCGCGGGATTAAGCGATAAAATCTTACAGAAATATGCTGAAACTTTTGCTATTTCAATTGCCGAATTAAGAAATTTTAAAACAGATTAATGGAAACTAATTTTACACATCATCAATCTGCTCATTGCGAAAATGGGGTGGCCTCCAATTTATTAAAATTCAATGGTTTGAATATTAGCGAACCAATGGTTTTTGGAATTGGCTCCGGTCTTTTCTTCGTTTATTTGCCATTTCTAAAAATCAATTATGCGCCAGCGACCAGTTACAGGCCGATGCCGGGACAAATTTTCAATAAATTGGCAAAACGATTGGGGTTAAAAATAAAGCGCCAAAAATTTTCAAGTATTGCCAATGCCACTAAGGCTTTAGACGAAAATTTAAAAAATAATATTCCCACAGGATTACAGGTTGGTGTTTATAACCTGACCTATTTTCCGGATGAATATAGGTTTCATTTCAATGCGCATAATCTGGTGGTGTATGGCAAAACGGAAACCGATTATCTAATCAGCGATCCGGTTATGGAAACTGTTACCACATTGACACACGAAGAACTCAATAAAGTGCGTTTTGCCAAAGGGGCTTTTGCGCCAAGAGGACAAATGTATTACCCGATTCAAATTCCTGAAACAGTCGATTTGAAAAGTGCCATCATCAAAGGAATCAAAAATACCTGTCGTGATATGCTGGCTCCAATGCCGATTATTGGTGTTCGGGGAATTAAAATGGTATCCAGACAAATCAGGAAATGGCCAGTTAAACACGGAACCAAAAAAGCGAATCATTATTTGGCTCAAATGGTGAGAATGCAGGAAGAAATAGGAACCGGAGGCGGAGGCTTCCGATTTATTTATGCTGCATTTTTGCAAGAAGCTTCGGTTGTTGTAGAAAACGGCAAACTGAAAGAATTGTCGCTGGAAATGACCGCGATTGGCGATTTATGGAGAGATTTTGCCGTAGAAGCGTCCCGAATTTATAAAAATCGAAGCACACAGGCTAATGCCTATAATACAATCGCCGACCAGCTTTTGAACATTGCCAATAAAGAAGAAGTGTTTTTCAAGGAATTAAAAAAAGCAATTAGCTAAAATGCCTGTTTTGAAACCAATTATCCAAATATCATCCCTTTCAAAAAAATACAAAGATGCCGAAATGTATTCTTTGAATGACTTTACGCTGACAATTAAGGAAGGTGATATTTTTGGACTATTAGGGCCGAACGGTGCCGGTAAAACCACATTGATCTCCATGCTTTGCGGATTAATCAAACCTACTTCCGGAAGTTTTACAATCGATGGCCTGACCTACTCTAAAAATTCAGGCGAAATAAAGAAGATTATTGGTGTAGTGCCACAGGAATATGCCTTATATCCAACATTAACCGCAAGAGAAAACCTAATGTATTTTGGAAGCATGTGTGGTTTAAAAGGCGATGATCTGAAAGAGAAAATAATCAAAAGTCTGGATTTTCTTGGATTATTAAAATTTGCCGACAAAAGAATCGAAACCTTTTCAGGAGGAATGAAACGCCGCATCAACCTGATAGCAGGAATTTTGCACAACCCAAAAGT
The DNA here is from genome assembly GCF_035292545.1 of Flavobacterium sp. Taxonomy (GTDB): domain Bacteria; phylum Bacteroidota; class Bacteroidia; order Flavobacteriales; family Flavobacteriaceae; genus Flavobacterium. The sequence goes on along the minus strand of NZ_DATDPV010000014.1, from coordinate 91,898 downwards.
CCTCTTTCTGGACGAACCAACGGTCGGGGTTGACGTGCATTCTAAAAATGCCATCATTGCTTATTTGAAACAATTAAACAAAAACGGCACAACCATAATTTATACTTCGCATCATTTATCTGAAGCACAGGATTTTTGTACAGACATCGTGATTTTAGACCGGGGGACAATTTACGCGCAAGGCACACCGGCTGATTTGATTGCAACCACGCCCAATGCCAAAAACCTCGAGGACGTTTTTATTTCATTAACAGGAAAAGATTTGAGAGATGATATATAAACTATTCATGTCGGTCTATAAAGAATACCTGCTGCTCAAAAGAGATTTGGGCGGTGTGGTTATTTTATTTATAATGCCTTTGTTCCTGATAATTACGGTTACTTTAATCCAGGACAATACTTTCAAAACCATAAGCGATGCCAAAATTCCAATTCTTTTGGTTGATAATGACAAAGGAAAAGTTTCGAAAACGGTTTATGAGAATTTATCAAAAAGCGATATTTTTAGCGTTGTCACAAAAATTGATGACGAAACCCTTACCGAAATACAGGCCAGAAAAGCCGTTTTTTCAGGAAAATATCAATTGGCGATTGTTATTCCAAAAAATTTGAGTCTGGATTTACAAAACAAGATTGACCAGAACGTAGAGAAAATTGTCAGCAGTTTAGGAATGACCGATACTTTGGCCAAAAAAGAAAATTCAAAAATTTTTGATCAAAAAGAAGTGAAGCTTTATTTTGATCCCGCGGTACAAATGACGTTCAAGAATGCGGTGATGAGTTCTATAGACAAAATGATTTCGCAGATAGAAACACATTCTATTTATACAGCTTTCCAAGATCAATTGGGTGAAAACAGTGCTAGTTTTGAGCAAAAAAGTTTTATCACTTTCAAGGAAATCGTCCCTAAAGTAAATGACAGGGAAATTATTCCAAATTCCGTGCAGCATAATGTCCCAGCCTGGACACTATTTGCCATTTTCTTTATTGTCATTCCGTTGTCCATTAATATAGTAAAAGAAAAAACACAGGGAACTTTTGTTCGTTTGCGAACCAATCCAGTTTCGAGCCTGATTGTTTTAGGCGGAAAAACAGTGACGTATTTAATCATCTGCATGATGCAATTTTATATGATGGTGGCTGTTGCGGTATTTTTGTTTCCGCATTTGGGTTTGCCGTCGCTTCATATTGAAGGCAAATTGATTCTAACGAGCATTGTCGCTTTGTTTTCAGGTTTTGCGGCGATTGGCTTCGGAATTTTATTGGGAACAATTGCCAAAACACAGGAACAATCGGCACCTTTTGGGGCAACCGCCACGATCATTTTGGCAGCCGTTGGAGGCGTTTGGGTTCCGGTTTTTGCAATGCCTAGAGTAATGCAAATCATTGCTCAATCTTCGCCAATGAATTGGGGATTAAACGCATTTTATGATGTGCTTTTGCGAAACGCCACATTTTCAGCTATCTTGCCCGAAATAGCGTTACTATTTTTGTTTTTCATTGGAACCATAACCATAGCATTGTTGTATGATAAGAAGAAAAGAGCAGTATAACGAAGCCTCGCAACTCACCGTGTCCCATGAAATACGGGTACGATTTAACGAAACCGATCCGCTCGGCATCGTTTGGCATGGCTATTATATCACTTATTTCGAAGACGGAAGAGAAGCCTTTGGTCGCGAACACGGCATTTCCTATCTGGACGTAAACCATTATGGATATACCACGCCCATCGTAAAATCCGTTTGCGAGCACAAGCTGTCGTTGCGTTATGGCGATGTGGTACGAATAGAAACCACGATTGTAGATACACCGGCGGCAAAAATGATTTTCAGATATAAAATCTACGATGCCAATAACGAAATCGCTTGCACAGGCGAAACTGTACAGGTTTTTTTAGATGCAAAAGGCGATTTAGTATTAAATTTCCCTACGTTTTTTGAAGAATGGAGACGAAAAGTAGGTTTGTTAAAATAAGAAGCGAAAGGCTCGGGCATATTTAGCAATGCAATTCCCGCCATCCGCTAAATCTTTTCCTGGCTAAAGAAGCCAGAAAAAGGATACCGCTGCTGTCGGGGCTAAAAGACAAATCATTGGATTGCCAATAAATAATAGAAATGCAAAAAGAAGTATTCATCACGCAGACCAACTGCATCACACCATTAGGTTTTGATGTGGATTCTAACATGGAGGCCCTTTCCAAAGGACTCTCAGGAATCCAGCTGCATGAAAATGAAATGATGAGTAATTCGTTTTACTCAGCAATCATTAATTCCGAAGCATTAAATACCGCTTTCACCAAAATTTCAACGGATACTCATTTCACCAAATTAGAAAAAATGCTCCTTTTGGCTTTAGCGCCAATTGTTGCAAAACAAAATATAACTTCAAAAACCGCTTTTCTTTTATCCACCACAAAAGGAAATATCAGTTTGTTAGAAAATGGAAACAATCCGGTTGAAGCTGCACATTTATCGGCTTTAGCCAAAAAAATAAGTTCGTTTTTCGGATTCACAACAGAACCGATTGTGGTTTCCAACGCCTGTGTTTCTGGAATTTTAGCCATCGCAGTCGCCAAACGCATGATACAATCGGGAGTTTATGACGATGCGTTTGTTGTAGCGGGCGATGAGGTTTCCGAATTTGTTTTGTCAGGATTTAATTCCTTCCAGGCCATGAGCGAAACACCATGTAAACCTTACGATGCAGCTAGAAACGGAGTGACGTTGGGCGAAGCCACCGCAGCGGTTTATATGACTTCAAATAAGTCAACTATAAAAAGCGGTGTTATAAAAGTCATCGGTGACGGCGCCATAAATGATGCCAACCACATTTCAGGGCCATCACGAACCGGCGAAGGTTTGTTCAGAAGCATCGAAAGCGCTTTCAAGGAAGCCAACATCGATAAAGCAAAAATAGATTATATTTCAGCACATGGCACCGCCACTTTATTCAACGACGAAATGGAAGCCATCGCATTCAACAGATTGGGATTGCAAAACGTTCCGGTGAATAGTCTGAAAGGATATTACGGACATACCTTAGGCGCTTCGGGACTTTTAGAAACGGTAATCGCGATAGCATCTGCCCGACAAAATCAATTGATTGAATCAAAAGGATATAAAGAATCAGGCGTTTCGCAATCAATCAATATAATTGAAGCCAATAAAGAAAGTGAAATTAAGTATTTCCTAAAAACAGCATCCGGTTTTGGAGGTTGTAATACGGCCGTTTTATTTGAAAAAGTAAATTAATATTGGAGACAAAAAATCACATATCAAACTATTGCGTCATTGAAAACAATGCCGTTTTCTTCAATGGTGAAAAGCGATATGAATTGAGTGGTACTTCATTTCCGGAATTTATAAAAAGTGCCTATAAAAATTTTGAGATTGATTATCCCAAATTTTTTAAAATGGATAATTTGAGTAAATTGGCTTTTTTATCGGCTGAAATGATTTTAAGAGAAGTGGTAAAACCGGATTCAGCAAATGATATCGCATTGGTTTTTGCCAATCAATCGTCGAGTTTGGATACCGATGTGAAATATCAAAATTCCATTGCGAATAAAGAAGAATATTTTCCGAGTCCTGCGGTTTTTGTTTATACCTTGCCCAACATTTGCATTGGCGAAATCAGCATCAAACACCAACTGCAATCAGAGAATGCTTTTTTTGTTTTTGATGAATTCAATATCGAGTTTATGACCCAATATGCGAATCATCTTTTGGAAACACAAAAAGCGGAAAAAGTCCTTTGTGGCTGGGTAGAATATTATCAGGAAAGGTACAAAGCAGTGGTTTATTTAGTGGAACAACAAGGCAAATTAGAACATAACGAACAAGTAGTAAATACAATATATAATCAATAATTATGGAAGCTTTAAAATCAGAATTGAAATCAAAAATAGTAGAAGTTTTAAATTTAGAAGATATTTCTGTTGAAGAAATTAAGGACAACGATGCGCTTTTTGGCGACGGTTTAGGTTTAGATTCGATCGATGCATTAGAATTAATCGTAATGTTAGACAAAGATTACGGAATCAAATTAACCGATCCAAAAGAAGGAAAAGTTATTTTTGAATCTATCGACACGATGGCAAAATACATTACTGCAAATAGAACAAAATAATTAATGGGTAAAAAAGTTGCTATAACCGGAATGGGAATCATTTCTTCGATTGGGAATACCGTCGAAGAGAATTACAATGCGTTAGTAAACGGAAAAAACGGAATTTCTACTATTGAAAATCTGGAAACCATCCATGCAGCCGTCATAAAAGTCGGTGAAATCAAGCGAACCAACCAACAGTTAGAGCAACAACTTCAGTTACCTCCCGATAATAATTTTTCAAGAACGGCTATGTTAGGCGCAATTGCAGCAAAACAAGCAGTTCAAAATGCGGGAATTCAAAATATAAACGAATACAAAACAGGATTAATTTCGGCAACAAGCGTAGCCGGAATGGACATGACGGAAAAGTATTATTACGATTATTTTGAAGAGGAAGCCTGCAGAAAATACATCAGCAGTCACGATGCCGGAGATGTGACCCATAAAATTGCAGAACAGTTAGGATTAAAAGGATTGGTGACCACAGTAAGCACAGCCTGTTCATCAGCGGCAAATGCCATTATGCTGGGAGCCAGACTAATTCAGTCCGGACAATTAGACCGTGTGATTGTGGGCGGAACCGATGCTTTGGCAAAATTCACCATCAACGGATTTAAAACACTGATGATTTTGTCAGATACCGATAATACGCCTTTTGACAACAATCGAAAAGGATTGAATTTAGGCGAAGCCGCAGCTTTCTTGGTTCTCGAATCCGATGAATTAGTCCAAAAAGAAAATAAAAAAGTCATGGCTTACGTTTCCGGTTTTGGAAATGCAAATGATGCTTTTCATCAGACCGCCTCTTCAGAAAATGGGGAAGGCGCTTTTTTAGCAATGCAAAAAGCGTTGAAATCCGCCGATTTACAGCCCTCCGCTATTGATTATGTCAATGCCCACGGAACGGCAACTCCTAATAACGATTTGTCGGAAGGACGGGCGATGCTTCGAATATTTGAAGAAAACATGCCTGAATTTAGTTCGACTAAAGCTTTTACCGGACATACTTTGGCCGCAGCCGCAGCAATTGAAGCGGTTTACAGCGTTTTAGTGCTTCAAAATAATGTGATTTTCCCCAATTTGAATTTTAAAACGCCAATGGAAGAATTTAATTTAATTCCACAAACGACTTTAAAAGAAAAATCCATCAACCATGTATTATCCAATTCATTTGGATTTGGAGGAAATTGTTCAACCGTTATATTCTCGAAAAAATAATGAAAACGTATATCAACGGGGTTGGATGTATTTCGGCTCAAAAAACATTTGACATCGAATTCCTGGAAGAAGTGTCTGTGAATGAAACAGAGAATATGCTTTACGCGATAGAACCTTCCTATAAAGAAATGATTCCGCCAGCCGCGAGTCGCAGAATGGCGAAAGGCGTAAAAATGGGAATCGCGGCTTCGAATCAAGCCTTGAAAGAAGCCAATCTCGAAAAACCCGAAGTCATTATTACCGGAACCGGAATGGGTTGCGTGGAAGATTCGGAGAAGTTCTTGAAAGCCATTTTGGATAATGACGAGCAATTTTTGACGCCAACTTCCTTTATACAATCCACACACAATACTGTTGGGGCACAAATCGCATTGGGTTTGCAATGCAAAGGCTATAATTTCACTTATGTGAATGGGGCGGTTTCGTTTGAAACAGCTTTGCTTGATGCCAAAATGCAGATTGAAAACGACGAAGCCAATTCCGTTCTTGTGGGAGGAATTGATGAAACCGGACAATATACTTCGTCTTTGCACAAACTAATTAATGTAATTAAAAACGAAGAAGACAAGCCCTATTCTGTTTTGAATCCTAATTCAAAAGGAGCCGTTTTCAGCGAAGGCGCAACTTTTTTTGTTTTGGAAAATCAGAAAAAGGAAAGTTCGTATGCTTCAATTGAAGCGGTTTCGATTTTAAATTCTTTGGAAGTTGATGAAGTTGAAAATTATATTCAAGACTTTTTACTTTCGAATAATTTAAAAATTGAAAATATCGATGCACTAGTTTTAGGCAATAATGGAGATGTGGAATTCGACACTTATTATGATGCTGCCAATTCAATGTTTAAAAACACACCTCAAATTTATTACAAGCATTTGAGTGGCGAATACAATACCGTTTCAGCTTTTGGATTTTGGATTGCTTCCAATATTTTAAAAAACCAAGAAATTCCTCCAGTTTTAAAAATGAATTCTTTGGCAAAAGAGAGTTACAATACGATACTTTTATACAATCAATACCAAGGAAAAGACCATAGTTGGATCTTGCTTAAAAAATGCTAAAACACAAATACATAACTATTTTTTGTATTTCCATATTGGTCATTCTATCCTTTTTGAGCTTTTATTCGGAAGTGAAATGGTGGATTTTTCTATTACTTTTTATATTTTGGTTGGGATTGACTTCTTGGGGTTCATTTGACATTCGATTGGGTTACTTTATAAAAACCTATTGTAATAATCCCGAAAAAGAACGAAAAATTGCTATTTCTTTTGATGATGGTCCGCATGAAATGACCGAAAAAGTCTTGGATGTATTGCAAAAACACCATGTAAAAGCCACTTTTTTCTGCATTGGTTCCCAAATAGAAAAACATCCAGAAATGTTTCAACGAATTATTCAAGAAGGACATGTTGTAGGCAATCATACTTTTACACATACAAAATCATTCGGTTTTCTTTCGACCCAAAAAGTGGTGGAAGAAATTTCGCGAACCAATAGAATCATAGAAAGATTATCGGGGAAGAAAGTTTTGTTTTTCCGTCCACCATTTGGAGTCACCAATCCCAATGTCAGTAAAGCGATTTCAGTAACAAAACATAAGGTTATCGGTTGGAATATTCGTTCATTAGATACCGTAATCGAAGACGAAACCAAAATCTTAGAAAGAGTAAAAAACAAAGTCGTTCCCGGCGGAATTATACTTTTGCACGATACTTCTTTAAAAACCGTTAACGTATTGGAACAGTTATTGCTATTTTTGCAATCTGAAAATTACGATGTAATTACCATCGATAAATTATTAAAAATTCCAGCGTATGAAGATTAAAGTTTTTTTAGCGATATTCCTTATTTCAATGACTCTAACCGTTTTTTCGCAAGAGCAAAAAATGTCTGCGAGTGAAATCGCCAATTTTAAAGCCACGGTAGTAAAAGACACCAAAAATATAAAGTCATTAAAAACGGATTTTGTTCAATACAAGCATTTGGATTTTTTATCGAAAGACATTGAAACTTCGGGCAAAATGGCTTTTAAATCACCGAATTCGTTGAATTGGCAATACACAAAACCGTATCAATACAGCATTATTTTTAAAAATAATAAAGTGTATATCAATGATCAGGGCAAAAAAAATACGGTGGATATGGGCAACAGTAAAATGTTTGAAAAAATCAATAAACTAATCGTCGGAAGTGTCAGCGGAAATCTGTTTGATGACAAGGAATTCTCCATCGCTTATTTTAAAACCAAAGAATTTTATATCACGAAATTAAGCCCTAAAACAGCAGCAATAAAGAAATACATCAAACAGGTCGATTTGTATTTTCCTATTCAGGACGCAACGGTTTCTCAAGTAAAACTGATTGAACCATCAAATGATTTTACCCGAATTGTTTTCAAAAACAAAATAATCAATGCGAAAATTGACGACTCGGCTTTTACTAATTAGTTTCCTATCGGTGCTTCTTTTCTCCTGTAAATCCTACCAGATTCAAGGCGTTACAAAGAAAGAAAGTCCAGAGACGGTTTTTAAAAACCACTATTTTTCCAATCCGGAAACCGACTATGTCTATAAAGCGCATATTGAGATTTACGGCAATTCATTAGGCGGAATTTTTATAACAAAAAAAATCAACGATACGACTCATCGTGTAGTTTTCACTACTGAATTTGGCAATACACTTTTCGATTTTGAGTTGTCTGATAACTCCTTTAAAGTCAATTATATTGTAGCAGATTTAGATCGGAAAATCATTATAAACACGTTGAAAGAGGATTTTAGATTGTTATTAAAAACCAATCATAAAGTTCAGGAAGTTTTTGAAAATGAAGCCTATATCGTTTATAAATCAAAAGATAACAAGCGTTATAATTATCTTTTTGAAAGCAAAAAAGACCGTAAACTCATCAAATTGCTTCACACTTCCAAAACAAAAGAAAAAGTTACTTACGAGTTTGGATCAAAAAGCAATACTTTTGCTGAAAATGTTACCATTACGCACCAGAATATTAAATTGAAAATTGAATTAAATCAAATCATTAATTAAAACAAATTTGACAAATGAAAAAAATTACTATTCTGGCATTAATTTGCTTCTTCGGATTGACACAAATGAGTGCTCAGGTTACTTTTAGGCCGGGTTTAAGAACGGGTTTGAATTTTTCGAATATCACGCGAACAGATTCCTCTACCAGAACCGATTTTTATTTCGGGGGTTTTGGCGCTTTGAAATTGACAAAATACTACACCTTGCAGCCGGAAATTACCTATACTAAACAAGGGGGTAATGATTTGATGGTTTCTTATTATGATTACAACACCGATTCGGAAGTAATAGAGAAAAAAGATGTTTCAGTTTCCTATGTTTCTATTGGTTTGATTAATAAATTTACGTTCAATGACAAATTTAATTTTCATTTTGGACATACGTTCGATATTCAGGCAGGACAAAGTTATTATACGTACTCAGAAGTAGATATTACATTTATGGCAGGTTTAGGATATGACATCAATAAAAACTTTGCGATTGAAGGTCGAATTAAAAAAGGAATTGTAGATGTTCTTGATTCGGGTTATTATAGCTCAAATTCCACCTATTACAATTCAGATTATAACACCAACTTTTTGTTTCAATTGGGCGTTTCCTATACCTTTGATATAAAATAATATACCCATAAAACATGTTATTAGAAGATTTTTATAAAGTAGAACAACTAGAGAAAATTTCCGAAGGAAAATACAATGCTACCGTTTTTTTAAATAATGAACACGCGATATTTAAAGGACATTTTCCTGGAAATCCTATAACTCCGGGTGTTTGTATGATGCAAATCATCAAAGAGATTTCTGAAGAAATAGTTGAAAGTCCTTTGTTTATGATAAGTTCATCGAATGTGAAATTCATGGCGCTTATCAATCCTGATAAAAATCCGAAATTACGTTTAGAACTGGAAGTTTCCGGCGATATCGATTCTGAGATTAAAGTAAAAAACACCACTTATTTTGAAGATACCGTGGCATTAAAATTGTCTAATACCTATAAAAAAGCATAACTTGAAAATACTTGTTTCCATATTTATTTCTTTATTTTTCTTTGTCAGCCAAGAGCTTCCTGACATAAGAGAGCAGTATTTTTCGGCGACAAAATCTAAGGAAATCGCTCAAAAATTCTATGCGGTAATGTCAAAATGCAATAAAGACACTAAAACTTTATTGGCTTATGAAGGCGCGGCGATTGCCTTAAAATCAAAATACACAGGAAATCTAAAAGCAAAAAAAGCATTATTTATTGAAGGCGTGACCCAAATTGAAGAAGTCATAAAAAGCGATCCTAATAATGCCGAAATTCGACTAATTCGGTTGAGTATTCAAGAAAATACGCCGAAATTACTCAAGTATAAAACCAACATCGAAGAAGATAAAAAATTGCTTTTGGCTACTTTTGACAAGCAATCCAAATCTTTAAAAGAATACATTCGAAATTACATCAAACAGTCAAAAGTTTTCTCCGAAAAAGAGAAACAAATGCTGTTAAAATAAAATGCAACCTATGGATTCTGCGGTAACTCTTAGCGAAAGAATTACAAATACAAAGGCTTGTGTTATTATTCCCACTTATAATAATCACAAAACATTGCGACGCGTTGTTGATGGTGTTTTGCACTATACCAATAACGTTATCGTAGTGAACGATGGTTCGACTGATACGACCAAAGAAATTCTAAGTTCCTATCCGCAAGTCACACAGATTCACATTACAAAGAATCGCGGAAAAGGGAATGCACTTCGGGAAGGTTTTAAAAAAGCCAAAGAATTACAGTACGAATATGCCATTACGATTGATTCAGACGGACAACATTTTCCGGATGACATACCGGTTTTCTTGGAGGCACTGGAATTTGAAAATAGACCAGTCTTACTCATCGGAAGCCGAAACATGAACCAGGACGATGTTCCGAAAAAGAGCAGTTTCGGAAATAAATTTTCTAATTTTTGGTTTTGGTTCGAAACCGGAAACCGATTGGAAGACACGCAATCCGGTTATCGATTGTATCCGTTACAATTTATTCCGAATACACTCTTTACCAATAAATTTGAGTTTGAAATCGAAGTTATAGTTCGGACAGCGTGGAACGGTATTCCTGTGAAAAACATTCCAATAAAAATTCTGTACGATCCGAACGAACGTGTGACCCATTTTCGTCCGTTTAAAGATTTTACCCGAATCAGTATTCTCAATATTATTTTGGTATTAATTACGCTTTTGTATATCAAGCCGAGAGATTTTTTCAGAAGTTTTAAAAAAAAAAGTTTTAAGAAATTCGTTCGCGAAAATATTCTGGAAAGCACTGATTCCAATTCAAAAAAGGCCGCATCAATCGCATTAGGCGTTTTTGTGGGAATTGCTCCTTTTTGGGGGTTTCAAACTGCGATTGTGATTGTTCTTGCTGTAGTTTTACGATGGAATAAGGTCTTGGCATTCGCCTTTTCCAATATCAGTATTCCCCCAATGATACCTTTAATCATCTATGGATCCTTGCAAATCGGGGCGCTTTTTGTGACTTCAAAAGCAGGGTTAATTTCCGGGAATAAAACTGCCTTTGAGCTCATTCAAAATAATTTGACACAATACGTCATCGGAAGTTTTGTTTTAGCAACAGTTACGGCGATTCTTTTTGGAATTACAAGTTATTTGTTACTTTCGTTTTCGAGAAAATTATCCAAGTAAAAAAGCAAAAATGCACAAGTATTTTATTGAGTTACATTTCTTTGTTCAAAAAAACAGATTTCTTTCTGTCGGAATTGCCTTTTGTCTTTTGCTTGTTTTCGGATTTTTTGCCTCACGAATTCGTTTTGAAGAAGATATCACCCGAATTATTCCAAAAAACGAAAAAGCCGATGTTACCGCAAAAGTGTTGCAACAACTCAATTTCTCGGATAAAATCACCGTAATTATTGAAAAAGAAAAAAATGGCGACGTCGACGATTTATCCGAAATGGCGACCGTTTTTTTAGACAGCATAACTTCCTGCGACGAATACATCAATGGAATTCAGGGAAAAGTTGACGAAGAAAATATTCAGGAAACGTTTGATTTTGTGTATTCGAATTTGCCTTTGTTTTTAGAAGAGAATGATTATTTGCAAATTGAAAATAAACTCAATAAAGACAGTGTTTCTTCACAAGTTCAAAAAAACTACAGAACGTTAATTTCTCCAACAGGATTAGTGGCAAAGGATTTTATTTTGAACGATCCGCTTGGAATTTCTTTTATTGCCTTAAAAAAACTACAGCAACTAAGCCTTGGCGATGAATTTCAGTTGCAAAATGGATTCGTAATAACGAAAGATAATTCGAAATTACTGCTTTTCATCAATCCGAAATTGTCAGGAAGCGAAACCGAAAAAAATACGCTTTTTGTAGATAAACTGAACACGATAAAAACCAATATCAACAGTCAGTTTAAAGGAAAAGCATCGATTGATTATTTTGGTTCGTCACTTATTGCAGTTGCAAACGCAAAACAAATAAAACACGACATCATCACCACAGTTATGATTTCGTTAGGCGCGCTGATGCTGATTTTGATGTTGTTTTACCGCAAAATACTAATTCCGATAATCATTTTTATTCCTACGATTTTCGGAGCGCTTTTCGCTATGGCGAGTCTGTATTTCCTGAAAGGTACCATTTCGGCAATTTCAGTGAGTATTGGCGCAGTACTTTTGGGTGTAACGATTGATTATTCCTTACATATTCTGACGCATTATAAACACAATAGCGATGTAAAAACATTATACAAAGACATCACGATGCCTTTGATAATGAGCAGTACAACTACGGCTGTTGCGTTTTTATGTTTGTTGTTTGTCAACTCCGAAGCTCTAAAAGATTTGGGGATTTTTGCGGCGATAAGTGTGGTGGTTTCGGCTTTATTTTCGCTAATCATTATTCCACATTTATACAAACCGAAAGCTCAGGACGAAGGAAAGAGAAACATTTTAGACAAAACCGCGGGTTTCTCATTCGAGAACAACAAATTCCTGATTGCTTCAAGTTTGATTGTAATTGTAGTTAGTTTTTTTACTTTCGGAAAAGTGAAATTCAACAACAATCTCTCGGATTTAAATTTCATTCCAACCGAAATACAACAGGCTGAAGCCAAATTAGAAAGCACGACCAACTTAACTTCTAAATCCATTTATTTAGCTTCTTACGGCAATACGATGGAGGAAGTTTTGGAGAAAAATAATGTATTGTTCAATAATTTATCTTCCGAGAAAAAGGCAGGAGAAATTTTAAATTTCAGTTCTATTGGAGGTGTCGTTTTATCAAAAAAAGCACAATTAAATCAAATAGAAAACTGGAATTCTTTTTGGACAGAAGCAAAAAAGAAATCTGTTGCAACGGATTTAATTTCAAGCGGAAATGCCATCGGTTTTAAATCATCAGCACATCAGGGCTTTTACGATTTACTGAATAAAAAGTTCGCCCCGATTGGTTTTGAAGAATATGCCAAGGTTAAGGCTCTTTTCTTAAACGAATTTATTGCCGAAAAGAATGGTTTTTATACGATTTCATCAGTCGTGAAAGTTTCGAATGCACAACGGGATGGTTTTGTAAATAAAATTTCAAAAGACAAAGAAGTGGTTGCTATAGACCGGCAACAAATGAATGAAACTTTTTTAGGAGAACTAAAAAATGATTTCAACAGTTTGGTCAACTATTCATTTCTGGCAGTGATTCTGATTTTGTTATTCTTCTTCAGAAAAATAGAACTAGTTATTATCAGCGTGATTCCAATCGTGATTACCGGAATTGTAACCGCTGGAATTATGGGTATATTCAATATTCAATTGAATATTTTCAGTATGATTGTCTGCACGTTAATTTTTGGCCATGGTGTTGATTTTAGTATTTTCATGACTAGCGCACTTCAGAAAGAATATACGTATGGCAAAAGTGAAATGGCAACCTACAGAACTTCTATTTTATTAGCGGCTTTAACCACAATTTTGGCTATCGGCGCTTTAATATTTGCGAAACATCCGGCACTCAGATCCATTTCTTCGGTGTCATTGATTGGGGTTTTTGCAGCGTTAATTATCACGTTTATTTTCTATCCTATATTATTCAGAATCTGTGTTTTTAATAGAGTGAAAAAAGGAAAATCGCCTATCACTTTACGATTGTTTATTCATTCAGCGATATCCTTTATTTATTATGGTTTAGGTGGATTTGTATTGTCGATAGTAGGTGAAATCGTGATGAAAATTGTTCCTTTAAAAAAAGAAACCAAAATGAGATGGTTTAGAAGAACCATGTCGGTTTTTATGAAATCGGTTTTGTATTCGATTCCCTATATGTCCAAACGAGTGATCAATACAAATGGGGAGACTTTCGACAAGCCGGCAGTAATTATATCGAATCACACCTCGTTTTTAGACACTTTAGCAATAGGAATGCTTAGCCCCAAGATTATTTTTCTGGTGAATGATTGGGTTTATAACTCGCCTTTCTTTGGACGAGCGGTGAAATTAGCCGGATTTTATCCTGTTACTCAAGGACTGGAAGGCGGTGTGGAACACTTGCGTGAAAAAGTAAACGAAGGCTATTCGCTAATGGTTTTTCCGGAAGGATCGCGTTCGGAAGATAATGTGGTGAAGCGTTTTCATAAAGGGGCTTTTTATTTGGCGGAGCAATTTAATATAGATGTATTGCCGGTTTACATACACGGAAATTCAGAAGCATTGCCCAAAGGCGACCATATTATTTTTGCCGAAAAGATTACATTTAAAATTGGTGACAGAATCAAAGCTTCGGATGTTTTGTTTGGAAAGGATTATGCCGAAAGAACCAAGAAAATCAGTAAATACTTCAAAGAGAATTTTGCGAATCTGAGAGCTGAATTAGAAGATGAAAATTATTTTAAAAACAAGCTATTTTTGAGTTTCTTATACAAAGAAAACGAAATCGTTCAGGCGGTTAAAGAAGATTTTGAAAAGAAAAAATCAGTTTATTATAATCTGAATAAATTCATAAGTCCAGAAGCTAAAATTCTGCATTTAGCGAATGATTATGGGCAATTGGATATTCTGCTTGCGTTGCAGGAACCAAAACGAAAAATTAATAGCTATATTACGGACGAAGAAAAACGCAATGTTGCCCAAACGAATTACATAGTAAAAAAACGCGATATCCAATATCTAGATGCTGTACAGGAGAATGACGGCAAATGGAATACCCTTTTGATTTCTGATGCAAGTACTGATGGTATGGCGAATTTGGATGGTACAAGTTGCAATCAGGTTGTTTTAATTGAAAAATTTGAATTGAAAAACCATTTTATAAATTTCGGTTTTATAGTAATTCATGAAGATTCCGATATCTTGGTTTTGAAGAAATAAATGGAAGCAAACAAAAAATACGATATTGTGATCATCGGAAGCGGCTTAGGCGGTTTGGTTTCGGCAATCATTCTTGCAAAAGAAGGAAAAAGTGTTTGCGTGCTAGAAAAAAACAATCAGTATGGTGGAAATTTGCAAACGTTTGTGCGCGACAAAACTATTTTTGATACCGGAATTCATTATATCGGTGGACTTTCCGAAGGACAGAATCTGTATAAATACTTTTCGTATATCGGAATCATGGAACATCTCAACCTCAAAAAAATGGATGAAGATGCTTTCGATGTGATTTCTTTTGATGACGATAAAACTGAATATCCGTATGCTCAAGGTTATGAGAATTTCATCAGACAATTAGTGAAATTTTTCCCTGAAGAGGAAGAAACAATTAAAACCTATTGTGAAAAACTAATATATACTTGCGATTCCTTTCCGTTATACAATGTAAGAGCAGGGGATGGATATCAAAAAGAAATTCTTTCTATTAATGCCAAAGGATATTTGGATGAATTAACGGATAACGAAAAATTGAAAGCGGTTTTAGCAGGGTCTAATTTTTTGTATGCCGGTATTGCTGATAAAACGCCGCTTTACGTTCATGCCTTATCCGTAAATTCTTTTATACAAAGTTCTTGGCGTTGTATAAATGGGGGCAGCCAAATTACCAAACAACTCATCAAACAGCTGCGAAAATACGGCGGAGAAATCTATAAACATAAAGATGTTGTAAGTTTTGGTTTTGAAGAAAACAAACTGGTTTCTGCAAAAACCAAAAGTGGAGAAGAGTATTTTGGGGATATTTTTATTTCCAATATAGAACCCAAAACAACATTGAAAATGATTGGCGAAGACAAATTTCGCAAATCATTTTATAGCAGGATTCAGAGTTTGGAAGTATTGCCTTCTGCGTTTAGTTTGTATCTGGTTTTTAAACCTGGAACTTTTAAGTATTTAAACCATAATTATTATCATTTTAAAGATAGCAATCGTGTTTGGGAAGCGAATGATTATACCGAACAATCGTGGCCTGAGGCATATATGGTGTCTATGAATGTTTCTAATAAAGACCAAGTTTGGGCAGAAAGTCTTACTGCGATGACCTATATGAAATTCGAAGAATTCCAGCAATGGGAAACCACCCATAATACCACTTCAGAAAAAGCAGATCGAGGAGTAGCCTATGAAAATTTGAAAGAAGAAAAAAAAGAAGTTTTTCTAAATGCAATTGAGAAAAAATTTCCGGGAATCCGGGATTGTATTCAGTCGGTTCATTCGTCATCACCTTTATCGTATCGGGATTATATTGGCGGTCACAACGGAAATTTATATGGATATGTAAAAGATTCCAATAATCCGATGAGAACCTTTATTTCGCCGAAAACTAAATTGGAAAATCTGTTTTTAACTGGGCAAAGCATCAACATGCATGGTGTTTTAGGCGTGACGATTGGCGCTGTAGTCACTTGTTCGGAAGTTTTAGGGAAAGAATATCTGGTCAATAAAATTAATAGTGAATTAGAAAATAAGTAATGAAAAGAGCCTTTCATATACTAATTTCCTTCTGGCTTACAACGAGTTTAATTTCTTGTGGAATTTCTAAATCAATACACAACCAACCCCAATTATCAGGTTACCATCAAGAAATACCGGTTGTTAAGAAACACTCCGACACGCTTTTCTCCTCAGGAAAAAATTATTTGATTAAGAATAAACAACAGCTTTGGGAATTATATGTTTCCGGAGACCCGTTAGAAAGAGGGTTGGTTACAGGAAGTCTGACTCAAAACTTACTTCAAAAACAAGATCGCATTTTCTTTTCAAGAGTGAAAGAAATGATTCCGTCGAAATTCAGGCAAAAAATTCTCCGACAATTTTTGAAATGGTACAATCGCAAGTTATATCTTCATATTCCGGAAGAATATAAAACGGAAATCTACGGTGTCTCACAATATGCTTCAAGTGATTATACTATTTTTGGATCAAAATATTTACAAAGTCTTTATCTTCATGGCGCACACGATATTGGGCACGCTTTACAGGATTTAGCACTTGTAGGTTGTTCTTCAATGGCGGTTTGGGGCGATAAATCCGAAGATGGTTCTTTGTTGATTGGCCGTAATTTTGATTTTTATGCAGGTGATGAATTTGCGAAAGATAAAATCATTGCTTTCGTAACCCCAGACAAAGGTCATCCCTTCATGATGGTTACTTGGGGAGGAATGATTGGGGCAGTTTCCGGAATGAATAAAGAAGGACTTACAGTTACTATTAACGCTGGAAAATCGAAAATTCCCGTAGAGGCCAAAACGCCAATTTCTATTCTTGCTCGCGAGATTTTACAGTATGCCACAACTATTAATGAAGCTATTGCCATAGCAAAAAAGCGTCAGGTTTTTGTGTCTGAATCTATTATGGTAGGAAGCGCAACGGATAAAAAAGCAGTTTTGATTGAAGTTTCTCCTGATAATTTCGGAGTTTATGAGGTGCAAAATAACAATCAATTGGTTTGTTCCAATCATTTTCAAAGTGAAGCATATCAGTCTGATAGAAGGAATACAAAACAAATTAAAGAAAGTCATTCGAAATATCGATTTGACAGAATGCAGGAATTATTAGCCGAAAACGAGAAAATGACACCGGGAAAAATGGCTCAAATTCTCAGAGATAAAGAAGGTTTGCAGGATTTAAAAATGGGTTATGGAAACGAAAAAGCGCTTAATCAATTACTGGCTCATCATTCTATAATTTTTAAACCCGAACAACGTATGGTTTGGGTATCTTCGAATCCGTATCAGTTGGGCGAATTTGTAGCTTATGATTTGAATAAAATTTTCAGTAGAAATGCAGCCAATTTTGTAGTTTTAGAATCCGAAGAATTAAATATTCCAAAAGATGATTTTCTAAAAACCGAAGCCTATAAAAATTATGAAAAGTATCGGGTTTTAGATAAAATTATAGATAAAACTCTTGATGAAGAAGGAAAATTAGACGTTGATTTCATCAAAGAATACCAATCATTAAATCCAAATCATTGGATTGTTTATTATAAAATAGGGAAATATTATTATGAGAAAGGTTGGTATAAAGCAGCCGAACTAGAATTCAAAAAAGCAGCAACCAAAGAAATCACAACGCTTCCGGACAAACATCGAATAGATGATTATCTGAAGAAAATAAAACGAAAAATAAAGTAAGTATGATTCCCACAATAGAAAAAGCAACTGCAGCAGAAATTAAAGATTTTCAAGAAGTTAAACTTCAAGAATTGCTTGTGTATTTAAATGGAAATTCACCTTACTATAAAGCCTTGTTTGCTAAAGAAAGTATCGATATTCATTCGATTAAAACATTGGAAGATTTGCAAAAAATTCCAACGACAACAAAAACCGATCTTCAGGAAAATAACGATGATTTTTTCTGTGTACCGATGCATAAAATCATTGACTATGCTACCACATCGGGAACTTTAGGGGATCCGGTTACTTTTGGTCTGACCGATAAAGATTTAGATCGTTTAGCATATAACGAAGCGATTTCGTTTACCTGCGCAGGAATAAAGGAAGGTGATGTCGTTCAGTTAATGACTACGCTTGACAGGCGTTTTATGGCGGGTTTGGCTTATTTTTTAGGATTACGAAAACTAGGCGCCGGAGTCATCCGCGTAGGCGCCGGAATTCCCGAATTGCAATGGGATTCAATTTTGAAATACAAACCAAAATATTTAGTTACGGTTCCGTCTTTTTTATTGAAATTAATCGAATATGCCGAAAATAATAAGATAAACTATAACACTTCCAGTATTGAAGGCGTGATTTGCATTGGTGAAGCCTTGCGTAACCAAGATTTTTCACCAAGTCTTTTAGCCAGGAAAATAACGGATAAATGGAAAATCAATTTATTTTCTACCTATGCGTCTACCGAAATGAGCACGGCTTTTACCGAATGTGAATTTTTTCATGGTGGTCATCAACATCCGGAACTAATCATCACGGAAGTTCTAGACGAGAATAATCAACCCGTAAAAGAAGGAGAAAGTGGCGAATTAACCATTACAACGCTCGGAGTAGAGGCAATGCCTTTATTGCGTTTTAAAACGGGCGATATTGTAAAACTGCATAGCGAAACTTGTGACTGCGGCCGGAATACTGTTCGAGTCGGTCCCGTTGTTGGCAGAAAACAGCATATGATAAAATACAAGGGAACCACGTTATATCCACCAGCGATGCACGATTTATTGACATATTTTGAAGGGATACAAAGTCACGTGATTGAAATCTCCACTAATGATTTAGGAACCGATGAAATTCTGATTAAAATTGCGGTGAAAAATAACTCTAAAGAGCTTTTAGATCAGATAAAAGATCATTTTAGAGCCAAATTGAGAGTAACGCCAAAAGTTGAATTGGTAACTTTGGACGAATTGAATAAAATCATTTTTACGCCAATGAGCAGAAAACCGATAATTTTTGTAGATAAAAGAGCCTAATAATTATTGTGTGACAAAGATTTGAATTATATTTGCCAAAATCCTGGGGGATTAGCTCATTTGGCTAGAGCGCTTGCCTGGCAGGCAAGAGGTGATCGGTTCGAATCCGATATTCTCCACTTACAAAAACCGTAATACGCTATATTTAAAGCTATTGCGGTTTTGTTATTTTACACTTTGTACGATTATTGTACGGCTGATTAAAGATTCCTTATGAGATTGCTTTTTTGAGAGTAAAATAAAGATTGTTTTTTCGGCTTCATTTCGTGCATTTCTTACATCATTGCTAATCGTTCAAATGTATCGGTTGGATAAGTATTTGAAATATTAATTTTATCCATTATTATTTTATAACGCTTTGTTTCTTTGCCGTTATAATGAGTTCTGAAATGTTTGCTGTATAGTTGGTCATAAACCTCATCTTTTAAAACTGCCTTATCAAAAATAGAATACATCATTCTTGTACTCTTGGATAATATTTGATTCTCATACATTAGATTTTTAAATGCTTCCCGATGCAAAAAATAACTGCTATGTAAATATAATTTTCGGCAATGTTTTCCAGTATTCGGACATACAAAATACAAAACCTCTCCTTTGCCTAAATTAGATGGTTTGCTTATTATGTGAACTTTGTAGTTTATAGGCTCTCCATTAGATTTATAATCTAATATTACAAATGTTTCAAATTCATTTTTGGTTATACTTATACCAATGCTCGAATGTCTTTGCCCGTTTCTGCTCCAAGTTACATTCCCAGATTTTGTACCATAATAGGTTAAATAGTTCCAATCTTTTAATTTTTTGATAGATAGATATAAGCAATCTTCTACTGTTGTTGGATAATTGGCATAACGTGGCATAATTGACGGGATTTAAAACCTAAATTATTAGGGAATATTGAACTATAAATATAACGAATTTAAAGCAAAAAACCTTATATTTGTTAAGGTTTTACGCATTGCCTGTGTGAAATATTTGAACAAAAAAAGAGGGTTTCCGTAATGGTTACCCTCTTATGTTTTTTCTGCTTTAAGCATTACTTTTCTTTTAATACAACTATGTCGAATGTTTTATTATTTAAGACTTTTACATAATATTTTGATTGTATAATTGCTCCAAAAGAATTAGTTCCCTTTGCAACAAGATATGTATCGTAATATGCTATGTCACTTTCATTTTTAGCGGAATTTACAAATTCAAATTGTTTTTGATATTTGACTTTTTCTAATCCAGTACTTATTCTAATCATTTCTTTAATTATAGGCAATCCGATTTTAGCTTCTTTAAAGTTTACAGTTTTAAAAACCTCATAATTTACAAATTCAAAGCTATCAGGATTTTTTAAATTAATTTTTACAGCATTGATAACCTTTTCTTTAATTTCGTCTTTTTGCGTACAATTAGCAAAGATTAAAACAAGAATAAAAAGACTAATTTTTTTCATTTCTTTTGTGTTTTTGATTAATAATTATCAAAGCTAACCTTTAGTAAAGAATTAGTAGTGAGGTTTTCCGTAATGGGTTTATTTTTTATATCAAAATAATAGTCTGCCAAATCAAAACCATTGCAAAAATCAGTTTGCTCAATCAATTCACTAACTGCAATTTTAAATCCGATAGAATTTAACTCGGTGGCTTTGTTATTCCAGTTGAAATATTCGCCTTTGTCAGGAAACAAAACAATGTTTCTTTTTTTGATAGGTTTCAACAAATCAAATTTTAAATTTTGTTTGCTTCCTGTGGCAATCCAAATGTATTCGGGAATAAAAATACTCATTATTATTGCCGTCTTTTCGCTTTCAACTATTGCAATAGTTTTTTGATAGTCTTCTTTTACAAGATTCAATCCAAATAAACATTGATTAAGATTAAAATCAGGCTCTTTAGTGGCTTTGTGTAACCAATTAATGTGATTGTAAGGTTCTTTTATTCTTTTGCCTGTAAACCTATCATACTGCATAATCTTACAAGCGTGAATTTGCTCTTTGTCATCAATTTGCCAAAACGCTGTTGAGTTGCTCCAAAAATGGTTTGTTCCTGTAATGAAATAATTTTGCATTGCTTTGAAAACCTCATCTTTTGAGAAATGGATTTTCAGAAACTCGGTTAAATTGTCAATCATTGGCTTTTCAAAGTACATTTTGTCCAATAATTCCAAACTATGAAAACTTGGTGTAAGTTCGGACGGTTGTTCTTTGGCAATAACTACGTTTATAAAACCGATGTCATCAGTATTAAAGTACTTACTTCCATTTGTTAAATATGGAATAGTGCTATTTTTTAAAAACCATTCATTTAAGTAACAATCGTTTTTTGTTTGCTCCAGTATTTGCGACTTTGGAATAATATTTATAATTCCGTTCATATCAGTCAATTTAATTGCTTTGTCTGAAATGCTTTTTATTGATAAACAATTTATCAAATAACCTCTTTTACCTTTGGGAGGTGCTTTATGATAATTACAGTTTTGCTCCCTGTCACATTTGCCAAAGTCATCAGTTAAATAGTTTCCTGTTTCTGCTTCAATGTATTTGACAAATGTTTTTTGGGTGCAACTCGGACAAAGAAACTTTTTACTGCTTTTGTCAAGTGAGTATTTGAAAGTTTCCATATTACAAAGTCAAATAATTACCGTTTGTAACATAAGCTACGTTACCAATATCAATACGTTTAACATAGATTTTATACGCCTGTAACCGCTTCATAAAGTTTGACTTATTTACTGGGCGAAAACCGTCTTCAATGCAAAATACTTTGTATTGTTCGTATAATGTTTTTATTAAAGTATATTCATTGGTTGCCGTTTTATACTCAAATTCATTAATGAATATTTGCACACTATCGCTTTGCTTTTCGTAATCGCTTCGGGCGTTCTCAATTGCTTCACATTTACTAAAATTCTTTTGCTCCAGTAGTCTGTCAAGTCCTTTCAAAATCCAGTTGAAAACTCCCGATAATTCATTTTGAATTATTTTGTTTGGCAATTGTTTGTCCTGTCTGTCTTCGGGAATAGTTACATCAAAGCCAATAATTAAAAACCGTCTGAAATAAGCGTTTGTGTGTTCAACATCTTTTGGTAATTCGTTACAATTGAAAATTAACTTTGCATATTCTTTTAATATCATTGGGTTGCCATAGGGCAAACGTGCTTCAATTGGTTCTCCCGATGCCATTTGTTTAAAAACATCAGTTTCCAGTTTGCCGTTTATCTCACTTGCATAGTTTACAAGTTTATTAGCGATTTTTGCCCTATAATAACCGTTTACATCGGTCAAACTTTGTAATGAATAGTTGCTTACGTTTTCGCTCCCTAAAAGGGCGTTTAAGACTTCAAAACAAACACTTTTGCCATTTGCACCAGTACCAAAGAGAATAAGCATTTTTTCAAGTTTCAAAACACTTGGTTTTATAAAAATGTAACCTAAAAACTCGGCAAATACTTTTTGTTTGTCTTTGTCTGGCAATACCTCGTCTAAAAACTTTTGCCAAAGAGGTGCGGTTGCTTCGGGTTCATACTCAAACGGCAATTGGTGTGTAATGAAATCTTTTTGCTCAAAGTTTCGTAAACCTCTTTTTGTTGGTGTTATCTCGAACGTACCATTTTGTAAATTGATTAAAACACAATCTTTTTTTGGCTCGGGTTTTGGCAAATAAGCGTCTGCCATAAATTGTTTAAATAACTCATCTTGAAACGTGTGAATTTTAGCTTTAAATTTTTCAACTCCCATTTTCAAAGCTGTTTTGCCTAAAAACGATTGAAGCAATTCTTTGTTTATTTCATTCCAATAAAAACCATTATACAAATAAATAAAGGATTCGTTTTTGCATAAATCCCACTTATTGGCATTGGCAATCTCTAAAAGTTTTTCAATGCAAAGGATTAAATAATGGTTTTTTGATAGTCTATAACTGTTTAACCTCTTTTCTAATTTATTGTATTGTTCCCTTTCGGCTTTATTGTCTTTGCTCAAACTACCGTCTTCATTATAAACAAATGGTTTTAATTTCTCAATATCATTACGGACGGTTTCAATATCAGGAAATGCCAGTATTTCAAAGTCTATTTGTCCGATGCTTTTTGTGAGTTCCTGTAATATATTATCAGTTGTATTTTTAGGTAATTCAATATTTTTAGTAAGGTGTATAATATCATTTGTAATTAGGGTTTTTAGGTTATCTTTTTCCATAGTCTAAAACATTTTTAATTGGTTCGACTTCGGGAATAAATCAGGGTTGGTAGTGTAAATTCCGACTTTGTTATGTCCTGTGATTTTACATTTACGATAACCAATTAATTCGATACGGTTCTCATCTCTAAAAGTTCTAACATATCTACAAATATTTTCACGCATTACGCCTGTGTAAATGTCAGCTTCTTTCATTGTCTTTGGATTTTCAAAAAAAGCATTGAACACTTTTTTTACTTGGTCTTTTGCGGTGTTGCCTGTGTTGTTCATAATACTATTTTTTTAATTGTATTAAACATTCCAGTAACTCTGCTTTTTTGTAGTATCTACGGTTTGCGATACCGTGACAAATAATTTTGCCTTTGCGTGTCCAATGGTATAAAGTTGTTTGTTCGATTTTGAGAAACTCACACGCTTCGGCTCTCGTTAATAACTCATCAGGGTTGTGAGTGTTGAAGTTCTTTTTAAAGTCAGCTAATTGACTTTTGAAAACATTTGTTATAAGTTCCGTAAATTGTTCGGGACTTACATTTTGAAGTAAAATTGAATTTTGCATTTTGCTTATATTATAGATTAATAATAAGCAAATTTGCGTTTGAGGTTGTGCCTTAAAAGACCGTGTATTGTACCTTTTTAGGTATGATTTATATCTTTGATTTAATTAGCTTGTAATAAGTTTATAAGTTGCCATTCTGTTTTTATTTGCACTACTTTTTATATCGGTATATTTTATTTTTTCAACTGATAAATGATACGTGTCATTAATCCAGACTTTGATATCAGTTAATCCAATATTTTTATGGATTAAGTTATTATACTTCATTACTTGAAACATAAAGTCTAAATCAGTTCGCTGACTTTCTGTAATCTCAAAATGGTTAAACATATTTTGCCAAATTTGGAAAGCATTATCTTTAAATATGTCATTATGTTTATTGATAACCTCGTCAGATATAATGTCTTCGATTTGTTGAGGTGCTTCAGTAGTGGTTCTTAATTTAAAATATTCTAAATCAATTGCGTTGCTTATGAATAGTTTTGAGTTTTCAAAGTTTTCATTTAAGGGACTTTTTTTAATGTCAATATCAAATACATCTTTTAAAGAATTAATGCAGTCGGCAAATAACTCAATACAATATTCTTTTGCATCAATAATAGTAATTATATTGTCATTGAGTAGGTCATTCTTTAATGTCCTCTTATTAAAAAATTCAATGTCTTTTAGTTTTCGCAAAACTCTATCTTCATTTATTTTTATAGCCGTTAAAAAACCTCTGTCGTTTGATTTTTCATATCCATTAACAGCTTTAAATAATGCAATTAAATAATTAGTCAAAAAGTACAACTGTTTGTTGTAGTCGCTTAATAATCCGTGTTTTTCTTTTAAACTTTCATTATTGAAAAAGGATTTGTTTGTTCCCAACCATTCCGAAAAATAGTTTCCTAAATAAATATGGTTTGGTGTTCCGTCTTCATTCAGTTTTGTAATTACTTTGTTAAAATGTTGTTGGTTGTATGACTTTTTGTACTCATCTATTTTATAGTTTTCGTTACTGGCTATATTATAATATTCATTATTTATATTTTCAATAAAATTTGTAATCACTTCTTTAAATTTACTCTCGGTTTGTTTATTTTTTAATTTTTCTAATCGGTCGCAAAAATCATTTTTAAATTCAATTTTACTTTCATTAGATAGTTTATTGAAAATGTAATCATAACGACTTTTGTATTCTTTCAAATCATTAATGACTTTGTCATATTCATTGCTTTTAAAAGCCCAAAATACTTGAAATGCAAAACGCTTTGTTTCAATATAATGATTGTAATAATCATTATTTGTCCATTCAATATGATTACGTTTTTTGCTTAAATATTCACTGTAAAATTTTATTTGATTTTGTTCAGAAAATGAAAGTTTATCTCTATCAATTAATAATAGATTTTTTATTTCAGTATCAATAAAATTTACTTCGGTTAAAGGGAAACCTTTTTGGGTTTTACAAAAAATGAAATTATCAGGATTTAAAAGTATATTGTTGTTTATCGTATCTAATTTTGAATTTACTTCTTTGTTTCCATCTTTTTTTGTAACACAATCACTTTGAAAATAATACCAAATATTTATATTGTTGTTGTAAATTTCGTCAATATTGTCAAAATCAGAATTAAGCCTTGTAAAATTAGCTTTCAAAAATAATTGTTCTAAACTTTTAAAAAATCCATCTGCGTTTTTGTTCATTTGAATAAAGATTTAATACTTTGCCTGTGTTATTAATGTATGAAATGTACAAAATGCACCTAAATAAATAAACTTTTTATTTGCAGTCTAAAAATATTTATGGGTTTCTTTTGCTAAATCTTTATTGCTTTTGCCTATGTAAGTCAAAAACATACTTTCAGTACTATGTCCTGTAATGTTTTTAAGTAATGATGTTGGAATAGTTCCGTAAAAATTTGATGCAAACGAACGTCTGCCAATGTGAGAGGTTACCAAGTCGCATTTTTTAAACATTTTTGTTTCTTTACGATAAATTCCGCTTTCGGGTGCGGTTTCTGTTTTCATACTGCCGTGAACCATTTGAGTAATTTCGGCAATTTCGCAAACGGTTTTAATGTAATCATTATACTTTTGGTCTGAAATAGCATAAGGAAACATTCCGTTTCTTTTTTTGAGTATCTCAATAACTTTTGGGTGTAATGGAACGGTCATAATTTTATCGGTTTTCTTTTGAGTAAATTCAATAAAACTTTTGCCGTCTTCAATTCGTATCATATCATTTGTAAACCTCAAAAAGTCTGAAACTCTTTGCCCTGTGTAACAACTAATGATTAACCAGTCTTTAGTATTTTCTAAACTTTCGGTTAATTTGTTCTTTTTGATATTCTCTATTTTTTCTAACTCATCAAAGGTTAAATGAATGCTATCGACTTTGAAATATTTTACTTTGATATTGTATAAGTCAGGGTTTACATTTTCTTTTTTGCTTTTTGCGTGAATACAAATAGTTTTAATAAATCGTATTGTTCTCGATATTGTGTTTGGTGCGTAATTTTGGG
Source organism: Flavobacterium sp. (assembly GCF_035292545.1). Lineage (GTDB taxonomy): Bacteria > Bacteroidota > Bacteroidia > Flavobacteriales > Flavobacteriaceae > Flavobacterium. Next base: position 65,426 of record NZ_DATDPV010000014.1, on the reverse strand, counting down.
TAACACAATAATTTTGAAAAGAGGTTTTGAAATCGGTGTCAATATCAGTAATTAAAAGAGTTTTGTTTATACTACTTTGGTATCTTTTCAAAAGTTGTTTAACAACATTACATTTTTTTATTGTGCTTTCGGTTACTTCATTACGTTTGAACTCTTTGTATTTGTCAATATAGTCTATCAGTTCCGTTGGTAATACTTCAATTACTTTTATAGGATTGTAATATAAATCAATTTGAGTTTGTAGCCAGTTTTTGTTAACCTCATCAGGATTGATTTTATTAAAAGCATTTAAGATATGCGTTTTAATGTTATCGAGTTCTTTTGTAATGTCGGCTTGTTTTGTTACAAGTTCAGCATCTTTGGTCTTTTTTGTATGTTGTTTACTCCAATACTCTTTTGATACTTCATACTTTGTATTTGCTCCAAAGACAAAATCAGTATCATTGTAACGATACAATAAACGTAAATGTAAAAATGCGTTTTCTTTAGTTGAGCGGTATAAAAAATTGATAGTTGCCATAATTAGTAATATTTGAACAATACAAATATAATTAAATTGTACGGTAATTGTACGGCAAAAGTCTGTGTATTGCAATTTGCTGCAATTTGCAATACAAAATGTTTAATTCTTAAAAGCTTGTAATCATTGATTTTATTAGTATTTTTGTAATGAAATAGGGCGCTCGTGAAATTTTACTTTACGTTTTTAGTGGTGCGATATTCTCCACAAAATAAAAAAAGCAATTGCTAATCAGGCAATTGCTTTTTTGTTTTATATGAATTTTCTGTTTATTATTTTGGCAATGGAGCACCAACCGCAACTTCACATTTGTGTCCGGCTTGTCCGTGTGGCGGATTCATTCCGGGAGCAGTTGCTGCAGGAGCATTTAAAATAGCGGGTGTATTCGAGGTTGTGAAAGTCGAATTGGCTGCCGGAGTAATTTTACCATCAGAACTAATAGTGGCAGGTGTAACTGTAGCCGGAGCGTTTTCAGATTGCTTCAGTTGAGTAGTCGCTTGCGGAGCAGTTTTACCTGCAGGCGAATTTAATGGCGCCCCAACCGGTATATCGCAACGATGTCCGGGTTGTCCGTGTGCCGGATTCATCCCTTTTGCCGTACTAGCCGGTGCTGCGGGAGTATTTGGATTTACAACAGCAGTATTTTGCTGCATTTGCGCTGGTGTTACCGCAGTTGCAGTATTGGGATTTGCTGTTTCAGCAGTTGGAGCAACTACTTCCGCACTAGAGGAACTTTCTTGAGGTTCAAGCTCTTTTTTGCAAGAAATCAGTGCTATGGAAGATACTAAAAGTAAACTTAAAATGGATTTTGTATTCATCAGTATATTTTTAAAGAATTCAAATATAAGGATTTCCAATATTTTTCAACACAAATTTAGTGTTAAAAAAATGCCCTTAACTGGATACTTCCGGTATGAATGGCTTTGCTGGTTTCGCTTTTCCGACCTTGATAATTCACATTAACATCTAAGTATTGGGTTAGGTTTTTTTGTATTAATAAGCGCCAGGTTAAATTTTTCCCTGCTTGCAAACCTTCTAACATTTGATAAGCAACAGGCGATAATTCATTTCCATTGAATTTATTTTCATACAAAGAAAATTCGCCATTCATCGTAAATTGTTTCTCACTGGCATAGGTAAATGAAGTTCCAAATCGTTGCTGTGCCAAGGTTTCTAAATCACCAATGTGATTTTCCTTTTTCTGATATTCATAAAATAAATCCCAACTCGCATTTTTAGAAAATAAATAAGAAATCTTAGGAGCCATTTGATACCCTTTTAATTCAAAGTTTTTGGAACCATAATTTTCAGAAATCGTATTGGATTCGATGGTTTTTCCACCAAAACCGAACAACCAGTTTTTTTGATATAAATGCGCATATTGCAACTGATGCGAACGATTAGAGCTTTCCTGAGAACCCACAGAAAGCAGGTTTTTCGCCCGACTAGTCAAATACGTGTAAGTAACAGAATGTTTTTGTTTCCCGCGATTGTAAAATAAACTATTTCTGAAACTGGAATTCAAACCTAACAAATTGGTGTCATTTGAAGTAAACGGATTAAAGTCGAAATCACTGCCGTTTCGTTCTATTTTCCGTTCGGTTAAAAATGAGGTTTGGTTATAAAAATACGATAGAAAATGCTTGAATCCTTTCTCATTTTGCCATTGATTCGGATTTATAGTAACCGATTGTGAAAATTTGTTCTGATGGGTTTTCAGGAATATCTGATTGGGCAAAAATACGCGGACATATTTGGCCTGATCCGTAAATTGGGCAACTTCAAATTCTTCCAGTTCCTGGATGCCGTTCCCGTTATAATCATTCCAGGTATAGACACCCTGTCCGGGATCGACTTCAAGATAGGTGAATTCTTGTTGCGGAATAGTTCCCGAAGTGGTTTCGTACGCCGTTGTGATTTGAATTAATTGATTAAAAAATCGATCATTATACAACAATCTGGAATTCAGAGAAGGCTCATCTGCTCTCGTTTCATCAACAAATTTCAAGTTTCTGTAATTCACAAATATTGACAAATCACTTTTTTCTGTCTGAATTAATTTTGACTTCACATAATAAGATTGTGATGTATTGACCCGTTGCAAAAATCCGTTTTGCAAACTGTCATTGGTTCGATTTAAATAACCCAATTCCACATATACTTTCGTGCTGTCGCCACGTCCGACGAAAGCACCATATTCTGTAAATCTTTGGCTTAAAGCCGAAAATTGATTGGTGGATTTTAATTTTTCCTGATTGTCTTCCAGCCGCAAAGTCGCACCAATCCAGTTTTTATTGAAATGATATCGTGTCTGGGTTTGGTTTCTTATGAATTTTGATTTGGCATAATCTCCATCGCTGTTCAGGAAACTGCCGTTGTTTTGAATGTTCCAATTTTTGAATTTAAATAAGCCATTAACCACATGACGATTACCGGAAAAACTTTCGGAGAAATCCAGTTTTTCAAACTGATAGGTAAATGTTCCTTTTTGCGGTAAATTAAAATTCAATCCCGAAATCAATAAACTTTGATTGCCTGTCGGATTGGTCAAATTCCAGTCTCTGTCGAATTCAATGGTAAATAAACGTTCAATGGTTCTGAATTCTTTTTGAACCAATTGGTAATTCGCAAAAGCATCAACTTCCCATTTTTTAGAGAACAATCTCTGTTTGGCGTTTATTTTTCCGGCGAAACCCTGATTGTCTTTGTCATCATTGGCAGAAAATAAATTTCGATCGTTGTTGCTGATGCCAATTTCAAAATCGACAATCGTTTTTTCAGACGGATTGTATTTTCCTAAAACAGTCGCAATCTGGATTTTTGTAGGCGGAGCCAATCGGATAATGGGTTCGTAATTTCCTTGTGAAATTCCATTTAAAGGAGCCACATATTCGTAAATTCTTCCAATGGCTGCGCTATTCGTCAGAATATAATTCCCCTGATTGTTTCCAACCAAAGTAAATCGGACATTGTACAATTGATCAGTGGAATTATTCGAATATTCGAAAACTTCAATACCATTTATAAAAGTCTTTTTATATAAAATTTTATTTTCGGAATAGCTGTCAATATAAGCTGAAGGCGCGGTCATCAAGTCAGGATTATCGCCTGCATTGACTAAAATTTGTGCCTGATCCTCGGATAGATTTTGTTGCAAAGGCTGGTTCTTCACATCATTTTCGGAATATACATAACCACCAATACTCCATTTTTCGCGTTCGTGTGTTGCGCCGGTATAGGTTACAAAACGGGTGTAATTCCTATCGGAATATTGGTATTCAATGTTAATTCGCATTTCGGAAGTGATTGGAAAAAGCGAGGTGAATTTGATCTCTCCCGCATTATAATCAATGGTGTAATCATTGTTTTCGCCACGTTTCAAAAGGATTCCATTTACATAAACCCGTTCGGAGCCGGAAATCACAAGAATAAACAATTCGCCATTGGGTCCTCGTAATTTATAGGGCCCCTGATTGCCTTCCTGACCCACAAAAGTACTTTTGGCATATTGTCCCCGAACCAAAGCTGCCGATGCAAAAACAGTGGTTTTTTCCTCAGGTTTTCCAAATTCAAAATTGGCGGCAATTCCCTGTACTTTTTTATTGAAATTCAGAAATTTAGATTTTCGGTTTTCCAAGAATAAATCACCGGCCCGAATGGTCCATTTATCGGAGAAAAGCTCGATGAAAATTTGATCGAATTCGTCCAGTTTCTGTGAATATCCGCCTTCCTGCAAAGGAATATTACTGTCCTGGATGGAAGCGCGAAGACTTACTTTATCTGAAATTTTACCCGTAATTTGCAAATCCAAAGTGGAATTCACCACCGCATTTTGATTGTTTCCAATGGTAACGCCACGCGTGATGCTTCCGGACGTATTTAATCCGTCAAACGGGACAAATTTCTTTACTGAACCTGAAGAAACTTTATACAAATCACCCAAAGTGGCATCGTTACTCACCACACGGCTTTTATCGTAAATACTGTATTCTTTGGTTAAATAATCAGGAAATTTTAAGAAACGGACGGTTAAAGTGTCGTTTAAAAACGGAGCGTTTTCTTTAAAGATTAAATCTCCTTTTTGGAAATTCATTTTATAAAAAGAAGTGTCAATCGGCGTTCCTTTGGCGTCAAGCAATTTAAAAAAGCCTGAATTAACGCTTAAGCTGTCAATTCGAATGGTGTCTCGTGTTGCAATTATTTTTTTGGTTTTGTACGGCGTGTTGATTTCCTGAGCTTGAAGCCCAGAAAAAAAGCCGATTACAACCAAAAAAAGTAATTTTTTTAACATAAACAGTATAACGGACAAACCTCAAAAGTAGTGTGTTTTGATCAGATGTTTCGATTTTTGAGAAAAATTAATGTATGAAAAAATTTAAATATATTTTGGAGAATTAGGTTTAAAATCGGTATAGAATTTCTTGATTTGATTATCATAAATGATGAAAACTAAAAAAACGGAAACATTTTTGGGTTTATAAAAAAGCTTCTTTCTTGCAAATAAATAAATTATTGGCTGTTTTTAACATTTTCGGCATTGACTATACTTGCAAAGTATTAAAAATCTGCACTTTAACAGATATTTATGTTTTGTGGCGATAATATTATATTTATATTTTAAAAAAAAATTAGATTTACTATATAATTGAAATATAGATGATTACAAAGATAAATACTCCCCCATGTATTTCTTTCATTTAGTTTAATTACCTCAAATTTTTACGTTTTTTTCTTTTTAGGGCAACTATACCCCTAAGGTTTTTTATTGAGATTATGTATAGAATTTTAAGCTGAATTTTTTTATTAACTAAATTTTTAAATATTATGAGAGATTTTAAATTGTTATCGGGGCTAATTGTAGCCGTTTTATTAGGAGTGGGTTGTTCAAAAGAAGATTCTCTGCCTTCAGCTGCAGAAAACAACTCTTCGGTCCAAAGAAATGGCGCCCCAAGCGGAGCACACTACAATCTGAACATTATTGGAAAATCAAATCCAACAACAGCAGATTTGGCTAACAGTAACGGCCATCGCATTTTCGTTCCTTTAGTAGGAAGATCAAAGATTATGCTAATTGAAGGTCCAGATTATGCTGTAATTGATGCCAATGGGTCAGATGGCACCGCCAGTTTCCAATTACCACACCCTGATCCTGAAGGAACCGGATCATCCTCGTACTCTATTTATGCTCGTGCACTTGGGACACCAGGAGGAAGTGTAACTATCACAACATGTGCAGATGCGGATTTAACAGACGGATATTATGAAGTTTGTTCTGCTGAGCCTTTAACGATTTCGCGTTCTAAAAATGGTGCGCCAAAATTTACCAATGTTAGTACAGAACTACTTACAATCCTTGTTCCTAATGACATACTCAATACCGACGGTACTGTATTGCTAGAATCTGGCAGATATCCAATTTTTGATGATGCTTTAGAAAATTATTTCTGGCAATATGATAACGATGGATTAAAACTTTTACAGTTAAGATTCTATGAAATTTCAACGGATATTACTCCTTGAGAAGAATATTAGTATTTTGAATAAACCCATCAATACATTTGGTAGTGATGGGTTTTTTAATTTACGATTTATGGGTAATGTTGGGATTAAGCCTAAAAGTTGCACTCGGAATTTTAAGTTCACATAATTCTGCTTTTGAAACTCAGATTAATTCTCCTTCGCCACAATCTGCATCGTTTCCCGGCTCACTTGTTTTAGTAAAACATCTTTGTTTTTTTCGACCATCTTTGCGGCTTTATCATCAAAATGACGAATGGTGTAAAGCGATACATTTTCATTATAGGTAACGGCAAATTTTTTGGAAAGTATGTTTTTCAACTGGTTGAAATTTCCAAATTTATCATCAACACAAACCGAAAAACTGATGGCGGAATTCTGAATCAAATCGACTTTCATTTTATACTGATGCAGTAAAGCAAAAATTTCACTGATATTTTCTTCCATAATAAAAGAAAAATCTATGGAGGAAAGTGAAATCAACAATTGGTTTTTCTTTACGATAAAACAAGGTAAAAGCGGTTCTAAATCGGCGCCTTTGCTTACACTTGTTCCGGGTAAAGTCGGATTAATAAAGGATTTTACATACAATGGAATTTCCTTTCTTTGCAATGGCTGCAATGTTTTTGGGTGAATTACGGTGGCGCCATAAAACGCGAGTTCGATAGCTTCACGATACGAAATCTGATTCAGCAAAGTGGTATTTTCAAAATACCTCGGATCGGCATTCATCACGCCGGGAACGTCTTTCCAAATCGTTACACTTTGGGCATTGAGGCAATAGGCAAAAATTGCCGCCGTATAATCCGAACCTTCCCGACCTAATGTGGTGGTGAAATTATTTTCATCGGAACCCAAAAATCCTTGGGTAATATTCAGGATTTTTTTCTTGACATTTTTCGAAATATTCTTTTGCGTCAAATCCCAATCTACCGTTGCATCACGATAATTATTGTCGGTTTTGATGAAGTTACGCACATCAAGCCATTGTGTTTTTATCCCCATAAAACTCATGTAATGACTGATGATTTTGGTCGAAATCAATTCGCCAAAACTCACAACCTGATCGTACACAAAATTGTAATTGGGTGATTTATTCTGGTTTAAAAAATATTCTAAATCTGCAAATAGTGCATTCACATCAGCAAAAACAGCATTTTTTTCGTCCTCAAACAAGTCCATCAATATTTGATTGTGGTATTTTTTGACTTCCTGAACCGAAGATTGTAAGGCAGGAGATTTCTCAAAGTAGTTTTTGATGACTACTTCCAAGGCGTTTGTGGTCTTTCCCATGGCTGAAACCACTAACAATACATCTTCGTAGCCTGTTTTTTGCAAAACGTCATATACGTTTCTGATTCCGGCAGCATCTTTTACGGATGCGCCACCAAATTTGAATATTCTCATTATATTTTATTCAAAAAATTATCAATTCCTATTTCGTCCATCTGAACCATATACCAGTCTTTCAATACTTTTGCGCCCGATTTCTCATAGAAATCAATTGCTGGCGTGTTCCATTCCAGCACATTCCATTCTATTCTTCGGACATTGTCTTTTTTGCCTTGCTGAATGATTTCAGAATATAAGGCAAAACCCAAGCCGGTTCCGCGCATTTTTTCTTTGACAATCAAATCTTCCAAATGAATGGTTTTGCCTTTCCAGGTGGAATATCGGTAATAATATAGTGCCATTCCTACGATTTCGTCATCGACTTCAGCAATAAAAGTTTGGAATAAAGGGTTTTCATTAAAACCGTCTCTTTCCAAATCAGCTACGGTTACCACGACTGCATCAGGTTCTCTTTCAAAAGTGGCTAATTCCTGGATTAATTTCAACACTGAAGGCATGTCTTCCTTTTTACCTGTTCTAATATTCATATTTATTTGGAGCTATTTCCTGTTTTCGTACTTATCTTTTTTGGTTTTCATTCTTAAACCCAAAAAAGGATATCGGTTCAATCAAGGCTAAAATTATTTTGTTAAAAAAACAAATATACAAATCCGATAAACTATCTAATAAAAATCATTTCATTTTCACAAAAATACCGATATTTGTGAACAGAACTACAACGAAATTATAATGAAAGAACGCAACAAGACTTTAGGTGAATTTATCATCGAAAAACAAGAGGATTTTCAATATTCATCTGGGGAATTATCTAGAATTATCAACGCTATTCGACTTGCGGCAAAAGTAGTCAACTATAAAGTCAACAAAGCCGGTCTTGTGGATATCGTTGGTGCTGCCGGTGAACAAAACATTCAGGGCGAAGACCAGCAAAAACTAGATGTTTATGCCAATGACATCTTTATTCAAACGCTAATCAATCGTGAAATTGTTTGCGGAATTGCCTCCGAAGAAAATGATGAATTTATCACCGTTGCCGGAAACGACAAATGCCATAACAATAAATATGTAGTCCTGATGGATCCGCTGGACGGTTCTTCGAACATTGATGTGAATGTTTCCGTGGGAACGATTTTCTCGGTATTCAGAAGAATTTCTCCAATAGGAACTCCGGTAACAATGGACGATTTCTTGCAGCCGGGTGTTAATCAGGTGGCAGCGGGTTATGTAATTTATGGGACTTCAACCATGTTGGTTTACACAACAGGTCACGGAGTTCATGGATTTACATTAAATCCAGCAATTGGAACTTTCTATCTTTCACATCCTAACATGCAGTTTTCGAAAGACGGAAATATATATTCTATTAACGAAGGGAATTATGTTCATTTCCCGCAAGGAGTGAAAAATTATATCAAATATTGCCAGTCAGAAGAAGGAGACAGGCCTTATACTTCCCGTTATATCGGAAGTTTGGTTTCAGATTTTCATCGAAATATGATCAAAGGCGGAATTTATATTTATCCAACGAGCTCAAAAGCACCGAAAGGAAAATTAAGATTACTATACGAATGCAGCCCAATGGCATTTATAGCCGAACAGGCTGGGGGAAAAGCATCAGATGGTTTCGGAAGAATTATGGAAATTCAACCCACAGAATTACACCAACGGGTTCCTTTTTTCTGCGGAAGCTACAATATGGTAGAAAAAGCAGAAGAATTCATGAGCAAATAAGAATAAACAGTAATTCATAAAAACAAAAAAGTCCTGATAATTCAGGACTTTTTTGTTTTTATGAATTACAGAACTATTTGTTCATGTGTTGCATTTCGAAAACGAAAGTATCCAAATCAACATTTTGAACCAGTAAAGACAAAGCTTTATCTACAATAAAACTCACGTTTCCAGGAGTAAAACCAAGTGCCAAAGCAAATTTTATCAGGATGTCTTTTTGTCTTTGACCCAAAATATGATCTGCAAAAACCATTCTTGATAAATCATACAAACGCTCCAGTCTTTGCGTATATAAATAGGGAGGATTAATCGGATATTTCATCGGATTTTCCAGAATTTCTTCATATTCCTCTTTGGATATTTCTAACTGTTTGGCCAATTTGTCCAAGAATAATTTTTCTTCCGGACTCATATCGCCATCCGCAGTAGCCACTCTTACAATGGCAGAAAAATGACCTTTATTTCTGCTCTTAAATTCGTTATCAAATAAATCTGAAAATGACATAAATTGTTTCGTTTTAATGTTACACAAATATAAGGTTAATTTTAGATTTTAGCGTTTACCAATTTCTAAATAATTTTGTTTTTGTTCTTTTAAAAAATAAATTAAGATATAATTACGTTTAACAATATCAGTTCAGACTATTTTCAAAATAAATCGTAAGTTTGACTTTCCCTAAATCTTTAATACCACTTACAATGTCAGAATTCTGGATATATTTTGAAATAGGCATGCGACATGTTTTAGACATCAGAGCCTATGATCACGTTTTGTTTTTGATTGCTTTAACGGTTCCGTATGCCTTCAAAGACTGGAAAAGAGTGTTGATTTTGATTTCCATTTTTACTATCGGTCACACCTTGGCATTGATACTTTCGGTGTTCGGAGTAGTAATTGTAAAAGCCAATCTGATCGAATTTTTAATTCCGATCACCATTTTAGTAACGGCCATTTTTCATCTTTTTACTGCTGGAAAATCTTCTAAAAATGAGAGTATAAGCGTCATCGGCTTTATCACTTTGTTTTTCGGGATTATACACGGACTGGGATTTGCCAGTTATTTTAACTCAATTCTAGGCGGAAGCACATCGGATAAATTATTGCCGCTATTAGAGTTTGCCCTGGGAATTGAAGCCGCGCAGATTATTGTGGTTTTTGTGGTTTTGATATTGTCTTACATAGTTCAAACGTTCTTCCGATTCTCAAAACGCGATTGGACCTTGGTGATGTCGGCTTTTGTAATTGGCGTAGTCTTACCCATGATTATCGAAAGTCCAATTTGGAACAGATAATTAAAAAACGGAATGATTTTTAGTTTTAGCAGCGAAAGGTTTGCGTACTTTTGCAATTCATATTCCTGCTGTCCGCTTTATCTTTTTCTGTCCCGTTAAAAAACGAGACAAAAAAAGGATACCGCTTCCATCAGGGCTATCAGATTAATCATTTGAATTTTTGGAATTGTCATACATGGAGAAGAATAAATTAAATAAATACGATAAAGCTTACCTTAGAATTGCTACAGAATGGGGGAGACTTTCCTATTGCAAACGCAAGCAAGTTGGCGCCATAATAGTTCGGGACCGAATGATCATCTCCGACGGATATAACGGAACGCCATCAGGTTTTGAAAATTGTTGCGAAGACGACGAAGGTTTAACCCAGTGGTTTGTGCTTCATGCCGAGGCAAATGCCATATTAAAAGTCGCCAGTTCCACACAATCCTGTGAAGGAGCAACATTATATATCACGCTTTCTCCCTGCAAAGAATGCAGCAAACTTATACATCAGTCAGGTATAAAAAGAGTGGTTTATCAGAATGGCTACAGAGATGATTCAGGACTTCAGTTTCTAAGAAAAGCAGGAGTAGAAGTAGAGCATATTTCAGTTTTAGAAGAAAATGAAAACCAACACTAAATATTTACCAATATTAATTTTCGCCACACTCGCTTTGGGTGTGTTTATTGGTGCGTTGCTCAATTTTCCGTCAGAGGAAAGTTCTTCCCGATTCAATAGTCATAAAAACAAACTCAACAAATTAATTAATTTTATTGATAATGAATATGTCGATGATGTCGATACCGATTCCATTGTTGATCTTGCCGTAAATAACATTCTCGAAAAACTAGATCCACACTCGGTTTATGTTCCGCCAAGCCAGCAAAGTGAAGTTGCCGAAAGCATGAAAGGAGACTTCGTGGGAATTGGCATCAATTTTTATATGCATAATGATACGGTTGCCATAATAAAACCGGTAGAAGGCGGACCTTCAGAAAAAGCAGGCATTAAAGCGGGAGACCGGATTTTATATGCCAATAAAGACAAGTTATTCGGACGAAAATTACCGAGTGACAGCTTGTTTACAAAATTAAAAGGGGAAGTAGGCTCAGAAGTTGCGCTAACCATTTATCGAAAAAGCGAAAATAAAAAACTTCAATTTAAAATAAAACGCGATGTCGTCCCTATAAAAAGCGTCGATATTGCCCTACTGATAAATCCAACTACAGGGTATATAAAAATCAATCGTTTTGCCGAAACCACTTATGATGAATTCAGGGAAGGGCTATTAAATTTAAAAGAGCAAGGGGCAAAGGCTTTAGTTATCGATGTCCGCGATAATGGCGGTGGTTATCTGGAAAAAGCCATAGAAATTGCCGACGAATTATTAAAAGACAGAAAGTTAATCGTTTTTACCAAAAACAAAAAAGGACGAATCGACAAAACTTTTGCCACAAGCAACGGTGATTTTGAATCTGGGAAAGTTTTTATTTTAATCAACGAAAATTCAGCATCCGCAAGCGAAATCCTGGCCGGGGCGATTCAGGATAATGATAGAGGAGTTATTATTGGCCGCCGCTCTTTCGGGAAAGGGCTGGTACAACGCGAAATGGAATTTGATGACGGATCTGCCGTACGATTGACCATTGCGAGATATTACACGCCAACTGGACGCTCGATCCAAAAATCGTATAAAAACGGAAATGAAGACTATTTCAAAGAATTCGACAAACGTTTTGAAAACGGCGAATTGTATAAAAAAGACAGCATTAAAGTCGATGATACCTTAAAATTTAAAACACCAAAAGGCAAAACGGTTTATGGCGGTGGCGGGATTGTTCCAGATGTTTTTGTACCAATCGAAGCAGAACACGGAGAGGAAGGTATCGCTTATTTGATGCAATCCGGGGTGGTCAGTTATTACGTTTTCGAACAATTAGACAGCAAAAGAAAGGAATTCAAAGGATTGACTTTCGAGCAATTTCTTTCCAAAATAAAAAAAACAGATTTGTATTTTAAAAACTTCCAGCATTATTTGTCAAAAAATGGTTTGATTCTAAAACTTGAAGGCAATAAATCTTTAGTCAAAAGATATTTGACCGCTGAATTTGCCAGACAATTATATGGTGATCAGAAATACTACGAAATTGTTTTGAAAGATGATGCGATGATTAAAGCAGTTTTAAAAATAAAACCCTAAAAACACTTACTTTTTTATGCTGTCATGAGCATGAGTCTGAATGCCGCCATTCCAAAAAGTAAGAATGTCAGTAGCAACAGCAGCGCCGCTTCCGGAAGCAATCGTTAATTGACTTCTCCAGCCAGCTAAAGTTCCAACAACATAAATGCCTTCTGCGACTTTATGGTCAATGTTTTTAAGCTGGATTCTTTGTTTTTCGGGAAGCGATTTTTGATGTGGTTCAACAAAGTGCATTAAACCATCAATAGCGAACATATTTGAAGCGCCGATTCCGATTACGATATTTTTAGTTTGGTAAGCGTTTTTATTGGTCGTAACCAAAAAATCAGGAAAATCACCTTCGATTTTCAGTACTTTTTCATCAGGAATTTGTTCGATATGAGGATAGGTTTCAGATAAATGGATAATACTCTCAACAAGTAAATCCGAACCCAATGTGCCTGGAGGAATTCCGTAAGCATTATTAAATAAGGCTTCCTGAAGGGAAGATGTTTTTTGATGTGTAACAATTCCGATTTTTTTGTCAATGACAAATGATTTCTTCCTGGCGGAACCCAAAACTAAAGCGCATGACATTCCTGAAACGCCACCGCCAATGATTAAAACATCAAACATCAAATTTATTTATCTTCGGTTCTTTCTTCGATCATTTTAGACAGTCTAAAAATCAAAAGAATAAAAATTGCACAAAAAGAAGCGGCAATTCCAATTAATGCGACTGAACTTTCACCTTCGAAAAGGTGATCGAAATCGAGCAGCGTAATGTTGAAGATAATTAAAGCTAGAGCTAAAACGACTAATATAGAAGTAAAAATTTTCATTTTCGTTTTTTTAGTATGTTGTGAAATTAATAAAAAATATCTTAGATAAACAACCCTTTAACATTAGAAGCAAATAATTTAACAGCGATGGCCAGTAGCACCACGCCAAAGGTTTTTCTGATTACGCCTAAGCCATTTTGTCCTAATATTTTTTCGATTTTAGCAGATGATTTCAAAACGCCATAAACCAGTATGATATTTAAAACGATGGCAATAATAATATTTATGGTTTGAAATTCTGCACGAAGTGATAATAAAGTGGTCATAGTACCGGCTCCGGCAATCAGCGGAAAAGCAATTGGAACAATAGAGGCCGAACTGGCTTCTTCATCGCGATAAATGCGAATGCCTAAAATCATTTCCAGCGCTAAAAAGAACAAAACAAAAGAACCTGCTACAGCAAAAGAATTCACGTCAATGCCAATTAGTTTCAATAATTCTTCTCCTATAAAAAGGAAAACAATCATAATCATACCGGCAACTAATGAAGCTTTTCCCGATTCAACATGACCGTGTTTTGCTCTTAAATCAACAATAATGGGAATCGTTCCCACGATGTCAATTACGGCAAAAAGAACCATTCCTACGGTAGCTATTTCTTTAAAATCCAGTTCCATTTTGTGTTGTTTTTGAAGGTGCAAAAATATTTCAATTTCAATAAGCTTTAGCCAAAAGTACGTTAATTTTTAATAATCACTATTTTCTTGATTTTTAGTGTTTTAACATTTTTTATTTTTTTGAATTTGTTTTTTTTGCATTTTATGAATTACCTTTGCAAAATGTTTCAAATAGGAAAAACCATCGTCTCGGAAGACATTTTAGAAAAAGATTTTGTTTGCAACCTTTCAGCTTGCAAAGGAGCGTGTTGTGTCGATGGCGATGCAGGAGCACCTTTGAGTGAAGAAGAGACCAAAATTATGGAGGCTATTTATCCAAAAGTAAAACCCTTTTTACGCAAAGAGGGCATTGCTGCTATTGAAGCGCAGGGAACTTGGGTAAAAGGAACCGATGGCGATTTTGAAACCCCATTAATTGATGAAAAAGATTGCGCTTACGTAATTTTTGACGGAAAAACCGCGCTTTGCGGTATCGAACAAGCCTACAATCAAGGCATAATCGACTGGAAAAAACCTGTTTCCTGTCATTTGTATCCTATTCGTGTAAAAGATTTCACGGAATTTGCCGCTGTCAATTACGACAAATGGGATATTTGCGATGCTGCCTGTTCTTTGGGCAAGGAATTAGAAGTTCCGGTTTATAAATTTGTCAAAGAAGCTTTGATCAGAAAATTTGGCGAAGACTGGTATTTGGAGCTTGAAAAAGTAGCTCAGGAAATCAAAAAATAAATTTCAAGAAACATTTCATTTTAAGTTTTTATTCGCAGTTAAATTCCTATATTTTACGGGACTTGAGTTAATATATTATTTTTTAATATATTGATTTAAAGAGTTTTAGTGTTTATAAGAAAAGTAAGAGCAATTTTTTACTTTGTTAAAAACTCAAGGCAATTGTGAATAAGTTTGGCTTTTTAAAACCACAATAATTCACAATCTTTGTAAACACCATTTTACTAAAATAATCTTTTTATAATTCCATAAAAGTCAATATACTATGTCAGCAGTCGAACCTATTTTACAAGAAAACAAAAACCGTTTCGTGATTTTTCCAATCAAACACCATGATATATGGGAATGGTACAAGAAAATGGAGGCGAGTTTCTGGACTGCGGAAGAAATTGATTTGTCGCAGGATTTGAACGACTGGAACAATAAACTGAACAACGAAGAGAAATATTTTATCAAACATATTTTGGCATTTTTCGCGGCTTCTGACGGAATTGTGAATGAGAATCTTGCTGAGAATTTCGTGAATGAAGTGCAATATGCTGAAGCAAAATTTTTCTATGGTTTCCAGATTATGATGGAGAACATTCACAGCGAAACATATTCGTTGTTGATTGATACCTATGTGAAAGATGAGGTTGAAAAAGACCAATTGTTCAATGCGCTGGAAGTTTTTCCGGCTATTAAGAAAAAAGCGGACTGGGCTTTGAAATGGATTGAATCCGATTCGTTTGCCGAAAGACTAATTGCTTTTGCAGCGGTGGAAGGAATTTTCTTTTCAGGTGCATTTTGTTCTATTTACTGGTTGAAAAAACGTGGGTTGATGCCAGGTTTGACGTTTTCTAACGAATTGATTTCTCGTGACGAAGGTGTTCACTGTGATTTTGCTGTGCATTTGCACAATCACCATTTGGTAAACAAAGTGCCGAAAGACAGAATCAGAGCCATCATTGTTGATGCTTTAATTATCGAAAGAGAATTTATTACGGAATCACTTCCGGTGAGTTTGATTGGGATGAATGCCGTATTAATGACACAATATTTAGAATTTGTTGCCGATAGATTATTGGTGGAATTAGGATGTGACAGAGAATACAACACAGCGAATCCTTTTGATTTCATGGATATGATTTCGCTTCAGGGAAAAACCAACTTCTTTGAAAAGAAAGTGGCGGAATACCAAAAATCAGGTGTGATGAATACCGATTCGGATGCGCAAAAAATTAGCTTTGACGCGGATTTTTAGAAATAGTTTAGCGAAGTCTCCGACTTCGTGATTGTGAGAAGCGGTCTTCGACCGCCTTTGATGGGAGATAAAATTAAAACTAAGGGCGGGAGAGTTTCAGGCGCATCCGTAATGCCGTAGACTTCACGGAACGAAATTTTTTATTTTGGACTAATAATTATTTCATGGAAGAAAACGGATATAAAATAAATGATCAAACAAAAGCACATTTCATAACTGCAACAGTAATTGATTGGGTTGATGTTTTTTCGAGAAAGAAATATCGAGATATTGTCATTGACAGTTTGAATTTTTGTATACACAATAAAGGAATGATTTTGTATGGATTTGTAATTATGTCCAATCATATTCATTTGATAGTTCAGTCGAATGATGGGAAATTATCGGATTTGATTAGGGATTTCAAGAAGTTTACGGCTAAATCAATTTTGATTGCGATTGAGAATAATCCCGAAAGCAGAAGGGATTGGATGTTGAAACGATTTGAGTTTGCTTGTAAAAGTCATTCTCGAAATGAAAAATACCAGTTTTGGCAATATGGAAATCATCCGGAAGAAATTTACACAGAAAAATTTCTTTGGCAAAAGCTGGATTATATACATCTGAATCCTGTTCGAGCCGGGATTGTTGAAAAGGCTTCGCATTATTTGTATTCAAGTGCAAATAATTATGTGGATGGGAAAGGATTATTAGAAATTGAGAAGGTGTCAAATCCGGTCATTGATGTTTTGGATTCAAAATTATTTACGAATAGTTTGAGTTGGTAACAAGAAAGGTCGGGAGACCTTTTAACGCATCCACGAAGTCGGAGACTTCGCGGAACCAAGAATGAAACGGGAAAGCCAAAATTTATTCGGGAAATCCCGAGCTATAAAATTAGGTTAGCCCCGATAGAAGAGGAAATCCTTTTATTTGTCATTCTGACGAAGGAAGAATCTCAAATAAAAGATTGCAACGGATAGCGGGAATAGCTTCAAATAAAAAAAACAGATTAAAGAGTTCTGAATTGAAACTCATAACTTATAACTTATAATTCTAAAAGTATGGATGTAGTAAAAAGAGACGGCCACAAAGAGCCGGTAATGTTTGATAAGATTACGGATAGAATAAAAAAATTGTGTTACGGATTGAACGATTTGGTCGATCCTGTAAAAGTGGCGATGCGTGTAATTGAAGGTTTGTATGACGGGGTTACGACTTCGGAATTAGACAATCTTGCGGCGGAAACTGCGGCCTCAATGACTATTGCGCACCCGGATTATGCACAATTGGCAGCGCGTATTGCAATTTCGAATTTGCATAAAAACACGAACAAATCATTCTCGGAAACGATGAACGAAATGTATTTTTATGTAAACCCGAGAAATGGACAAAAAGCGCCATTGCTTTCGGATGAAGTGCATAAAGTGATTATGGAGAATGCGGAATTTTTGAATTCTCATATTATCTATAACAGGGATTTTAACTACGATTATTTCGGTTTTAAAACATTGGAACGTTCTTATTTGCTGAAATTGAACGGGAAAATTGTCGAAAGACCACAACATATGTTGATGCGTGTTTCTGTTGGAATCCACTTAAATGATTTGGAATCCGTGATAGAAACGTATGACTTGATGTCGAAGAAATTCTTCACGCATGCAACGCCAACATTGTTCAACGCTGGAACTCCGAAACCTCAAATGTCTTCTTGTTTCCTTTTGGCGATGCAAGATGACAGTATTGACGGAATTTATGACACGTTGAAACAAACGGCAAAAATCTCGCAATCGGCAGGTGGAATCGGACTTTCTATTCACAATGTTCGTGCAACAGGATCATATATTCGTGGAACCAACGGAACATCGAACGGAATTGTTCCGATGTTGCGTGTTTTTAACGATACGGCTCGTTATGTAGATCAGGGTGGTGGAAAACGTAAAGGAAGTTTTGCGATTTATATCGAAACGTGGCATGCGGATATTTTCGAATTTTTGGACTTGAAAAAGAATACCGGAAAAGAAGAAATGCGCGCCAGAGATTTATTCTTCGCGATGTGGACTTCGGATTTATTCATGAAACGTGTGCAGGACGACAGTTATTGGACTTTGATGTGTCCTAACGAATGTCCGGGATTGTATGATGTGTACGGCGAAGAATTTGAAGCGATGTACATTGATTATGAAGTTAGAGGAAAAGGCAGAAAAACCATCAAAGCACGTGAATTGTGGGAGAAAATTCTGGAATCTCAAATCGAGACCGGAACACCATACATGTTGTATAAAGATGCGGCCAATAGAAAATCAAACCAGAAAAATTTAGGTACGATTCGTTCTTCGAATTTGTGTACCGAGATTATGGAATATACCTCGCCAGACGAAGTGGCGGTTTGTAACCTGGCGTCGATTTCGTTGCCAATGTTTGTTGAAAATGGAAAATTCGATCACGATTTATTGTTCAAGGTAACGAAACGTGTGACAAGAAACTTGAATAAAGTTATTGACAGAAATTATTATCCGGTAAAAGAAGCCGAAAATTCCAATATGCGTCACCGTCCAATTGGATTGGGAGTGCAAGGGTTGGCCGATGCTTTTATCTTGTTGCGTTTGCCTTTTACATCTGATGAAGCTAAAAAATTAAACCAGGAAATATTCGAAACCCTTTATTTTGCTGCCGTAACCGCTTCTAAGGAAATGGCTGTCGAAGAAGGAGCGTATTCTACTTTCAAAGGATCGCCAATGTCTCAGGGAGAATTCCAACATAATATGTGGGGAATGAAAGATGAAGAATTGTCTGGAAGATGGGATTGGGCTTCTTTGAGAAAAGAAGTTATGGAACACGGGGTGAGAAATTCACTTTTGGTGGCGCCAATGCCGACGGCTTCGACCTCTCAGATTTTAGGAAACAACGAAGCTTTCGAACCGTATACTTCAAATATTTACACCCGTAGAGTTTTATCAGGCGAATTCATTGTCGTGAACAAACACTTATTGCACGATTTGGTAAAACAAGGATTATGGAATGAGGATTTGAAGCAAGAAATCATGCGTCACAACGGTTCTGTTCAAAACATTGATGCGATTCCTCAGGACTTGAAAGAATTGTACAAAACCGTTTGGGAAATGTCTATGAAAGACATCATCGATATGTCACGTCAACGTGGATATTTTGTAGATCAATCGCAATCGTTGAACTTGTTTATGCAAGATGCCAATTATTCGAAACTAACGTCAATGCATTTCTATGCATGGCAATCGGGATTGAAAACCGGAATGTACTATTTGAGAACGAAAGCGGCAGTTGATGCGATTAAATTCACCTTAAACAACGATAAAAAAGTAGAAGAAACACCAGCAACTGAAGAAATTGCAATCGATGATTTTAAAGCGATGTTGCTTAAAGCACAAGCTGCAGGACCGGAAGATTGTGAAATGTGTGGGTCATAATTAGTATATTTTAAAAATAGCAAAGGCTTCTTAATTGAAGCCTTTTATAAGAATAATAATTTTAAATTTATTTGCGGAGGTAAAAAAAATCATAAAAAAAAGGGACATCTGCGATATCCCTAACTTTGAAACTTAATAATAAAAGGCCCTGGTAAGCTTTAATTAAGTTAAATATAGAAGGTAAAGGTTACCTCACCTGCTTATTTTATACTACAAAAGTATAGAATTCGAAACTTCTTTCCAAGTTAAATTTTTGCAGAAATCAGCATTGTTAATATTATTATTCAATGCCTCTTACGTCATAAGGCGTCCAAGAGTTATCAACAAATTATTTAAAAAAAACAGGAATGATAAATTTAATTATATACAGATTTTCGCTTTTAAATAAAGCAAAAGCACAACAAGTCTTAAACTTTTACAATGAAGAAGATGACTTATTAGACACTATGAATGACTTCTGTAGTCATATTCATAAAAACATTAGGGGTTATTCAGATAGTCTAGGGAAATCTAGAACTTTTACGCTGACTGATGTTCAAAAGAAAGATATGGATAAAAGAATAATTACAGGTTATTTTGATTCTGCTTATACTGGTGAAAACGGTAAGATAAAAGACGGTAAGACTAATGTTTTGAAGTTTGATATTTCTAAAAACGATTTGTTTTCTAAAGACTTTTTTTTTCTTATTCATGTTCCAAAGAATTCTAAGTTTGGTTTTTTAATCGTTCAGAAAAAAGAAAATCATGGCGTAAAAATGGTTTTTGAAAATGCTTTTAATAATTTCATGAGATTAAAAGGTGTCTCAAATTATTTTCTGCAATTAAGACAGGCGCCACCAAGATATTTTATTAAAAACTTTTTGGAATTTGGTAAATTAAAGGAATTTAGATTAATAGAAAGTAGTTTAAAATCAAGCGTTGATTTAATAAATATTGATTTAGGAAGAGAAGAAAGAATCTTTAAACTTAATAGTAGTTTGAATGATGTGCAATACCTAAAAGATGTGCTGGTCAAACTTTTTAATTCATTTTCTCCGACCGATGAAAAGATTCCTTTTTTGAATAAAGGAGAGTTTGATGAAATAGCTTTTGTTTTAGGATATGGAGACGCTTCAAAAACTTTTTATATTAAAAATCAAGAAAAGATTAGGTCAAATATAGATGTAACGAATTTAGTAGAATTTGAAGATGGAGAAGCAACAACTGATTCTCTCATTAAAATTTCCTTAGAATTAATTAATTTTGCAGCATAGTATTTTTCATTTATAAAATTAAGGGAGTGTTTGAGTTTTCAAATACTCCCTTTTTTATTTGTTATTTTTAAGTTCAAAAATTGAATTACACACAGCTTTAATTGGAATTTAATAAAGCAGTTTTAGTTAATAATAATGAATATTCTGATTAATACTATAAGAATAATTCACTATATTTGAAATAGTTGCCAGCGTTATTGGCTCTTTTTATATTTTAAAAACAATTAAAATGGAAAATAAAGACTTTACGGTTACTAAAGAGCTATTCGCTACTCGCGGGCAACGTTTCTTGAATTGCCTCATTGATTTAGTGATTCTGTATATTATTTGGATCAGCATAGGATTTACCCTTATTGTCATTGCGGACATATCAAATAGTTATGAATTATCCGAAAGGATTGAAACCATGAACGGTTTAGAGCAATTTTTGTCAGGTACTGTCATCATGATTTTATATTACGGGTTCATGGAGATAAATTTTTCCCGCACCATTGCTAAATATTTCACCAAAACATTTGTAGTCATGAGGGATGGTTCGAAACCAGATGCTAAAACCATTGTCAAGAGAACCCTATGTCGTTTTATTCCATTTGAAGCAATTACTTTTTTAAACATTCATTCAAGAGGTTGGCATGATGCTTTTTCGCAAACCTATGTGGTAAAAAAACATGAGTTTAACGAAAAGAAGCGATTGTTTGTTCCTTCCGACCAAGTTGGAGATAATGTAATTTAAAATAAAAAACAGCTGTCATTTTGATAGCTGTTTTTCTTTATATTCGCTTATTCAAAATCCAAAACAAAAACGATGAACTGGGAACAACTTTTATCTCTAAAACGACAAGGCGACACGACCAAACGATTGCGAAAAGAACAGGACGACACGCGTTTGGGTTTTGAAGTCGATTACGACCGAATCATTTTCTCGTCGGCTTTTAGAAGTTTACAGGATAAAACACAAGTGATTCCGTTGTCGAAAACGGATTTCGTGCACACCAGATTAACGCACAGTTTAGAAGTGTCTGTCGTTGGACGTTCCATAGGAAGGTTGGTTGGAAAAAAAATCATCGAAAAATATCCGCATTTAAAAGAAATTCACGGCTTTCACATGAACGATTTTGGTGCCATCGTGGCTGCGGCTTCTTTGGCACATGATATTGGAAATCCGCCTTTTGGGCATTCCGGTGAAAAAGCCATTGGCGAATATTTTTCTATTGGCAACGGCCAAAAATACAAAGACCAGCTTAATGACAAAGAATGGCAGGATTTAATTGATTTCGAAGGCAATGCGAATGGGTTTTCGGTGCTTTCGAGCACGCGCAATGGGATTGATGGCGGTCTCAGACTTACGTATGCTGTTTTAGGCGCCTTCATGAAATATCCAAAAGAGAGTTTACCCAAAAAACCGACTACTAATATCGCCGATAAAAAATATGGTTTCTTTCAATCCGATAAAGCATCTTTTCAGGAAGTGGCTTCCGAATTGGGGATGATTTCCAATAAAACAGGAAATGACATTGGCTACGAAAGACATCCGCTGGCTTATTTAGTCGAGGCTGCCGATGATATATGTTACACCATTATCGATTTTGAAGACGGAATGAACCTTGGTTTGGTTTCCGAAGATTTTGCGTTGGAATATTTAATTAAATTAGTAAAAGACAGTATTGATACGAAGAAATACAATTCTTTAACTACTAAAGAAGACCGAATCAGTTATTTGCGTGCGTTGGCCATCGGAAGTTTGATTAACGATGTGGTAAAAGTTTTTGTCGAAAATGAAAAAGCGATTCTGGAAGGGAAATTCCCATTTGCCCTGACCGATAAAAGCAAATACAAGGCACAAATGGATGATATCATCAAGTTGAGTGTGAAAAATATTTATCAAAGCAGAGAAGTAATCGAAAAGGAATTGACTGGTTATCAGATTATAAATACGTTATTGGATAAATTCACAACCGCTTTTAATAATGATTTTGAAGGAAAGGCAACCAATTTTGACAAGTTGCTACTGAAGTTGCTTCCGGAGAAATTCCATGTCGAAAAGGATCATCTGTATGACCGATTGCTTCACATTTGTCATTTCGTTTCATTGCTTACAGATGGCAATGCATTTATACTTTATAATACAATTACTGCATCTAAAAGTTAAATTATCAATGTTTTACGCTTAAAATTGCGTATGTTGTAAAAAATATTTATTTTTGGATTCTTAATTAATTACACATTAACCAAATCAATGAAAAAAATTACCCTACTATTCTTGTTTCTTATTCCGTTTATTGGTTTTTCTCAATCCAATAATGAAAAGATTCAGAACTATTTGAATGCAAACTACACCAAGTTAGATCTTACAAATAATGACATTAATGACTGGATTGTTGAAAGCGAAGCAAGTTCTACTAGCACAAACATCAATAATTTCTATGTTAAACAGCGTTACAACGGGACTGAAATTTTTGGAGCCGTTTCCAATTTTTGGATAAAAAACGGTGAAGTTATCAATGTTGGCAGCCGGTTTGTTGACAATGTTGCCCAAAAAGCAAATGCTGTAACTCCAACATTATCAGTTCTTCAGGCATTGTCAAAAGCAATTACTGTATTAGAAATTTCTAATTCAGGATCTTTTGAAATAATTGAAACAAAAAGTCCTAAAGAATTTAAAATCAGCAACGGGGTATTGGTTAATGATCCAATCTCGGCGGAATTGGTTTATCAGTTTACAGCTGATAATAAGCTAAAATTAGCTTGGGATTTTACGATTTACGCACCTGGATTTCAACATTTATGGAGTGTTAGAATTGATGCCTTAGACGGAAAAATGTTGGAAAAAAATGACATGGTTATTTCTTGCAGCTTTGGAGAAAAGTCTAATCATGCTACACATGACCACTCAATAAATTTCACAAAAACTTTTTTTAAAGAGACACAATCTGTTTTACAACCGATGGCTGGATCTTATAGAGTAATCCCTTTCAATATAGAAAGTCCTAATCATGGGCCAAGACAATTGATTTCTAACCCTGAAAACGCAACAGCATCTCCTTATGGATGGCATGATACAAACGGCGCAACGGGTGCTGAATTTACCTATACAAGAGGAAATAATGTTTATGCTCAAGAAGACGGAAATACTAATAATGGAACAGGAATTAGTCCAGATGGAACAGCAAGTTTAACTTTTGATTTCCCTTATGGTGGAGTTACTGCTCAGCCATCTACTTATTTAAGTGCTGCTACAACTAATCTGTTCTATATGAATAACATCATGCATGATGTATTTTATCAATATGGTTTCAATGAGATTAATGGTAATTTCCAAAAAAATAATTATGGAAATGGTGGAGCGACTAGTTTTTTAGGAGACGCTGTTTTTGCTGATTCACAAGACGGTTCTACTTCAACACCGCAAAATTTAAATAATGCTAATTTTTCTACTCCGGTAGATGGTTCAGCGCCAAGAATGCAAATGTATCTTTGGAGTTATGCAGCACCAATCCACCCATTAACTATCAATTCGCCAGCAGATATTGCGGGAACCAGACAAGCTAATGATAATGTTTTTTCTCCGGGACATGTAAACATTCCTGTAGCACCAGCACTTATTCAATCAAATTTAGTGTTATATGATGATGGAACCCCGGATCCTGGTACAACTGATAATGCTGACGGATGTGGACCGGCCGTAAACGCTGCAGCCATCAATGGTAAGATTGTAGTGATCAGAAGATCTTTGGCAGAAGCTTCAGGAGGAACTCCTTGTGCTTTTACAGAGAAAGTAAAAAACGCACAAAATGCAGGTGCAACAGCAGTAATTATTGTTAATAATGTGGGGCCATCTCCTACCGTTTCGGCTTCAATAAATATGTCTGGTGCAGATGCAACTATTACAATTCCTGCGATTAGTGTAACTCAAGCAATTGGTGAAGCATTAATTACAAGAATCAAAATGGAAACAGTAAATGGTAAACTCCAATTGGGCGAAGCTCCGTTTGTAAATTCTGATGGAGATTTCGATAATGTAATCATTGCTCATGAATATGGTCATGGAATTTCAACGAGATTAACAGGAGGTCCTGCAAATTCTAGTTGTTTGCAAAGTTCAGAGCAAATGGGTGAGGGTTGGTCAGATTTCTTTGCGCTAATGTTGCAAATGAAAGCAGCTGATACCGCTAATGATGCAAGAGGAATTGGTACTTTCGTATCAAGCCAGCCTACAACTGGATCAGGGATTAGACAATATAAATATTCTCCAGATATGGCTGTTAATCCTTTTACTTTTGGAGATACAAACGGAATGCAATATAATGACGCCGATGGGAATCCTCGTATTGACGTGCATTCAGTAGGTTCAGTTTGGGCTACTATTTTATGGGATTTAGCTTGGGCTTACCGTGCTAAATATGGTTTTGATTCAAATATATACAATGGAACTGGAGGTAATAATAAAGTATTGCGTTTAGTTGTTGATGCTTTAAAATTACAGCCATGTAATCCTTCATTTGTTTCTGGTAGAGATGCAATATTAGCTGCAGATCAAGCTACAACAGGAGGACAGAATTATTGTATGATCTGGCAAGTTTTTGCCAGAAGAGGATTGGGAGTTAATGCTTCTTCAGGAACTAATAGCGGTGTTGCCGGAATTAATGACCAAACAGAAGACTTTACTGAACCGGCTGCCGGTCCAAATTGTACTTTATCTATTGATTATTTTGAAAACAGCAATATGATTAAAGTATATCCAAACCCTTCTAACGGACAGGTTAATATTCATATAGCCCAATTCACAGGGAAAATAAATCTTCAAGTGGTTGATATCAACGGAAGAGTGGTTTATAATGTTCAAAACGATAATTTCAATATCGACAAAACAATCGATTTAAGCCATCTTCAATCAGGAATTTATATCTTGAAAATCAATGGTGAAGAATTAAATCATACTCAAAAAATTATTTTAAACTAAGTTTAAAATTAATCCAATAAAAAAAGCCTGTAACTTCTGTTACAGGCTTTTTTGTTTATTTAGAAGTTGTAAACCATACCGACGCCAAGCATTTGTTTTAATTGTACTTTAGGGCCTACAGTTACTTGCTCTCCGGCGACGTCTTTTTTAGCTTTAATGTCATCGTCATAAATTAAATGAGTCCCAACATTAGCTTTCACATATTCGTTTACCACCAAATCCAATTGCAATTGCCAGTCGACATCAATATTTCCAAATTTATTGATATAATCAGAATATAAGCTCAATCGATTTTCTAAATTAATGTTTTTGAAGATCTCTGCTTTGTACTTACTGGTAACCAAAAAACCCAATTCTGTTTTAGATAATTCACCCTCCGTAATCAAATTTCCATCAACATCATAGGTTGCGCCTTTTACACCGAAGGCACCTTGGTTTGCCAATCGTTGGTCCAAAACCAGAGTGTTTTTTAATGTCAATGGAGAAATGTAAACCACAACATGCTTCTCTTTATTGGCATATTCGGCGCCGATTCCTATGAAAGTATAGGCAGGAGCAAATGGTTTCGATATCGCCAAATCAGTATTTGGATACGCATAGCCGTTTGTAAATTGGGTATTAAAGTTGAATTTGGCAGAATGGTACCAATTAGAAATGGTGTCTTTTCGATAGCCAATTGTAGAATTAAACTGTAGCGCATCATCCGTTTTTCTCATTTCAATACCATCTTGCTTGTTCATACCGTAACGGACGATCAGCTCATTATGCCATTTGATATTATCGCGTAAATAAATTCTGGTAAAATTGCCTTTCAACAAACCCGAAATAGAGCTGGTTCCTCCGGCGCTCCAGTTTACAAATGCAATTTCGGTCAAGTCGAATCCAACGGTGTTTTTCTTTTTCCAATTAGAAATGGTATCGGTATTTTTAGTAGTAATGATTTTTTGCGAATAGCTGCTTAGATGACTAATAAGCAAAAAAAAGCCAATAAGAAAGTGGTTAGTTCTCATAAAAATGGGGGGGGTGAAAGTTTTAATAATGGATTTTAATTAATAACCTGACAGCATTATTTCTAAACTCTTAACGTCAATTTTACAATATTGTTGTAGCTCTTCAACGGTTCCGTGTTCGATAAATTCGTCGGGGATTCCCAATGTTTTAATGGGTGTCTGATAATTATTTTTCGAGGCAAATTCTATAATGGCACTGCCGAAACCGCCTTTTATCACGCCATCTTCAATAGTGATTATGGATTCGAATTCATCGAAAATAGCATGTAATGCATTTTCATCCAATGGTTTTACAAAGGCAAAATCATAATGGGCGATGGCATCCGGATGATTTATTTTGGCTAAAGCCAAAGTTACATTATTCCCAATCGGACCATTTGATAAAACGGCTACTAATGAACCTTCTTTTATATAATTTGCTTTGCCGATTTCGATTTTCTTGTAGGGTTTTTGCCAATCCACAATAACGCCGCGGCCTCTTGGATATCGCATGGCTATGGGATGCGGCAAACCTAATTGTGCGGTATATAAAATATTTCTCAAACCCAATTCATTCATTGGAGAATAGATAATCATATTCGGAATACAACGCAAATAAGCCAAATCGAAAACGCCGTGATGGGTTGCGCCATCTTCGCCAACCAAACCCGCCCGGTCCAGACAAAAAATGACCGGTAAGTTCTGTAAAGCGACATCATGAATCACCTGATCGTAAGCACGCTGTAAAAAAGTAGAGTAGATGTTGCAAAATACCACCATGCCTTGTGTTGCCATTCCGGCTGATAACGTCACGGCGTGCTGCTCGGCGATTCCCACGTCGAAAGCGCGTTTCGGAAAAGCATCCATCATGAATTTCAGCGAACTTCCTGTTGGCATGGCAGGGGTTATTCCAATGATTTTCTCGTTTTTTGTGGCCAAATCCAAAAGGGTCAAACCAAAAACATCCTGATATTTTGGTGGCAAATGGTCTTCGGATTTCAAATGAATTTCTCCGGTCGTCTTATCGAATTTCCCCGGTGCGTGGTATTTTACCTGATCCTCTTCTGCTTGCTGTAAGCCTTTTCCTTTGGTGGTAATGATGTGGAGAAATTTTGGGCCTTTTATTTTTTGCAACCGTTTCAGTTCTTTGATAACCGCAAAAATATCATGCCCGTCAATCGGTCCCGAATAATCAAAATTCAGGGATTTGATCATGTTATTCTGCTTAGGGTTTTTCCCCTCTTTTACAGCAGTAAGGTATTTTTTCAAAGCTCCGACGCTAGGGTCAATTCCGATAGCATTGTCATTCAGAATCACTAATAAATTGGCATCGGTAACGCCGGCGTGATTCAATCCTTCAAACGCCATACCTGATGCAATCGAAGCATCGCCCACCACCGCAATATGCTGTTTTTCGAAATTTCCATTCAGATTGGAGGCAATCGCCATTCCCAAAGCGGCAGAAATCGCGGTAGAGGAGTGGCCTACGCCAAAAGTATCATAGACGCTTTCGCTTCTTTTTGGGAAACCGGAGATACCGTTCAATTGTCTGTTGGTATGGAATTGTTCCCGTCTTCCCGTTAATATTTTATGTCCATAAGCCTGATGGCCCACATCCCAAACCAATAAATCTTCGGGGGTATTAAATACATAATGCAAGGCAATGGTAAGTTCCACGACGCCTAAACTGGCGCCCAAATGCCCTTCTTTTATCGAAACAATATCGATAATAAAATCACGTAATTCACGGGCTAACTGAGGAAGTTGTTGTTCGTCAAGTTGGCGTAAAACGGCCGGAGAATTGATATGTTGCAGTAAGTTTTGTGACATCTTAGTAGTGTTGTGACAAATTTACGGTAAATATATGTATTGGGTTGAAGAAATTACAAGAGTGGTCAGCGAACTCGAAAAACCTTTGCATTTCTCCAAATCCGAAAACATCGGAAATTTCGTTTAAAAAATTATCTTTGTGTTTCGAAATAATTGACATAAACCCAATAACTTTAGAACAATACATTGACAATATAAACAGAAGGCACAAACTTGGAAATGTTACGGAACATACTTTTCGGGGCGTTTTACAACACTTATTGAACGTTTAATTCCTGAAATCAGAGCCACTAACGAAGCCAAAAGAATATCATGCGGTGCTCCCGATTATGTATTGATAAAAAAAGATATTCTTGTTGGTTTTTAATTTAAATAATACGCTCCCAAAATATTGCCGGAAGACTATAAAGCAGTAAATTAAAGATTAGGTTTTTTAATGCAATGTAGTTAGGTTTGTAAGTAAAGACTTCTTATACAACGCTATTGCGGTTAGATTAGAGAAGGTTTTTAAGGAGGCCTTGTTGTATAAATAAGTTAGCAGAAATTTTAAACCAATGATAGTACCAATTTTAATTTTAAGTGCAATATTTTTTGCAATAGCATTTATTGTTAATGAAAATAATGCCAAATATTTACTTTCAGGCTATAATACAATGTCCGAAGTTGAAAGACAAAATTTTGACATTAAATCATACATTCCATTTTTTCGAAATTTCCATTTTTTCCTTGGATTTTCATTATTAATCATATCTATACTTTTACTTTATTTTGTAAATTCAGATTGGAGTGGAATATTTTTAGGTACTTATCCGATACTTGCCTATGTTTATTTTATTTGGAAATCAAATCAATTCGCAAAAAATAAAAGTAAAAAGCAAAATATTACAACATATATTGCGATGAGTGTTATGTTTTTACTTTTTGTGGTAATTATTTATGAGTTTAAAAGCGGTCTAAAAGACAACGAAATTATAGTCGATAATAAGAAAATAGAAATAACTGGTGAATACGGAACAGAAATAAACATAAGTGATTTAAAATCCATAGAATTACTTGACAAGTTGCCTGAAATTTCATCCAAAACAAATGGTTTTGCACTCGAAACAATTAAAAAAGGATTTTTCAGAACTGTAAATGATGAAAAAGTAAAACTTTTAATTAACTCGAAGAAAACACCAATTATCTTATTAATTACAAATGACAACCAAAAAATATATTACTCATCTAAAGACAAATCCAATGAAGAAATATATAACGAAGTAAAAAGAGAAATAATTAAACAATGACGATCTGCTAAAAGCGGCTCCTATGAAAAGCATCATTAAGTTATAAATAGCTTTTGAATTGGGTTATATGTAGTTTTTTTTGATTTCAATAAGCCGTAATCTGGCTTGTTGGAAAAGTTGGAAACAACTTTTGGCTTATTAAAAAAGCATTATCCAAATTCATAGCCAATCAAGGATTAGGTATAGCGTTATATAGTGCCACTAACACATTTTCAAACGGGACAAAATTAGCAACAAATTTATTAGGCACGTTCAAAGAAGCCCCTTGTTTTAATTAATAACATAATAAAAAACATACGATGAAAATTATAGTTTTAATATTAATAACGATTTTAACAATATCGTGCAAGGCACAACAAACCATTTCATTATCAACTTACGATGGTTCTACAGATTTAAAAAACAATAATTACATCAAAGATATTGATGGGATTTTAGATCCATTTGTTGGAACTTGGGAATGGAACGACGGTAATAATACTTTTTTTAGAATTAAATTTATTAAAGTCTTACATTACAAAGCTCATAATTTAGAAAATGTATATAAAGATGAATTAATGGGTGGTTATCAATATGTTTTAAATGGAGTTGAAATTGTAAATACATTAAATTTCACTACTACTTTTAATGATTTAGCAACTGCATTAACTTTCGCTCCACTACTAACGGTTCTTGATCGTCCAGCAAATAAAAATTTGCATATTACTGCATCTGATAAAATAAAAGGAAAACTTTGCGGAGCTAATTTTACAATACAAGATTTAAGTTCAAATCCTTTAAAAGCACAATGGCGATTACACAATATTGAAACTTATCGTTCAAGTAATTTACCAAAAAAACCAATTGATTTTTCAATACCAACCGATTTAATCTTAACAAAATTACCTTAACGGTTCTATAATTACTTAGTAGTCAAAAGCGATTTGTTAATAATTTAAATCGCTTTATTTATGGGTGAAAATTAAAAAAAACCTCTTGTAACTGCGGTTCAGTAGATTGTTGGGTTTGTTCAATCCGCCAATGACCGCAACCAGCGGGACGTTAGCAGAAATTTTTGATTGCGTCAACAAAATGATAATCTTGATGTGAAGAATTATTTTAAATTAATAGAAGTTGTAACTTAAGTCTAATTGTCGGTTCTTTGTATTTTGGAAATTTGATTAAATACCAATGATTAAAACTACATTAAAAGATTTTCTGGGATTTATAATTAAGCCTGACGATCGACAAATCGACCTGACTGTAAAAAGTAAATTATATGTTGTTTTAATTTTATTTGGGCTGATTGGTATCCTTTCAATTGTTATCATTGATCCACTTTTAACTTTGGTATCTGAAATGGTACCCATGTCTTATAATCAATATGCTTATTTAACATGGCAAACGTCCATTCTTCTTTACGTTATTTTAGTACCACTTGCAGAAGAATTGTTTTTTAGATACTTCCTGCGGTATAATGGGCTCAAAACAACTTTTATTACCCAAAAAAAATGGACGAAAATTTTTCCAGGTTTAGTTTATGTATCTGTTATTTGTTTTGGTCTTGTCCATCTATGGAATTATTCGAATCGTACTACCTTATTTTACCTTTTATCTCCTTTAATCATTTTATCGCAGTTAGCAGGAGGGTTCATCCTTAGTTATCTCAGAGTCCGATTCAATTTTTTGTGGGGTGTACTTTTCCATGCTATGTGGAATTTGACAATATTTATTATTCCATATGTCAGCTATTCCTCTACTGATGCTTATTCAGAAAAAGCCCTAAACTATACTGTTACCATTGAGCAGGAATTATTTTTTGACGAAGAAAAGCAGCGTATGAAGATTGACAGCGTTGGTGACAAAATTATTTTCATCAATGCGGAACACTATTCGGTTCAACATATATTAGATACACTTTATAGAAAAGGACGATATGTTGCCGAGGATGAATTGATTAATTTAAATTTTAAGTCAAAAGATGGCGTAACTAAAGATGCATTTATAAAAATTTTACAAAAGGAGCTTGAAATACAATGACATTACATACGCAGACGGCGCGGATGTGTCCACAAAGTAAAGGCGGATTTGCAATCCGTGCCCGCAATCCGTTATCTCTAAGCATTAAAAAACAAAATAAAATTAGGCAAAAACAAACACTTAATAGGAAAATAAAAATACTTTTATTTTTTTTACTTGCCTTTATATCCTCTTGCAGTATACAAGGACTTACAAATGATTATAAAAAATTAGAGGAATCCCAAAAAAGCAAAATCGTTGCGCTAAACAATGTTACAGAGTTTAATACAGATTACATATATAAAGTAAACGGCACTCAATTAAAACAAGAATTGAAAGCCCACCCTAAATCAATTGTTTATATTTTTAAGAATGGATGTACTTCTGATTTATGCAAACCACTTATGGTTTATGAAAATTATGCTAAAGAAAATGGATATAAACTTTTTTTAGTGATGGATGGATTTGGCAATTTAAATGAAGCTTTAGCGCAACCTATAACGAGCCCTTTATTTGCTATAGACAGTTATCACTACCAAAAAAAGTTTAGAGCAACATACTCAAGATATTTTGAAAATGATTTAACTAATAAACCTTTCACGGAAAAAAATAAGGAATATTTAGGAAGTTTATTTTTCTTTAAAGAAGATAAACTAGAAAAGATTCTAAAGGAACTGCCAAAAACATAAAAGCCATCCACCAATATTAATTCCTCAAAATCACTAACTTCCATCAACCATCAAAAAGCGCCTTTTTTCAAAAGTTATCTTATACGTGAAGAATTAAGTCATTAATTAACGGTAACCCCGCCAGAGAACTCAAAATAATTTTGTGTGGTGCGCCCGATTATATATTGGCCAAAAAAGATATTTCCGTTGGTTTTAAAATCTGACTATTACCCTCCCCAAATATAGCTAGTACAAATATCCCTAAATTTAGGGATAGTTTGGTATTTGTTTATTATTGTAAATTGCCTAAATATTAACAGACTAAAAGGTTGTAAAGCAGTAATTTAAGAATTTGCTTATTTAATAAACTGCAAGTAGGTTTGTAAATAAAGACTTCTTAGATATGGTTTGTTTTTGTGGACTGAGGGATTTTTTTTAATTAAAATTTCTTATAAAATAAGTAGTACGAGATTTAAAACATGACAAGTTTCTAACTCTAGAATGGAAATAATTAATTCAATAATATTATGAAATCAATTGCCTTTTTTATTTGCTTATGCCTTTATACCAACATTTGTTTTGGTCAAGACATCGAAATCCAAAACAAACTCATTGGATTTGACAAAGAAATGGAAACCAACCTTATAAATTGGAATATGCCAGGTGTTGGTGTTGGTATCGTTAAAAATGGCAAACTGGTTTTTGCAAAAGGCTATGGCTACCGTGATTATGGAAAAAAAACACCAATCACGGCAAACACTTTATTTCAAATTGCTTCTAATACAAAATTATTTACGGCAACAGCAATAGGTTTGTTGGTAAATGAAGGAAAATTAGATTGGGATAAACCAATAAAAACCTTTGTCCCATCTGTTCAGTTCTACAATAATGAATTAAATAATACCATTACCGTCAGAGATATGCTTTCACATCGAACTGGGGTTACCCGACACGATTTAATTTGGTACAAATCTGATTTTAACAGAACTGAATTATTTGATAAATTAAAATATTTAGAACCTGTCCAACCGTTGCGCCAAGGTTTTTTATACAATAACTTAATGTATGCTGCATCGGGGCATATTATTAATTTGGTTGAAGGGAAAACTTGGGAAAGTTATGTTCAGGAAAAAATATTGAACCCTTTAAAAATGAAAAATACCTTTTTTAGTATTGCTGATATGAAAAAGCAATCCGATTATTTTGTACCCTATAATGAAAAAAGAGACACTACTATTCTTTACAAAACAGAATATAATAGCGAAACAGATGGTTTAGGTCCGGCAGGTTCTATCATTTCCAATATTACCGATTTATCACATTGGCTTGCAGCACTTATGAATAAAGGCGTTTATGAGGGCAAGCAAGTAATTCCGGAAGCTGTGGTAAATGCAACAATGGAACCATCCATTGCTATGAATAACGCAGCATTAAGCCAAGGTTATACTGAAATACTTAATCCGGTGTATGGTATGGGACGACAATCGGTATCTTATCGTGGGCATCAATTGGTTTTACACGGAGGTGATTTGAATGGAATTCACTCTCAAATATCCTATATGCCACAAGATAGTATTGGCGTTATTGTTTTTGTTATCGGTGATCATAGCCTTCGATACAATTCAATTGTTTACAATGTTTATGAACACCTATTAGGAATGTCTATTACGCCTTGGAGCGAAAGAGGTTTAAAGAATAGAGATGCAAGCAAGAAGCTAGGTAAAGATGGGAGAGAAAAAGCGATGCAAGGGCAGGTTAAAGGTACAACACCCTCTCATAAATTAAGTGATTATCTGGGTGATTTTGAAAACAATGCTTACGGTATTATTAATGTTGCACAAAAAGATACCCAAATGGTTTTTAGATTACACAATATTAATTTGCCGATGCATCATTTTCATTATAACCGTTTCGATACAAGTAACGATGAAGAAGACGGATTTTATTCCTTAAACTATCAAACCAATCCACAAGGTGAAATTGACCGTTTTGTAATTTCGTTAGATGAAGGCGAAGTCACTTTTATGAAAAAGACAGATGCTAATTTAAGCAAGATTGAAACACTTACTAAATATGCAGGAAAATACAAAATCGGAACAAATACAATAAATGTATTTCTGAAAAATAAAAACCAATTATTTATAGGAGGAGCCCCGGATATAGAGCTAATTCCTTATAAGCCAAACCTTTTTAAAACAAAAGAATTTGCTGATTATACATTTGAGTTTGTTATGGAAAATGGCAAAGTAACCGCGATGAAACAAAAAGACGGAACTGGCGAATATGAAATAAAAAGGGACGAAGGCGAAAAATAAACCTCGTACAACATCGGCTTGGGAAAAGACGGACTGAATACTTCGTAAATCCCGCCTTTCGCCAAGCCTAAAAATGTTGAGTGTCATACTTGAAACACGCTAACCTTTTGACAAACCAATAAACTAAATAAATGGCAGACTATACAGACGAAGAACAGGCAGATAAACCGAATAAACCCAAATCGGAAAACCCCTCAGGCGAAATTATCCCTATTGCTGACAGTAATACTACAAACCAAAATCAAGGAACAGAAAATATGGAAGTACACCACCACGCGCATCATAATCATGGAAAGAAAAACTGGCAAACGTATTTTTGGGAGTTTTTAATGCTTTTTCTTGCTGTGTTCTGCGGTTTTTTGGCAGAGTATCAATTGGAGCATAAAATTGAAGGGGACAGAGAGGAAGTCTACATCAAATCGATGATTGAAGATTTGCAAAAGGACACCACAAATTTGGCTTTGGTGATAAAAGAATTTCAATTTATAGATAAAAGACTGGATACCGTTCTGAAGATGTATCCCAAACTTTCAAAAGGATACAATGATATACTGCACAGAAATCTTAGAGCAGCTGGCGGTTATCCGGATTTTATTTATTCAGACCGAACGATGCAACAACTTAAAAATTCCGGGGCAATGCGACTGATACGAAATAAGAAAGTGACTGAAGGAATTGCAAGTTATGATTCAAAAGTAAGAGATCTTATCAATATTGATATAATAGGTGTAAACGTTGAATTTGAAAGTTCGAGACGACTAATGCGCGAATTGTTTGATCGGGAAGACTTGGAAAAAGACAGGCAAGTCAAATCAATCGCACAGATGGAAATGGGAAATAAAAATTATCTTTTATCAAGTGACAAGGCATTGCTGGGAGAATTTAACAATAACATAAGAGATCTTAAATCAGTATATATAATGATAATGGAAAAGGAAATGATATTAAATAATGATGCCAGGCAACTCATTGCATTAATGAAAAAAGAATATCAATTGGAGTAAATTAATAAAAGCCATCAACCACAAAAAAACGCCGTATTTTCAAAAGTTATCTTATATTTGAAGAATTAAGTCGTAATTTAGCTACAAAACATTAATATTCAGAAAGGTTAAATTGATAGTATGACAAAACAAAATATAAATTATGAAATATAAAATTACTCTATTATTTATTGTTTTAACAACATTATGCAGTGCTCAAATCGTTACTATTCCTGATGCTAATTTTAAAATAAAATTATTGGGCGCAAGTTCCTCAAATTTATTGGCAAAAAATCTGAGCGGGAATTATTTTAAAATCGATGCAAATAGTGATGGTGAGATTCAACAGAGTGAAGCCAATGAGGTTTCTGAATTAAATATGAATTACACGCTGAATGGGAATTATTATTTTATAACAAGTGTTGTTGGGATTACCAACTTTCCGAATTTAACAAAATTGGACCTTAGATCCAACCGTATTGTAAATTTAAATATTACCGGATTGCAATTTCTTTCCTATATTGATTGTAGTAGTAATAATCAATATTTAACAACATTAATAATAGAAAATTTACCGGCATTAGTTACATTATATTGCCAAAACGCCGGAAGCAATACCAGTAATCCTGTATATTCCTTGTTAAATTTACCTAGCCTAAAAATTATAAATTTTGGAAGTTGTAAGTTTTATTCCAATACGCTCGATAATATTACCAGTCTAGAAGAAATTTATGCGTATGGAGGTTTTAAAACAACAGTAACAAGTATTGATTTAAGTAATAAACCCAATCTAAAGATTATTGAATTAGACAATAATAATTTTTCTAACATCACTTTTTTTCCAAACAATACCATAGAAACACTAAAACTTAACGGGAGTGATTTGACTATATTTAACAAAACACTTTTCACCAATTTAAAAATTCTTGATTTGAGCTGGAATAAATTAAATGGTTTAGACGTTTCCAATATGACAACCTTATTAGAATTGTATTGTGATAATGCAAGTACGTCATTTACTTATGATTTTACAACTCTTAATGTCCAGGGATGCTCCAATCTTACTAAGCTAATTTGCTCCAGAAATGTAATTTCAAATTTAAATTTATCTAATTTGACAAATCTGGTCCATCTTGATTGTTATGGTAACAATGATGTTTTTACAAATACAGGATTACATACGATCTCTTTACAAAATTGCAACAGTTTAAAAGCAGTTATCGCCAATTCAAACCCATATATAACTGAACTTGATTTATCATGCTCCAATAATTATACAGAAATTAGGGCGTCCAACTGTACTAATCTTCAAAGGATCAACCTTAAAAATGGAGCAAATGAAAGTTCGATGAACGCAGGAGTTTTTAGTGTTTATTCTTCTCCAAATCTGAACTTGGTTTGTGTAGATTTTAATGAGCAATTTTCTTTTTTACCGAGTACGATTCAACAAAGCCCCTATTATAATTTCACACCAAACTGCAAATATAACACGGTTTTAGGAAATGTAAAATTTGATATAGAGGGCGATGGATGTCAAAATAATGTTGGCATTCCGGGCATAAAAATTCAATATAATTGTACCAGTCCGCAGTGTTACACTTTTTCCGATTCATTTGGTAATTTCACATTATATACGCAAAGTAATTCGGTCACTTTAGTGCCTGTAAATGATTTATTTCCACTATTTGATTTTGGCTTAACAGCTCCGATAACAATAAATTTTACGCCAACAAATATTTTGGCAAATGTAGATTTGTGTTTAGCTCCGGCAGGTATCCATAACGACCTGGAAGTCTCAATTGTTCCGCTTAATATCGCCAGACCGGGTTTTGATTCGAAATATAAAATCATATATAAAAACAAAGGAAACCAGGTCCAATCCGGTTCTTTGAATTTTACATTTGACGATACCATTATGGATTTATTGTTATGCAACCCGATCACCTCAAGTACATCAGCCAATGCTTTGCAATGGAGCTTTACAAACCTTTTGCCGTTTGAAACAAGGGAAATTAACCTGACATTTAATATTAATTCGCCAACGGAAACGCCGCCTGTAAATAATGGCGATATACTGTATTATACAGCAACTATAACAGGCGCAACTGATGTAAATCCAACTGATAACATTTCAAATTTGAGTGAAACAGTTGTTAATTCCTTTGACCCTAATAATAAAATTTGTTTGGAGGGGGCCACTGTTTCACCTGATATTGCCGGAAAATATGTTCATTATGTGATTAATTTTGAGAATAACGGAACGGCCAACGCCCAAGATATAGTGGTACGGGATATTATTGACACTTCAAAGTTTGATATTGCTACACTATCTCCTATAAGTTCCAGTCATAATGTGTATGCCAGAGTGACCAATATCAACGAAGTGGAATTCATTTTTGAAAACATAAATTTACCTTTTGACAATGCAAATAATGATGGTTATATTATTTTTAAAATTAAAACTAAATCAACATTAACTGTTGGAAATACTTTTTCTAATAATGCCAGTATTTATTTTGACTATAATTACCCAATTTTAACCAATACTTTTATTTCTACAATTCAAACTTTAGGGATCGATGACATTTCAGGAATAAATAAACTTTCCGTTTATCCAAATCCAGTAAAAGATATACTGTTTTTTAATACAGTAGAAAATGTAAACAAAGTAGAAGTTTACGATATAACTGGAAGAATTTTAAGTTCAAATGCAGTAAATGAAAACAAAGTAAATTTGAGCGGATTGAAGACTGGAAATTATATTCTAAAAGTTTATACAGAAACGGGAATTACAAACACAAAAATTATAAAAGAATAAAGTCAGCAGAAAAGCATTTAGCAATATTGAGGTTTATTACATAGTTTGAATATCCCACTTGAAATTGTATTTTTGCACTTATGGAAAATCCTTTCGACGATAGTTACTTCATGAAAAAAGCGTTACAGGAAGCTGAAATGGCTTTCGAGAAAGGCGAAATTCCCGTGGGCGCTGTCATTGTTATCGACAACAAAGTCATTGCCCGAACCCATAACCTGACCGAAATGCTGCATGACGTTACTGCCCATGCCGAAATGCAGGGCATTACCTCAGCCGCGAATTATCTTGGCGGAAAATATTTAATAGGCTGTACGCTTTACGTGACACTCGAGCCTTGCCAGATGTGCGCCGGAGCTTTGTATTGGAGCCAGATTTCCAGAATTGTTTTTGGCGCCAGCGACGAACAACGCGGTTTTATCAAAATGGGAACCCAGATTCATCCGAAAACTAAAGTAGTGGGCGGTGTTTTGGCCGATGAAGCTTCAGAACTGATGAAGCGATTTTTTGCCGAGCGCAGAAAGTAACTTTTGGGCCAAAAAAAACTCCCCAATTGCTTGAGGAGTTGCTAAATTTAATCTTTAATTATATTTCTTGTTTTTTTAAGTTTCTCTGCAAGTTGCATTGCTTTATAAATAGAATTTTAATTTTTCTTTCCTGTCGATATTTCTTCAGCCAGGAGTAGCGCATTATATGCATTGACTACTTTTCCGGATTTTGAAAGTTCCGTAAAAGGTTTTAACAGGCCGTTTTTTTCGCCGGGAACCACTACATCTAATTTATATGCCACTCCAGACTCTAAAATAATATTCTTTACTTGTTTTGCAGTAAGTTTAGGATAGTGAGAACGAATCAAAGCTGCCACGCCAGTAACAATAGGCCCTGCCATTGATGTGCCATCTCGATAAGAATATCCTACGATAGGATCAGTAGTTTTTAAAAAATACCCCGGAGCAAAAAGATCTACGGTTTTTTTACCGTAATTGGTAAAATGAGCAAGGAAATATTTATCTCCGTCTAGTGTAATGGCACCTACCTTAATAAAGTTATCGCAAAATTCAACACCTGTTTGTTCATCATAGTCGATAGGGTAGAAAGGTTTGATGTCATTGTCGCTCGAATCATTTCCAGCCCCCGCAATTAATAAAACATCATGTTCTTGGGCATACAAAAAAGCTTCTTTAATCCAATCCGTATGATCGCCGGAAGTATTGCCAAAGCTCATATTGATCACTTTGGCACCATTGTCCACTGCATAATGTATAGCTAAATTTATATCTTTTTCATGCTCATACCCTCCATAAGGCACTGCCAGGATTGGCATAATTTTAATTTGGTCGCTAAATCCTTCAATACCTATTTTGTTTTTTCTATTGGCCCCAATTACACCGCTTACGATAGTACCATGATAAGTCCATTTTGCATTTTTTGACACATTATTATTTCCGTAATGGGTATCTTTTAAATCTAAATCGTTATCACCAATAATTGCTCTGTCATGATAATCTTCATTGTAACTTGTTCTGAATTTATCCTGGACTTTAATACTGTCATTTATCAATTCTGTATAGTCTTTACCTAATCTTATAAAATTTCTTAGCGTCAGGACCTCTTGGGTCAGGGAAGCATTTTCTTTTTTACACTTTCTATATAAATTATCAATCTCATCTATTTCGAAATTGTTTTTATGCAATTGGGCTTCTACTTTTTTAAAACTCTCTCTGTATGATTTTAAATTTTGACTCGCATATTTTTTCAACTCGTTTAAATCTTCTAAATCCTTTTTGAATTGATTTTTTGTTTTTACATACAAAAGAGAATCCTTGATGTTCCCTTCGAAGTTAGGGTAATGGGAGTATTTTTTCTTTAGATTTCTAAGAATTCTAATGGGTGTAATATTCGCATAAGATATACTTTCTCCTTTGGCATTTCCTAAAAAATTCCAACCGTTTACATCATCTGTGTACCCATTTTTGTCGTCGTCAATACCGTTATGCGGAATTTCCTTTTTATTAATCCAAATGGCTGGTTTTAAATCTTCATGGTTAATATCAATATCCGTATCAATGACAGCCACAATGATTTCTTTTCCTTTTTTGTTTTTAATAATTTCCTTGTAGGCTCTGTTTAAACTTGTTCCTGCCAGTGTATCTTTTTCAATATCGAGATGCTGCCATTGCGCTCTAATATTTATTGGCAATTCATTTCTATAGGTAGTAGTAGGATTTTTAATATAATCCTGTTTTGATTGTCCAAAACAATTAAAACAGAAAAAGATTATAAAGATGTATGTATATTTTATCATAAATAATAAAGAAAAAAATTAAATGAGGTTTTCAAAATATTTGAATACCCCATTTTAATATAATTAAGGTCTTCCTCCTCCAACTGTTGGTCCAACAGGCGGGTCGATAATGCCTCCGTCGTTTGTGCCTCCAATAATCGCTTTTAAATTTTTTAGTTTAAACAATTCAAAATTGGATAAACTGTTGCTTGATTTTTGTTTTTGTTTTTTCATTTTAAAGAATTTTAAAAATTAAGTGCCAAACTTACAAGGGTTTTAAAAAAAAAGCAAATACTTATTTTATCAATTCATGAATTGATAGCTTTTATTTTTACAATCATTTGTTTTTCAACTCTTTAATAAAGCAAGAAGGTTTCATTTTTGTATATGCAATGAATGCTCTCGTGAATGTTTGAGGGCTATTAAACCCTGAAATTTCGGATAATGCTTGAATAGTATATTTCAAATGCCTTTTATCTGTTTCTAATTTTTCTAATATATATTCTATGCGAAGTGTGTTTATGTATTGGGTAAAACTATAGTTTTTAATTTCATTAATAACCTTAGATAAATAACCTGAATTTGTCTTAAACTCTGTGGCTAGTGAGTCGATTGTATATTCATTATTTATATACCATTTCTCATTCTCAAATTTTTCAAGACAATTAACAATATGATTAATTACATTTTCTCCAATATTAGAAAGAGATGGTTTTTTTACAGAAAATTTTAATTGGTTTTTATTTATATTTATTTGATGTTCTCGTTCTTTTTTATAGGCTTCAAATAGTTTCTTCTGTTTTTGCAGTTCATTTTCCTTTTTAATGTTGTTTAAATGCCATAAATAAATTAATGCTATAATTCCTAAAAAGAGAATCATAAGAAGTATTATAAATTGAATTTTATCTTTTCGGAGAGAAGTAATTATATTTTGTTTTGATGCAACAACTTTTTGTATATCATAATTTTTAGTAATTCTGTCAGTAATATATTTATAGTTGACATCAAGAACTTTATCCGCTTTAATAAATTGGTCTGAATAGTACAATACTTTTTTATAATCAGCTTGATTTTTATAATAATTTATCAAACGATCGTAAGCTGTAATTGTAAATAGATAAATATCTTTTCTTACGTTGAAAATAGAATCTACTTTTTTATAATATGTAATTGCTCGATTTTCCTGATGAAGTTTTTTATAACATTCACCTATGTAGAAACAGTTTTCAGCATAATTTGAAAAGTCATTATTTTTTTTAATATCTTCTAGTGGATTTTTTAAATCTGTTATAGCTTTTTGATATTGTTTTCGTTGAAAATGATTTTTACCTCGGTTGGAAACAAAATAAGGTAAATAGAAATTCCCATCTTTATAATCTCTGCAATAAGCTATTCCTTTTTTTACGTACTCTTCAGATAACTTAGTATTATTTATTCTTTGATATAATTCACTCAAACCTAATACGTACCTTAAGTAATTTGAAAATTTAGAAACCCTTGCGTTTTCTTCACATTTTTTGTAAATTAAAATTGCTTCTTCATGTTTTCCTTGCGTACTTTTTATAGATCCTATTTTAAAATTGATTCTATCTTCTAAATCCTTAGATAAATTGGGATGCTTATTAGCAACTAAAAAATAATTTAAAGCTTCCTTTGTTTTTCTTGCATCATCATATATGCAGCCTTTTATCCAATATAAAAGGGAAAGATCCTCCATTCTTCTATTTTTTGCAATATTAATTGCTGAGTCAGCATATTTTAAATTTAATTCAAAATTGTTTGATGCTCTCCCAACATAAAAATACCCGTCAATTATTTCCTTTGAGTTATTCTCTTTTTTTGCTTTAAAAAGATAAGCTTTACTATATAAAACAGTGCTTTTTTGGATGCTATTATCTTTATCTATTTGTTGCTTTAATTTATTATAAGAATATTTTTGTAGTGAATCAGGTATGGATACTTCATTTTGCGCTTCTGATAAAATACTTTTAAAAAAAGCTAAAATAAAGATTAAAACTTGAAAATATTTCATACGGAATTTGAGCAGTTTTTATTTTTAAGCAACAAAAGTAGTTTTTTTAACATTATCAGTGCATCGATTATAACTTTTTAATTTGAATTAGTCCATATACTGCGAATAGGAAAAAGCATAAAGTATTTATAAACTGCTTGTTGTGGTTTTGTTTTTTTTCAATTCGTGAATTGGAAGTTATCAATTCATGAATTGATAAATAGACTGTTTGCGCCGTGCTTCTTTTTAACTTTAATTTGCATCAACAAAACAAGATATCTGTTTGAGTTAAACGCAGAGATTGGCCATCTCAAAAAATCGCATGCTACTAAAAATACTTTTCTGGCTTTTGGTAGAGAAAATAAATCAGAAAGAAACTATTTATATTACAAGGTGGGTTAGTAAATAGGTTCCAAAGTAAATCCGCCATAAAAAAGCAGCCTTACTATAAAAATGTTTTCGACGACATACGTAAGACTGCAATTAAAAGTAAAAAACAAAGTTATGAAAAAAATGTTATTCGGCTTAATTGCCACGGTTATGATCTCAAGTGCTTCTTTAGGGCAAACGGTTACTGCCGAAACTCAAAAAAACCTTGTCAACACACAAATGGTTTCAATTGTAAATGGAGCAAAAGCATTCTTTACAAAAGGACAGAGTTATGATGCTTTTTTGGATGCAATGTTGATTCCTTCTCCAACAGTACCTACACAAGATGAATTTTTCAAAAAAGTTTACGAATATGTAAGCAACAATACTGATGATTGTGATATTTTAAAGTCTGATAATTCAGTTTTGTCTAGGTTTGTTATTGACTTATCAAAAAGCCCTAAAAATCAAGGAAGTTCAGCAGATCTTTTTGGAAAGAAAAAATGGTGGCAAAATCTAATCGAAGCTGTTGCTAACATAGCTTTAGATATATTGGTCCCGACCAACGACACCATTATAGTGATCTGGGAGCCTTAAAAAAAATATTCTTGAAGGGCTCAAACATGAGCCCTTCATAGTTTAATACTAACGCTTTAATATACAAATGAAAAAATCATTTTCCTTAGCAATTTTAATACTTTTATCCTCCTGTAGAGAATATAAAGCATTAATGGCTGAACAATCAAAATTTAATTCTGAAAAGAAATTAACCTTTAATGATGATAGTAAAGAAGCCTTTAACGTTAATATAAACGGCATTAATCATAATTTATTTTTTGATACAGGTGCGGGTGTTACTTTAATAAATAATGCCAAGTTTGATTTGAATGATAAAAAAATTATCAGACAGAAAAAAATATATGGCTTTGATAAAAAGACGCTATCTACCTCTACAACATACTCTGTAGATTCTCTAAAAACAAGTTTGTTTACGACTAAAAACAAATATTTATACGTCTCAAAAATAGAGAATATAAGAAATTGTTCTCAAGATAAATACGATGGGATTTTAGGTAATTTTTTCTCTGAAATTGAAAATCAAATCGAATTAAACTATGAAATTGGGTATATTAAAATTG
Organism: Flavobacterium sp.; assembly: GCF_035292545.1. Taxonomy (GTDB): domain Bacteria; phylum Bacteroidota; class Bacteroidia; order Flavobacteriales; family Flavobacteriaceae; genus Flavobacterium. Next base: position 21,094 of record NZ_DATDPV010000014.1, on the reverse strand, counting down.
TAGAGAATGAAATTGACAAATCTGGGTATTCAGTATTAGACGCTACGTTTAATCCAATCTCCGGAAAATTTTCTGTAAAAATTGAAGTAAACGGAATTAGTGACTATTTTTTATTCGACACGGGTAATAAAATGGCTATCCTTATTAATAATGGTGTATATAAAGTCCTTCCGGAAAAAGTCGCGACAATTTCTTCACAAAATCTTGCTGTAAATAACACGGTTATGATTGTAAAAATTGATGTATATCAAAGTGTTTTCGCTATGTCTGATGATTTGGTTTTCAATCAATATGTTGGAATAGATAATACATCAGAACGAAGTATATTGAATCAGCAATTCATCAAAAAATTCAATTGGATAATAGACAGAAAAAACAAAAAGGTTTATTGCAAAGCCATTAATATAAATAAATTAAATTCTGTTTATAAAATTCCTTCAAGGAAAGAATTGTCAGGAGAAAAGAATGAAAAACTGGTTGTCACTTTTTGTATTGAAAATGTTTCCAAGTATAATATTGGAGATGAAATTGTTTCTATAAATAATCAAAAAGTAACTGCTGCGAACATTTGCGAAATGCAAATATTACTTAACAAGACTGAAGATTGGGCTACGTTACAATTAGAAACCATCCCTGCCAAAAGCTAAAAATTAATCAAAATGAAATATCTATTCCACCTAGCAACATTCCTGTTGCCATTACTTTGTATTGCCCAAACTGAAGCAAAAATCATAAATGCCGACATTAGAGGACATGCCTGTGCCGGAGGCTTTGGACTTTGCAGTATACAAGTTCCTCCAGAAACCGATTTGAACAAAGCAATCAGTACTTCTAAATTGGTAGCAACCCATCAAGCGGATAATAGTTTTATTTTAGAAATAGATAAACACCAACTCACAGAAAGCGAACAGAAAAGTCTTGTAGGGAAATCGTTAGCGCTAATTTCACAAAAAGAAACTGTCTTTTTTTTTCAGGAAGCCAATTTAATAATTGACGAGAAAACCCTCATATATTTGGGAATCAATTATAAATTTAACCTCCTTAAAGCTGGTAATTATCCTATGGAAATCACTTCAGAAAAAATTTTGGTAACCATCACACTTTCTTATAACTAATCATTAAATTAAAACAAGATGTTCAAATTAATACATTTTCTATTGCTGATTTTTATTCTTTGTTCATCTGCTGTTTTTTCTAAGGAAATAAAACCGAATGATCCGGTTGCGGAACAAATCATGGCAGAATTAATGCAAGAAATGCAACAAGTAAAATTGGAATATAAGCAACGTAATTTTGGTTTGCAAAAAGAACTTGTTGTAGTTATAAAGAGACTAGATAGCCCAGCAACTATCCAGGAACAAGTGCAGCTTCTTGTCAGAAAAGAAAATCTAAAACAAGAACTCAGTATAAACTATAAACTCGAACAAGCCGATATCAGCAAAATTAGATATATAAAAGGGTTGGAGATTATAAAATTGCTTTATGATAAGGTATTGGCTTTAGATCATCATTTTGCAACGATAACTACATTTAATGAGATTAACAAAATTGCAAATCCCAATAGTTATCCGGAATTCGCAAAAATGAAAGAGGTTTTAGTTCAGAAAAAGGATGCTAAAACAGGATTCAATATGTCGAACTTGATGAATAGCAATGTATATACTTCGGTGATTTATTCGTTTGTGTCATTATTTACGAATGAAAACACTACAAAAACACAAAAAGAAGATAGTTTAAAGGAAGTGGAGTGCATATTGGATTTTACACTGCGGATGCAAAATGATTTGAATACAATTTATTTTGAAACCGCTTTTTTACAAAAAAGTAATGAAGGAATTAAAAGCGATTTAGAGCGTTTGTTTGTAGATTACACAAAGACTTTGAAATATAATGCCTCTTTAGCAGCCTGCCGAAACAATGACGATTGGGATACTATTAAGGAGAGCCTTAACCAGTATTTAGTAAATTTAAATAAGACTATAAAAGACCAAGGTCAAACAGCTAAAGCACAAAAAATGCAGATCAATTTAGAATTTCCTATTGATCGATTGTTGCAATTCATTACGCAATACAATAGTTTTATTGACCAAGGTTCTAAATTTTATCAAAAGTTTCATATTATGCTCAACAGTTATGAAAATCAGAAACAATGTGAGAGTAAGATTCCTTTAGAATATCTTAAGATGAAAGATGGAATTGTAGTTGCCATCGATAAATTCAATACCGCATATAAGCCTGTAGAAATTAACGGTTCAAAGATGAAAGAGATTCTTTATGGGGTAAATGAATATGAATAGTTATCCGAAATTATGCTCTAGTCAATCATCGACAGAAATCGTAAAAAAATGAGAGTGAAAGAATCTTCAAATTAGTTACAAAAATGATAACTTTATAGTTAACTTTGCTATGGATTCAGAAAGACAGATTATATTTTACAAAACATATTTTCAAGACTTTTATTTGGATCAGAATGAAAAGGTTCGTGAGAAAATTGCATGTATTTTTAAAGTAATTAATAGCGTTCAAAAAATTCCAGCTAAATTTTCGAAACATCTTGAAGGAACTGATGGACTCTTTGAAATACGAATTGAATTTGAAAGCAATATTTATAGAGTTTTCTGCTGTTTTGATAAGGGAAATTTAGTTGTGCTTTTTAATGCTTTTCAAAAAAAGACACAGAAAACACCAAAAAACGAAATTGAATTGGCAATAAAACTTAAAAAAGAATATTTTAACTCAAAAAACTGACAAAATGAACAAGAATGAAAAAATCAGAAACACTAAAAACTTTGAAGCGTTATTAGATACTGAATATGGGACAATAGGAAATGATAAAAGAGATGAATTCGAAAAAAAAGCACAATATTTCGTGATAAGTGAAATGTTAAAAGAGTTGCGTCGTGAGGCAAAAATGACGCAAGAACAATTGGCTACAAAAGTCGGAACTAAAAAAAGTTATATTTCAAGACTTGAAAATGGGAAATGTGATATCCAGCTTTCAACACTTTACCGGATTTTTGAGTTTGGTCTTGGCAAAAAAATAAATTTAATAATTGGATAAATATAAATGGTTATTTGCCAACAGCGATTACGAAAATCACTAAGTTCCATCAACTATCAAAAAAACGCCGTTTTTTCAAAAGCCGTCTTATATTCGGAAATTTCAAGCAGTTCTTGAAGTCGCGCGACAATCCATATTAGAATTTTATATTTGCTCTATGGACTTCTTCTAACGCATATCGAATATTTCCATTGAAATTGTATTTTTGCACTATGGAAAATCCTTTCGACGATAATTACTTCATGAAAAAAGCTTTGCAGGAAGCCGAAATGGCTTTCGAAAAAGATGAAATCCCTGTAGGAGCCGTCATCGTTATCGACAATAAAATCATAGCCCGAACCCATAATCTGACCGAAATGCTGCATGACGTTACCGCTCATGCCGAAATGCAGGGCATCACATCGGCCGCTAATTACCTTGGCGGGAAATATCTTATGGGATGCACGCTTTATGTCACACTCGAGCCTTGCCAGATGTGCGCCGGTGCTTTGTATTGGAGCCAGATTTCCAGAATTGTATATGGTGCGAGCGATGAACAACGCGGTTTTATCAAAATGAGAACCCAAATTCATCCGAAGACTAAAGTGGTTGGTGGCGTTTTAGAACAGGAAGCTTCAAACCTGATGAAGCGATTTTTTGCTGAGCGAAGGAAGTAACTTTTTGGCAAAAAAAAACTCCTCAATTACTTGAAGAGTTTTTAAATTTAATCTTTAATTACATTTCCTTTTTTGTCAAAGAAATGATATTCTAAATACGTGTAAGCGTCACGAGGTATAATTTTCACCCATTTTTTATGTTCAAAAAACCACTTTGAACGTATTGATGGAAAACCTTTGGTAAGGTATGCACCCACAAATGGATGTACATTAAGTACAGCATCCGGATGGGTCTTAATAATTCTTTCTAAATCAGAAGCAATTCTGTCGATAATCAAAATTGGAGCTTCAATATCCCCTTTATCATTATTAGGATCTTCTTCCCTGGTTTCAATATTTACTTCTGGTCTGACTCTTTGTCTTGTAATCTGGACTAATCCAAATTTACTCGGAGGCAGGATTTTGTGTTTCGCTTTATCATCACTCATTTCTGCTTTCAAGAAATCGTAAAGCACTTTTCTGTTTTCGGGATTCGACAGATCGATAAAATCGACTACAATAATACCGCCCATATCACGAAGACGCAATTGTCTGGCGATTTCGGCTGCAGCTATCATATTGACTTCCATGGCTGTATCTTCCTGATTGGTGGCTTTATTAGAACGGTTTCCGCTGTTCACGTCAATAACGTGCAAAGCTTCAGTATGTTCAATAATAAGGTAAGCCCCTTTGCTCATCGATACGGTTTTTCCGAAGGAGGTCTTGATTTGTCTTTCTATGTTATATTTCTCGAAAATAGGAGTGTCTTTTGATTGATAAAATTTAACAATTGATTGTTTTGAAGGCGCTATTTCTTGTAAATAGTCCTTGGTTTCGTTGTACAACTCTTCATCATCGATATGAATACCACTAAAGGTATCATTGAATACATCTCTTAAAATAGAAGAAGCTCTGTTGAGTTCCCCTAATATTTTTGAAGGATGATGAGCGGTTGGTAATTTTTTACACATTGCAGTCCATCTGTCTAACAGGTTCTGCAAATCTTTGTCTAGTTCGGCTACTTTTTTGCCTTCGGCTACTGTACGAACAATAACGCCAAATCCTTTTGGTTTGATCGATTGCACTAGTCGTTTAAGACGATCTTTTTCTTCTTTGGATTCTATTTTTTGTGAAATAGAAACGCGATCAGAGAACGGAACGAGAACAATAAATCTACCGGCAAGAGAAAGCTCAGAGCTGATTCTTGGGCCTTTGGTAGAGATAGGTTCTTTGACGACTTGTACTAAAATTGACTGGTTGGGACTCAGAATATCTGTGATCGTACCATCTTTGTCAATTTCTTTTTCAAACTGAAAGTTTTTTAGGGTGAAATCTTTTATTTTACCTGCGCTTACAAGTTTTATGAATTTCAGTTGGGAAGCTAAATTCGGACCTAAATCGTGATAATGTAAAAAGGCGTCCTTATCGTGGCCTACATGTACAAAAGCGGCATTTAATCCGGCAACTGGTTTTCTGATTTTGGCAATAAAAATATCACCAACCTGAAAGTTGCTTTTTTCTTCTTCCTTGTGTAATTCAATTAGTTTTCCATCTTTTAATAAGGCAAAATCTACGGCTTCGGAACTAGATCTGATGATTAATTCTTTATTCACACTGTAAATTTTTATCCAGACTTTTAGTTTGAAGTTTAAGGTTTGCAGTTTACAGTTTTACAACTCATAACTCCTAACTTAGAACTCATAACTGAATTGTAAGGATGGATTAAACAATATTTTAACAGGTATTGAACCCGGTGAAACTAATGAATTTGGGATGGCAGATGGCAGAAAGCAGGGTTTTTTATAAATCCCGAATCTTAAATCTTAAATTCTAAAATCAATGGTTTCCATTTCAATGAACTTAATTTTCTAAAAAAGAAAAAAGTAGTTTTAAACTACTTTTTCTTTTTGTGACGGTTAGCTCTCGCTCTTTTTTTACGTTTGTGAGTCGCTACCTTATGTCTCTTTCTTTTTTTACCACTTGGCATATCTTGTAGTTTTTATTGATTAATATATTATTTTGTTTCGTTATTTGTTTTTACTCCTTCAACAAAAATCTTTGCTGGCTTAAATGCTGGAATATTGTGTGCTGGAATTTTTATTGTAGTATTTTTTGAGATATTTCTACCTGTTTTTTCAGCTCTAGTTTTGATAATAAAACTACCGAAACCTCTTAAATAGACATTGTCTCCAGTTTCTAAAGAGTTTTTAACCTCTTCCATGAATGTTTCTACTGTTGCTTGAACATCTCCTTTTTCAAGACCTAATTTTTCTGAAATTTTCGCTACGATATCTGCTTTCGTCATTTTCTTTCTTATTAATAATGTTGTACTATTTTTTGGGTCTGCAAATATATGAATTTAAAAAACAATTAATCAACCTTAAACAATTAAAATTTAATCATATAAACTTTTACTTTTGCTGTCCAATATATAATTATGAATTTTTCTAACTTATTAATCCAATGGTATTTACAAAACAAACGTGATTTGCCGTGGAGAAATACCCAAAATCCTTATCCTATTTGGCTGTCAGAAATTATGCTTCAGCAAACGCGAGTAGCGCAAGGAATGCCTTATTTTTTTTCTTTTACCAATGCTTTTCCAACCGTTTTTGACCTCGCAAATGCTTCAGAAGAGCAAGTTTTGAAACTTTGGCAGGGTTTGGGTTATTATTCCCGAGCCCGAAATTTGCATAAAACCGCACAACATGTAGCTTTTGAACTTAATGGCGTTTTTCCTGACAATTATAAAGAACTCTTAAAACTAAAAGGAATTGGCGACTACACTGCCGCGGCAATTGCCTCTTTCTCTTATAATGAAACGGTTCCGGTTGTGGATGGAAATGTTTTTCGGGTTCTGTCCCGTTATTTTGATGTGGAAACCGATATTGCTTTGGCTTCCGCCAAAAAAGAATTTGCTGCTTTGGCTTTCGAATTAATGCCAAAAGATAATCCGGCATTATTCAATCAGGCGATTATGGAATTTGGCGCTCTGCAATGTGTTCCAAAAAACCCGAATTGCGAAGACTGCGTAATGAATAGGAGTTGCCTGGCTTTGCAAAAAAAGAAAGTTCATTTATTGCCAGTAAAATCAAAGAAATTAAAAGTAAAAAATCGATTTTTTAATTATTTGGTAATTGAAGATGAAGATATGAAAACTATAATTCATAAAAGAACCAATAAAGGAATTTGGCATAATTTATACGAATTCCCTTTGATTGAAACGGAAAGTGAAGTCGATTTTGATACCATTGTGACTGCTGTAAAAAAGCATCAATCTTTCGATAATGAAATCAATTCCATTGCAGAGTTCCATTCAAAAAGTCGAATCCATAAACTTACGCACCAGCATTTGCATATTAAATTTTGGAAAATCAAAGTAGATGGAACGGTTGAAAACGGTATAGATTATGAAGCCTTAAAAATATTTCCTTTTCCGATTGTGATTTTTAATTTCATAGAAAATGATTTTTTGAACTAACTTAAAAAAAGTGTATATTTGAGTTTACCTAAATCTAAGAATTAAAATGAGTGGAACTCTGAATAAAGTGATGTTGATTGGCTATCTCGGGGATGATGTAAAAATGCATTATTTTGATGGCGGTAATTGTATCGGGCGATTTCCTTTGGCGACAAATGAAACCTATATCAATAAAACGACAAACGAAAAAATCAACACAACCGAGTGGCATAATTTAGTAGTGCGTAATAAAGCAGCCGAAATTTGTGAAAAATACCTCACCAAAGGGGACAAGATATATGTGGAAGGAAGAATAAAATCACGCCAATGGCAAGCGGAAGACGGTTCTACAAAATATACGACAGAGATTCAAGTGACCGAATTTACATTTTTGACTACCAAAAAAGAGACTGAAGCAAATAGACAAGTTCCTGCTTCTGAGCCAGCAAAAAACACTAACTTTGACCCGCAAAACACCTCTTTACCAGAGAATGATTTGCCTTTTTGATTGTTTAACTAATCCCATTGAATTTGGACCCGGAACCTCCCAGTTACATAGCATTTTTATCGACTTTAGACACTGAATTATTATTTGGTTTTATAGTAATTTTTGTATTGCTTTTCTTTTCAGCAATGGTTTCTGGTGCAGAAGTTGCTTTTTTTTCATTGACACAAAAAGATTTGGACGATGTTTCGCAAGAAAATCATTCGAAGGGACATCTGATTAATTCCTTATTAGAAAAACCAAAAAAATTATTAGCTACATTGATTGTTGCTAATAATTTCATCAATATTGGAATAATTATTCTGTTCTTTTTTATAAGTAAAACCTTATTTCATTCGATTGCTTCCCCGATTTTAAAATTTGCTATTGAAGTCGTCGTGGTTACTTTTCTGATTTTGTTATTTGGGGAAGTTTTGCCCAAAGTATATGCGAGCAGAAACAACATCAGGTTTGCAAAATTCGTTGTTAATCCCTTATCAATATTAAATAAATTGCTTTCGCCAATCAGTTTGCCGATGCGGGCCATAACTATTTTTTTGCATGAAAAGTTGGCTAAGCAAAAATTTAATTTCTCAGTAGACCAACTTTCTCAAGCCTTAGAACTAACTTCTTCTGAGGGAACATCACAAGGAGAACAAAAAATATTAGAAGGGATAGTTTCGTTTGGGAATACCGATACAAAGCAGGTGATGAGCCCAAGAATTGATATTTTTGCATTGGAAATTGATGAAAGTTTTGAGGAACTTTTGCCAAAAATTATCGAAAAAGGTTTTTCCAGAATTCCCGTTTATCGTGACAATATTGATCATATAGAAGGCGTTTTGTTTGTAAAAGATTTAATTCCGCATATCGACAAGAAAGATTTTGATTGGAAAACCTTACTCAGAACACCTTTTTTTGTTCCGGAAAATAAAAAACTCGATAATTTGCTGAAAGATTTTCAAAGCATGAAAAATCATTTGGCTATTGTTGTTGATGAGTATGGCGGAACTTCAGGATTGGTTTCGCTCGAAGATGTTATCGAAGAAATTGTAGGTGATATTAGTGATGAATTTGATGGGGAAGACATTAATTTTTCTCAAATAGATTATAAAAACTTTCTTTTTGAAGGAAAAATAAATCTAAAAGATTTTTATCGAATTGTATCGGTCGATGAATCACTTTTTGAAGTTAGAAAAGGAGAAGCCGAAACTTTGGCAGGATTTATATTGGAAATACTGGGAAATTTTCCAAAGAAAGGTCAAAAAATAGATTTCAGTAACTGCTTGTTTTCGATTGAAGTGGTGGATAAAAAAAGAATAAAACAAATTAAAGTAACCATTGAATAATAGTATAATGCTTAAAAAAATAATGACTTTTTCTTTTCTGGCAACAGTAGTACTTGCTGTTTTTAGCTGTAAAAAGGATGTGGTTCCAAAGCCTTCCAGTCACCTGCGATTGGATTATCCTGTGGCAGAATATGCCCATTTTGAAAATGATTGCCCGTTTACTTTTGATATGAATTCGAATGCGGTAATCAAACAAAAAGGAGATTGTAATTTCGAGATTACCTATCCTAAAATGAAAGCTACGGTTTATCTGACTTATAAACCAGTAAATAACAATATCAATACTTTGCTGCGAGACGCACAAAAACTCACATTCGAACACGTTATCAAGGCTGATGATATCTTAGAGCAGCCGTATTTAAATCCTTCCAAAAAGGTGTATGGCATGTTTTATCAAGTAGAGGGAAATGCGGCGACTAACACACAGTTTTATGTAACCGATAGCACGAAACATTTTGTTGCGGGTTCCGTTTATTTTTATGCAAAGCCCAACTTCGATTCGATTATGCCCGCCGCCAGTTATCTGAAAAACGATATGCAAAACCTGATGGAAAGTTTGCAATGGAAATAAAAAAAGGAACTCAATTGAGTTCCTTTTTTGTATGCTATCTGTTATAAAAAATAGTTTCTTTCCGCTGAATTATAGTGCTGCTTTATCAGCGGTATTTTTTACATTGGATACTTTATAAGTTTTTCCGTCAGCTGCGGCTTCAACCGTTGCAAACAATTTTTCCGGAGTTTGTTTTGTAGCATCAAATTCTACGGTTGCTGTTTTTTTATCAAAATCTACGGTCGCTTTTTGAACGCCATCCATTCCTGCTAATTCTTTTTCTATTGTTTTAGCACAACCCATAGCACAAGTCATTCCTTCGATATTGAAAGTTGCGGTTTCCGGTTTTACGGCAGCAACTATTTCTTTTGGTGCTGTATTTTCAGTTGAAACTTCTGAGGTTGGTTCGCTTGCTGTTTCTTTGCAGCTTATAAATAGTACACTTGTCAAGGCTAAAGCCAAAAATGATTTGGTAAAGTTCATAATATTCAAATTAAAATTTGTTGTTGGACAATCACTTAATTAGTAATCGATTACAAAAATAACAAAAAAAGGAAGCGGTAATTCATAAAATTATTACAATTTTGACGTTTTAAAAAGCGATTATGAGTTCAAAGCAGTTAAAGTGGTTTTTATTGATTGTTCTTGCCCTGATTTGGGGAAGTTCTTTCATTTTGATAAAAAGAGGTTTGGTGGCATTGACACCTTTTCAATTGGGATCTTTGCGAATTATTTTTGCGGCGGTTTTTCTGTTGATAATTGGATTGAAAAGTCTGGCTTTAATTCCGCTGGGGAAGTGGAAGTACATTGTATTGACCGCTTTTTTCGGTACTTTTTTGCCTGTGTATTTGTTCTCGTTTGCACAAACTGAAATTAATAGTTCGGTAAGTGCGATTTTAAATTCGCTGACACCCTTATATACCTTGCTTTTGGGCGCATTTGCCTTTGGATTATTATTTGAACGCAGACAGCTTTTCGGGGTAATTGTTGGGTTAATCGGTTGTGTATTGCTTATTTTTAATGGAGCGATTAACAATCCGGGGCAGAATTATTATTATGCCATTTTGGTAGTAATCGCGTCTGTATGCTATGCAGTTAATGTGAATTTAATCAAGAAATACTTGTCAGATTTGACTCCTTTAAGCATTACCACGGGAAATTTCACGATATTACTTATCCCGGCTTTGTTGGTGCTTTCTTTTACCGATTTCTTTGCCGTGGTGCAACAACCAGAAGTGCAGCATTCAATCGTATTTATTTTAATTTTAGGTATTGTAGGTACAGGAATAGCAAATATTATTTTCTTTAGATTGATTCAGATGTCTTCCCCCATTTTTGCTTCTTCGGTAACGTATTTGATTCCTATAGTGGCCTTCTTTTGGGGATTGTTAGATAATGAATCACTTTCTTTAATCCAGTTTTTAGGCGCTTTTATTATTCTGTTTGGGGTTTATCTGTCTGCCAGGAAATAAAAAAGACTACCTTTTCAGATAGCCTTTTAGTGTTTGGTTTTATTTTAATTAAATAAAATCGGTATCAGAAACACCTTCGTTGATTTTTACATCAGTTGTGATTAGTTCTAATTCAAGGCCAATATTCAAGGTCGTTTTGTATGGAATCTTAATTCCTTTTACTTCTTTGTAATCACTATAATTAGTGGTTTGGGTCATTTTTTTGCCGCCTTGTTCCATGGTTTTAGACTCGGCTACTTTAAATCCAGATTTCACATCATAATATAAAGTTGACGTTCCGTCTTTGATAACATAAGCGTCACTTCCATTAACAGTTTCAATTCCATCAAGAATAAGTCCTGTTTTTTTAGATAAGGTTAATTCATCAAAAGGATTTGCACTGGCTTTCATATCTGCTAATTCATCACCGGATAAATCTTTTCTTTGTCCTTGCTGAACCATGTAAGCGCCTTTTTCATTGACTACTTGTTTCATCATGGACATTCCCATCGCTTTCATTTCTCTAACTAATTTGTTGCTGGATGTTGTTTTTGATGTCAATTCTACCGCAGTTCCCTGAATGGTTCCAGAAGAAATGGTGTATAAAGATTTAACGGATTTCAACATTTTTTCACCACCAATCACATTGATGTAATTGTCTAAAACTGTTTTTGCAGTTACTCCGTTTGGAATAACTTTTTTCATCACAGGCTTTTCAACAGGATTACCATATTTATCAAAATAAAACATTGGAATTTTTAATTTTTCCAAACCAGGAATCACTTCGCTTCCTTTTCCTACAATGACTACTCTGATATTGTCTGCAAGGAAATATTTATTGGCTACAGCCATAACATCTTCTGCAGTTACCGCGTTGATGTTTTTGATGTAGTTTTCGTAAAAATCCTCAGGAAGTCCTTGGGTTTTAATTCTTAATGCATAACCTGCAACAGTTTGCGGTTTTTCGATTTGCATGACAAATTTCCCGATGTAACCAGCTTTAACATCATTTAAAACCTCATTAGACACTTTTTCAGTTCTGATTTTTCTGATTTCTTTGAAAAATTCCACTACAGCACTATCAGTTACCGAATTTCTTACTTGTGTGGAAGCTTTGAAAGTAGAAATATATTTGTTTGCCCCAATGCTTGAACGAGCACCGTAAGTCCATCCATGGGCTTCACGAAGATTCATATTCAAATAACTGTTGAAATCTCCTCCTAAAATTTGATTGGCAACAATAGCGGCAAAATAATCTTTGTCGCTCATTTTTAAGTTTACCGTGTTCTCCAAAGCAATTTCGGACTGAACGGCATTTGGCATATCTACAAAATTAATTTGAGCATATTGAACATTCTTAGGTTCAGAATAAGTCAAATTTGGAGCAGTTGCTTTTTCCCAAGAGCCAAAAAGTTTTTTAACCGCTTTTTTGACATCTTTAAATTTAACATCTCCAATGATAACTAAATAAGCATTTTCGGGTACGAAATTCGAATTGTAATTTGTGATTACGTCAGCAAGAGTGACATTCTTGATGGTTTCCTCACTTAGGAATTCGCCAAAAGGATGGCTTTTTCCAAAGGCAAGAACATTTTGAACTCTTCCTGCAACTGCAGCAACACTTTTTTCCTGAGTTTTTAATCCTTCGATTAATTTGTCTTTTTCTTTATCAAATTCTGCTTGAGTAAAATTTGGGTTCAAAGCGCCGTCAGCCATTAATTCAAGGATTCTTCCGGCATATTTAGAAAGAGAATTCGCCGAAGCTCCTGTAGAATAAAAGTTGATGTCCGCTCCAAGAAAATCAATTTCTTCGTTGAAAGCATCTTTGGTTATTTTTTTACTCCCATTACCAATTAAACTACTGGTTAAATCTTCAACCCCTTTTTTATCGTTTTGCGCGTAAGGCGTATTGTCGATACTTAGATTAAAAGAAACTCTTGGTAATTTGTGGTTTTCTACTACCAAAACTTTTAGTCCGTTAGGAAGTGTGAAAGATTCCGGTTTCTTGATGTTGATTACTGGTGATGGACCAGGTTTTGGCTGAGTTCTGTCTTGTGCTTGCATAATAATGGTTAAAAACAAGCTTGATAACACTATAATTGTTTTTTTCATGATTCTGAATATCTTAGTTTTGAGCTTTGTCTTTTGATGGAACATAATCCAAAATCAATCTTTGGTTTGGATTTAAATATTTTTTAGCGATGTCTCTGATTTCTTGAGCAGTGATTGATCGATACATGTCAATTTCGGTATTGATTAAGTTGATGTCACCGTATAATAAATAGAATGAAGCCAGGTTTTCGGCAATTCCCTCTACGCTGGCGTTTCCGTTAACATAATTGTTTTCATATTTATTTTTCAGTTTTTGCATTTCTTTATCAGAAAGCAATTCCGTTTGTAATCTAACAATTTCTTCATCTACTTCTTTAATGATTCCTTCAGAAGTGTTTGTTCCTTGTGGCATTCCGTAAAGAATATACATTCCGTAATCTTCCTGACTGTAGCTAAAAGCACCAATTTGCAATGCCATTTTCTTGTCATCTACAATTTTCTTGTATAATCTTGAACTTTTTCCATCACTCAAAATGGTAGAAATCATGTCCAAAACTCTTGCATCACGTGTTTTCATTGATGGCGTTCTGTAAGATGCAACAACCATAGGAAGCTGGATATTTGGATCCTGATAAGTAGCTTTTATGGTTTTGGTAATTGGTTCTTCTGCAAAAGTTTTTCTTACTATGTCAGCCCCTTTTGGAATAGCGCCAAAATATTTCTGAATCCATTCTTTGGTTTTAGCCATATCACTCAAATCTCCTGCAACAACAAGTACTGCATTGTTTGGCACATAGAATTTTTTATTAAAAGCCTGAAACTCTTCTAATTTTGAAGCATCAAGATGTTCCATAGAACCAATAGTTGCCCAACGATAAGGATGGTTGGTAAACATGTTTTTCTTAACCTCTGCGATTAAATTTCCGTAAGGCTGATTGTCAACGCGAAGACGTTTTTCTTCTTTTACCACTTCGTTTTGAGTGTCAACACCAATTTGGTTGATTACAGGATGCATTAATCGTTCTGATTCCATCCATAATGCCAATTCTAAATTGTTCGATGGGAATACTTCATAATAATACGTTCTGTCATCAGAAGTATTGGCGTTGTTAGTTCCACCGTTTGAAGTAACGATTTTGAACCATTCGCCACGTTTGATATTAGCGGTTCCTTCGAATAATAAATGTTCAAAAAAATGTGCGAAACCAGTTCTTTCCGGGTTTTCATCTTTTGATCCTACATGGTACATTACTGAGGTTATTACTACTGGAGCCGACGAATCGTTATGCAAAATAACATGCATTCCATTGTCTAAATTGTATTCTTCAAAAGCTACTTTTTGTGCTGAAGCAACACTGCCAAGCATAAGCATTGAACTTAAAGCCATTAATGAATTTTTCATAAAAGATTAATAATTTTGGTTGATTTTACCGAATTGGTATTTTAAAACGGCGTTTTGTTACATCAAAAATACTTTTTTTTAATCATATTGTGTTTATCTAATTTAATTTAACAGATTTTAACATTTTCAAATCAATATTAAATGCCAAAAACTAACTTTAAAAGGTTGATTTTCAATAAAAATTATTTTTTTGACGAAGTAATTGCAGAATAAATATTAAGTTGTATATTTGCAACCTTAAAAATTAACTAAATATCATTGTTTATGTACGCAATCGTAGAGATAGCAGGGCATCAATTTAAAGTTAGCAAAGATCTAAAGGTTTATGTTAATCGTTTGGCAAGTGAAGAAGGTTCGAAAATTTCTTTCGACAAAGTTCTTTTGTTAGATGATAACGGTACAATCACTTTAGGCGCCCCAGCTATAGAAGGTGCTTCTGTAGAAGCTAAAGTGTTACAACACTTAAAAGGAGATAAAGTAATCGTTTTCAAAAAGAAAAGAAGAAAAGGTTACAAAAAGAGAAACGGACACCGTCAGTATCTTACTCAAATTGTAATAGAAGGAATCAGCGCGACTGGTGGTACTAAAAAAGCAGCTCCAAAAGCTGAAAAAGCAGCTCCGAAAACAGCAAAAAAAGCGGATGATTTGGCTTTGATTGAAGGAATTGGACCTAAAGCTGCAGAAGCTCTTGTTGAAGCTAAAGTGGATACTTTTGCTAAATTAGCGAAGATGACTCCAGAGGCAGTTAAAGAGATTTTAACAAACGCCAGCTCAACTTTGACACATTTAGATCCTACTACTTGGGCGCAACAAGCTCAATTGGCTGCGGATGGTAAAATGGACGAATTGAAAAAATTACAAGATGAATTAAACGGTGGTAAAGCTGTTTAATTAATATTAACAAAATAAAAATTATACGTCATGGCTCACAAGAAAGGTGTCGGTAGTTCCAAGAATGGTAGAGAATCAGAATCAAAACGTTTAGGCGTTAAGATTTTTGGTGGTCAAGCTGCTATCGCCGGGAACATCATCGTAAGACAAAGAGGTTCAAAACACAATCCAGGTGAAAATGTTTACATGGGTAAAGATCATACGCTACATGCTAGAGTTGATGGAGTGGTTAAGTTCCAGAAAAAAGGTGAAAATAAATCATACGTTTCTATTCTTCCATTCGAAGCATAAGGAATTACGATTTTTTTGATATTAAAAAACCCGTTTCGAAAGAAACGGGTTTTTTTGTTTTGGGTTTATTCAGCTTTGGCTTTTTCTAACGCCTCATTGTATTTTACTTTGGCGCTGTCTCTTGCTTCATTTGCTTCGGACTTGATTTTATTCCATACTGATTCCGCTTCGTCAGCCGTTTTTTGTGCTGCTTCTTCCGCTTTTTTATCGCCTTTGGCTACGGCTTCTTTCAAATTTTCTTTGGCAGCGTTTAATTTTTCTTGTGCTGTTTGCATACGGGTGCTCCAATCGACATCGGGGGAAACTTTCGTGGTGGTTACCACGGTTGTCGTGTCGTTGTTAACGTCCGTTGTTTCTACCGTGACTTCTTTTTTACAGGCATTGAATAACAATCCGCAAAGTGCCAAGGGTAATATTATCTTTTTCATTTTATACAATTTTAAGTTTTTATAAATGTATAAAAAAACCCTCACATTTCTGCAAGGGTTCTGAAAATCTTAAATTGAGATTCCTCCTTTCGTCGGATTTTTATTATTACAAAACCAATTTCTTTTGAAAAGGTTTTTGTTTAGTTTAAAGTTTAATGATTCAGTCTACAAATTCTTAGTTTAAAACTGAACTAAATCCATTTTATTACAAAGGTTTTGATGAGGGAAAGCTTTGTATTAGCTCAGTAATATTTCCTATAGAAATAGATTATTGGTTGCTTTATTATGTAGCTACTTTTTCTTCAATTCTTTTGCCTCTTTTTTTAACCGTCTCTCTTCTTCATTTTTTTTCTCAAGCTTCTCTTTTTCTAATTTGCTGGCCTCAACTTCATTTTTGTATTGTTGTATTTTGTTTGATGAAGTTTCTATTTCGTTGTTTTTCGCATCTAGTTTTTCTTCAACTTTGGAAACTTCTTTTTTTATTTTTTCAATACTTTTTTGAAGTTCAAGATCATTAATGTTTTTTGATTTGTTTTCAAGAATAGCCAATTCATCCTGTTTTGTCTTTAAATCAGTATTAAATTTTTCTGCCTTTTCTTCTAGTTTCTTTCTATTTCTTTCTTCTTTTGATAATTTGTTTTCTGCAATTTCAATTTTATTTAGGGAGTGGGACATCATGTTTCGCATTTGCTGCTGTTGCATATACGCTTGTCGATCACTAGCCCATTTTTGATTCATATTATTCATTTGTTGGTTCATATTTCTTGCTTGTTGCTGTTGCATTTGCATTGAACGATTTACCGTATTCATATTGTATTGTGCAGTGGCGAGGATTGGCAATAAGGCTAATGCGGTTAAAATAAGCTTTGTTTTCATAATTCTTGGGTTTTAGGTAAAAATTGGTATTAGCATTTGATAAAAGATGATCTTGTTCTTTTTCCGATTTCAAATATAAGTTTATAATTGTATAACCATAAATAATATTTTATTAATATGATTGTTTTTTCGCCGGATTATCCTAACATGCCCGCGTGAGGGATAGCAGTGAAAATCCTTTTTCGTAACGAAGTGGAGAGAAAGATTGCAACGAATAGCCCGACCTCATTGCAAACCTAAATTTCTGCTTAAACGCAAAAAGTACTGTAACGAGGTCACGCCCAAACAAAAAAACCTCACATTGCTGCAAGGGTTCTAAAAATCCAATAATCTAATTTTAGACTAGTATCTGTAATATCCCGGTTTGAATGGTCCTTCAACTAGAACACCAGTATAATCAAATTGGTTAATTCCAGACGAGTAAGTTAGTTGCTCTAATTAGACGGATTGAATGAAAATCCCACGCTAAAAAACAATCTAACTTTGTCAATATTGTTTATCCATGAGGTGTCAAAATGAATAGGGCCTAAAATGGAAAGATAGGAGATTGCAGCCCCGCCTGACATCAATAAACTTGTTTCTTTATTGTCATCCCAATTTCCTTTTGCATTTAAAGCATCATCTACGTATTCGTTAAAGTTGCCAAAGCCAACGGAAGCGATATTGAAATGTGGAGTCAGGTAAAATTTACCCAAGGGATTCAATTGTACGCCAAGTTTTATAGACATAAATTGAGTAACACTCAGCTCGTCCTCATGCATACCTGGGAATACAAAACGATTACTACCGGAACTTGGAATAAAGCCTCCAAGAAAATATTTTGCAGCATAGCCATAATTAGAAAAAGAACCTTCATTACCTTTTGGCTTGTCTTGAAAAATAAAATTAGCATCAAATCCTATTATGCCAGTAATCTTCTTTTTTAATTGTACTCTTTTTTCAAATGCGAATCCTACTTTAGTGAAGCTATTTGTTGACCCCGAAAAATCGGTTGAATCCGTTTCTGTAAAAGCTATGTTAATGTCATTGCGCAGTGAACGATTTATATTTGCTTTTAAAATTGTTCCATTTGTTGCAAAAAAAACTTTATCCATCCCATTGCGTAAATAATGTGCATTTACTTCTAAATTGCCAAAATTATAGTTGTTAAGAGATAGTACATTATCATTTATATCGGGATCATTTTTAGGTTTCACCACAGTGTAACTATAGTTTAATCCAAATCCAAGATAACTGTTCAGTGAATTCAAATTTCGGTTTACTTCATTATTGAATTCGAAAGCATTGTACAACATATTATCCGCCGATTTTCCATCTACAAAAATTTCCTGCTGCAGCAATGCACCATAGAGCTCCGTTGCCCACCACCAGTCTTTCTTTTTTCCGAAATTTTTCTGAAAATCTATTCTTATTTTTGGTTGTTCTGCGATATCCGCAGTAGCAATAAGGCGGGAAGATTCGGCCAGAACGTTTCTGGCATTATAATTAAGAATTAATCCAACTCCTCTATAAGTGTCGTAATGAAGGGATGCATTAACTTGGTTTTTAGGAAATTCTAATCCGTTTAATAGTAATCCTAATTTGTCTCCGTCGTGAACGAAATAACTGTAGGTGATTTGGTTAAAAAGATTGGTGCCCATGGCGCCATTAATGCCTGCTGTTAAATCTTTAGTGGTATATTTTGTTTGCGTTTTGATATTTGTTCGGGCAATAACAAGAGGAAGATTTTCCTTGCTGATATTTTTATAAACGATAGTATCAATGACAAATTCGGTAGAAACCGTTGGCAGTTCGTGAGTTCGTTGTTTGAATCCTTTTAATTTTTCTGCTAAAGCTGCTAATGCGTCCAGATTTAGATTGGTTGCAATTGTACCATCTTTGTAAATTTCGTTGCTTTTTGTGAAATCAGTTGTGGAAAATCTCAAGTTAGGCAAGTGATCCACTAAGATGTCACATAGTTTACGATTTTCTGGATCCTTGATATTACTGGGAAACATGCTGGTTTGCATCAGTACAGCGATAAAGCTATCCAATTTATCTATTGGTTCCATTCCACCTCCTACATCACTGCCAATTATGATGTCGGCACCCATTTTTTTTGCAATATCGGTTGGAAAATTATTCATTACTCCTCCGTCAACCAGCAGCGTTTTTTCATACGGCATGGTTTTAAAAACCGCCGGTAAAGACATACTCGATCTCATGGCAAAAGCTAAATTTCCTGTGCCAAGAATGACTTCCTTGCCATATACAACATCTGTAGCCATTGCTCTAAAGGGAATGGAAAGATTATCAAAATCTTTGACATTATAGACAGGAAAGGTCAATTCTGTAAGAAATTCTCTTAAATATTGATCGTTTAATAGAGAACTTACGCTTGTTGGTTTTCCGTCTTTGATTCCTATTCCAACCAAATATCTTTGAAACTCACTTTTTTCCTCCACACTCACACTTTTCACAGACATGTTTCCTCCGAGTAGTTTGTCCCAATCGATGTTTTTGGTTATTTTTTGAATACTGTCACCAGAATATCCCATTGCATACATACCTCCGATAACGCTTCCCATACTGTTTCCAACGATAAGATCAGGAACAATGTGCAAGGAGTCTAAAGCTTGTAAAAGAGGAATATGCGCTAATCCTTTGGCACCGCCACCGCTTAAAACCAAAACCACTTTAGGTTTTTTTTCTTGGGCAAAAATAATCTGAGTAAGTGTTAGTGAAAGTAATAGGACGAATAAAGAAACTGTTTTTTTCAAAAGTAGTAGAATTTGATAATATTTAGAAATAGGGGAAGTATTTTACCTCTAGAAAAAATGTTAATTGATTTACAAACATACTATATTTTTGTACAGCACATGTGTTTGATGAAGGTGCATTTCTTAAGAGTTGGTAATTGTTGTTGTCATTAAGCATGAAAAATAAAAAACCCTCGCTCCCCGAAACTTGGGGACTGCAAGGGTTCTAAAAATCCAATTATCTAAAAATCTAATTTCAGACTAGTATCTGTAATATTCCGGTTTAAACGGTCCATCAACAGGAACGCCAATATAGTCTGCTTGGTCTTTACGTAAAACTTCCAATTCAACACCTAATTTTGCCAAGTGCAAGAAAGCTACTTTTTCATCTAAATGTTTTGGTAACATGTAAACGTCATTGTTATACGCCGCGCTGTTTTTCCACAATTCGATTTGAGCCAAAGTCTGGTTTGTAAAGGAATTACTCATTACAAAACTTGGGTGACCTGTTGCACAACCTAAGTTTACCAAACGACCTTCAGCCAAAATCAAAATGTCTTTTCCTGCAATCGTATATTTATCAACTTGTGGTTTGATTTCGATTTTAGACGCACCGTGGTTTTTGTTCAACCAAGCCATGTCAATTTCGTTATCAAAATGCCCGATGTTACAAACGATAGTTTTGTCTTTCATTTTTTCGAAATGAGAACCCAAAACGATATCTTTATTTCCAGTAGTAGTAATGATAATATCAGCAGTTTCGATAACTGTATCTAATTTTTTAACTTCAAAACCGTCCATTGCCGCCTGAAGCGCACAAATTGGGTCAATTTCGGTAACGGTAACAATAGATCCAGCACCTCTAAAAGAAGCGGCAGTTCCTTTACCCACATCACCGTAACCGCAAACGATTACTCTTTTTGCAGCAAGCATAACATCAGTTGCACGACGAACTGCATCAACAGCTGATTCTTTACAACCATATTTATTGTCAAATTTCGATTTAGTAACCGAATCATTAACGTTAATTGCAGGCATTGGTAACGTTCCAGCTTTTACTCTTTCGTAAAGTCTGTGAACCCCAGTAGTAGTTTCTTCAGATAAACCTTTGATTCCGGCAACCAATTCCGGGTAACGGTCAATAACCATATTGGTCAAATCTCCACCATCATCCAAAATCATGTTCAAGGGTTGTCTGTCTTCGCCAAAGAATAAAGTTTGCTCGATACACCAGTCAAAATCTTCCTCATTCAAACCTTTCCAGGCATAAACCTGAATTCCTGCAGCAGCAATCGCAGCAGCAGCCTGGTCCTGAGTAGAGAAAATGTTGCAAGAACTCCAAGTCACTTCAGCACCCAAAGCGATCAATGTTTCAATCAAAACTGCAGTCTGGATCGTCATGTGCAAACATCCTGCAATACGAGCC
>NZ_DATDPV010000013.1:0-2463 GCF_035292545.1 Flavobacterium sp. | reverse complement strand
GGCTTAGTTGCAGCAGGTTTGTGTTTCATTTTACCCGCCGTTATAATTACAGGTATATTAGCGTATTTTTATAGTCTATATGGACAATTACCAGAAGTGCAACCTTTTATTTATGGTGTAAAGCCTGCTATCATAGCCATTATTTTAGCAGCAATTTATCCATTGGCAAAACAATCTGTCAAATCAAAAATTTTAGCTCTCATTGGTATTGCTGTTTTATTAGCAGCAGTGCTCGGAGTTAATGAGATTTATTTAATGTTTGGTGCAGGTCTCTTTGCACTTGGCTTGTACACAGTTCAGAACAGACAAAATGACTCTATGCAAAGTTTTGTTCCACTTACCTTTCTTCAAATTACACAGACAACATTGTGGACAGCAACCAATGCTAAACTTTTTTGGACTTTCCTTAAAATCGGTTCTATACTTTATGGGAGCGGATATGTTTTATTTGCCTTTTTAGATACAGAACTGGTTGCCACAGGTCTGCTCACAAGACAGCAACTAATTGATGCTATTGCCGTAGGTCAGTTTACTCCTGGTCCTGTATTTTCTTCTGTAACATTTATTGGCTTCCAAATAAATGGGCTTTCAGGAGCTATTATTTCAACTATAGCTATTTTTCTTCCTTCTTTTGTTTTTGTGGCACTACTTAATCCGCTGATGAAAAAGCTACGGAATTCCAAAGGATTGTCAGCCTTTTTGGACGCTGTGAATGTAGCATCCGTTGCTATTATCGTAGCCGTTTGTTTTGATATGGGCAAAGATACTATTACCGATTGGCGAACCATTTTAATTGCGGTTTTAAGTATTGCAATTGCATTTGGTTACAAGAAATTAAATAGTGCATTTGTTGTATTGGGCGGATCATTGCTTGGTTATTTGTTGACGTTGGTTTAAAAGGAGTTTAATTGATAATCAAGAACTTTTGGAGATAGTAGTTTGAATAGATAATTTATGTTTTAATAAAGACATATCCTCACTTACTTTTCTATCCAACACTTTTGCATAATGTTGTGTCGTATGCAAATTTTTGTGTCCTAGCATTTTGCTAACGGTTTCAATTGGAACACCATTAGTCAATGTTACTGAAGTAGCAAACGTATGTCTGGCCATGTGGAAAGTTATTTCTTTTGGAATATCACATAAATCTCCAATTTCCTTCAAATAAGCATTCATTTTTTGGTTTGTTAAGATTGGTAAAATAGTATCTTCATTTAAGCATTTAGGATGATTACTGTATTTTTCAATAATTTCTTCAGCTATTGGTAAAATTGGAATTTTAGATTTTGTTTCTGTTTTTTGACGGTTTTTGAAAATCCATTTTTCTCCATCAATGCCTATACCAATATGATCCTTTTTCAATCCTTTGACATCAATGTAGGCTAAACCAGTGTAGCATGAAAAAATGAAAATATCTCTAACTAGTTGTAGTCTTTCTGATGAAATTTTCTTGTTGTAGATTTTCAATAATTCCTCTTCGGTTAAAAAGTCTCTTTCAACTTCTTTCATTTTGCCTTCATATCGAGTAGTTGGGTCTTTATCTAGCCAATCATTATCCAGACATATTTTGATAATCTTTCTGAAGTTTCTAACATATTTGACTGCTGTATTGTTGTTGCATTTTTTCACACTTCTCAAATAGAATTCAAACTCCGTTACAAAGGCATAGTCGATTTTATTGATGCTTAGATCATTCACGTTGTATTTCCAAAGAATGAATTCCTGAAGGTGTTTTAATGAGATTTTAAATCGCTCCAAAGTTCCATAAGCGTAACCATTTCCAATCAAATCTTTAATTTTATCATTATGACTTTGATAAATTGGAATGATCATTCGCTCACGTTCATGTGTTCCGGTCAGTCTTGATTTAAAATTTTCAATTGATAGTTCTTCGTTCTTATGAAGTAATTCCATTTGAATATCAAAAACCTTTGATTTGATTAAATCGAGATAATTATTTAATGACCTAGCTTCATCTGAGTTGCCTTTCATTTTTGATTGTTCTGAGGACCATTTTGATTTTTCAATGAATTTTTTAGTGCTGAATTCAAAGCGTTCTCCGTTTACAGTTAACCTAAAATAAATTGGCAATTGACCGTTTTTGTTTGCTTTAGAAGTTTTTGCATAAATATGCACAGTGATTTTTGCTTTCATGGTGGTGACCTTTTAATTACTATTCAATTTAATTTTTAAACTTTTAGTAAACAAGATGTACACTTTTTGAACCAGTATTAAACTGGTTGATAGTACAGTGTTTACAGTGCTTAAGAGAATTTTGCGAGACCCAAAATTGTAAATTTTTTAGGGTCTCGATTTTGTCCCTTTCGCATTAAGATTGAATGAATAATTTGGTATATGCCCCAAAGCAGAAAGCCGATAAATCTTAAGATTTATCGGCTTTTGTGACCATTTGTTTTTAAATGTGTGGGCGATGAGGGGTTCGAACCCCCGACCCCCTCGGTG
>NZ_DATDPV010000012.1:0-34341 GCF_035292545.1 Flavobacterium sp. | reverse complement strand
ATGTTTAGAGATGCTTTAAATCATGAATTGGTCAAATCACTGCGTCTTGAAACAGAAGCTTGTCAACAAAATATCATATTTATAAATGGGGAATATTGGGGGATTTTAGGTTTAAGAGAAAAATATGATAACAACTATTTTAAACAAGTCTATAATATTCCGTCAGACGAAATAGATGTTTTAGAAAACCAGGGATCAGTCGAAGAAGGTGATAATGTTGATTATAATGCCATGTATAACTACTTTGAAAACAACAGTTTGGTAAGTGACACTAATTACAATTATATAAAAACACAATTGGATCCAGAAAATTTTACGGATTATTTTACAACAAATATCTATTTTTATAATCGGGATTGGCCGGGAAATAACATTATATATTGGAGAAAAAAAACGGCCGCTTATCTGCCAAATGCACCATATGGTCATGATGGAAGATGGAGATGGGCCATTCATGATATGGATTCAACTTTTAGAGATGCTTTTTACAATTCTCTGGCTGATGCCACCGCTACTAATGGCCCTTCGGCGCCAAATCCGGCATGGTCAACTTTATTATTACGCAAACTTTTAGAAAACAATTCTTTTAAAATTGATTTTATCAATCGTTTTGCCGATTTAATGAACACTTCCTTCCTTTCGTCAAGAATTATCGCTACAATCGATTCCATGAAAGCGGTATTAGCACCGGAAATGAATGATCAATATTTCAGATGGAAAGCCCCTGTTGACAATACCGATTGGAATTATTTTATTAATAAAGAAAAGGAATTTGCCAACACCAGACCCGCATTCCAAAGGGACCATATTCGGGCAAAATTTGGTATTAGTTCGAATATCAATGCAACTCTGAATGTTTCCGACCCAAGTCATGGTTTTATTAAAATGAATACCATCAATATTGCTGACGGAACGCCTGGAATTACTGGAAATCCTTATCCTTGGACAGGAATTTATTTTCATAATATTCCTGTAAAATTGAAAGCAATTCCTAAACCTGGATTTGTATTCAGCCACTGGAGTGGTGCTTCTACAAGCACAAATACCGAAATTACTATCACTCCTACTGCAAGTTTTTCAGTTACTGCACATTTTATTCCGGAGGGTCCGATAGAAACCAGTGTCCCTGTTTATTTTTGGATGATGGATAGTGCCCTGCCAAATAATGTTCCGCTGGAAACACTAAACTCAACTTACGAATTAGGAACGGATGGTCTTATACAATACCAATCCTGTCTTGTTGGTTATCCTTTTACTGCTTCAAATACAAATTGGAGAAAAGCCTCAATGGAAAGAAGAAATAGCCCTACAGCAATAAATTACAGACCGGAAGCCAATAGTAATCTTCCTTATGATGCAAATGTGATGAGAGGTTTACAAATTAAACAGCCATTTCAAAGCGGTGGTTTAGAAAACACAATGTTATTTAATTTTTCTACAGATGGGTATAAAAACATTAAATTTTCATTTGCTGCCATGAACGAGCTTACGGGTGTTACAGGCATAGCTGTTGATTATGCAGTTAATTCAGGAACACCTATTTGGATTACTACCGGATTAACATCGACCTCATTGCCTATAACTGGTGTTTTTCAATTGTTTCAAATTGATTTTTCTTCGATAACATCGGCAAATGACAATGCGGATTTTAAAGTGAGGTTACGGTTTACTGGCACAAATTTGACTGTTGATGATGGCAACAGGGTGACTTTTAATAATTTTTCAGTTGATGGGGTACAATTACCGATCTCTCTTAGCGTCAGTTATTCTTCGCCAAATGTATTTACAAAAAATAATGCTATCACTAATTTAAATCCAACCGTTTCAGGAGGAACGGTCATAAGTTATAGCATTGTACCGAGTTTACCAGCGGGCTTATCATTGGACACCTCAACTGGTTTGATTTCCGGAACGCCAACCGTCATTTCTCCAACAGAAACTTATATAATCACAGCCACAAATTCTGGAGGAAGCGCAACGTTTAATATCGTAATTACTGTTAATGATGCGGCTCCAAGTTCTTTGAGTTATACTTCGCCAAATGTATTTACAAAAAATAATGCTATCACTAATTTGAATCCATCTGTTTCAGGAGGAACAGTTATAAGTTATAGCGTTGTACCAAGTTTACCCGCCGGCTTATCATTGGACACCTCAACCGGAGTAATTTCTGGAACGCCAACCGGGATTTCTCCAACAGGAACTTATATAATCTCAGCCACAAATTCTGGAGGAAGCAAAACGTTTAATATCGTAATTACTGTTAATGATTCGGCACCAAGTTCTTTGAGTTATACTTCGCCCAATATATTTACAAAAAATAATGCTATCACTAATTTGAATCCATCTGTTTCAGGAGGGACAGTTGTAAGTTATAGCGTTGGGCCCGATTTACCAACAGGTTTATCATTGGATACCTCAACCGGTGTAATTTCCGGAACACCTACAGTGGTTTATCCAACAGAAACTTATATAATCACAGCCACAAATTCTGGAGGAGATACAACTGCTAATGTAATAATTACTGTTAATGACGCGGCGCCAAGTTCTTTGAGTTATACTTCGCCAAATATGTTTACAAAAAATAATGCTATCAATAATTTAACTCCAACCGTTTCAGGAGGAACGGTCATAAGTTATAGCGTTGTACCGAGTTTACCAGCGGGCTTATCATTGGACACCTCAACCGGAGTGATTTCCGGAACGCCTACCGTGGTTTCTCCAACAGAAACTTATATAATCACAGCCACAAATTCTGGAGGAAACACCACTTTTAATATCGTAATTACCGTTGAAGATCCTCTGTCAGTAAACAATAATAATGTGGACAACATCATAATATATCCAAATCCATTTTCATATGCTGTGAATGTTATTGGTATTACTGCCAATGTTTCTTATAAAATATATACAATTGATGGGAAATTGATAAAAAAAGGTACAATTCTAACTTCTGGAATTGAGTTATCTGAGCTGCCAAATGGCGTATATTTATTGCAATTGCAATTGGATGATAAACTAGAAATCAAAAAAATAATTAAGAAATAAGTTACCTTATAAATTCTTTTCAATCAAAGAATCTTCCCAGTTTTTTATATCAATTCCGAAAACTGTTTTAATTTTTGTTTTGTCAAGAACGCTATATTTCGGTCTTTGCGCAGGAGTTGGAAATTGGGTTGTCGGAATGGGTTTTAAATCGATTTTAACTTTATTGATTTCAAATATTTTCTTTGCAAAATCATACCAACTGGCGGCACCTTCATTGCTGAAATGATAGATTCCATATGCTTTTTTATCGCTTAAAATAATTTTTATCAAAGCTTCCGCTAAGTCTACAGCATGTGTTGGTGTTCCAATTTGGTCATTAACAACACCTAATGATGTTCTCTCTTTTGCCAAACGCAACATGGTTTTCATGAAGTTATTTCCAAAATCAGAATACAACCATGAAGTTCTGATGATGTAATAATTTTCGAGAATTTCCTGAATCGTTTTTTCTCCGTCTAACTTGGTTTGCCCGTATTCACTCTGAGGATTTGTTGCATCATCTTCTGTATATGGGATTGCTTTTTTTCCGTCAAAAACAAAATCGGTGGAAACATGAAGTAATGTGACATTAAAATCCTTGCAAACTTCGGCTAGATTTTTAGCTCCAATAACATTGATCAAATCGGCATTTTCTGGCTCACTTTCCGCTTTGTCAACTGCGGTATAGGCAGCCGTATTGATACAAAAATCTGGTTTTTCTTTTTCGAAAACAGTCTTTATTGAATCCTTATTTGTAATGTCCAGTTCTTTTGAACTCGTAAATACAAATTGAATTTTTGGATACTTTTTTGAAACAAACTGTAAAGCCTGACCTAATTGCCCGTTAGCACCTGTTACTAAAACTACCATACTTTCCTGGCGTTATCAAGTGCTGGCAAAACTGTATCTTTCTCCGAAATCAATAATTCACTCGTTGGAAATTGCCAGTCGATATTTACTGTCGGGTCATTATAAATCAACCCGCCTTCGGATTCTTTGTTATAAAAATTATCACACTTATAAAAGAAAGCCGCTGTTTCGCTCAATACTAAGAAACCATGGGCAAAACCTCTGGGAACGAAAAACTGCTTTTGATTTTCTGCAGAAAGCAATACGGAAACATATTGTCCGAAAGTCTCAGAATCAGGTCTTAAATCAACCACCACATCAAGAACTTCACCGCTAAGAACCCGAACCAATTTGGCTTGAGCATGTTCACCCGTTTGATAATGCAAACCGCGCAAAACGCCTTTTGTAGAAAACGATTGATTGTCCTGCACAAAATGTACGGACTGTCCTATTCCTTTTTGAAATGTATTTTCATTGAAACTTTCCATAAAATAACCCCTTTCATCTCTGATGATTTTTGGCTCAATTATGAAACATCCTTCTAATTTTGTTGGAATAAAATTCATTTTTATTGTAATTCTTCTCGATATTCCGATAACAGAATCAGAATATTCGAAGTGACGTATTTGTTTTTTTTACTAAATTATGCTTAACAGATGCGTTCCGTAGCCACTTTTTAATAGTGGTAGCGCCAAAATCTCTAATTGTTCCGCATCGATGAATCCCATTTTAAATGCAGCTTCTTCGATTGAACCAATTTTCAAACCTTGTCTTTCTTCAATTACCTGCACAAATTGGGAAGCCTGCATCAGTGAATTGAATGTTCCCGTATCGAGCCAAGCGGTTCCTCTGTCTAGAATACTCACTTTGAGTTTACCTCTTTTTAAATATTCCTTGTTCACA
The DNA here is from genome assembly GCF_035292545.1 of Flavobacterium sp. Classification (GTDB taxonomy): domain Bacteria; phylum Bacteroidota; class Bacteroidia; order Flavobacteriales; family Flavobacteriaceae; genus Flavobacterium. Next base: position 29,562 of record NZ_DATDPV010000012.1, on the reverse strand, counting down.
TCGGTTATTTCAAGCTCTCCCCGATGACTTGGTTTTATGTTTGCTGCAATTTCGACTACATCATTATCATAAAAATAAATCCCTGGAACTGCATAGTTGGATTTTGGTTTTTCCGGTTTTTCCTCAATAGAAAGTACTTTGCCGTTTGCATCGAAATCAACCACACCATAACGCTCCGGGTCGTGAACGTGATAGGCATAAATAATGCCGCCATCCGGATTATTATTGGCTTTAAGCAATTCCGACAGTCCGGTTCCGTAGAAAATATTATCTCCTAAAACTAACGCGACTTTGTCTTTTCCAATGAATTCTTTTCCAATGATAAATGCTTCGGCCAAACCATTTGGATTTTCCTGAACAGCGTATTCAAAACGGCAGCCCAGTTTTTTTCCGTCACCCAGTAATTGTTGGAATAATGGCAAGTCATGAGGGGTAGAAATAATTAAAATTTCATTTATTCCTGCCCACATTAAGGTTGACAATGGATAATATATCATTGGTTTATCATAGATTGGCATCAACTGTTTGCTAACCGCTAACGTTAATGGATGTAATCTTGTTCCTGAACCTCCGGCTAATATTATTCCTTTCATATATTTTTAATTTTGTTGTGCTAACAAACTTTGTTTTCTGTAAAATGCCCTAAAAACGTGCCCTATTAAAAACAAAGCTATAAAAAGCATAGGTAAAATAAATTTTAGTTTCCCATTAACAGATTTGATGCTTTTGATATTTAAAGTAAAACTATTTTCTTTAACAATTTTATCTAAATTAACTAACTCTATTCTATGCGAACCTTGTTCATTTATTAAAATATCCTTGGTTTTAATAACATCATTAAGTTGTGTATTTTCATTATAGTAAACCAATTTATCACTTTTTTGATTGCTTCCAATGGTATTTGAGAATTGATTTAAAACGCCATCTATCTGAGCAATTGTAGTGTCATTTGCCTTCATTTTTATTTGAATATTATTCAGATATTCTTTTTGAATTACTTTATAATAATCGCTTTCATTAAAATAAGCCATTAAAGGATTTAATGTTTTTTCAGTTGAGCTGATATCTTTTGTAGTATAAGAGATTAAATGGTAAGTGTAGTTTTTACTTGTTAGATTATCTTCTACAATTTTCTTTAAATCACCATCTTCAGCCATTAATTTTAATAATTCGAAATTTTGTTCATTATTATTAATGAATTTATAAACATCTACTATTGGCTCAATTTCAATTTTGGCTATTTTTTCTGGATTTTTAATCCCAATTTTCTTTAAAAATAAAGTATCATTTTCTATAATTTTTGATTTTAAAAGATTCACTTTTGAATACAAATAATCCGTACTTCCAAAATTAGGCATTACAATGATTTGATGGTCATAGGTTTTTAAAGTTTTGTCCAGAAATATTCCAGCTCCAACTCCAACTATGAATAAAACAATCAAAACAATAATGTTTCTGAAAACAAATTGAATACCACTAAAAAACAAGCTGTTCAGATTTTGAAAAAAACCGCCTATTTTTTTTGAAATTAACGACAAATCAATTTCCTGATCCTCAACATTTTTTGGTGAGTTTGTACTCATAATATGATTTTATTTTACGTTAAAAATTTGTTCCAATATTTTAATGGTAATCAAATAAGTAGGTTTTACTCCCGTTGTCCCAAGTCCTCCAGAAGCTAATGTGCTTCCGGTTTCCAATGGATTATCCGAAGCATAATAAGCATATCTCACCTTCACATCCGGGTTGATGCTTTTTCTGATTTTTGATGCTGACTGAATCGCTTTTTGATAATAAGCGCCTTCCATCTCCAAACCAATAACACCCCAAGTTGAATTGTGGAAAAATTTCAATAAGTCTTTATTCTGCAATGATGTTCCTAAAACCGTAACCATTGGCCCTTCAAAAACGGCAATGTCATTTCCGTCAAGCATTTCCTTTGTTAACTCGTTTTCAAAAGTGTAGTTATCGCCCGTTCCTTCATTGATATGAGCAGATGGAATCATAATATCCCCTTTGCCTCCTTGAAGAATTCCGGCTTTTCCCATGATGGAAACCGATTCCACATTCAAAAATATTTTATTCTCTTTTGTCTCCTGATAAGGTTTCAATAATTCATCAATGGTTTCATAAGCCTGCTCTCCAAAAGCATAATCCATAACGATAATGACAGGTTTTGCCTCTAGTTTAGCACCCGGAAATGCTGATTTTTTTACTTCAATTTTTGCGGTATCAAAAATCTGGACATCGATATTGGTTCCCGAAGTATCCGGAAGTGAAATCATACCGTGCAATTTTGCGAAATCTTCAACTTTATCTCTAACCTCATGCGCACCCGATTTACTTAATTCTTCATAAATAAAGAAATCCGATTTGTCCTTGAATTTGGTTTTCAACACATGCGTTGCAAAAATAGAATTCATCACACTGTGCATATTGGCGCTGATAATATGAATCGGTCTGTCTAGCAATTCGTTGTCCCTTAGGACTTCTTTGATATTCGTTGCCCAAATTTCACCATGAATATGATGTCCTAAACGCTCTCTTAGAATCGGGCTGAAAGTAATGGTTCTCTTGTTGTTTCCCAAGACTTCTTCCAAAGCTAATTTTCCCAACCAATAAATAATGTGCAGAAAACGGTCTGGTTTTTCAGAAGTTCCAAAAGCTTCATAAATATCCAAAACCTCAGCAAATGTTCTTCCAAGAATATTGGCTGTATGCGAGATGGCTTTCTCTTTATCAATTAAGGCTAATTTCTTATTTGATAAAACGGCTTGTTCCAGTTTTTGCCAGTCGCGGGTTAATTCGCCACTTTCGTCAACCAAAACCCGGTCTTTAATCTTATGGGATTCGATAAAGATGAAAGTTAGATGCGTCAAAATATCGTAGATGTCTGAACGTCCACGGGTGATTTCAACATTCATTTGTTCGTCATCAATACGATAGCAATTTCTTCTTCTTTTAGGAGGAATAATGGCTTTGAAATGAGATTTCGAATACCCTTCATCCGATGTTAAATTGATAAAACGACATTCTTCAATTCCTACCGGAAGTCTTTCTATTACATATAAAAGTCCGCTTAATTCTACCTTTTCTTCGGCAATGGTACCATATATTTCAGGTCGTAAAGACAATAATGCTTCTCGTAACGTTTCGCCCGAAACTCCCATAGGTTTATAGAATCCTCTATTAAACAAATGGCGCATCGTGATGTATAACTTTTCAACAGCACTAGATGATTCTTGTGCTCTTGATCTAACTATGTTTTTAATTTCTTTCATTAATATTTCATTTTGTAACCTGCAAATGTATGTTTTTTATTTTTTATTTAATTCATTCACAATTTTTCTATCATTGCTTAGCCTTGGAATTTTGTTTTGGCCTCCTAATTTTCCAATGGATTTCATGTAATCCTGAAAGCCGTTTTTTGCCACTTTTGTGATTACTAATTTTCTCAAAACTTTGCCAACAATCAAATCATCGTAATATACATTTTGTTTTCGCATCGAATTATCTATTTTCAATACAAAATCGTCCATATTCTCCGGTTCATTTTCAAATTCAATAAACCACTCATGATAAGGCAAACCTTCCTTTGGGGTGATTTGTGGCGCAACGGTAAATTCATTGACACGAACCTTCGTTCCAATCACGGCTTCCTGCAAGGCCGATTCTACTTCTTTGCCAATGACGTGTTCGCCAAAAGCTGAAATGTAATGTTTTATTCTTCCCGAAACAATCACGCGATAGGGTTTTGTGGAGGTAAACTGAATCGTATCACCAATATTATAACCCCAAAGTCCCGCATTTGTTGATATAATCAAAACATAGTTTACTCCAATTTCTACTTCGCCTATGGTATATCGCCTTGGGTTTTCGGTAAAGAATTCCTCTGATTTTATAAATTCATAAAAAATTCCGGCGTTTAAAAGCAGCAACATTCCTTTTTCCTTTTGCGAATCCTGATAGGCAAAAAATCCTTCGGAAGCTGGGAATAGTTCGATACTGTCTACTTTTCGGCCAATTAAATTTTCGAATTTGGCACGATACGGTTCATAATTAACGCCGCCATAAATAAACAGATTGAAGTTTTTGAATAGTTCTCCAACCGGCTTCCCTCCTTTTTCGTATAATTTTTCAAAATACATTTGAACCCAGGACGGAATTCCGGATATCACCGTCATGTCTTTATCAAAAGTCTCTTCGACAATGGCATCGACTTTGGTTTCCCAATCTTCTATGCAATTGGTTTTCAAAGTTGGCATTCGGTTTTTCTGTAAATATTTCGGAACAAAATGCGCCACAATTCCAGATAATCTTCCGAGTTTTATCCCGTTTTTTTCTTCAAGAATAGGACTTCCTTGTAAGAAAATCATTTTCCCGTCTACAAAATCAGCATTTCCGGTTTCGTGGATATAATGCAGAATCGCATTTCTTGCTGCCTCAATATGAAAAGGCATCGATTCCTTGGTCAGCGGAATATATTTTGCCCCGGAAGTTGTCCCTGAAGTTTTGGCAAAATACAATGGTTTTCCTTTCCAAAGTATATTTTCCTGCCCTTTTATAACCTTATCAACATAGGGTTTTAAGGCTTCATAATCCCGAATAGGAACGTTTTTGGCAAAATCTTCAAATGTTTTTATCCGGTTGAAATGATGGTCTGTGCCAAACTGCGTTTTTTTCGCCTGACGAATTAAATCCAAAAAAACTTTGCGTTGGGTTTCAACAGGATTATTGGCCCAAATTTGAGTTTTTTTGTAGATTTTTTTGGCAAAAATTTTTGCGGCAACTGACTTTACTGACATTTCGTTTTGTTTATTCTTAAATAGAAAAAGTGCGGGTGCTATTTCGATTTTGATTCATTATAAATTTGCTTTTCTTCTTTTGCGACTTCTTCCCTTAGTTTCAATTCTTCCTCAGATGGGTTTAAATCTACTTTTGAGGCATCAATCATTTCGGCCGCAATAAGGGAATCTTTGTTGAATTTGGCATATTCCAATTCGCCCGTCAGTACTTTTTTAATAGATTCGATATAAGCTTCGTTTTTCTTTAGAGCATTAGCCAGAGAATCCGATTTTAAAGCCAATTCAGTAGCATCCTTTTTTAATTTTGAGGAAGAGTAACCTGGAATAAATTCCCGTAAAGGAGTAAATGCAATGATATAAGTGGTTACAAAAACGATGATGATCATTCCTACTGAAGCCACCACAAAGACATTCATTAAAGTAAGTTTTAAAGAGAAAATCTCTTCAAAAGTGTCTTCATTCAAAATAACCAAACGGTTTTTGGTGAATAATTTTTTCTTTAGGACCTGTCGTTTTTGTCTTTTTTGGGACATTCTTAGTGTTTATAATACAAATATAATAATTTAAGTCGCTTTTAAAGCTTTGCGCTTTTACTGTTGTGTTAAATTATTAGAATTTTAACTCTAAGGCGCTAACAAACCAAAATCATAAATATTTACTAATTAGTGAAAAGAAATACCAGTTTTTCTATTTATCTTTGTGCCAATATTTATTACAAATTTGCTTAGGCATTAATTATCATAATCATGGGAAGAATAGGTTTACCAGAAATCCTTATTATATTGGCTGTCGTTTTATTACTTTTTGGAGGTAAAAAAATTCCTGAATTGATGAAAGGTCTTGGAAGCGGTATCAAAGAATTCAAGAATGCGGCTAAAGACGATAAGCAACCAGCTGACAAAAAAGAAGACGAAACAAAAGAATAAATTTCTTAAGATTTCAATAATTAAAATTCCAAATTATGCGTGATTCCTAATCCGCATAATTTGGAATTTCTTTTTTTACTATAAAATCATACTCAACTGTACTCGTTTTCGATCTTCATCTACTTCGGTTACTTTTACCTGAACGTGTTGGTGTAGTTTCACTACTTCATTCACATCCGAAACAAAACCAGCTTTGAGTTGTGAAATATGAACCAAGCCACTTTCCTTAATTCCAACATCGACAAAACAACCAAAATTGGTAATATTATTGACAATTCCGGGTAAAATCATTCCGGTTTTCAAATCTTTGATGCTTTTTACGGTGGGATCAAATTCAAAAACTTTAGCCGATTTTCTCGGGTCTAATCCAGGTTTTTCGAGTTCTTTAATAATGTCTTTTAATCCTAATAAACCAATTTCAGGAGTGACATAGTTTTCTGGTTTTATTAATGATGTTATTGCGGTATTGGCTATTAAATCATGAACGGAAACTTTCAAATCTTTTGCCATTTTTTCCACAATAGGATAAGCTTCAGGATGAACGGCAGAATTGTCCAGCGGGTTTTTAGCATTCGAAATTCGGATAAAAGCCGCCCCTTGCTGGAATGCTTTTTCTCCCAAACGCGGTACTTTTTTGAGTTGTTTTCGGTTTTCAAACGGACCATTTTCGGTACGGTATTGCACAATATTTTCGGCCATTTTTTCGCCAATTCCCGAAACATAACTTAACAAGTGTTTGCTCGCCGTATTAATGTTAATCCCAACAGAATTCACGCAACGCACCACAACAGTATCCAGTTCTTCCTTTAATTTCGTCTGATCTACATCGTGTTGGTATTGGCCAACACCAATGGCTTTCGGGTCAATTTTTACCAATTCCGCTAACGGATCGGATAATCTTCTTCCGATGGAAACGGCACCACGAACGGTTACATCATAATTCGGGAATTCATCCCTTGCAATTTTTGAAGCCGAATATACCGAGGCTCCGGCTTCGCTTACAATAAAAACCTGAACCGGTTTGTCGAAGGCGATTTTTTTGATAAAAAATTCGGTCTCGCGAGAAGCGGTCCCGTTTCCGATAGAAATCGCATCAATTTGATACGCATTTACCATCGAACGGATTTTTTTCATCGCCATGGCGGTTTCATTCTGAGGCGCATGCGGATAAATATTTTCGTTGTACAACAAATCGCCTTTTTCGTCCAGACAGACTACTTTGCAGCCGCTTCGAAATCCGGGATCGATGGCTAAAATCCTTTTTTCGCCCAATGGCGGCGCAAGTAACAATTGCCCTAAATTATTGGCAAAAACCTGAATAGAATTTGCATCCGCTTTGGTTTTGGCTTCCTGCAATGCTTCGTTGGAAATCGCTGGCGCCAATAATCTTTTGAAACTATCGTCGATGGCTTTTTTTAAATGTGGCGTGGTGTCGTTATTATTTTTAATCACCAATTCCCGCATCATTTCGATGGCTTCATCGGTTTCGACTTCGATTTTCATTTTCACGAAACCTTCATTTTCTGCACGAAGCATCGCTAATAATCGATGAGAAGGCGTTTTATTCAAACCTTCTGACCAATCGAAATATTGATCAAATTTTTGGGCTTTTTCGTCGTCTTTTTTGGTTTTTACCACTTTGGTGGTGATGGTTGCTTTGCGCTGATAAATTCTTCGCAATTGTTTGCGCACATAAATATTTTCGTTTATCCATTCGGCGATAATGTCTCTGGCGCCTTGTAGGGCTTCGTCTTCATTGATCACTTTTTCGTTTAGATATTTTGAAGCAATAAAATCGATATCGCCATTATTTTGCGCCATAATCATTTTGGCTAAAGGTTCCAATCCATTTTCACGAGCAACATCTGCTTTGGTTTTTTTCTTCTTTTTGAAAGGCAGATAGAAATCTTCCAATTCATTCAAATCGAAACTTTGTTGGATTTTTTTATCTAATTCCGACGTAAGCGCGTTTTGTTCCTGAATGGATTTTAAAATGGCTTCTTTCCGTTTAACAATGACTTCATAATCCTTTTGCAACTTGGCAATTTGCTCAATCACAACCTCGTCCAGATTACCCGTTTTGTCTTTTCGATAACGGGAAATAAACGGAATGGTGCAATCTTCTTGTAATAATTGAACCGTGTTTTGAATATTTGTTGCCGTTGTTGCAACCTGTTGTTTGATGAAATCGATGTTGTTGGTCATTATAGAATCGTTTTGAAGTCGTGAAAATACTATCTTTGAGTGAATTTTTATTGCAATGAATGAATTATTCTATTACTTTTTAGCGGTCAATATTTTATCATTTTCGATTACGGGGATAGATAAATGGTATGCCGTTCGTCAAAAATTTAGGGTTTCAGAAAAAATACTTTTAGTCTTTGTTTTGATTGGTGGTACTATTGGCTCTGCAATTGCAATGTTGTTATTCCGACATAAAATTTCGAAATTATCTTATTTGTCGAAATTTTTCGCGGTTGTTTTATTACAAATTGCGGTCTTTTATTTTATAAAGAGGTATTAACGCTTCAATAGCATTTGCCTTCTCTGGAAATTCATTGAATACAGACTTATTTATAAAAAATTCCAATCTTAAATAAATTACTTTATAAACGATTGGAATTTTTTTTTGTCTGAGATTATGAAATCTATTTATTTACAGGCAATTTTATCTACTCTGTTTTGGTGTCTTCCGCCTTCAAATGGAGTGTTGATAAACGTTGCAACCATTTCTACCGCTTGTGCAATAGAAGTATATCGCGCCGGTAAACTTATAACATTAGCATCATTATGTTGGCGCGCTAATGCGGCAATTTCTTTCATCCAGCACAAAGCAACCCGAACACCCTGATGTTTATTGGCTGACATGGCAATTCCGTTTCCGCTTCCGCAAATTAAGATCCCAAAATCTGCTTTTCCGTTGGTGATATCCTTTGCTACCGGATGCGCAAAATCGGGATAATCCACACTATCCGAATTATCGGTTCCGTGATTGGTAACTTCGTGTCCATTTGCCTGAAGCATTTCTACAATTGCCTTTTTATATTCTGGTCCTGCATGGTCGTTTCCGATGGAGATTTTCATAATGTAGTTGTGTTTGTTTCGAGTACAAATTTACCAAAAGAAATGATTGATTGATTATCCACTTGTGCTTTAATTTTATAAAGATTAAAAGCATTGAAAATCAGTTACTTCACAAATTTGTATCTTATATATAATGTAATAAAAATGTTAAATTTTTGTAATGTTAATAGCATTTCGTAATCAACTGATAATCAGTTTACTTTAAATTAACATTAAATGTTCATAACTTTAGATAGAATTTTAGAACTATTTTTTGGTAGTAACGAAAAAAAACCTAATCCAAAATTGACTTGGATAAAACTAATTTAGTTAGGGGAATTTTTAGAATAGTTATCAATATAAAAAATGGTGTTGTTAACAAAAATCCATGGAGGAACTTATTTACAAAATCATATCATTTTCGATTGTTAACAGTTGTTTATTAAATTTAAAAACCGTTTCATTTTAAGCTGATTAAACCCTTTATTGTATGTTGATAACTCTTTATAACAATGTTTAACTTCAAATCAATGCTTAAAAAAATAAACTTATTGTAACTATTAACAAGCTATAATAACAACCAAAAAATATTTTAAATTTAAATTTTCTTTTTGTTGTATTTAATATATGTTGACAACTTTTGTGTACTTAAACGATTTTTAAATTCGTTTCATCGTTTAATTGATCCAAAATTTCTTTTACGGTTTCAATATCGTTTGGATGGACTTTTAATTTGATGCCTCCCAAAGCCTGAGTATACATTGGAGCAATTGTGGTCATCATTTCATTTTCGAAATAATAATGCAACTGGGCATCATCCAATAAATGTTTTAAAATAACGATTTCATGAGGATAATAAAAAATAGCGACTGTTACAAATTCTTCCATCGTTTTTGATTTCTTTCTATAAAGATACGAAGATTTGATTTTTGATTTTCTACTACTTTTTAAAAGTTATATTTTATTTAAAACTGCCTATTAACAGCCAACAACTGATAACTATTTTGTAATTTTAAACTTTTAAGAACAGATTTATGAGTAAAAGACTAAGAAAACCGGTTAAAAAAGAGAATGATTTAACCGACAAAATTTTAAAAATACTATCACAAAGCGCGAATAAAGTATTCAATTATAAGCAAATAGGAGCGAAGTTAGAACTTGACGATACGCAGAGCAGAAATCAAATTATCAAAGATTTGAAGATTCTGGCAGCGCAAAAAAAGATTGACGAAGTAGAACCCGGAAAATACGTTGTTGTAGGGTCCAGTAAAGATTACTACGAAGGAAAAGTGGACATGACCGGAAGAAAAACGGCGTATTTTGTATGTCCCGATTTTGAAGAAGATGTATTTATTCCGACCAATAATTTGAATCATGCTTTGGATGGCGATACCGTAAAAGTCTATGTTTACAATAGAAGAAGCGGAAGAAGAGCCGAAGGAGAAGTGATTGAAATCATTGAAAGAAAGAAAACGGATTTCGTTGGTGTTATTGATATTCAAAAGAATTTTGCTTTTGTATCGACTGCCAATCCAAAAATGTACACCGATATTTTTATTCCAAAAAACAAATTAGGAGAAGCAGAAAATGGGGATGTAGTTTTGGTTCATATCGAAGATTGGCCTGCCAGAGCTGACAGTCCTTTCGGTTCTGTGGTTAAAGTTCTAGGAAAACCCGGAGAACATGATACTGAAATTCATGCGATTTTGGCCGAATATGGTTTACCTGCAGAATTTCCATTAGATGTTGAGCTTTACGCACAAAAAATAGATACAACGATTCAGGAAAGTGAAATTGCCAATCGTCGTGATATGCGCGATACCTTGACTTTTACCATTGACCCGAAAGATGCTAAAGATTTTGATGATGCGTTGTCTTTCAAAAAATTAGAAAACGGAAATTACGAAATAGGTATTCATATCGCCGATGTTTCTTTTTATTTAAAAGAAGGAACTATCTTGGATGAAGAAGCCTATCAACGTGCCACATCAGTGTATTTAGTGGATAGAGTTGTTCCAATGTTGCCGGAAGTATTGTCTAATTTTGCGTGTTCCTTACGTCCAAATGAAGAAAAATATACATTTTCAGCAGTTTTTGAAATTACCGATAAATCCGAAGTAGTGAACCAATGGTTTGGAAGAACCGTGATTCATTCGAATCAGCGTTTTTCTTATGAAGAAGCGCAATATATCATAGAAACCAAAGATGATACTATTCCAAAAGAAACTTCCATTACAGGAGATTCCTATGTGGTTTCTGATGAAATTGTTCAGGCAACTTTAAAGTTAGATCAATTAGCCAAAATTTTCAGAAGAAAAAGAATGGCTGAAGGAGCGATTTCTTTTGATAAAGTAGAAGTAAAATTCAACTTAAATGAGAAATATGAACCGGTTGGTGTTTTCTTTAAAATTTCAAAAGATGCCAATCATCTGATTGAAGAATTTATGCTATTGGCCAATAAAAAAGTGGCAGAATTCATTGGAAAACAAAAGAAAACTTTTGTGTATCGTATTCATGATGAGCCAAATGAAGATAAATTATTGGCGATGCAAACGCTTATTGCAAAATTTGGTTACAAAATAGATTTAAGCAATAAAGCCGATATTTCTAAATCGTTAAATACTTTATTGAGTGAAGTTGTTGGTAAAAAAGAACAAAATCTAATCGATACGTTGGCAATCAGAACGATGAGTAAAGCCAAATATTCGACCGATAATATTGGCCATTATGGGTTGGCTTTTGAGTATTACTCGCATTTTACCTCGCCAATTCGTCGTTATCCTGACGTTATGGTGCATCGATTATTGCAGCATTATTTAGACGGAGGAAAATCGGTTGATGAAGATTTGTACGAAACTAAGTGTCTGCATTCTTCTACGATGGAAGGTTTGGCTACAAATGCGGAGCGTGACAGCATTAAATACATGCAGGTGCGTTATATGCAGGATCATAAAGATCAGGAGTTCTTAGGCGTTATTTCTGGTGTAACCGAATGGGGAATTTTTGTTGAAATCATCGAAAACAAATGCGAAGGAATGGTCAGAATTCGAGAAATCAAAGACGATTATTACACATTTGATGAAAAACAATATGCTCTGGTTGGAGCTACCACTCAAAATTTATTACAATTAGGTGACGAAATTTACGTTAAAGTAAAAAACGCTGATTTAGTAAAAAAACAATTGGATTTTAATTTTATTAGAAAAAACGGAAGTAATAATTAATAACTAAAATTATGAACTATAAATTAATCGTGTTGCTTTTGATAGCACAAATAGGATTTTCACAGGAAAAAATCACTAAAAATTTAGGGGATTTTGATGAGATAAAAGTATTGGATAAAATTTCGGTTCAATTGATTCCTTCGAATGAAAATAGAATTGAAATTTCAGGAAAAAACAATTCGGATGTGGAAATAATCAATAAAAATGGCGAACTGAAAATCAGAATGCCATTGGATAAATTCTTAAAAGGGGATGATGTAACGGCACTTTTATATTTCAAAAAAATTGAAAGTGTTGAAGCTTCCGAAGGTTCTTATATTTCCAGTGAAAAGCCGTTTAAACAAATAGCTTTGGCTATTAATTCTAAAACTGGTTCTCATATTAAACTTAATTTAGAAGTTCAAAAAGTGAAGATTCGCAGTGCTTCAGGAGGTATTGTAGAATTAGAAGGAACCGCTAAAAATCAAGAAGTTATTATTTCTACTGGCGGAATTTTAAAAGCTAAAGATTTACAAACAGCACAAACAACGGTTACTGTGAGTACTGGCGGTAATGCCGATATTCGGGCTTCTGAGCTGGTTGATGCTAAAGTTAAAGCAGGCGGAGTCATTACGATTTTCGGTAAACCAAAGCAAATCAATCAGAAAACGGTTCTTGGCGGAACTATTGTGGAAAGTAACCGATAGATTTATATTTTAAATTATCTTTGCATCACTTTATTTTTTGAATTTTCAATTCAATTTTTTTAATTTCATTTAATGATTGAAGATATTTTAACCGGAATTCCTCTCGGAATTTTCTTAAGTTTTCTTATAGGACCTGTATTCTTTGTGCTGCTGGAAACCAGTGCCGTAAAAGGATTCAGAGCGGCTTTGGTATTTGATTTAGGCGTGGTTTTAGCCGATGTTTTTTTTATTGCAATTGCTTATTTCAGCAGTTATCGATTAATTCAGAGTATTAAAGGCAATCCGGCCATATTTATCTTTGGCGGTATTTTAATGATGACCTACGGCCTTGTTTCTTTTATAAGATTAAGAAAAGTAGGTAAAAATACTGAAGATGATGATGAAGTGGTGGTCGTAGGCCTGATGAAAAAAAATTATCTCAATTTATTTATTAAAGGTTTTTTATTGAATTTTATAAATGTTGGCGTACTGTTATTTTGGTTTTTAATATTAATAACAATCGGGCCAAAATTAGATTTAGAAACTTCAAGAATGTTGACTTTTTTTACCTCGGTAATTTTGACCTATCTGATTGTAGACATTGGTAAGATGCTTTTGGCCAAACAATTAAGACACAAATTAACACCAGCAAATATTCTAAAAACTAAAAAAGTAATCAGTATTGTATTGATTATTTTTGGATTAACCATTATGTTTCAGGGTTGGTTTCCAAGTGATCAAAAAATGGTCAGACAAGCATTAGAGAAAATGGAATAAAATATATAAGCCCTGAAATTCAGGGTTTTTTTATGTTTTGATTCTTTTCTACAGTATTTCCTTTATTCAATTTTTTATAAAAATTACACATAAAAAAAACCTCTAAATTTCATTGAAGGTTTTTGAGACATCGTATTTTTATTCAGAACCGGAGTATTTCTTTTATTCAATTTTTTATAAAAATTATACATAAAAAAACCTCCAAATTGCTGCCGAAGGTTTTTGAGACACCCTGTTTTTATTCAGAACCGGAGTATTTCCTTTATTAAATTTTTTATAAAAATCACACATAAAAAAACCTCCAAATTGCTGCCGAAGGTTTTTGAGACATCGTATTTTTATTCAGAACCGGATTGTTTCCTCTATTCAATTTTTCATAAAAATTACACATAAAAAAACCTCCAAATTGCTGCCGAAGGTTTTTGTGACATCGTATTTTATTCAGAACCGGAGTGTTTCCTTTATTCAATTTTTTATAAAAATTACACATAAAAAAAACCTCCAAATTTCTTTGAAGGTTTTTGAGGCATCGTCCGGATTCGAACCGGAGTAGGAGCTTTTGCAGAGCCCAGCCTAGCCACTCGGCCACGACGCCATTATTGAATGGATGGCAAAAGTAATTAAAAAGATTAAAAGTTTAAAGTTTAAAGTTTAAAACTTTTAAAAAATATTAATCCAGGACCTTAATTTAAATTCTAAAATTCAAAAGTTAATTTCTGTATTCTTCCATTTCTATAGTAACTGCTTCAACATCACCGCCAATAGGAGGATTTAATTTTGAAACACCCAAAAGTATTCTGGAAACAGAAGGAATTTCCTTGAAAACCCTGGTGATGATTCTATGTCCCACATGTTCCAATAAATGAGAACGGATTTCCATTTCTTCCACTACAATTTTATTTAGGAGCACATAATCCACGGTATCTTTTAAATCATCAGAAACACATGATTTTCTCAAATCGGTTTTAATTTCTAAGTCAACCGTGTAATCTGAACCAATTTTTCCTTCTTCAAGCAAGCAACCGTGGTAGGAGTAAGTGCGTATATTTTTTAATTTAATAGAGCCCATTTTGAGTGTATTCGTTAATTTGGTTATTCGTTTATGCGATAAAAGTACGAATTATTTCTTTTTCTGTTTCTAATAGCAAATAAACAACTTATCGATTAAACGATTAAGCAACATTTTTGATAACTTTGCTTTCTTAATTAAAGAACATGTCAGTCGAAGAAAAATCACTCCATTTTATAGAACAAATTGTTGAAGAAAGTTTAACCAATGGTTTTCCTCAGAATAAATTACGCTTTCGTTTTCCGCCGGAACCAAATGGCTATTTGCATATTGGCCATGCCAAATCAATTTGCCTGAATTTCGGTTTAGGATTGCGATATAATGCGCCTGTAAACTTGCGTTTTGATGATACCAATCCGGCCAAAGAAGAACAGGAATATGTAGATGCTATCAAAGAAGATTTGCAATGGTTGGGTTTCCAGTGGGCCGAAGAACGTTATGCTTCGGATTATTTCCAACAATTATACGATTGGGCGGTTTTAATGATTAAGAACGGAAAAGCTTATATCGACAGTCAGTCTTCGGAAGATATGGCAACTCAAAAAGGAACACCGACGCAACCTGGAGTGGACGGGCCTTACAGAAACCGTTCGGTTGAAGAAAATTTAGCTTTATTCGAAGGCATGAAAAACGGTGATTTCCCGGAAGGGAGTCATGTTTTGCGAGCCAAAATCGATATGGCTTCAACCAATATGCTGATGCGTGATCCTTTGATGTACAGAGTTTTGCATCGTCATCATCACAGAACCGGAAACGATTGGAAAATCTATCCGATGTATGATTTTGCGCATGGAGAAAGCGATTATATCGAGCAAATTTCGCATTCTATTTGTACTTTAGAATTTGTGATGCACCGAGAATTATACAACTGGTTTTTGGACCAGATTTATGACGATAAAAAAGTAAGACCAAACCAATACGAATTTGCCCGTTTGAACCTGAATTATACGGTTATGAGCAAGCGTAAATTATTGCAATTAGTTCAGGAAAAGATTGTCAACGGTTGGGATGATCCTAGAATGCCAACGATTTCAGGTTTAAGAAGACGTGGTTATACGGCCAATTCCATTCGTAAATTTTGCGAAATTATTGGAGTGGCAAAGCGTGAAAATGTTATTGATGTTTCCTTGTTAGAGTTTTGCTTACGTGAAGATTTAAACAAATCCGCACATAGAGTTATGGCAGTTTTAGATCCAATTAAATTGATCATTACGAATTATCCGGATGGTAAAGAAGAATGGCTGGATGCCGAAAATAATCAGGAAGATGAAAGTGCAGGTTTCAGAAAAGTACCTTTTTCAAGAGAATTATTCATTGAAAAGGAAGACTTTTTAGAAGAAGCGCCAGCTAAATTTTTCCGTTTATCATTAGGAAAAGAAGTGCGTCTTAAGAACGCTTATATCATTAAAGGAGAAAGTGTTGTAAAAGATGCAGCTGGAAATATTACCGAAATTCATGTTACTTACGACGAAGACAGCCAAAGCGGAAGTGGGAGCGAAGCGAGTCAAAGAAAAGTGGCGGGAACCTTGCATTGGGTTTCTATCCAACACGCGGTTGAAGCCGAAGTTCGTTTGTATGACCGTTTGTTTATAGACGAAGCGCCGGACAGCCACAAAGAGAAAAACTTCCTTGATTTCATGAATGCTAATTCTTTAGAAATTGTAAAAGGTTATGTGGAACCAAGCCTAAAAGATTCAAAATCTGGAGATAAATTCCAGTTTCAACGATTGGGTTATTTCAATGTGGATAAAGATACGTCTTCCGAAAAATTAGTCTTCAATAAAACGGTTGGACTAAAAGACGCCTGGGAAGAAAAAGGCAAAAAAGAAGAGAACTTATTGATGAATACCCAAAAGGAAATCAATAAATATGTGAAGGAAAAAGATGAAAACAGTGCCGATTTAATCCTGAAAAGTATTGTTGACAACATAAAAAGCATTGACAATTACAGTTTAGTCAATCAAACCATTGTTAAGAATGTCAAAAACGACAACAATTCTTTATTGTTTGCCAATTTGATTTTAAATTATTCAGATAAAGTTCATGCAAACGATATCGAATCGGAATCATTAACAAAATTATACGGAATGTCTTTAAAAAGTCAAATGCCGGCGGTTAGAATTTTTGCTATTCAAAATTTAAAAAAGGATTTGAATAATTTTGATGATTTTAAAACCCAATTGTCAGAATTGAAAAATGTGGAAAAAAATGAAAAAGTCCTAGATTTGTTAAATGATTTATAATCTTAAACAGCAATTCTCAATTATAGATTTTATCAATCAAAAGCCCTCTTATCGAGGGCTTTTATTATTATTGTAATTTCTTATTATAATCTTATTTCTTATAAGTTTTTACGATTAAAAACAACGTCTATAAATCAATTTTAAGACGTTTATTTAATTTTTAAGACAACAAATATGTCTTTTTAAAAAAGATTTAACAGTGCGCTTTTGTGTGTTTTTTATCCTATAAAATTACACTTTAACGAGTTATTAACGTGACAATGTTAATAAAATGCTATCTTTATAAATAGAAACTTTAAAAAATAAAAAATCATGTCGAACAACAAGGGAAATACAATGGTAGCTCTTTTAGCGGGAGCAGTTATAGGAGCCGGATTAGGAATTTTGTTTGCTCCAGATAAAGGCACAAGAACCAGAAAAAAACTTAAAGGCGGATTAGAAGATGCAAAAAAAGAGATTGTACACAGATACCAGGATGCCACAGAAGAATTGAAAAAAAAATTTACAAGCGCTAAATATGATTTAGAAGAAACCTATGATCATTTGGTTTCTAACATGAGTCATAAAGGCGAAGATGTTATTGCATTCTTAGAAGAAAAACTGGCCAATTTGAAAGAACAAAATGCCAAACTCCAAAAATAAATTTAGCGTATGGCTTTTGAAGAATTAAAAGAAAATACCGAAAATATCCAAGAACAAGCCCAGGCTTATATTGAGAGTAATTTGGCTTATTATAAACTTTGGGGTTTCAAAGTGGCGATGAAATCGACCACAATGATTTTCAAATTTGCGTTGATTGTTTTGTGTTTTTTAATGGTGTTGCTGTTTTGCTCGATTGCTGCAGCTTTTTCCATTGGTAAAGCTTTAGACAGTTATCCTACTGGATTTTTAATTATTGGTGGTATCTACCTGATAATTACATTGCTTTTATTCTTGATCAAAGATAAAATCGTGGAAGGTCCTATTTTAGAGAAATTTTCAGAAATCTTTTTTAACGATTAGTTTATGATAACCAAAAAATATTCATCCTACGCTGAAATTGAAATGGAACTGGAAATTTTGAAACTCGAAAAAGACATCAATTTTCAGAAATTGGTTTTAAGTTTTCACGAAACCAAAGAAAGTTTTACACCACAAAACATAGTAAGCGGTTTTCTGGGTTCCTATAAAACGATACTTTCTAATTCGTACGGAACGATACTGAACATGGCAATTCCGTTTGCAATCAAATGGTTTTTAAATAGAAAAAGAGGCAATTAAGCCTCTTTTTTATTGGAATGTATTTTCTTTTAAATCTCTGTTTCCGGTGTTTCATGTCCGGAATGATGGTCATCCACTTTTGGTTTTCTTTTTTTAGTCTTATTTTTCATCATTTCGCCCACTTGGTTTGAAGCAGAGAATGAAGCTACCATATTGTTCAACATGTCACTTCCTGCTTGTGGAGAATTTGGTAATAATATTAAATTCGAATTGGTATCGGCACCAATAGCTTGTAACGTATCATAATGTTGTGTTACCACAATTAAAGCCGAAGCTTCCTGAGAGTTTATACCCACTTTGTTCAATACATCCACACTTTCCACTAAACCTCTTGCAATTTCACGACGTTGATCTGCAATTCCTTGTCCTTGTAAACGTTTGCTTTCAGCTTCGGCTTTGGCTTTAGCTACAATTCTGATTCTTGATGCTTCGGCTTCAAATTCAGCAACAGTTTTTTCTCGGTCAGCCGCATTAATTCTGTTCATCGCATTTTTTACCTGAATATCCGGGTCAATATCCGTTACCAATGTATTGATGATCGTATAACCATAGGTAGTCATTGCTTCGTTCAATTCTCCTTTTACGGCAATAGCAATATCATCTTTTCTTTCAAAAACATCATCCAGTTTTAATTTTGGAACTTCGGCACGAACCACATCAAATACATAAGAAGTAATCTGATCGTGAGGATATTCCAGTTTGTAAAAGGCATCATAAACAGTGTCTTTTACGACCATAAACTGAACAGAAACTTTTAGTTTCACAAATACATTGTCTTTGGTTTTGGTTTCGATGATAACGTCCAATTGTTGGATTTTTAAATTTACACGTCCGGCAATCCTGTCAATTAAAGGAATTTTTAATTGCAGACCTGATTGTCTAATGCTTAAAAATTTCCCAAAACGTTCTACAACAACCGCAGTCTGTTGTTTTACGGTAAAAAAGGCGGAAAGCAAAATAAACAATCCAAATACTAATAGGATAATTAATGTAATGTTCATAGGTGTTAAAATTTAGTTTTAAAATTAGCGGTAAATTACAAAAATAACTTTAGGTTTGCCTTTGATTAATCGTATAATATGAAAAAGATATTTCTTACAACAGTTTTGGTTTTCATTTCATTAGCAACCACGGCTCAATATAAATATAGGGATTCAAACCGTATCGGAATCATTTTTGGGATAAACCAGTTTACGTTAAATACGAGTAATTTTGATGCAAAACCAGCCATGGGTTGGAACGCTGGACTTTCAGTGCGTGGCAACTTCTATAACGATTGGGATATGGTGTATGCAATGCAATTCAGCGAAAACAATTTTACAGTGGCAACAAAAAACTTGTTTTTGGCCAATGAAGATGTGAATTATAAATTAGCCTCAGCTCAAATTTCGTTAATGCTAAGCTATAAAATAGTGGAAAACCATTTAAGTTTAGAGTTTGGACCTGTTGTACAAGTCAATGGAAAATTAAATATTGATAAAGAAAACCAAAACAATATTATTTCCGGAACTACCTTATTCGCCAAGGATATTACGGATATCACAAAATTTAATTTTTATCCCGCTGTTGGAATCACTGCCGGAGTAAAACATCTTAGGGTTAATGTTCAGTATCAGTACGGCGTAAACAATATTCTGGGGAATTTAAACAAACAGAATTTTGGTCCTAATTTTAAAGGGAATGCCGGAATACTTAGTGCAAATTTGCTGGTTTACTTATAAAAAAAGCCCTCTATTTGAGGGCTTTACTTTTTTATAAACTTGCAATTGCTTTTTCCAATCGCTTGATTGTTTCTTCTTTTCCAATCACTTCCACAATATCAAATAGGTGAGGGCCTTTTAAAGCGCCAACCAAACTCAATCGAAAAGGCTGCATCACTTTACCCATTCCAATTTCGTTTTTCGTCATCCAGTCTTTGACAATGGTTTCAATATTCATGGAACTAAAATCTCCAATGTTCTCCATCACAGAAATCAATTCCTGCATTAAGGCCGGTGTTTCTTCTTTCCAGTTTTTTGATGCTTTTTCATCATAAGATGTTGGAGCCACAAAAAAGAAATCACTCAAATCCCAAAATTCTGATACAAAATGGGCTCTTTCTTTAATTAATGACACAATCTTTACCAATGTAGTATAATCTACATCAATTTCTTTTTCATAAACAATAGGAGCAAAGGTTTTCGCTAAACTTTCATTATCCTGTTTAATTAAATATTGGTGGTTGAACCATTTGTTCTTTTCAGGGTCAAATTTGGCACCTGCTTTATGAACTCGATTTAAGTCGAAAGCGTTAACCAATTCTTCTAAAGTGTATAATTCTTTTTCGGTTCCGTCATTCCAGCCCAATAAAGCCAAAAAGTTAATCACCGCTTCCGGGAAAAAACCTTTTTCTCTGTAGCCTGATGAGATGCCTTCTTCGGTTTTCCATTCCAATGGAAATACTGGGAATCCCAATTTATCCCCATCACGTTTGGATAATTTTCCGTTCCCGATAGGTTTTAAAATCAATGGTAAATGCGCAAATTCTGGCGCTTCCCAACCAAATGCACGGTATAATAAAACGTGTAACGGCATTGATGGCAACCATTCTTCTCCACGAATCACGTGTGAGGTTTCCATCAAATGATCATCGACAATATTAGCCAAATGATAAGTTGGCATTCCATCTCCTTTAAATAATACCTTATCATCTAATAAATTGCTTTCAAATTTAATATCGCCACGGATAATATCATGCAAATGCAAAGTTTCATCAACAGGTGTTTTAAAACGAATCACATATTCTTCACCATTTGCTATTCTTTTAGCCGTTTCTTCAGCAGAAATTACCAATGAAGTATCTAGTTTTTCTCTGTTATGATGGTTATAAATAAACGTTTTTCCTTGTTCTTCCAGTTGTTTTCTTTCTGCGTCCAAAGCTTCCGGAGTATCAAATGCATAATACGCCCAACCAGTATTAATCAACTGATCTGCATATTGTTTGTACAATGGTTTTCTTTCGCTTTGACGATAAGGTCCAAATTTTTCATTTTTCCCAACGGTTTCATCCGGCGCAATACCCAACCATTCCAAGGCTTCCATTATGTAAGCTTCAGCTCCGGGAACAAAACGATTTTGGTCGGTATCTTCAATTCTTAAATAGAAAACACCACCATGTTTTTTGGCAAATAAATAATTGAATAAAGCAGTACGAACACCGCCAATATGTAAAGGTCCAGTCGGACTTGGTGCAAAACGCACACGAACTTGCTTCGACATTTTTATAAATTTTGACGCAAAGATACAATTTCAATCAGTCAATTTGAAAATTAGATGGTTTGATACTTTAAAAGGCATGAATGGGATTGCGTTTTTAAGTAGGTGTTTTTCCTATTTCAAATATTCAGATAAAATCGTACTTTTATCGGTTATAAAGAAAAGACCATTTAAATTGGAAAATAAAACCTTGATTTACCACAAATTAGAAGCTTTTATAAAAAAGTTCTACACCAATGAACTTCTGAAAGGATTGATTTTCTTCATTGGGTTAGGTTTGTTGTACCTTTTATTCACCCTTTTTGTTGAATATTTTCTTTGGCTAAAACCAGTGGGAAGAACCATTTTGTTCTGGACTTTCATCGCTGTGGAATTGTTTCTTTTATCTCGATTTATCTTTTTTCCGGTTTTTAAATTATTCAAACTTCAAAAAGGAATCAACTACGAAGAAGCTTCAGCCATCATCGGAAATCATTTCACCGAAGTAAGTGACAAGCTGACCAATTTTCTTCAATTGGCGGATACAGATAATCATCTGAATAAATCGGAATTGCTTTTGGCTTCCATCGAACAAAAGGCGAAATCACTTCAACCAATTCCTTTTGGGAATGCAATTAATTTTAACACCAATAGAAAGTATTTACCATTGGCGATTATTCCAATCTTGTTTTTTGCCTTCTTTTATATTTCAGGAAACAGCAAAATAATTTCTCAGAGTTTGAATAGGGTAGTGCATTTCAATTCGGCATTTTTGCCACCGGCGCCATTTGAGTTTGTGATTTTAAATCAAAATTTGCAAACGGAACAAAACAAAGATTTCATCCTCAAAGTTAAAACACAAGGAAAAGTAATTCCCGAAAATGCCATGATTTTCATTGGTGACGAAAGTTATTTTATGGAAAGCAATGCGAAAGGAGAGTTCCAATTTAAAATTGAAAAGCCAACTTCCAATGTTTCGTTTCACGTGGAAGCGAATAAGGTTTCTTCAAACGATTATGAATTGGCCGTAATTACCGTTCCATCGATTGCGAATTTCGAAATGATTTTGAATTTTCCGTCTTATCTCAATAAAAAAGCAGAAACCATCAAAGGAACAGGAAACGCTATTGTTCCCGAAGGAACCCGTGTGACGTGGAAGATGAATACTTTGGCCACTCAAAGCGTAAATTGGACAGATTTAAAGTCAAATTCTACTTTTACAAAACAAGAAAATGTTTTTACTTTATCTAAAAATATTTCACAAAATACTGAATATCAAATCGGTACTTCCAATGATAAAGTCAAGAATTATGAAAAATTGAATTATCAGATTTCAGTAATCAAAGACCAATTTCCAACAATCAATGTCAACAACGCACCGGATAGTTTAAAAGTAGCTAAGAATTATGTATTAGGTAATATTTCGGATGATTACGGACTGTCTAAACTTCAAGTTGTTTATTATCCAAAGGACAAACCCGAGAGCGTCAAACGTGGAACAATTGCGGTTAAGAAAGATATCTATGACCAGTTTGTCTTTGCATTTCCGAGTAATCTTCCGGTAGAACAAGGCGTTTCTTATGATTATTATTTTGAAGTTTTTGATAATGACGCTGTGCATAATTTCAAAAGCACCAAATCTTCGGTTTTCTCCAATCGTGTTGCAACCGATGAAGAAAAAGAAGATCAGGTTTTGCAGCAGCAAAATGACAACATCAACAGTTTAGAGAAGTCATTAAAAAACCAGGACAAGCAAATTTCTGAGATGGAGAAACTGCAAAAACTTGGTAAGGAGAAAGACAACTTAGAATTCAAAGACCAGCAAAAAGTAAATGATTTTATCAAACGTCAAAAACAACAAGACGAAATGATGAAAGAATTTTCTAAAAAAATGGAGGAGAATTTAGAGAAATTCAAA
Source organism: Flavobacterium sp. (assembly GCF_035292545.1). Lineage (GTDB taxonomy): Bacteria > Bacteroidota > Bacteroidia > Flavobacteriales > Flavobacteriaceae > Flavobacterium. The sequence continues at coordinate 6,378 of NZ_DATDPV010000012.1, read as the reverse complement.
ACCGATAAGAAAGACGAATTTAAAGAAGAACTTCAAAAACGTTTGGAAAATGCCGACAAGGATTTAGAGAAAAACCAAAAATTATTGGATGAGCTGAAAGAGCTTAACGATAAAATAAAAAACGAAGAATTACTCGAGAAGCTAGAAAAGTTTAAGCAAAACAGTAAAAACCAAACTAAAAATTTAGAACAGTTGGTAGAACTGACCAAGAAATATTACGTCGAAAAAAAGGCGGAACAACTTGCCGACAAATTAGACAAACTTTCAGATAAACAAGAAGAGTTATCCAATAAGGAAAAGGAAAATAGTGAAGAAAAGCAAAACGAAATCAGCAAAGAATTCGACAAAATCCAGGAAGATTTAAAGGCGTTAGATAAAGAAAATAAAGAATTAAAATCGCCTATAGATATTCCAAAAGACGAAGAAAAAGAAAAAAGCATCGATGAAGATTTAAAGAAAGCGTCGGAAGAATTACAGAAAGACAAAAAAGATAAAGCCAAACCAAAACAAAAGAGCGCTTCCAAAAAAATGAAAGAAATGTCCATGAAAATGATGGAAGGCATGGCAAGCGGAGAAATGGAACAATTGGAAGAAGATGTAAAAATGCTGCGTCAAATCTTGGATAATCTATTGGCATTTTCTTTTTCACAGGAAGATTTAATGAAAGAATTTAGAGGACTTAAACGTGGTTCCCCATCGTTCAATAAAAACCTGAAATTCCAGCAAGACTTAAAACAACAGTTCAAACATGTCGACGATAGTTTGTTTGCCATGTCATTGCGTAATCCGAAAATTGCTGAGAATGTAACTAAGGAAATTGGCAACGTACATTACAATTTAGACAAGGCTTTAGAGAGTTTGGTGGAGACACAAATTCCCAAGGGATTGTCACACCAGCAATACACTATTTCATCGGCAAATAAATTGGCAGACTTTTTGAGCGATATTCTCAACGGAATGCAAATGCAGATGCAAATGGATGGGTCTGGTACTGGAGGAAAACCAAAACCAGGTCAAGGTCAGGGAATGCAATTGCCAGACATCATCAAAAAACAGGAAGGTCTTGGCGAGAAAATGAAAGGCGGAATAAAGAAAGGCGAAAAACCAGGTGATGGAAAAGAAGGAGAGAAAGGCGAAAAAGGAAAATCGGGTAAAACCGGAAAGAGTGGTTCAAGCGGAAACGAAGGAGAAAATGGAGAAGACGGCGAAGGCAATGCCGGTGAAATCATGAAGATTTATCAAGAGCAAAAACAACTTCGCGAAGCTTTGCAAAATGCTTTAGAAAAAGAAGGTTTAGGCGGAAACGGTCAAAATGCCTTAGATCAAATGGAGCAAATCGAAAAACAATTATTGAATAAAGGCTTCAACAACGAAACGCTTCAAAAGATGTTAAACCTCAAATATGAGTTGCTAAAACTCGATAAAGCGGTGCAGCAACAAGGCGAAGAAAAGAAACGCCAGTCGCAAACCAATAAAAAAGAGTTTAACAATCAATCCAATGCGTTGCCGACGGCTTTGCAAGATTATCTTAACAGTATCGAGATATTAAATAGACAAAGCCTACCTTTGCGCGAAAATTACAACCAAAAGGTTCAACAGTATTTTAAAAAAGATGATTAATTTTAACTACGAAACGGATTTTGAATTAGACAACGAAAGGGCGCATGCAGACTGGTTGTCACAAGTCATCATCTCTGAAAACAAGAAAGAAGGCGAGATCAACTATATCTTTTGTGACGATGAATACCTGCACAAAATCAATGTGGAATACCTCAATCACGACACGCTGACCGATATCATCAGCTTCGACTACTCAGTAGGAAACGAATTACACGGCGATATTTTCGTCTCTGTAGAAAGAGTCCGTGACAATGCTCAGGACTTTGAGGTTACTTTCGAGGAAGAGTTGAAGCGCGTGCTCGTTCACGGCGTATTGCATTACTGCGGATACAAAGACAAATCCGATGCCGACGAACTGTTAATGCGCGCCAAAGAAGAAGAAAAAATCGCTTTGTTCCACGTGGAACAATAGCATCATAATATTCAGGAGCGAATAGCTTGGGCATTTCTATAACTGCAATTCCCGCTTTTCATTCCAAATCTCCCGAAGAAAAACCGGGAGGATTTTCCCTTCAATCAGGGCTAAAGAATATATGTTTTGACTGTCAATTATTACCAGTCAAAACAAAGAATAAAAACAAATGTTCCACGTGGAACAAATTAAAAAAGATTAAAAGTGTTTCAAGAAGAATACGATGTAATTGTAGTTGGTGCCGGTCACGCAGGTTCAGAAGCGGCAGCGGCAGCGGCGAATATGGGTTCCAAAACCCTCTTGGTTACCATGAGTTTGCAAAACATAGCGCAGATGTCCTGCAATCCTGCTATGGGCGGAATCGCCAAAGGACAAATCGTTCGCGAGATCGATGCGTTGGGTGGGTATTCCGGAATTGTGTCCGATAAAACGGCCATCCAATTCAAGATGCTGAACAAGTCCAAAGGCCCTGCGATGTGGTCACCAAGAGTGCAAAGCGACCGGATGCGTTTCGCCGAAGAATGGCGATTGATGCTAGAACAAACCCCAAATCTCGATTTCTATCAGGAAATGGTCAAAGGTTTGATCATTGAAAACGGCAAGATAAAAGGAATCCGAACTTCATTAGGAGTAGAAATAAAAGCCAAATCAGTTGTCTTAACCAATGGAACTTTTCTTAACGGATTAATTCATATTGGCGAAAAACAATTTGGAGGTGGAAGAGCCGGCGAAAGTGCAGCTTACGGAATCACCGAAGATTTAGTAAAAGCAGGTTTTGAATCTGGCAGAATGAAAACGGGAACACCGCCACGTGTGGACGGACGTTCGTTAGATTATTCCAGAATGAATGAAGAAAAAGGTGATGCGCGTCCGGATAAGTTTTCTTATTCCGATGTTACTTCCGCGTTAATTCATCAAAGATCTTGTCACATGACGTATACGTCTTTAGACGTTCACGACATATTGCGTGAAGGATTTGATCGTTCACCGATGTTCAACGGAAGAATCCAAAGTCTCGGACCCAGATATTGTCCATCCATTGAAGATAAAATCAATCGATTTGCCGACAAAGACAGACACCAATTATTTGTGGAACCGGAAGGCTGGAATACGTGTGAGGTTTATGTGAATGGTTTTTCCACGTCATTACCGGAAGATATCCAATTCAAAGCCTTGCGCTCTGTGGTTGGTTTCGAAAAAGTGAAATTTTTCCGCCCAGGTTATGCAATAGAATACGATTATTTTCCACCGACACAATTAAAACACACCTTAGAAACCAAGTTGGTTGAAGGTTTGTATTTCGCAGGACAAATCAACGGAACAACCGGTTATGAAGAAGCCGCTTCTCAAGGTTTGATGGCGGGAATCAATGCGGCTTTAAAAGTGCAAGAAAGAGAACCTTTAATTCTGAAAAGAGACGAAGCGTATATCGGTGTTTTAATAGATGATTTAATTACCAAAGGAACGGAAGAACCATATAGAATGTTTACTTCTCGTGCCGAATACAGAACGCTTTTGCGTCAGGATAATGCCGATTTTAGATTAACGCCGATGTCGCATGCGATTGGTTTGGCTTCCGAAAAGCGTTTGCGAAGAATGGAGCATAAGTTAAATGAGTCTGAAAAAATGGTTGCATTTTTCAAGGAAACAAGTATTTCTATGGCAGAAGCAAATCCGATTTTAGAATCGAAGGATACGGCTTTAATCACACAAGGGGATAAAATGTTCAAAGTGTTTTCTCGCCCTCAAATTGATTTAGAGGACATGATGAAATTTGAAAAAGTTGCATCCTATGTAGCCGAGAATGATATGGATCAGGAGATTTTAGAACAAGCCGAAATCCAGGTGAAGTATTCCGGTTATATCGAGAAAGAAAGAAATAATGCGGATAAATTGACGCGTTTGGAAGATGTGAAAATCCCTGAAAATTTCGATTACGAGAAAATCAAATCTATGTCTATAGAAGCCAAACAAAAGCTTAGCAAGATAAGACCCGTAACAATTTCTCAGGCTTCCAGAATAAGTGGCGTATCACCAAGTGATATTTCTGTATTGTTGATTTACATGGGACGATAAAAATTGTTCCACGTGAAACTACTTTGCGAAGCCTTGCTATTATTAGGAAACGACTAAAATAAATATATTTAAAACCTAACCATTTTCAAAACGGTTAGGTTTTTATCATAAAAACACTTTTAGAATTATATGGATATTTCAAAACACAAATTGTTTACAACGGTAAAAGATAATTCAGTTTCGAAAGAAACTTTCGATTTATATCGTGATGAAGCCTTAGATCTGTTAATCACTTTTCCGCAACCGAACGAAAAAAGTTTGCCGAAGTATTACGAAAGCGATGATTACATTTCGCATACCGACGGAAAACGATCGTTGTTTGAAAACGCTTATCATTTTATCAAAAACATTGCGCTTAAAAACAAACTGAATTTAATCAACAGTTTAAATCCTGAAAAAGGAAACCTGTTGGATATTGGAGCAGGAACTGGTGATTTTTTAACCGTTGCGAAAAATAATGGTTGGAATACAAAAGGAGTAGAGCCTAGCGAAAAGGCAAAAGCAATTGCCATAAAAAAAGGAGTTTCTTTTGCGGAAAGCACAACAGAATTAGAGTCCCATTCTTTTGACGTTATTACAATGTGGCACGTTCTGGAACACGTTCCGAATTTAGAAAATCAGATTAAAGAATTGAAGCGATTGGTAAAATCAAACGGGACGATTATTATTGCAGTTCCCAATTTCAATTCTTACGATGCGAAACATTACGGAAAGTTTTGGGCGGCTTTTGATGCACCAAGACATTTATGGCATTTTTCGAAAACTTCGATTAAATTGCTTTTTGAAAAAGAAGACTTGAAATTAATAAAAGTGCTTCCGATGAAATTCGATGCTTTTTATGTGAGTCTTTTATCCGAAAAATACAAAACAGGAAAAATGAATTATATCAAAGCTTTTTTTGTCGGACTGCAGTCTAATTTGAAAGCAGCGTCGAATTTGGAGTTTTCGTCGCATATCTACATCATTAAAAACAGATAAAACGCATTTTGGGCTGTTTTAAGCTCGTTTTGTGCCTATAAACATATTCTTTGTCGATTAAAATAAAAGCTTTCGGTAATTAAAAGATATACGTGTCAGTTTTTATAGTTTAAAACGATAGTTATTCCCAAAACAATTATTAATTCTTATAGTTGTAAAAATGACTTCAACTTTGTAAGTTTGCTACTTTGTAACTCAAAAAAATTAATACTTTTACACCAATTAAAAAAAACAAAAAAATAAAATCCAGAATGAAAAAATCAATAATAATTATCGCACTTGCATTTTCAATTATTTCTTGTAACAAGCCAGCTGAAGTTAAGGATTTCAAAACGGCTTATATTGACACTTCAAAATTGATGGAGGAATATACCGAGTCAAAAGATATTGAAGCAAAATACAAAGCAAAAGCTGATGAAATGGGTAGAGAATTAGAAGCAGAGGCAGCTCGTTTCAAATCAGATGCCGCTAATTTTCAAAAAAATGCTCAGGCAAACGGACAAGCATGGGCACAACAAAAAGGAGCTGAATTGCAAAAAAGAGAGCAACAATTACAATACGCGCAACAAGCGATGATGCAACAATTGCAACAAGAAAGCGCAGTTGAAAGAGATACTTTAGTAAGCGGTGTGAAGAAATTCATCAAAGATTACGGTAAGGAAAAAGGATATACTTACATTTATGGAACTGGGGATGCAGCTTCTATTTTGTATGCAGAAGGAAAATATGATATCACGAAAGAGATTACCAAACTTTTGAATGATAAATACAGTTCAGCTGCTAAAAAAGAAGAAACGACTCCTGCAAAAAAGGAAGAGAAAAAATAATTAATAGCTAATTATATATAAAAATGCCTTCCAATTGAGAAGGCATTTTTTTTGTTACATATTGAAAAACAATATTTTATAAATTAATAATTCAATTTATTTCTTCATAAAAATAATTTTCAGTATTTTTCATGCTTTAATTTATACGCCAAATGGAAACCATTTCTGAAGCCGCATCTTACACTTTACGATTCATAAATCAAACGCATCGTTCTGTTTTTTTAACCGGAAAAGCCGGAACCGGAAAGACTACTTTGCTGAGAGAAATCATTCAGTCTACACATAAAAACACCGTGGTTGTTGCTCCAACCGGAATTGCGGCTTTGAATGCGGGAGGCGTAACGATTCACTCGATGTTTCAATTGCCTTTTGGCGGATTTATACCAGACAATAGTTCCCCTCACTTTTCCGATTCGATTAAATTTGAAACCAAAGCCACACTGCGCAGGCATTTCAAAATGAGTG
>NZ_DATDPV010000011.1:0-17795 GCF_035292545.1 Flavobacterium sp. | reverse complement strand
AACTAATATCATACACCACTCTGTTCACTCCTTTTACTTTATTGATAATATCGTTTGACACTTTCATTAAGAAATCATATGGCAAATGTACCCAGTCTGCAGTCATTCCGTCGGTAGATTCTACTGCTCGAAGTGCCACTACTTTTTCATAGGTACGCTCATCGCCCATTACTCCTACGCTATTGACAGGGAGCAAAATAGCTCCGGCCTGCCAAACTTTGTCATACAATCCCCAAGATCTCAATCCGTCAATAAAAACGGCATCTACTTCTTGCAGGATTCGCACTTTCTCCGGGGTAATATCTCCCAAAATTCGAATAGATAAACCTGGTCCAGGGAAAGGATGCCTTCCTAATAACGCAGCATCTATGCCTAATGTTGCCCCTACTCTACGAACTTCGTCTTTAAACAACATTCGAAGCGGCTCTACAATCTTCAATTTCATATAATCCGGCAAACCACCTACATTGTGATGCGACTTGATTGTTGCTGAAGGCCCTTTCACCGAAACCGATTCGATTACGTCAGGATAAATGGTTCCTTGTGCCAGCCATTTTACATCTTCAATTCGGTGTGCTTCGTCATCAAAAACTTCGATAAAAACCCTGCCGATTGCTTTTCTTTTTAATTCCGGGTCTTCAATGCCTGCTAAAGCATCCAAAAAGCGTGCCGAAGCATCAACTCCTTTTACATTTAAGCCCATTCCTTTGTATTGTTCCAACACTTGTTCGTATTCGTTTTTACGAAGCAAACCGTTATTTACGAAAATACAATATAAGTTTTTCCCGATAGCCTGATGCAATAAAACTGCCGCTACCGTTGAATCTACTCCTCCTGAAAGTCCAAGTACTACTTTATCGTCTTGTACTTTTTCTTTTAACTCAGAAACCATTTCTTCAACAAAAGCATTTGGTGTAAAAGTTTGCGGAACATCAGCAATTTTTACTAAAAAATTCTCTAACATTTGCTTTCCATCAGTTGAATGGAAAACTTCTGGATGGTATTGGATTGCGTAAGTTGTTTCACCTTCGATTTTGTAAGCCGCAAATTCTACATCATGTGTGCTTGCCAATTTTACTCCATTGGTCGGTAAAAATTTGACACTATCGCTATGACTCATCCAAACTTGTGAATTCTCAGAAACGCCTTCAAAAAAGACTTCATCTTCTTTAATAAACGTCAAATTGGCTCTACCGTATTCTCTTGTATTGGAAGCAGCGACTTCGCCACCACTAAAATGGGCTAAGTATTGCGCTCCGTAACAAACGGCAAGTACAGGTAATTTCCCTCTAATTTGAGACAAATCAGGATGTGGCGCATCATCTCCCCGAACAGAAAATGGGCTTCCACCTAGAATTACCGCTTTATAACTTGATAAATCACTCGGAAAATGATTGAAAGGAAAGATTTCGCAGAAAATATTTAATTCGCGAACTCTTCGTGCAATAAGTTGTGTGTATTGCGATCCGAAATCTAAAATAAGTACGTTGTGTTGCATGTGCAAAAATACTTTTAATATTTGGAATTGAAAAAAAGAACCATTGAAAATTTTTTGAATTTATAATTTTAGTGAAATACCGATGAAATCGTAATAAAATTCCGAAACCAACATCAAAAAATTGAATCGCTTTTTAAAAATTGAATACTTAATTCAAAAAAGTTTCGTTATTCTTACTACATGAAAAACGGTAACTTCAAAAAAACCGTTATTTTTGTGGGAGCTTTTTAAAAAAATTACGCACTTTTGTGAACTTACTAAATAAAAGAAATTTCTATGATGTTTTTAAATTTTCTATTGCAAGTCAATCCTGTTACCGATACTATTGCGAATGCGGCTACCACTGCGGATATGGATGTTAGTGTTACTGAAAACATTTCCTATTTAGACTTTTTGTTGAAAGGCGGGGTAATGATTATTCCCATTATTTTATTATTATTCTTTTGTGTTTATGTAATTATTGAACGCTATTTGTCCATCAAAAAAGCAACGAAACAGGATGTTAATTTGGTTAACGATGTGAAAATGCAATTGAAAACCGGAAAATTAGATAATGCGATCATGTTGTGCAGTCGTGAAAATACGGCTTCAGGAAATATTTTGAGAAGCGGAATTTCAATCATTGGAAGACCAATCAGCGAAATTGAATCCAATATGGACCGAACCGCAAATGTCGAAATTGCACAAATGGAAAAAGGTTTAGGTCATCTTGGACTGATTTCAGGGATTGCTCCTATTCTTGGTTTTGTTGGTACGATTATGGGGGTTATCAAAATATTCCACACGATTTCGAATACAGGAAATTTGAATATTCAAACGATCTCCGGAGGTTTATATGAAAAGATGATTAGTAGCGGCGCTGGACTTGTTGTGGGCGTTATTGCTTATTCTGCTTACCATTTATTCAATATGATGATTGATAATTATTCGTTGAAAATGCAAAAACAGACTTTAGAAATTATTAATGTAATTCAAGAACCATAAGATGGCAATTAAAAGAAACAAGCGTTTTCACGCTGAAATTCCGACCTCGTCTTTGGCCGACATTATGTTCTTTTTGTTTTTATTTTTCCTGATTATATCGACGTTGGCCAATCCAAACGTGATAAAGTTGACTTTACCAAAAGCAAAAACGAATGAAACTACGAATAAAGACCACATTAGTTTATCGGTTACTGAAGACAAACTTTATTATATAAACAAACAAGAAGTTCCTTTTGACCAATTGGAACAGGTTTTATATGAAAAAACTTCCGCAAACAATGACAAAACCGTTGTGGTAAGGGTTCCAGCCGACAATAAAGTGCAGGATTTAGTAGATTTGATGCAAATGGGCGTTAAATTGAAACTGAATTTTGTTATTGCAACTTCCAAATAAAACAAAAACTAAATGATTCGAACATTAGTTTTAATAGCATTAGGCGGAGGAATTGGCAGTGTTTTTCGATACTTAACTTCGGTAATGGCGCACAAATATTACGCTTCAATTTTTCCTCTTGCTACTCTGACTACTAATGTTTTGGGCTGTTTTCTTATCGGCTTAATTGTAGGTCTATTAGAAAAAAATCACATGACAAATTCCGATTTAAAATGGTTTCTCATAACCGGATTCTGCGGAGGTTACACCACTTTTTCAGCTTTTGGCTATGAAAATATTTCTTTAATGCAAAGTAACAATTCGGGATTGGCTTTTGTTTATATCGGAGTTAGTATTATTACCGGATTATTTGCTGTTTGGTTAGGGCTTTTTCTAACAAAGTAATTTGTAACAACTTGTTAAAATGTTTCTCATTTGCGAAAAAAATGTAACTTCGCACTCTATGAAAAATTCCGATATTCAAGCTATACAGTTGCTATTGGCAACTCCAAAAAAAATTGCAATCATTCCACACAGAAGTCCTGATGGCGATGCCATGGGTTCTACGTTGGCTTTGTATCATTTTTTATTAAAATTAAATCACCAGCCCGTTGTTATTGCGCCAAACGAATTCCCGGAATTTTTAGCTTGGCTGCCGGATTCTGAAACTGTTTTGATTTTTGAAAAAAACAAAGAAACTACCACCAAAATCCTTCAGGAAGCTGAACTAATCTTTACTTTAGATTTTAATGCTTTGCATCGCGTGGGCGAAATGGAAAACGTGCTAAAAACACTTTCTGTACCTTTTATCATGATTGATCATCATCAAAAACCGGATGATTACGCAACGCACACCTATTCAGATACCGCTTTTGGCTCCACTTGTGAGATGATTTATAATTTTATTGACTTTTTGGGACAACAAAATTTAATCGACAAAACGATAGCGACTTGCATTTACACCGGAATATTAACGGATTCAGGTTCATTCAAATATCCAAAAACAACTGGAAGAACCCATCGGGTTGTAGCCGATTTAATAGATTTGGGTGTAGACAATTCTGAAGTTCCAAATTTACTTTTTGACAATCATTCGTATAATCGACTGCAATTATTGGGAAGAGCCCTGCAAAATCTAAAAGTAATACCAGAGCACAGAACTTCTTATATTACACTTACTCAAGAGGAATTGGATACTTTTCATTATGTTAAAGGAGATACTGAAGGGATTGTAAATTATGGATTAACGATAAAAGGCATTATTTTTACGGCTATTTTTATCGAAAATAAAGAAGAAAAAATTATCAAGATATCGTTCCGTTCTCAAGGTGATTTTGATGTAAACCAATTTGCCAGAGATCATTTTGGCGGTGGCGGACATATTAATGCGGCCGGTGGAAAATCGGACTTATCGATGGAAGAAACCATCAAAAAATTTGAAGATTTAGTTACTAAATTATAATAAATATGAAAAATAAAATCATCGCATTATTGCTCATAATACTTTGTATTCTTATGGTTATGAGTTGTAGTCAACAAAAAGCCAGAATGCCGATTTCTCAATCGTCAGGAACTTTCATGAAAGAATCTGCCGAGCGAAATAAAAAATTAGTGGCAAACGAAGAAGGAAAAATTGATTCCATTATCAAAAGTAATCCCGCAATAAAATACATTGCTTCAACAAAAGGATACTGGTATCACTACGAAACCAAAAATGAATTAGATACCTTAACTCCAAAAAAAGGAGACATTGCCTATTTTGATTATGAAATTAAAGATTTAGATGGAAATGTAATTTATTCAGAGTTAGAATTAAAACCGCAAACTTATTATGTTGATAAAGAACAAAAAATCATGATGGGATTGCGACATGGTATCAAATTGATGCGTAAGAAAGAAAAGGTAACGTTCCTTTTTCCATCTCATATGGCATATGGCTATCATGGTGATGATAAAAAAATCGGAACCAATGAACCTTTAATTTGTACCGTAACATTGAATGATTTTAAACCAGAAGCGGCTAAGAACACCGAACAAATCAATAAAAATAAAGTAACAACCGAATAAAAATCAAAATGAAAAAAAGAATAAGCCTATTGGTAATTGTAATCGCGACATTTTTCTCTTGCAAAGATGCGCATAGTGATTTGGCAGATGGATTATATGCCGAAATTGAAACCAATAAAGGAACTATTTTAGTTCAACTTGAATTTGAAAAAACACCAGTAACAGTCGCTAATTTTGTGACATTGGCAGAAGGGAAAAACACTTTTGTAAGCGAACAATTTAAAGGAAAACCATTTTTTGATGGTTTGAAATTTCATAGGGTAATTGCCGAATTCATGATTCAGGGCGGAGATCCGTTAGGAAACGGTTCCGGTGATACAGGATACAAATTCAAAGATGAAATTACGGATATGAAGTTCGACAAAGGCGGCCTTATCGCCATGGCAAATTCCGGTCCGGGAACCAATAGCAGCCAATTTTTCATCACACATATCGAAACACCATGGTTAAACGGATTGCACACTATTTTTGGACATGTTGTCGGAAATGGCATGGAAACCGTAAATAAAATCATCCAGAACGATGACATAATTGCTATCAACATAATTAGAAAAGGAGAAGCTGCCAAAAAGTTTGATGCTGTAAAAGTTTTTAATGATTTCTTTGCAAACGAAGCTGAAAATTTAAAAAATAAAGCAGTTATTGATGCCGAAAACAAAAAAAATTATATTGAAAAATTCAAGACCATAATAGAATTAAAAGTGGCCTATTTCGATGCTTTAAAAGCAGATGCCACAAAGACTAAAACGGGTTTACAATACAAAATTACCGAAAAAGGAAGTGGCAAAAAACCTGCGAATGGTTCTACAATATACATCCATTATGCAGGTTTTCTTGAAGATGGAACACTTTTTGACAGCAGTATTGAATCAGTAGCCAAAACATTTGGAAAATTTGATCAAAGAAGAGCTGACGCCAGACAATACATCCCAATCCCTTTCCAAGCAGGAAAAAAGGACGGAATGATCCCTGGATTTGTTGAAGGTTTAGAAAATATGTCTATTGGAGACAAAGCCGTTTTATTTATTCCTTCCAATCTTGCTTATGGCGTAGCCGGAGCTGGTGGAATTATCCCTCCAAATGCCAATATCATTTTTGAGGTTGAATTATTAGAAAACATGCCAAAATAAAAAATAAAAAAAGGGAAAAAACCTGAAAATCCCAGCATAATGCAAAACAAGTAAGGAGTTTTAATCTAATTGAAAATGAAATTTAAAATCATGTTTTTGTTGTTTTTAGGAATAACAACATCTATTTATTCTCAAAACACTAAAAAACCTGTTGCTGCTAAAAAAACAACGGTAACTGCTAAAAAACCTAATGCTGCAGCGCTTGAGGGGATTTTTGCAGAAATTGAAACTACTAAAGGTAAAATTGTTGTTCAATTAGAATACCAAAAAACACCGGTTACCGTGGCTAACTTTATATCACTTGCGGAAGGTAAAAATACTTTTGTAACCGATGAAAAGCTAAAAGGAAAACCTTTTTATGATGGATTAAAATTCCACAGAGTAATCAAAGACTTTATGATTCAAGGTGGTGATCCTGCAGGAAATGGTTCTGGCGGTCCCGGTTATGCTTTTAAAGATGAATTTACAGATCTAAAACACGACAAAGGTGGTATTCTATCTATGGCAAATTCTGGTCCTACAACTAACGGAAGCCAGTTTTTTATCACACATAAAGAAACGTCTTGGTTAAACGGAAAACATACAGTGTTCGGACATGTAACTAGTGGAATGGAAGTGGTAAATGCTATCACCCAGGATGATGCTATCAATAAAGTTACCATTGTTAGAAAAGGTGCTGTTGCGAAGAAATTCGATGCCCCAAAAGTCTTCGCAGATTACTTTGGAAATAAAGCTGAAGACCAGAAGAAACAAGCTGCAATTGATGCTGAAAACAGAGCCAAACAAGCGATAATTGATGCTGAAGCAAAAAGAGTTTACGACGAAAAATCTGCTCCTATAAAAGCTAAAAAATTAGCCTACTTAAATGGAATTAAAGCTACTGCTACAAAATCAGATACAGGTTTAGAATATAAAATTATTCAAAAGGGCACTGGAAAAAAACCAGTTGGCGGCACAAACATTTATGTTTATTATGCTGGTTATCTGGAAGACGGAAGTTTATTTGACAGCAATTATGAAGAGGTGAATAAAACCTACGGAAAGTTCGATCAAAACAGAGCTTCGCAAAATGGATACCAGCCTTTCCCTTTTCAATATGGAAAAAAAGACGGTTTAATTCCCGGTTTTCTTGAAGGATTAAATCTAATGTCTTTTGGAGATAAAGCGGTGATTTTTATTCCGGCAAAACTAGGATATGGCGAAAGAGGCGCAGGTGGTGTTATTCCTCCAAATGCGAATATTATTTTCGAAATCGAAATGCTTGAAGCAATGCCTTCTTCACCTACAAAATAAATTACCTTTCAATTATATAAAAAGGGATTAACTTTAAAGTTAATCCCTTTTTATTTCAAAGTATTTCTGAATGTTTATTTTTTTCCAAATTTCCAGTCGAATTCATCCTTATCATTGATGATGGCTCCGATTTCAACTTTTACGACCTCATCAAATTCGGTCTGCAAGATAATCCAGTTTTCTTCGTTGAAATAGTTTTCGAAGGTATCAAAATCTTCCTGTGTAAATTTTATTAGCCCCTTTTGAGACAAATCTTTTTTGACTTCACTTATTTTTCTACCTATCAGTTTGTTCCCGAATAAGTCTAAATCCGAACTGGAAGCCACGATATAACCCAATTTGAATTCTTCATCTTTATAGAAAGTCAAACGCATTTTTTGAGCATTATAGGCAAAAATCACATTATCGTCTTCGTCTTTGTAATTTCTGTCTGGCTTACCGTAAATAGCGGTAACGTCATTTTGTTTCATTCCGAAAATGAGTTTATCAATTCCGTTTTTCAGGTTTATTTTCATAAAATATTCAATTTTCATCAAAGGTATTTCTTTTTACTATTTATTCTCAAATTTGAAGAAACAATTATAGCATATTAAGACTTAGATTGGGATAATAAATTATTTTAAACGTGTTACAACAAAACTAGTTTTTACTCTTTTCGTTTCTCTATAAAAATTTGGAGTTGTTGTACGTAAATTTTCCAGCCATTGTAAGAACAGTTCAAAGTGTCCTCCATACACCAATTTTGGTTGGAAATAGATTCCGCAATCTTTTCATCTCTTTTTTGTAACTTATTTCACAATAAAAACCTTGAAATTATATTTGATTATTGATTATAATTCACTAACTTTCATACACATAAGCACTTCTATTGAAATTATTACAAGTCAATTTTAATACCGTAAAGCCATGAAGATTTCTTTTGAAAAAAAAATATTTATAGGATTTATCATTAATATATTGGTCGTTATTGCTTCAGGATGGATATTTATTTCAAGATTTAACAAGCAAAGAGACCAGACTTTGGATTCAAGATTAAATTGGATTGAAATTTCCTTGTTTGTCCTTTCCATCATTTTATTGACTATCGTATATTTTATTATTCGCGCCCAATTGCGTGCTAAAACAATTTCCCAAAACTTGCTTTTAGAAAACAAGCAACTGCTTCAGTCAATCATTGACAATACTTCCAATCCCATTTTCATTAAAAAGATAAATGGCGAATATTTATTGATTAATAAACAATCTGAGTCGTTATTTCAAATCTCAAATGAAGAAATAATAGGTAAAACCGATTATGATTTTTTACCTAAAGAAACTGCGGATGCTTATCGAAATTCGGATCTTGAAGTTGTGAAAGCCCTGAGAGAATTAAAAATTGAAGAAACCATCCAGCAAGCGGATGGCCCACATACATATATTGCCGTAAAATTCCCTTTATATGATTCAGCAGGAAGAGTTTATGCTATTGGGGGAATTTCTACTGATATTACCGAAAGAAAAAAATTAGAGGAGTCTTTAAAAGGTGCCGGTAAATTCTTTAATATGTCCTTAGATATGATGATTATTGCATCACAAGATAAATTTGTAAAAATTAATCCAATGGTCAGTAAAACTTTGGGCTATTCTGAAGAGGAATTATTAAGCCAGCCATTTCTCACTTATGTACATCCTGATGACTTAATCACTACACAGAAGGAAATTGAGAAACTCCAGGCAGGTGCTTTAACAATAAAATTTGAAAACAGATGGATCTGCAAAGATGGATCAATTAAATGGCTTGTATGGTCTACCTCGCCTGATCCTTTAACCGGATTGTTATATGCGATTGCTCGTGATGTTACAGCAGAAAAAGAAACAGCCAAATCTTTAATAGCTGCAGATAATTTTTTTAATATGACCTATGACATGCTTGTCGTTGCCAAGGGCGATTACTTTGTCAAAGTAAATCCAGCCTTCATAAGAAATCTAGGCTATGATCAAAAGGATATGCAAAACAAGCCTTTTCTATCATTTACCCATCCCGATGATCTTAAAGCATCTGTTGATGCCATTAAAAAATTACAAAAAGGGGAATCCATGGTCAATTACAGAGCTCGTGCACGCAGCAAAGACGGTTCTTACAAATGGTTGGATTGGTCAAGTACTATAGATCTCAAAACTGGTATAATGTATGCGGTGGCTCGTGATGTTACTGAATTGGTTGAATCTGAAGAGTCCCTTAAAATAGTTAATAATTTTTTTGAAATGTCATTTGATGCTTTTTTTGTTTCAAAAGGCTCAAAATTTATAAAAATAAACCCTGCCTTTACCCGTATTTTGGGTTATACCCTAAATGACTTAGAGAACCTATCGATTTTAGATCTTATTCACCCAGATTATGTAAAAATAGCAAGTGAAAGACTGGCCAAACGTTTAAAAGGAGAGGATGTAGATACAAATGTTATATATCCAATATTATCTAAAGATGGAACCTATAAATGGGTTGAATCTATGATAACAACCGATAGTAAAACAGGAATGATGTATGCCGTTTCACAAGACATCACCAAAAAAAGGATTGATGAAGAAAGGCTAAAAATTTACACTCAAAAATTAAAAGAGGACGAACAACAAATACAAACCATTTTTGATGGTGCACCTGATTCAGTTATCGTAATTGATGCGGAAAGTACAGTTTTAAAATGGAACCCAATGGCAGAATCAGTTTTTGGATGGGAAAGAACCGAAGCAATTGGAAAACCCTTATATGACTTAATTATTCCTCCACGTTACCGGGAATCACATAAAAAAGGCATGGAACATTATATAACAACCGGAATCGGGCCAATCTTAAATAAAACTACTGAATTAGAAGCTGTCAATAAAGAAGGAAAGGAATTTCCTATATCACTGAGTATTTCACCTATCAAAATGGATGGGAAATATTTATTTATTGGCTTTGTAAGGGACATTACTGAGAATAAAAATATCATTAACGAATTGTATGAAAATGAAGAAAAGCTACGTTTAATTATAGAGAATATCAGTGAGGGCGTTATTGTAGCAAATGCTGATAAAAAAATAGTAATGGCCAATGAAATGGCCAATTCGTTTTTTGGAATCAAAGAAGATGATGAAATATCACCTAATTTGATAAATCATTTTGAAGTATATTTTCCAGATGAAAAAACAATTTTCCCATCCCAAAACTTACCAATGGAGCGTGCGTTAAAAGGAGAGTCAACCGACGACATTGATGTGGTACTTTGGGATCCGGCGAAACAGGAAAAAAAACGGGTTCTCATTAGCGGAAGACCATTGGTGGACCAAAATAATAAAGTTGCGGCTGTTGTCATCACCATAAAAGATATCAGCAAATACAAACAAATGGAGAAAGAATTGAAAGAAACAGAATCAAAGTACAGACAATTAATAGGTTATAAGAAAGATGATCATTTAGAAATTTGATAATCTTAACAAAAAATAAGTTGCAATAAACTTTCAGAAGAAAATAAAAAAGCGAAAAAATAAATAAATTTCCTCTCCTTCTTTAACATCAGTGCAAAAATATCAAACTAAAGATATATCTGAACAATTGGGCCTCTGACTTTTCTTTACTATAATTTCTTCAACAAATATATTTGTAAGTTGATTGTTCAACTTATCGAGCCTGATACAAGTTAAATTTAATACCATAAAACCATGAAAATTTCTTTTAAAAAAAAAATATTTTTAGGATTTATAATCAATCTGTTGGTCGTTATTGCTTTAGCATGGGTTTTTACTTTAAAATTTGAGCCCAAAAAAGGACAAAACTTAGATGAAACATGGAATTGGATAGCCATTTCATTATTTATCCTTTCCATCATTTTACTAATAATAGTCTATTTTATTATTCGTACCCTTCTACATGCTAAAATTAATTCCCAAAACTCAACTCTTGATAACAAGCATCTGCTTCAGTCTGTCTTTGATAGCACTTCCAATCCCATATACGTTAAAAAAATAAATGGCGAATACTTATTGATAAATAAAAAGTATGCCGCATTATTTCAAATTTCGAGTGAAAAAATAAAAGGACTGACAGATCATGATTTTTTACCTAAAAAACTAGCCGATGGTTACCGGGCATCAGATCTGGAAGTTACAAAAGTATTAAAAGAATTAAAGACCCAAGAAACTATTCAGCTACCGGATGGTTTGCATACCTATATTGCAGTTAAATTCCCTTTGTATGATCTGGCCGGAAGAATTTTTGCTATTGGGGGAATTTCTACCGATATCACTGAAATAAAAAAACAGGAAGAAACATTCAAAGCGGCCGACAAATTATTTTATATGTCTTTAGATATCATGGTGATTATCTCAGAAGATAAATTTGTAAAAATTAACCCGGCACTAACTAACTTATTGGGTTATTCCGAAGAGGAATTGTTAAGTCAACCATTCATGCATTTTGTTTACCCAAAAGATCACGCAATTACACAGATGGAAATTGTTAAACTTCAAATGGGTATTTTAACAATAAAATTTGAAAACAGATGGATCTGTAAAGATGAATCCATTAAATCCCTTGTTTGGTCTGCCTCTCCTGATCTTTCAACTGGATTGATATATGCTGTTGCGCATGATGTTACGTTGCAAAAAGAAATAGAAAGCTCTTTAGTCGTAGCACAGAAATTTTTCAATATGTCTTATGACATGCTTGTAGTTGCCAAAGGCGAATATTTTGAAAAAGTAAATCCGGCTTTCACAAGAAACCTCGGCTATGATCAAACGGATATGGACGGTAAACCATTTTTATCGATTGCCCATCCTGATGATGCCAATGCATACATTGATGCCATTAATAAACTAAAAAAAGGCGAATCCATGGTAAATCACAGGGCGCGTGCACGCAGTAAAGACGGATCCTATAAATGGTTGGATTGGTCCAGTACTATTGATATTCAAACCGGAATAATGTATGCGGTGGCTCGTGATGTTACTGAAATAGTTGAAAATGAGGGGTCTTTAAAAATGTCAGAGAAATTTTTCAATATGTCTTATGACATGCTTGTCGTTGCCAAAGGGGAGTATTTTGAAAAAGTAAATCCGGCTTTCACAAGAAACCTCGGTTATGATCAAACGGATATGGACGGTAAACCATTTTTATCGATTGCCCATCCTGATGATGCCAATGCCTACATTGATGCCATTAATAAACTGAAAAAAGGCGAATCCATGGTAAATCACAGGGCGCGTGCACGCAGTAAAGACGGATCCTATAAATGGTTGGATTGGTCCAGTACTATTGATATTCAAACGGGAACAATGTATGCAGTGGCTCGTGATGTTACCGAAATAGTCGAAAATGAAGGATCCTTAAAAATGGCTGATAAGTTTTTTAATTTGGCATTTGACATCCTTACGGTTGCCAAAGAGGAACACTTCATCAAAATCAATCCAGCTTTTACCAAAACACTGGGGTATGATGAAAAAGATTTGGATAAAATAAAATTTACCGACTTAACTCATCCTGATGACAAGGGTGTCGCCAATGAAATGTTTGCTAAACTTTTAAAAGGAGAGCCGGTTGTGAATTTCAGAGATCGCGTACTTTGCAAAGATGGAACATACAAATGGTTGGATTGGCATAGTAATTTCGATTTACAGCAAGGCGTATTGTATTCTGTTGCACGAGATATTTCGGAACAGATTAAATTAGAAGAAGAACAGCAAACGGTAACCAAAGAACTTTATGAAAACGAGGAAAAGTTACGATTGATTTTAGAGAATTTAAGTGAGGGCGTTATTGTTGCCAATGCAGATAAAAAAATAGTTTTGGTTAATGATATGGCTAAAATGTTTTTTGGAATTAAAGAAGATGATAAAATAACACCTAATATAATCAACCATTTTGAAATATTTTACCCAGATGAAAAAACTATTTTTCCAGCCCAAAATTTACCAATGGAGCGTGCGTTGAAAGGAGAACCAACGGATGATATTGATGTGGTGGTTTGGGATCCGGCTACAAAGAAAAAAGAGCGGATTCTTCTTAGCGGAAGACCATTGGTAGATCAAAATAATAAAGTAGTCGCCTTTGTTCTTACTATAAAAGATATCAGCAAATACAAACAATTAGAGGCCGATTTGATAGAAACAGAATCAAAATACAGAAAATTAATTGGTTTTAAAAAGGGTGATAATTTGGAAATTTGATTTTCATATTATAATTTTCTTTTCAAATTTTCTTTTGCTTCTTCAAACCATTCGTTTCGTAAAATGCTCAAAACAATACTGTCACGTCTGACTTCGCTTTCGAAAGTCGGCATGTTACTTCGTAAAACGCCATCTACTTTACAGCCAATGCTCAACATGGCGGCTTTGCTTCTTTCATTTCCATTATCAGCACGGAATTCTACTCGCTCCATCCCTAAAGTTTCGAAAGCAAATTCGAGTAATAAATATTTGCAGTGTTTGTTTAATCCCGTTCCCTGAAAGGCGGAACCATACCAAGTATAACCCAACTGTAGGGTTTTGAAAGGAAAATTAATGTCGTAAAAACGGGTGCTTCCGGCATATTTACCAGTTCTTTTATCGAAAACTACAAACGGAAATTCAGTTTGACTGGTTCTTGCTTTTAAGGCAATTTGGATATAGTTTTCCAGATTTTCTTTTCCGTTGGCACGAACTAAAGAGTATTTCCAAAGTTCAGGCTCATTGATTGAGAATTCTAAAAGATTGTTAACATCGGTTTCCTGTAAAGGACGAAGTAAAACGTGTTCATCTTCCAGAATCAGATTTTGATTGAAATCGAAAATTGTATCCATTCTTTTAGTTAGTACGTTTTCGTATTGACTGATTTATTTATTCATTTCGTCGAATCGCTCGGGCACCTGCGGGTCATAAAGCGGGCAGTTATATTCTTCTAATATATCTACCAAACGATCCATGGTTTTGCCTTCGGTACCATAACAATCAATTTTTATACTTTGCGGTGTGGTTTTTACACAAAAAGCTCCGGGTCCACTATTGTTTTTCCAGCTGTATTCATCCACTCTTTCCCATTTTGAAAATACCGAATTGATTCTATTCAGAATGACTGTGGTAGGAAGTTCTTCCAACCCTTCTACTTCTTGTTGTTCTTCAATCGCTTCGTAAACTTCTTGATGGTTTAGATAAATTCCGTCTATGTAATTCCAAAATACTAATTCGTACATTTTTTTGTGTTTTTTAGCCCCGATAGCAGCGGTATCCTTTTTGTCCGCCATTTTCGGCGGACAAAAAGATTTAGCGGATAGCGGGATTAGCTCCTGATTGAACAGCAACTAAAATTAATATTCAAATACGCCGTACTCACTTGTGATGGTGAGTTTTTTAGTTTCAGCCGCTTCTACTCTGCCCACGATTTGGGCATCGACATTAAATGATTTTGAAATGGCAATGATGTCTTGAGCTACATTTTCGGGTACATAAATTTCCATTCGGTGTCCACAATTGAAAACCTGGTACATTTCCTTCCAATCGGTTTTAGATTGCTCTTGTATCAATTGAAATAATGGCGGAACGGGAAATAAATTGTCTTTTATAATGTGAAGATTTTCTACAAAATGCAAAATTTTAGTTTGGGCACCACCACTGCAATGCACCATTCCGTGAATGTTGTCCGACTTATATTTTTCTAATATTTTCTTGATGATTGGCGCATAAGTTCTCGTAGGAGAAAGCACTAATTTACCGGCATCGATTGGGGAATTCTCAACCTTATCTGTTAGTTTTACTTTTCCGGAATACACTAAATCTTCGGGAACAGCGGCATCAAAACTTTCCGGATATTTTTTGGCCAGATAGTTGTCGAAAACATCATGCCGCGCCGAAGTTAATCCGTTGCTTCCCATTCCGCCATTGTAACTTTTTTCATAACTTGATTGTCCGAAAGAAGCCAAACCAACGATGACATCGCCTGCTTTAATATTGGCATTATCAATCACATCACTGCGTTTCATTCTAGCCGTCACGGTTGAATCTACGATGATGGTACGAACAATATCGCCTACATCGGCAGTTTCTCCACCTGTGGAATGAATCGTTACGCCGAAGGTTTTTAATTCTGCAATTAATTCTTCGGTTCCGTTGATGATAGCTGAAATCACTTCGGAGGTAATCAGGTTTTTGTTTCTTCCGATGGTAGAAGACAATAAAATATTATCGGTAGCGCCAACGCATAGTAAATCATCGATATTCATGATCAGAGCATCTTGCGAAATGCCTTTCCATACCGAAATATCGCCGGTTTCTTTCCAATACATATACGCTAATGACGATTTTGTTCCTGCGCCATCGGCATGCATAATGATGCAATAGTCTTCGTCCTGGGTTAAATAATCAGGGATAATTTTACAAAAAGCTTGTGGAAATAAACCTTTGTCAATATTTTTTATGGCGTTATGCACATCTTCTTTGGAAGCCGAAACGCCTCGAAGTGCATATCGTTTACTGGTATCTGAACTCATTTTTTGTGTTGTGTTGTTGTGTGGCAAAGATAATTAGATTTTTTGATTGTTGGATTTTTAGATTGTTAGATTACAGTAAATTTTAAAAACTAATTCTCAACAATCTTAATTTCTACACGGCGGTTTTCATTTTCTTCTTCTTCAGATTTTTCAGGAATGGGATGAATGGGTCTAGTTATTCCGTATCCTTTGAAAGAAATTCGTTTTCTGTCTATTTTATTTTGAATCAAAAAAACATAGATTGCCCTTGCTCTTGCTATGGAAACATCATACAACCCCGGAATAGTCTGGCAACAAATATGCCCTTGTATTTCTATTTTTAATTTTGGATTGTCTTCCATAATACAAACTAATTCGTATAAAATTGGCTTCGACTTAGGAACTAATTTTGCGGAATTATTAAAAAAATAAATGTTTTTTAGTTTAAAGGTATCTCCGGCTTTGGCAGTTTTTATTTTTTGATTTAATTCTTCTAATAGAATGGCTTCGGCCGTTTTGGGTTTGGATTCTTTTATTTGATCAAAAACAACAATTACCTTCCGGTTTTCGGACTGGACTTTGGATTGTTCAAAATCTTCACCAAAACCTTTGATTTCATAGTTGTCGTTAATTTTTACATTCCTTTCTTTCAAAAAATTGTAAATTGACTGTACCCGTTTTATCGATAGGGTATCGTTGTAGGGATTGGTGCCTTTCCAATCGCAAAAACCATATATTTTTTTGACTTCAATTTCTTCAGAATGATTGATCCAATCAATGAGTTTTTGAGTGGCTACTGCATTAATTTCGGATTTATCAAAGTCAAAAAAAACTTCTAGTTTCTCTTGAGCAGTTGCAGTCATAACATTGAAAAGCAGTATTGCTAAGAAGTACTTCATTGTTTCCATTAATAACTACAACGAAGTTAAGAAAATTTATAACAAAAACACCCGACAGGTTTTGAAAACTTGTCGGGTGCTAAATATAAAAAAAACAAAAAAAAATTACTTGGTGAACAACAACTCTCTGTATTTTGTTAAAGTCCAGATTTCATCGTCAACTAAAAGTTCCAATTTATCGCAATGTTCTCTGATGATATCAAAATACGGTTTTACATTTTCGCAATAAGCTTCTGCCATTTTATAGGCATCAGTTATCACATTTGCCGTTTTTCTGGCTTCAGTCATAGCCTCAACATTGGTGTTTATACCTTCGATATGTGAAGAAATTTCTTTAATTAAAACGATTTGCTCTTTTCCGATTTTCTCGAAATCTTTCCCGAAAATTTCTTTCAGTCCTTTTACGTTTTCAATCAGAATATTTTGATAGCGAATCGCCGTTGGAACTACATGATTTTTAGCAATATCACCTAAAACCCTACCTTCGATTTGGATTTTTTTGGTGTATTCTTCCAATTCGATTTCGTAACGCGCTTCAACCTCAATGTGGTTCATCACGTTCATTTCCTTGAATAAATCCAATGCTTGTTTAGAAACTCTGGCTTTTAAAGCAGATGGCGTTGTTTTGAAATTACTCAAACCTCTTTTTCCTGCTTCAATTTCCCAAGCTTCGCTATAGCCATCACCTTCGAAAAGAATATTTTTGGATTGTTTGATGTACTCTCTCAAAACATTGAAAATGGCATCATCTTTTTTCATGTCTTTAGATTCAATCAAAACGTCCACTTCTTTTTTGAAATCTTTCAATTGTTTGGCAACAATAGTATTCAAAGTAGTCATTGCATTGGCACAATTCGCTGAAGAACCCACGGCTCTAAACTCGAATTTGTTTCCTGTAAAAGCAAATGGCGAAGTTCTGTTTCTGTCGGTATTATCCAAAAGTACATCTGGAATTTTACCTACTACGTTCAATTTTAAATCGGTTTTTTCTTCCGGAGATAATTTTCCTGTAGAAACACCTTCTAATTCTGCTAAAACTTTTGTCAATTGTTGACCAATAAAAACAGAGATAATAGCTGGTGGCGCTTCATTAGC
>NZ_DATDPV010000010.1:0-4780 GCF_035292545.1 Flavobacterium sp. | reverse complement strand
CATCAGCGCACTCCCCCCTTCCAGCAGTTTGTTGTAAAGTTTGTTAACTTCTTCTTCGCTGTCACAGTTCACATAGATAGAAACAGCCGGTGTAAATGTAAAATCATGTCCCATGCTGTCGATTGCCATATATCCCTGATTGTCAATAGTGAAGATTGCGTGTTTTACCGCACCTTCTTTTCCGCCTTGTTCCCCTGCTTTGAAATAGTCGATCTTCTTTATTTCAGAATTGAGAAATAGTGAGGTGTAGAATTTAATGGCTTCCTCTGCTTTACCAAAGTTTTCGCCTACAAACATTAAAAAGGTTGTTGTCTTTTGCATATGATGTATTATTTCTGTTGTTTACTGTTTAATTAAAACATATTCTCCGGCGGGAACCTTGAAATCCGGTGATGGCGCTGTGCCAACCACACGAGCACTTGGTCCTACTTTTCTTATTTTTATTTTGATGGCTTGCTTTCCGCCTTGCATTATTCTTCTTACTACCATTGTCCCATAAGATTCGGTATCCGAAAAACTTAACATAACTCTTTTCTCATTTAATGCACAATCTGTGCACAATGGTCTGTTGGTATTTATTAGGATTATATTGCCATCAATTTGATGCCTTATTTGATTTGGATACACGGTATTTAAGTCCGAAAGTGTGTTTATTATGGTAACACCGTTTACCATATATTGGTATTCCCCAATAAGAAGATCTTCGTAATAACTGCCATTATAAGTCTTAACTTTTTTTACCATTACTATTCTCAAAGTGTCAGCACCATTGGCATACAACCACGTGCCTTCAAACTGATTTAAATGGTTATCAACATCCTTATAATACGTATTTGGTGTTTGAGATCCATCATCTTGTGTTATATTAACAATAGGGTTTTGTGCAATACATCCTGAAGTAAGGATGTATAATGCCATGTAAAATATTTTTTTCATGATTTTATATGTAAGATTTCGTTCCGCCAAGATGACGTAAAACGAATATTTCCATTGGTTAACTTCAGGTTGGTTTAAATTACTCACATCGTCCCGAGGCTCCTCAAGATGTTGAGAAAAAAACACTTACGAAATCTTCCGCTAATCAAGGACTTCGAAAGTACAAAACAATATTCTAATCCAAGACTCAAACCCCAATTTCTTGCGTCCACTGTAAGTAACAAGGCTTTTTTGCTCTCTTTCACTTCAAATCATTTAAATTTGGTTAGTTTTGTAAAACGTATGACAGATGACGGTAGAACATGCCCTTATTTATTAAATTATAGAATGCAGCAACAGCTGCACAGATTTTATAAACTTGTTATTTAGTTTTTTAATATGGCCTCTAAAAAGATAAATCTCTTAAAATTTACAACACTTATTGGTTTGTCGGTAATTGTTTTGTGCGCCATCGTGTACGGTTCATCGAGAGGCGATAAGAGGCTACCCGAAAGGGGTGAAACTGCTGTCAAGGAAACACCGATAAATCCAATTAAAATTAATGTTCCCTTAAGGGACAGCATTGTGAACTTTGGAATGGAATTATTAGGCACTCCTTATGTTGAAGCCGCTTGTAGTAAGGATGGGTTTGATTGTTCAGGATTTGTTTACTTTGTTTTTCAACACTTTAAAATTCAGGTTCCAAGAAGCTCTTCACAATTTGAGGGTTTTGGGAAAGAAATCCCGATAGACAACGTAAAAAAGGGAGATATTCTGTTGTTTTTGAGCCCTACCAGAAATGTTATAGGCCATGTGGGTATAGTTACAAATCCAAAAGGAATGGAAAGTGATTTTATTCATGCAACCTCAGGTCGTGACATGAAAGTGATTATTTCCAGTCTAAAACAGGAGGGATATAAGCGTAGATTCGTAAAAGCAGTAGATGTCTTATCAGTTTTATGAATTACTAAACTTCCGGTAGTTTAAGGATTTTTACTGGACTTGTTACTAACTTATTTATTAAAAAAAATTTCCTCCAAAAACATACGGTGTCGGGTAAAAACGACTAAAAGGATTGATGCAAAACGCATTAGCAAACGTATTTATAATTCTGTACAAAAGTCATTGTATGTTTCCACTATTTCTTTCATTTGTAATGAACTAAATTTATTTGTCTTTATTTTTTTTACTAAATATTCGCAGTCAGATAAAAAGTTAGATGTGTTTTTTGCCCAACTGTTTAAAATTTCGCAATTTATACAAGTTGGAAACTCTTCTTTATCACGTTTTAAATAGTTAATTTCCTCAATTATTTTTCGGCCGCTTCCTGGATTATTTATATTGTCACCAATCCATTTGGAATTTTCTTTCCTGTACAAAGAAACTTCTCCTTTTACTACAAGCTCAATAAGAATTGGTTCGCTATATGCATTAAGTTTAACATATTCATAGGTTTTAGTCATTTTAAATCCATGAAAATCAATTTTTACAATACTTTCAAAATCCCAAAACTCAGCTTTACTGTCTATAGCAATTTTAAATTTTACTTTGTTATTTTGAATCATTCCGAAACCCGGAATTGAATCTCCATCTTTAAAAAAAAGGGTGGATTCTTGAGTTTGTGAAAAGCATTGAAAACTTATAAAAAAGAGCAGGAGAATTAATTTAATATGAAGAATTGTTTTCATTTTTTTATGTTTAATAACTAAAACGGATTGCAAATGTACACTATCAGGCAAAACCATTAATGCAAACTGTTGTTATATGGCGTTTTGTTTAATCAGTTTCGTCAGCTTGTTTAAAAATAAGTTTCGTTACTGCTTTACTATTTGTAAAAAGCAAATAGCCAATTAATGATTTTAAAAAATAGGCGACAATCCATTTTGAATTTTCAAAATCTATAAATAAATCGCTTTGTCTAAAGAACTCGAAAAGAGTTTCACATAGCATTGGAATACTGCCAGCTAACATTAATCCTCCTATTACAGCAATTGAAATATTAAGAATTGTTGAAGCTTTAACATCTAAGTCAATGTTTTCCTCAATGTTTTTTTCAAGCTTCAGGTTTTTAATAATCCATTCAGGTTTAAATACAAATAACCTTAAAATCAATAAATATATTAACAAACTAAATATCAAAAAAAATGATATTTCTATATAGCTATCATTTCCACCTTGGAATGTTGCGTAAAGAGTTGAAAAAAATTGAGGAACAACAGTTAAGCTTGAAAATAATATTGACAATCCTAAAATCTTAATCAATATTGTCCAGAATGTTTTTGTTTTCATATAGTTTGGTTAACGTCATACTGCCTATTTATAAAAGAATATTCAGTTCACCCTCTTCAAACTACCAAAAATAAAGTGTTTTTAAGAAGTTGCCCCTTTAATATACAGCTAATATATCAATAAATTACTTACAAAAAACGAACAAATCCTCTTAGCTTCTTTATTAGATTTGACTTTGTACCTTTGCCTTTCAGAACCGCAACACGAAAATGAACTTCACTTACCCCAAATCCGAAAAGCTAAAAAGCAAAAATACCATCGATTTACTTTTTTCCGAAGGGAAATCCGTATCCAAATATCCGTTGCGATTGGTATATGTAGCAGGCACTTTTGGCGAAAATGTTCCGATAAAAATGGGTGTTTCGGTTTCCAAGAAACATTTCAAAAAAGCGGTGGATCGTAATTATTTCAAACGCGTCCTTCGGGAAACCTATCGCCTCAACAAACATATGCTGCTGGACAATACAGACAAACCTTATGCTTTTATGCTTTTGTACCAGAGCAAAGACCGTTTGACGTATGAAGAAATCAACACAAAAACCATTCAGTTATTCGAGAAATTTTTAAACGCGATAAAGGAAGCGAAATAAAAACCTGCGCTCTTGCGTTTGATAGTATAACAAAATGCTAAAACTTGTTATTTTTAATCGTTTATCAATTATATTTGATGTTCATTATTATTCGGTTTCATAAATTATTACCAATTACCCATGTACACATTTTTAAAGAAAAGATATATCATTCCCGCAGTTGCCAGCGGTTTACTGTTTGTTGGCGCTAGTTTCAGCGGCGATTTTTTTGAAATTGCCAAGCAGATCGAAATTTTCACCACGATGTTCAAAACCGTAAACATGAACTATGTGGACGAAACCAATCCGGGAGATTTGATGGACAAAGCCATAAAAAACATGTTGGCCGATCTGGATCCGTACACTGTTTATTTTAATGAACAGGATGTGGTAAAATTCAAAATTAACAGTACGGGCGAATACACCGGGATTGGTGCGATGATTACCCGAAAAGAAGGGAAACTTATCATTAAGGAACCTTATAAAAATTACCCCGCAGACAAAGCCGGACTTAAAGCGGGCGACGAAATTATCCAGATTGGCGATGTTAATTTAGAGGATTTCAAAGAAGATGCAGGACAATTACTGAAAGGCGCCAAAAACGCCAAAATCGACATCAAATACAAACGACAAGGCAAAATACAAACAACGCAATTGATCCTCGGAGAAGTCGAAATGAGAGCCGTTCCGTTCTTTGGAAAAATAGACGCCAAAACCGGTTATATCGTTTTAAATCAATTCAATAACAAAGCTTCGCTTCAAACCAAAGAAGCATTGGAACAACTGAAAAGAGAGGGGGCCGAGAAAATCATATTGGATTTAAGAGGAAATCCCGGCGGACTTTTGAATGAAGCGGTGAATATCTGCAATTTATTTGTTCCGAAAAACGAAGTGATCGTGTCCACCAAATCAAAAATAGACAAACACAACAATGTTTATAAAACCACTCGCGAACCTATTGATACCGAGATTCCTTTGGTCATTATTGTAGACGGAAAAAGTGCTTC
>NZ_DATDPV010000009.1:0-95421 GCF_035292545.1 Flavobacterium sp. | reverse complement strand
TTATTGACCAATTCAGGTTCGACAACTATTACTTTTAATTCTATTACCAATTTAGGAACAACTTGTACCAGTCCTTTGAATTTCGGGGTTACTTTTATGGTGAATTCTTTACCGAATGTGAATCCAAATCAATTTATCATTAACGATATTTGTTTAGGACAAAGCGCAACAGGAACTATTTCTACTGCTACTAATTTAGCCAATAGTGATTATACCGTTATTTATAATTTAACTGGTGCTAATACTGCGAGTAATCAATCTACAATTATACCGATTGCATCAGGTGGCGGAAGTTTTGCTATACCGGCTTCATTATTAACTAACGCTGGTACCACTACTTTAACTATAGTTTCAATTACTAATAACACTACAGGTTGTACATCAAGTCCGATTGTTATCACTGATACTTTCTTAATCAATCCGTTACCGGATACAACTGGAACTACCGTTTCAGTTACCGAACCAATTTGTTTGGGTAATGGTTCGCTTGCAACGATAAATTCACCATTATTAGCTAATGGAACTTACACCATAAGCTACGATATAACAGGTGCAAATACCGTTTCAGGAACAGCTTCAGTAACATTGACGGCAGGAAATGGAACTTTTGTAATACAAGCTTCCGAATTAGTAAACGCGGGTAATTACATGATTTCAATTACGGCGATTACAAATCCAACTACTGTTTGTGCGGGAACCAGTTCATTAATAACGGATACTTTTGTTGTAAATCCTACACCGGAACTTTTAGTATCGGAAGTGACTATAGCTGACATTTGTGTGGGTTCTGGTGCAACAGTTTCAATCGCTAGTTTAGGTGGATTAACTGATGGAAATTATGACTTTACTTATAGTCTTTCCGTTTCAAACGGGCCAACTACCCAAACTGTACCGGTTTTGATTACCGGAGGAATTGGAAGTATCAATATTCCATCAGCTTTACTACCAAACATTGGATTAACATCGTTAACAATAAATACCATATTGAATACCGGAACTACTTGTTCCAATACATTTACAAATATTCACGTTGATTTTAATGTTAATTCGATTCCAACAATTAACCCCGGCGAAATGTCTGTTGCAGATGTTTGTTTAGCTCAAAATGCTATTGGTACAATATCAAATGCCGCAAATTTATCTAATGGTAATTACACTATTACTTATAATTTAAGCGGAGCCAACACAGCTTCAAATCAAACTACATCAACTGCTATAAATGGAGGAAACGGTACTTTTGACATTTCTAATCTATTGCTATCAAACACCGGATCGACAACAATTACGATAACTGCAATTACAAATACTTTAACTGGTTGTTCCACTTCTGGTCTGACAATTAGCGATAGCTTCACTGTGATTCCTTTACCTGATATTACAGGTGCGGATGTTAGTGCTTCAAACATTTGTATTGGCTCAGATGCTGAAGTATCCATAACTGGTGCGACTGGACTGAACAATGGCAATTACACTTTAGTATACGACTTATCTGGCGCTAATACCAGCACAGCTAATTCTATCTCTGTATTGTTTAATACTGGGGCTTCTGGTTTTACAATTCCAGCTGCACTTTTACTTAATGGCGGTTCGACTGTAATTACAATTCAAAGTTTTAGTTCTGACCTTACACAATGTGGTGCCAATACTATCACCCTGAATCCTGTAAGTTTTACTATTACTGATCCACAAACGGCAACTTTAAATACTGATGGTAATCTATTCTGTATTCAGGATCGTCCAACAATTGGTAATTTAACCTCAAATATTAGTGGAAACGGAATCATAACTTGGTATAATGCCCCATCAGGTGGAACTGCTTACAATGTTACTGACGCCTTAGTTAATGACACTACTTATTATGCAACTGTTACAGATGTTAATGGTTGTGTAAGTTCAACAAGATTAGAAGTCCTGGTTGATTTAACTGCATGTGATGATTTATTTATTCCGGATGGTTTTTCTCCAAATGGAGATCAGACAAATGATGAATTCTATATTAAAGACATAGAGTTATTATACCCGAATTTTCAACTGGAAATCTATAACAGATATGGAAACATGGTTTATAAAGGAAATGTAAATACACCAAGATTTAATGGTAAAGCAAATCAAACTACCATTGTTGGAAAAGATGTTCTACCTACCGGAGTATATTTTTATATACTGAATTTTAATGATGCTAGTAACACTGATCCTAAACAAGGAAGATTATATCTAAGTAGATAATATAAATTATGATGAAGAAAACGAACCTTTTATACGCGATATTTCTGTTGGCATTTGGTATTTCATATGCGCAACAAGATCCACAATTCACTCAGTATATGTATAACATGAGTGTAGTAAATCCAGGCTATGCCACTGATGATTTGGGTGTGATAAACTTTGGAGGAATATACAGAACGCAATGGGTAGGAGCTGTCGGTGCTCCTACTACCGCTTCCGTATTCATCCATGCACCACTAACTGAAAATCTAGAAACAGGTTTAAACATCGTTAAAGATGAATTGGGTGAAAATGTTTTAAACGAAACTACTGTTTCTGCTGATTTGGCTTATATAGTTAATCTTAATAATTCCTCAAAACTTTCATTAGGTTTTAAAGCTGGAGTAAATTTCTTTGACACCAATTTCAATGGGTTTCAACTGAATGATGATGAAACCAGTTCAGATCCGGCTTTTCAAAACATGAATGAAACTTTTTTTAATTTAGGTGCCGGAGCATTTTATTTCACAGACAAATATTACTTAGGTTTATCTGTTCCCAATTTTTTACCTAATAAACATTTAAAAGAAGCCAGTGGTGTTAATGCTATCGGAATTGATGAACTTCACTTTATTTTAACCGGAGGCTATGTCTTTAACTTATCGGATAATGTGAAATTCAAACCTGCCTTTATGGCAAAAATGGTAAGTAATTCTCCTTTGTCTGCAGATCTTACTGCTAACTTTCTATTCAATGAAAAATTCGAAATCGGTGTAGCACATCGATTTGATGATTCATTTAGTGGTTTAGTAAATTATAGAATCAACGAAAAATTACGAATTGGATATGCTTATGATCATACCATCAATAATCTTGGTCAATTTAATTCCGGTTCACACGAGATAATCGTTATTTTCGATTTAGACACATTTGGCATAAGAGGTTACGATAAATCACCAAGATTCTTCTAAAAAACAAAACCTATGAAAAAAATTATTTTTTTATTTATATTAAGTACTATTAGTATTTATGCTCAAGAAGGTCAATTAAAAAAAGCGGATAAATATTTTGCTTCCGCTTCTTATATTAAATCTGCAGAATTATATGCAACAATAATAAACGAAGGAAATACAGATCCGTTAGTCTTGAAAAAGGCTGGTGATTCCTATTATTTTGTATCCAATTTTGAAAAAGCGGAACCTATCTATAAAACACTTATTGATAATTACAAAGAAACTGTCGATGACAAATATATATTCAGATATGCCCAAACATTAAAGGCATTGAATAAAACATCTGAATCAAATAAATGGATGAGAATTTATGAAAAAGAAGTTCCTGCCACAGTTTATAAAGCCAATTTAGATAAACTTGAAAGCATTAAAAATGAAGGCAACAAATTTGAAATAACAAACTTACCTCTAAACACTAAATTTTCTGATTTTGGACCTGCATTATATGGAGATAAATTGGTTTTTTCTTCTCCTTCAAAAGAAAAAAGACTTTTTTCGAAAAAATATGGCTGGACAAAACAACCTTATTTAGATTTATTTGTTGCTAACATCGAAAACAATAAGGTAGACAGTATTGCAACTCCGTTTTCGACAACTTTAAATTCTAAATTTCACGAAGCAAATGTTACTTTCTCAGCAGATGGGAAAACTATTTATTTTACGAGAAACAATAGTGAAGATGGAAAAAGAAAGAAAGATGACAACAAAATTACTAATCTGGGCATATACAAAGCAGAATTAGTTAATGGTGTTTGGTCTAATGTTCAACCATTATCATTTAACAGCATTAATCACTCCACGATGCATCCGGCATTAAACAAAGAGAACAATCGTCTTTATTTTACCTCTGACATGCCTGGTTCTATAGGTTCATTCGATATATTTTATGTATCTGTTGATGAAAATGGAACATTTGGAAACCCAATAAATCTTGGTCCGGAAATCAACACTAAAAACAGAGAACAATTCCCTTTTATAGCTGATAATAATGCTTTGTATTTTTCTTCAGATGGTCACACTGGTTTTGGTTTATTAGATGTTTTTATGTCTGAGTTAAAAGAGGGCGTTTTTACAAAACCATTAAACGTTGGTTTGCCTGTAAATACCAATGCTGATGATTTTTCTTTTGTAGTTGACGAAAAAACTAAAAGAGGATTTTTCTCTTCCAATAGAGCAAATGGAAAAGGTGATGATGATATTTATAGTTTTTCACAAATAAGTCTTATAAAAGATATTGAATACTTAGTTCAAGGATTAATAAAAGATTCTGAATCAAACGCTTTAATTGATAAAGTAACAGTAACTTTATTTGATGAAAACGGAAAAAAAGTAAAAGAAATGACTGTAGATCAATCTGCTTCATATAAGTTTGATTTAGAAAAACCGGGCACTTATAAATTAGCTGCTTCGCATCCAGAATATGTACCTGCAGAAAAAACATTTACCATTTCTGATGATGGAAAAACTAAAAACGAACAAATCATCAAAATGCAACGAATTCCTAAAGTATTTAAAGACGAATTAATCACTAAAGAAGGAGATCCAAAAGTAATCACCGATAATGACGTTTTAATGTTCAATTTACCTGAAATCCTTTTTGATTATGATAAGCATAACATTCGCGATGATGCCAAAGTTCATTTGAATAAATTAGTAGCCAAATTAAAACAATATCCTCAAATCAATATTAAAATTGGTTCGCATTCAGATAACAGAGGATCTGATGAATATAATCAAATACTTTCTCAGCAAAGAGCCACTTCTACAAAAAATTATATAGTAGAAAATGGTATAAACAAAAACAGAATCACTGCAATTGGTTTTGGAGAAGCCAGCCCTAAAGTAGACTGTACAACACATGAATGCACAGAAGCTGAACATCAAATAAACAGGCGAAGTGAATTTGTGATAATTGTAAATCCAGATAGCAAATAATCAATCATAAAAAAAGACCTTTCAACTGAAAGGTCTTTTTTTATTCATTAAATCCGTTTGATTATAATTACAATCAAAAATTGGGTTTAAATTATTTCTGTTTTAGCGTTTTAACATTACTGTCATCTATACCATACGCTTTGATTACTGCATTATAATCTTTTGTATCAACCGCACTTTTGTTAGAAAAATATCCTGGAACTATAACAATTCTAAATGTTTTTCCTGAAGTGAAAGCTGAAGGCAACAGATTTTTATCAAAATCAGCATCAATAAAAATGGTAAACTGATCGTAAGAGAAATCAAAATTGTATTGAGCACTTCCCTCATTAAAATAATAAACCTGAGGCAACAAAGCCCAAGTATCAATTCCGTCATTTGTATTCACTAATTCATAAACCAAAATATTGTCACTATCTAAAATTACTGGGTTTAATCCAAAAGTTGTAGCAAAAAAATTAGCCTGATTAAACGAAGTGCTTACTTCAAAAACTTCAGATTCTGCGCTATAACCATCATTCCCATCGCGACCGGGTATCCCCTCTGGTCCTGTACAGCTTTGAAATCCAACCATCCCAACAACTGCAACTGCTAAAAGTAAAATTATTTTTTTCATAATATTAAAGTTTAAATGATTAATTATTGTTAAATTATATTTATCAGCATTCAATAATCAAGCCAAAAAATACTATTCGTTTGCAATTCAAAAAAAAGACCTTTCATCTCTGATAAGTCTTTAATATAAATTTAAAAAGTTACATATTTCTGCGATGTTAATTTACCTATATTTTATTGACTTAACAAGCGTTTTAGTCAACCATTAGTCAACCGACTTGATTTTTGAATATTGAAATCTCTTTTTATTTGATAAAATTAGTTCCTGATGATAGGAATAAAATTGAAAGTTTACTGAATAAAGCAAGTTTAAAATTTCTTTTATAAAAATACAAAAATTGCAATACCTTTTTGAATTTTACAACAAAAACTTATTTCTATTTAATACAATGGGTTTTTAAAAATATATTCATCAGCTAATTGATTTACTTCTTGTTTTGTTTTTACTTTTGTTGAAGTTATCCAATTGATAATGTCTGATTTTTTAAAATACAATCGTTTTCCAACTTTGAAATATGGAATTTTTCGCTGATGAGTTAAACCATAAACGGTTGCTTTCGATAAACCAACAAAACTTGCTACTTGCTCTATATTCATAAAATCATCATCACTATTTGATGACGTATTTAGTTTTTCAATTACTTTCTCAATGTTGTTTAATTTCTCTAATATAATTTCAAAAGGATTTTCCATTTTTACGTTCCGATATATTATTAATTGTGTTTATTGTTCTAACATTATATACTAGCAGCTCAAATAAATTAAAGGCAAGACTCCGAAAGATTTATTTTTTTTTACTAAATTTTTGAATCAAATACCTCATTATTTCTACTTTTTGAATTTCTTTTTGAATTTCTTTTTTAGTTTTATTTTGCTTTTTTGTGAATTGTAAAACCCTCTTTTTTATCAGATTATTTAATTTTAATAACTCTTCGTCATTTAGATGAATGGCAATATCAAAAACTGTTTCAGCTTTCATTTTAATAAATTTTTTGGTTAAATATCTAAATTGAAAATTTTAAAATTTCGTCAATTTTTTTCTATAATTGAATCTGTTTCCACCAAGGCTTAATAAATTCTATGACTTCATTAATACCTCTTTTTTTGATTTCTAGATCCATATTGTCTACTGTGTTCTCCCAAATTTGGTGTTTACCATCGACATATAAATAAATTATATTTGGCACATTCCAGTAAAATTTAAATCCTTCAAATTTAAATTCTAAATCACTTTTTTGATTTTTGTAATACTGAAAAGAAGGATTGAGTTTTTTTTCATCAACGTTAAAACAAAATTCAAATCTATTATTTACTTTAATATCTACTTTATCAATATAACTTTTGCAAATAAAACTATTCTCATTACCAAGTCTGCCATCATTATCCAAAACAAATTTCTTATGAATAAACACCTTATTGAATTGCTTTAATCTGTCCTCGGCTTTTTCTTTTTTAGTTTTTAGAATTTCCATTTCAAAACCTTCCTCGATGGTTTCTCTACTCATTTTTTCGAGTTCCGCACCATTTTTTATTTCAAGGATTTCTTCTAATGCCTCAGCAAATATTGAATCATCATCATTTCGTTTTCTCCATGATTCTATTTCGTTATCTTCATCAATATCAATTTTGTGCAATAAAACACCCATTTCACGATTGTTCTTTTCAGAATATTCATAAAGGTTCATTGATGCAATAAGTAAATAATTCTCATTATAGTAGCATTTTGCATGAACGTTTGGATGGTGCATTAAGTTTAAATTATCAAGAGCTAATAATTTTGTCTTGTCTTTATCAGTTAATTTGTTCTCCCGATATATAATTATGGTTTCTACACCACGTTTATTTGCATTGAAAAGACAATTATAGATATTGTCAGATAATTGCATATAAGGCGTTATTATCACTAATTCGCTAACTGTTTCGTTTATTATTTTTGGGATCCAGTTTATTAGACCTTTAGTATTTAAAAATTTCGGCATGTCAATAGTTTATTCATTACTTCCTAAAAAGTAGATTGGGTGTAAGGGTAATAGATTTTTTTGTTCATCGTTCATTTTGACATAGTACTCTTGCCATAAAGAAGTCAATCGATTGAAGTCAATCAATTCGATATGCTCTCTCGATTCTCTGGCTTCTTTTATTGCAGGTTTTGAAAAGGTACCAGAAGTAACAAAAATTCCAACATCAGTATTTCTTTTTAACGTTCCAGCTAATTTTTGCACTTCATCGGAGGAAACATTATCATTAGGTCTATGTTTAACTTGCACTATGATACGAGGCTGTTTAGTTCCCAAAGGATCTGTAAAAGCTATAATGTCAATTCCTCCGTCTGGGCCACGTTGTGCTATTTCAGAAATATAGTAGCCCATTGCTATTAATAATCCCGCCACTAAATCTTGAAATTCATAAGGGTTTTTACTGACAATGAAATTTCTAATTCCATTATAGGCTTCTTCCTCGTATTGGCTTAATATTGCTTTTTGTGCTTGACTCGTGTTAACTTCTGTAATATCTTCCTCAAGAATACCCTCTTCAATAGCTCCTTTTTTTCTTTTACCATCCCATTCACGATAAAGTTTTGTAGCTGTTACCAGTAATTTTTCTTGTCCTAGTTTTATGGCTTTTTCGCCTTCTTCTGTAAGTATCCAAGTACCTTTGTTTTTTCGTAAAAAGCCAGCTTTCATACAGTCAATAGTATAAAAATGCAATATTGATTCCCATCTAATGTAACCAGTTTTTTCATAGCGGTGACTTTCATATTCATCAAAAGTGATAGTTTCTCTAATTTTATCTACGACATCTTTACCACGCATTTCTCCCCCCGCCTCTTTCAATATTTTAAAGGTTGCAAAAATGGTTTTTTCTGCTATTTGTTGTGATTTTGATTTTGACATTTTTTTGTTTTTTTTAGTCGTATTCGTATATATATTTTACCAAATGAGAGGTTGGTTGCAACCCACGAGGATTATACCTGTTTATGTTTCTTCCACTTTCAGAAATGATATGCAAATGTTTCCGCGCCCTAGAAGCTAAAACATAAAGCATTTTCTTTGAATTGATTACACCATTGGAATCATTAAAATGAGGAACCCAATTTTGTAATAATCCAAACCCAATTATAACGTCATATTCAGTTCCTTTTACTCCATGAATTGTTGATATTTTAATTCCTTCTCGTTGTTTGAAAACTTTTTTAAAATTTTCAATAGATCCAATGAATTCATTTCCTTCTTTCTGTAATCTTGCAATTCTTGCTTCTGAACTACTAAAAAATGATTGATAGTGTTCAATTAATGAAGGAAAAACTGAAATATTGATTTTCAATTGATTTAATATTCCATCAAATATTTGTTTAAGATATTTTAATCCATCCTCTTCCTCAATTATAATAGAATTACATATTCTTAAAAGATCCTTAGGCAAAATCTCATCGATAGTAGCTCCAACAAAAGTTAATTCAGTCAATACTTCTTTTGCCCATCGAATTCTTCTTATGTATAAGTTAGGTGATGGTTCAGTCAAAACTATTCTGGATAATTTAAACCAAAAATTATCAATGTCTCTAGAAAAGGGAGCCATACCAGGTCCATCAAAACTATAATCTGGTAATCTTACCATTAACTTCCTTGTTAGACTTGCTAAAGGAATCCATTGGGGAGCTGCAATACAAATTTCATTTGGCTGAATTCCTTTATTTTTTATACTGTCCAGTATCAATCTAACAATTTCATCTTCTAATATCGAATGATTTATAATTCGATTAAAAGTTATCATACTATTATAGTTAGCGGAATTACCAGCAGGATTTATTCTATTAGGATACGTTTTAAAATAATCAAAATATCCAATAATTTTTGAAGATGAACGATAATTACTCTCTAAATGTTTTTCAACCAAATAGATATTTATAATTTCTTCCATTTCAGATTTTGGCATGGGATACCCGCCAAGAGTATCATAAATTGATTGGTTTGGGTCACCAACAATAAATAATTTTGTATGTCCCACACCCGTTTTTATTATTGAAAATATAATATGATATTGAATTTCTTTTGTATCCTGATATTCATCGATTAAAATGTAAGGGAAAATTTTGGAAAGTATTGAACAAATTATGGGGTTGTTTTTTAAAATTTTATAAGAATAATGAAGTATTTGCTCATAATCTATTTGCTTATTTTGTTTAAGAATTTCAAAATATTCATACAATACTGATCTTATTGAAGAATATTTATGTTCTTCGAGAGAGGTTATTTTGTACTTATTAATAGTAGCAAAAAATTGACAATCGTAGTAATTTATTTTAGGGTTGTCAGATTTAGAACAAAGGGTATTTAAAATTTCTTCTGAATCATGAGAATTTAAAATTTTAAATCCATGCTTAAGTTCTTCAATATAAAGGGAATAAGGCCTTAAAATCCATTCTGTGCAAAATGAATGTATTGTACCAATCCATAGTTGGGAAATATCTACTCCAAGGAGTTCTACACGCTCTTTAATTTCATCTGCCGCAGCATTTGTATATGTAATAGCAATGACAAATTCTTTTCCTGATTGTAACTTTGAAAGTTCGTAAGCAATTTTATAAGTTAATGTTCTAGTTTTTCCACTGCCAGGACATGCAATTAATAGAATGCTTCCATCTTCATGAATAGCAGATTCTTGTTCGCTATTTAAGTCCCCTTGATTCCAAATAAACATATTTATAACGATTTAAGAAATTCTACAATTTGATCGTCGGGAATAACTT
This sequence comes from Flavobacterium sp., assembly GCF_035292545.1. Classification (GTDB taxonomy): domain Bacteria; phylum Bacteroidota; class Bacteroidia; order Flavobacteriales; family Flavobacteriaceae; genus Flavobacterium. Next base: position 84,903 of record NZ_DATDPV010000009.1, on the reverse strand, counting down.
TTTCAATTAATCCTATTAGTTCATCTGTTCCAATTTTATTCTTTTCGTAATCCAAAATTGATAGTTGAATCTCGGCTAAATCAAGTGTCAAATTATCCATTAAGTTTTGATTTAATCGATATTCAATTATATCAATAATCAGGCTTCTTGAAAACGTTGGTTTCGCAAAAATAATCGCTTTGAGTATATATTGAGGTATTATGGTTTTATAGGTTACATATTTACCAAGCATAATTGCAAACCATCCTTTTTTTTCCTGATTTGCCATTGTTAAAACTCTTTTTCCGTAAAGTGCTACATCATTTGAATTTAGGTCATCTTTTGCCTGAATCCTTTTCGGAGGAGCTTTATATACAGTCTTTATTAATTGCTTCACTTCCCAAGCATTACCTTCTTTAACAAAATCAACTTCAAATGTGTGCTGTGCATAAAAAACTTGAAGAAATTCATTTCCGTCGACAAAATTATCAAGTGCTACTTTTCTTCTTGCTCCCGATATTGCAGAATTGCGAACTTTACTCTTAAATAATTTAGTTCTTTCAGTGTCGCCAATCACCGTAGATGTATCTACAATTTCGCTGTCAAGATCTGTAATGATACTGCATTTTCTTCTAATACGATCTTTATGAAATAGCTGAGCAACATTTTCGAATCCTGTACTCCCAATATTTATTAAACTTATTCCTAATTCATCTAAACTAAGACCAAGAGCTTTTTTTACCAATGAGGGAATTAGTATTTCTTCGGCATCTCCTTCTACCAAAATTACGCCTTTTGCGAATAGAAGATTACTTCTAACAGAGTCCAAATATCTTTGGATTTGAGTTATTTTTTTTGAGTCTAAACCAACAGAAGGTTGATATACTTCTGCATAATTCCTTTTTTTAGCAAGGATATTTATACTAGAAACATCACTAACTTCAGAAATATACGTTGAATGAGTTGAGTAAATTATTTGAGTATCACTATAATCGAGCTTGTCAAAAAGTGTTTTTTGTATGTGTGTATGAATGTGTGCTTCCGGTTCTTCGATTATTAAAAAATTTGCAAATGTTGATTTAGATTTTTGGTATTTATACTCTAGTAATTTTAGGGTTAGAAATATTAAGTTAGCACCTCCTAAACTTAATTCATGTATACTTCCTTCATAATCTTCATCTGGCTCTCCGATAAATAATTTTAATGATTGAAGAAGTTTATCGGCCTCCTTAGGCAAATTAGATCTGATCGATAAGGAAGAAGGAGAATAAGTTTCTCCAACTGCATCTCTAATAGTCTGCTTAATATCTTTTCGTATAGTTTGCACATCTTTAAGCGTTTCTATCCCTTCATTTATTTCTTTTACTAATTTACTAATTGGAGCAAACTCAGCTTCATCAATTTCTCCACTTTTATGTTTTAATAATGCAAGAAGAGGATTTGTTCTGTTGTCATGAAAATCGTTAACAACGTCACGTAATGCCTGAATAAAAGTGAAAGATATTTCCTTTGCCACTGATAACTGATTAGGAACTCTAATTCCATATTTAGATGTATCAATATTGAAATTAAATTTAACTTCATCAAAATTGCCTACTAAATCATTATAAACGTCAGGGTCGCTGAAATCTGCAATACTTTTACCTGTGAAAATTGTCTCATAATCATCTTTAATATTAATTTCATCAAGTATACTTTGTAAGCCTCTATTGTCTCCTTCTTCTAACTGTGATAGTTTTAATCGGATATCTGCTTTTGGTCTAAAAAACAGATTGTAGGTTGCCCTTTTTACATATTCACTTTCAATAATTGCTGCTCCATGAACAAAAAGTGCCTGAATTGCTTCATCTGCTGAAATTTCATCAAATTCGATACTTATTATTATCCATTGCCCCCTCCAGTCACCTAAGGCACGGTTAAAATCATCAGAAGTTAACTTATAAGCTGCCGAATATAAACTATCATCTAATAGTAATCTTATCGCTTTAAAAAGATTTGTTTTTCCAGAACCATTTTCACCAATAATTGTATTTATTCCTTTCTTAAAATTAAATTTTACATTTGCAAAATTCCTGTAGTTAACTAATGTAACTTTTGATATATGCATTGATTGTTATTTTATCATTATTTTTTCTCTACGCTCCAACTTCAATAATCCGCTCGCAAATGTCTCAACAAACTCAATAATTTTCTTAGCCTATTAAAAATAAATTTTTAACTATCATAAAAGGCAACAAAAATGTCCTTTCTTGAAAATTAGTTGCAATTACGATTTTGAACACACTACCTAAATTTTAGGATTACCTTGATACAAACCGTCAATAAAAGTTTGTGGAACGAGTGAAAATTTCTTTTTAGCTTCATTAAATCTTTGTTCGACCCAAAAAGCTCCTTCTTCACTTAACCATATATCAGGTTTTCTCATTAAAGATAATCTTGGATTTATGTTTTCCTCTCCATTATCGTGTCTTTCTTTGGTCTTTTTGAAACATTCATAACCCAATTCATTCATTAAAACACCCATTTTTGGGCAATTTTTAAAAGTTGTGTTTAAAAATTTAACAGAATGTACTCTAATATAAATTGGAAATTCTTCTTTCCATTCAATATGTTTTTTATCTTCATTACTTGCTATATCTCTAATTCTGTCATGTTTTCTAGCTATTGCTTTTCCAAATATTGCATATTCTTGGTCTTCAATCATTCTAGCTAAATAGACAACATCTCCTTCGTTATACCTTGTAGGTCTTCCAATTCCTTCAGGAAAAGTTATTGCAAAATGACAATGAGTACCATTAATAATATCTACAACATCTTCATTCCAATTTGCTCTTTCATTACCTCTTCCATAAAATTTTATAAAGTAATTTTTGTCTCCAATTACTTTTCTAATAATTGAAGTTCCAAAATCTTTTAAGTTGGCTCCTGCTGTAGTTATTCTATTTTCTGCAATGATTTTTTGCCATTCATTAATTTTATTAGTCTCTAATAAATCATTATTAAATGACCACAATTTGTTAAAATAATCTAACGTCTCTTTAATTTGCACTTCGCTTTCACTCTTAATCCCTAATTCGTGATTATTAAAAAAACCACCATTGGTAAAATTTGCTGAAGTAATAATCATACTATTTGCATCGAAAATATAGGCTTTACTGTGTAAATCTTTTATGCCTTTTATTTCCACATCTTTTTCAATTAATCTTCTTAATGCTTTAAGGCTTGATACTCCTGAGCGAAAATCATTTAAATTATATCTTGTTATAACCTGTATCTTGTTTCCTTTCCAATTATCTAATAAATGTGTTACCATGTTATCCGTAATAAATGGAGATACTATTTTTAACTCTTTAGTAGTCGCTAATTCTTTTAAAAAATTATCTAACCATTTATTTTGGATTACTTTCATTAGTATTTTAAATCTTAAAATTAATATATTTGCAACGATGCATTAATTTGTATTCATTGCAGCGGATTAGGTGTTTTTCTAACTAACTTCTAGAGTTTCGGCTCAAAGTCTTCTTTTAGGCATTGAAATAAGGGATTAGCACCTATTGCCTGTGATGAACTGAATAAAACCAATATTTATCGTAATCTTTACTTTCATTATATTTTCTTAAGATTACTACTTGAATAATTTTGTCTCCTTCATTTTTAGTTTTTACAATACCTCTTATTCCTATTTTTTGTTCTAGATATTCTCCATTTGGCACTTGTTGTAAAAGATAATATTTTTCAACTTCTTCGATTACCTGTTTAGCTGCACCTAATAATTTTAAAGAAATATTTCTTCTTTCTCTTCCTCTTGATTTATTTGTTATATGATTCCATCCAGTTCTTGAAATAATTATTTTCTCACCTCCTAAGGCTTTGCAAGGGAAATAATTGTTGTCAATTAATTTCCAGTCTTTATAAAATTGACGGGCATCCTTTCTGAAATTATCTGAGTTTAAAAGATTTCTGTTAACCAGATTTAAATTAATCCTATCAATATATATATTAGTTTTATAAGGTTCAATTAGTTTTAAAAAATCTCCTTTTGAATGTTCCCCAAATCTATTTTTCTTATCAATCTTTATTATAGTTTTTTTATCTATGTCAAAAACGTTTACATCTTTAACATTCACCCAAAAAGCTTCTGCTTTAATTCTACTTTCTTTCCAATCAATTTCTTTTCTAACATTGCCACTATCAGTAATTACTTCTATTCTAACAATGTTACCATGTTTATCACGTTTTGGAATATAAGGTATTACAAAAACTAAAATGGTTGGAATTAATTGTGTCTTCCAATATGTTATATGCTCGTTTAATTTATTGCTAATCGAAATTTTAATTTCATCTTTATTATAGCTTGATATATAATGAACTCCACATTTAACCTGGACATTAATATTAACACCAATATCTTTTCCGCCTTTTCGCATTATTATAAGACCATCAATGCCTTTGTCATTTCTTTGTTCGATTGGCTGCCAACCACATTCCCAAAACTCAGTGACATATTGAGAAACTACCCTCATTCCGGTAGCTTCATTTTTAGTTCTAACTATTTCTGGTTTTTGCTTCATATAAATGACCATTATGTATTTAACTCACCTCAATTTGATACTCACTTTTCAATGAATCATAAATCCTTTCGATTTCCGCGAAATTTGGTTGTCCATTTAACTTTTGTAGATCATACTCTAAACAAAAATTAATATCCTTTTGCGATAAATAATGTTGATGTATTAAACTTTCATTAATTTGTTCAACAATATCGTAATATTGTCTTGCATCTTCATCCTGACTTTCAATTAAAAACTTTTCAAAACACTCATGAATAATGGGTTTTGAAAATGACTGAATTTCTTCTGCATATCGTAATATATCATTAATCTTAGTTTCAAGATATGTAGTAGTTCTAAAAGGTATTAATCCATTGGCATGAGCAATTTCATTTCGATCTTTTACAAGACTCTTATATCTCCCAACTAGAGCATTTACATCTGAATGAGATGCGCACAAATATTTAAGAAGGTCAAAAATTCGACTTTCTCCTTCTGTACTAAACATAAATGGATTAGTAACTTTATCTAATTTATCACTGAAGCCAAGTTTGATTTTATTAAAATCTTCTTCTTTTACTGATTTTACTTGCCATATATTAAAATACACAAAACTCATAAATAGCATGTGATAAGCCATAAAAGCAAATTGATATTTTTCATTATCATAATTACCTTCAAACGAACTCCACAAGTATTCAATATACTCTTGCTCATTTGTATCTTTAAAACGAACAGGTAAATAATTGAATATATAAGTTGCTTCTTCCATTATCCGTATAGTTCAGAATAATCATTAATACTAACTAGTTCAACATCTAAATTTCGCATAAGATTGCTAACTGAAGGTGCAGGTGTGTCTTTGTAAACATAATATACATTCATGGGGCTACTATATATATTTAAATACCGTTTTCTTTCTATTAAAAGCCAACGTAAAAAGACTTCGTCTAAACCATAAGTTAAACCAAAAATAACAATAGGTAAATTGAACCATATATGAAGCCAAGTTTGATGACCTGACCATAACTCTTGACGCTTGCCATTAAACAATCTATCTTCTCCATTATGAATTAATTTCCTTGCTCTTTCGGAACTTCCCATGTAATCGGTTAGGCCAAGTCGAATACTATCCGTATAACGAACATCTCCGTGAACTTTCCAAATTCCAAAACCATCAGTAGGTAGAATATGTTGTGTTAATCCGTAATACGTTTTCCATGGATAAAAACGTGCAAATCCTTTTGATTCTATATGAAATAATTCTGCATTTATAGATTTCTCAAATACTTCATCAAAATTTGTAGATAAGACAGGGGAATCATTAGCAATTGCAAACTCCATCAACCTCCTATGAATACTAATATTATAAGTTGGTAGTAATTCTAGTTTACTTTTAACATGGTTTTTAACCTCTTTAGGTTCGGTTGAATATATTTCTACCAAATCATAAACTTCTGTATTAGAAAGTCCATCAACTTCAAATCGAATAGGTCTATCGGATGCAGACTTTAATAAATCCTTCCATGACGGCATTATTTTAGCAGCCAAGTTGGGTCCGTTACCAATCAAAAAGGCGACTTTATTATGTCTGTTTACTATTTCTTGTAATGCTCTCATATTACTCTCCCCAGACTTTACCAATTCTATCCTTTATCTTTTGCTCATAAATTGTAATCAACTCTTTATTAGCATTGACCAATGCCTGCTCTTTTTCAATTTGGGAAACGATTTGTTGTTGGGTTTCTATTGGAGGAACTGGAATTTGATATGATTTAACATAATCCGTGGGTACTCGTTGTAAACCACCAGTCCCAGTCATGTTAAGTTTTCCTCTTTCTCTAAAATTAACTGTAATAATATTTAAGTATATCCAAGTTGAAAGAATTTTTTCGTTTGGTCTAAACACATAATATTCACTTGAACCAAAACCAATTCCGTTGACCAATTTTTTAGCTATACCAGCTTTTCCATTTTCAAAACAGGGTGTTACTTTAGCAAGTAATACATCATTTTCCTTAAAATAAGTATAACCTTTGTATACTTCGCTTAAGGGTTTTACTTGATTAGGAATAAAATCGATTTGATTCTCATTCAAATCTGCCATTGGCACAAACGAAACTTGAGTATCGTCATCAAGAGTATTTATTTCCGATTTTTTAGGATTGACTAAGCAAATGTCTTCAAACGCTAACATCTCCCAATCCTTATCAATCTCAATTCTGGGTTTGTAATTATCTACCACCATTTTACCTCCATCAATTATTTTTTGATAGCTCTCAATTTCAGCAACAATTTCTTCTTGAATAGAAAGAGGTGGAAGCGGTATTTTAAGCGAAGAAACATCTGACTGATTAATACTCGGATAAGAGCCTTTGCCCATCATGGAAACCATTTGAGATACCATGTTATCAGTATATAAATTATAAAATAGGAACTTCGAATTTAGATTTTTTTTTGGCCTAAGAACTGCAAAGCCAGTTGATGAAATTGTATTCTCAGGAGGATTTTCAATAAAACCAAAGGCTTTTAAATTTGGTCTTACAGTCGAAAGAATTATATCTTTATCTCGAACTTTTCTTCTAGCTCTAGATGGTGCATTTTCTTTTTTTACGATATTATCATAATTTATTCTACCCGTACCATTTTCAACTGATGCTATATCAATATAAACAAACTCTTCAGTATTAAGATTGGCAGGATCAATAGTTTCAGGATTTATTTCACAGACATTGGATAATAATTCAAATTCATAATTTGAGTTTAAAATTGTATTGACTTTATACTTTTCACCAGTCAAATTATAATCACCACTTTTTCCAATTTCAGCTTTATTTACAGCTTGAGCTAAAAACGTATTTTCAAATAACTTTCCTTCAACACTATTTTGTCTAAACGTTTTTAAAGTTTCAACTGCGTCCTCTAATTGTCCTCCTTTTACGGAATTGCGTTGTGCTCCAAGATTATAACCGTCATTATCAATTTTTATAAATAAAACATCATCCGTTTTCTTAGCTAAATCAGCATCCATCAATAAAATTGATGTTTTTACACCGCTATAAGGATTAAAAACACCTGCGGGCAAACTCACCACGGCATACAAGTATTTGTCCACTAACATTTTTCGCAAGGCTTTATAGGCCGTGCCACTTTGAAAAATTATCCCTTCGGGTACAATAATACCAGCTCTTCCTTTTGGGTTTAAATGTTCAGCTATATAATCTACAAACAATACTTCGCTACGATTGCTGCTTATGGTAAATTTTTTGTGTGGTCGTATACCTCCTTTTGGACTCATAAATGGCGGGTTTGCTAACACCACATCAAAGGTTTCGTCCCAACGGTCTTCACTGCTTAATGTATCATATTCAAAAACATGTGGGTCAGAAAAGCCGTGTAAATACAGATTGACCAAACTTAATCGCACCATATCGGGCGAAATATCATACCCGATAAAATTCTTAATTAACTTTTTACGTTCGTCTGGAGTTAAGATATTATTGTTTTGTTCTTTAATGTGTTTAAAGGCAGAAATCAAAAATCCAGCGGTACCACAGGCTGGGTCAAGAATAGTGTCAGTTTTACTTGGGTTTACGGCTGCAACCAAAAAATCAATAATGTGTCGCGGTGTTCTAAACTGTCCAGCATCACCTTGCGAACCCATTACAGAAAGTAAATATTCAAAGGCATCCCCTAGTTTTTCACTGTGCGTATATTCAAATTCACTTATCGTTTTAAGAAACATTTTCAAAGTTTCGGGGTCACGATAAGGTAAATAGGCATTCTTAAAAATATTAGCAAACAGTTCAGGAATATTAGGGTTTTTTACCATTCCTTCAATCGCTTCCGAATACAGTTTAAGCATTTCGGTAGCACTTACTTTGCTATCAAATAGATTGTCCCAACTGTATTTTTCAAAAGGAATAACAATTTGTTTTTTAATATCATTTGGATCAGGAATTGTATAATCTGAAAAGAATTTTGCCTTTCCACCTAGTTCAATCGCTTCTTTATCCATGTCATCCATGAATTTATAAATCAGCGCAATGGTTATTTGTTCTATTTGTGATTTTGGGTCAGGTAATTTTCCAACCAAAATATCACGGCAATCATCAATTCTTCTTTTTGTTATGTTATCTAACATTATCTTTATTATGGGTATGTATTATTTAATTTTAAAATTATGCTGCAAAATTCTCTAGTTTAATATAATCTTTAATATATACTGGAATTACTTCTCTGTATTTAGCTGCTACTTCTTTAAATTGAGTTATTGTTAAAGTAGGATTAGTTTGTAAGGCTTGAAAATCTTTAGTTTCAATTATTTTCCTAATATCTTGGTCAACAATGTAAGCTTTGAAGAAATATTGTAATGCTCTAATATTTACATCTTCTTCCGGGGGATAGATAGAAATGAATTTATCAAATTCTTCATCAAGCATTTCGTCTTTTGATTTGAATTTAGGTATAATACCAAATATTTTTTCTACCATTTCACGTATGGAAACTTTACGATCTATTTTAGCAGCTTTCCGCAATTTTTCCATATTAAAATATTCATTGGGTTTGTCAAGAATTTCATTTTGAATATGACTCACTATTAGTTCCCAATTACCTAATTCAACATTCTTTTTAATAATGTCGTCCATTATAATTCTATTTTCAAAATCACGATAAAGCATGCGGTCAATCTTCATGCCATCAAGACCTATTTCCTTCTCCTCCATTACTAATAAAGGATCTATAATTTCACTAGTATATTTTTTTATTTTAGAATTTCCACCAGAATTATCAGTTTTACCTTCCCCAGTTTTTGGTAGAATTAAAACCTCATCATAGTCAAATTTCTCTTCAAAATATTCACAGTTGGCAAAAAAATCAAATAATTTAAAGTTCTTCTTATCCTTTTGTATTATTTCCTCTTCATTCAATTCGTTTTTAGATTTAAAGGTAAACGTATGTTTACGGGTGCCACGACCTTTAATCTGAACAAAATCGGATGGACTAAAAACGGGACGCATTAAACAAATATTTAATAAATCAGAACAATCATAACCTGTTGTCATCATTCCAACTGTTATGCAAATACGAGTTTTACTTGATTTATAACCTTCTAGCCAATTAGTTTTTCCATTTAAATTATCATTAGAAAAATTAATGGTCATTTGTTGTGCATCAGTAACCTGTGAAGTTACTTGAACTGCAAAATCGGAATTGTACTTATTTGGAAATAATTTCTCAGCAAATTCGTTTAAAATTTCGGTCAATCGTCTTGCATGATTTTGGCTTACCGCAAAAATGATTGTTTTACCTATTTCGTTAGTTATTGGATCACGCAATGCTTTTTCTAAATATGTTTTGCAAAAAATAGCATTAGTTTTATCAGAAAAGAATTTTTTTTCAAAATCTCTTGAAACAAAAATTTCCGATTCTTCACCTTCTTCCGTTTGCCTAATTACGGCATAACCCTGATCTGAAAGTAATTGTGTAGTAATTTCTGTGCGAGCATCTATCGTGATGGGGTTTCTTAAAAAATCATCTTTAACCCCTTGTAATAAAGTATATCTAAAAGTAGGTTGACCATTATCACACCCAAAAGTATTGTAAGTATCCCGAAGCATTCTACGTTCAATTTCTCTCGGGTCATTTTCTTTTATTTTATCAATATCTACACCTTTCAAATAATCTTTTGGTGTAGCCGTTAATCCTAATTTATAGCCATTAAAATATTCAAAAACTGCTCTCGAGTTTCCAGAAACAGAACGATGCGATTCGTCAGAAATTAATAAATCAAAATCAGTAGGAGTAAACAAATCACGATACTTATTATTAAAAAGCAATGATTGAATAGTAGTAACGACAATTTCTGCTTTATGCCAATCAGTTCTATGTTCTTTGTATATATAAGTGGTATAATCTGGCTTTAAATAATTGGTAAAATCTTTGTAAGCTTGATCTTCTAATTCTATTCTATCAACTAAAAATAAAACTTTTTTCGCATTTTTGGTACGTAAAAATAATTTGATAACCGCAGCAGCTGTTAGAGTTTTACCCGTTCCAGTAGCCATTTCAAAAAGAAATCGATCTTTACCATTGGCAACAGCTTCTTGCAATTTTTGAACAGCCTTTAATTGATAATAGCGTAAAAAGCGAAGCTTATTGTTCCAAATAAAATCAGTACTACTCTCCACTGTCCCATTCCAACTAGGTCTTTCGGCATAGTCTGGCATTTGTACTGAAGCAATATAATCAATACTAACAACTTCACTGGCTAATTCTACTCTGTCTGGATTCCAGTCTTTAATAGCCCCAATTTCGGTAGGAGAAGGGTATTTATAAATGGGTTTGGGATTTCCCTTTTTTAAATCCCATAAATAATGAACAATACCATTCGATAAAATGATATATTGAGCATCCACTGCATTTGCATACTTTCTTGCCTGTTCTTTAGCTACTAATGGATGTAAACTCTCTTTTTTGGCTTCTAAAACACAAATGGGTTTGTTATTTGTATCAACAAGTAGAAAATCGAGAGAACCACTCTTAGTTTTTTCAAAGTCACTACCCCAAGCATCTATTTCTGTTTGGGTGATTTTCACATGATTTTCTAATAAAATATTAGCCCTTCCTAGCTCATTATCAAAGAATCTCCATCCTGCTTCAGAAAGTAGTTGGTTTATTTTGATTCTTGCATGAGCTTCATTTTTCATTAATTTTAAATAATTATTTCTTTAATTGAAATTAAATAATTCGATTGCTAAAGTAAAGATTATTTCATCAAGTATGTTGAGGAAAGCCGTAAATAGAAACATTTCTATAAAAATATTTTAAAGAATCATAATTTTATCTTTTGTAAGAATTTATATTGACATTAAAAAACACTTTTACAAATCGTTTTGCAAAAGTGTTTTTGATTTAACATATAAAACTTAATTATATTTCTATACTTAATGATGGTTGAAATGGTATTGCAATGTTAAAGAATAATTTTGCAAGGGTGGTTTTGCAAAAGAGTTTTTATATATTTTTAATACAATTTATTGATTTCTCTCAATTACAATGATGTTACAAAAGCATTGCAATATCAACGAATAATTTTGCAATGGAGGTCTTGCAAAAGCACTTTTGCACGCTCAATTGATTTATCAATCTCCATGAACACTTGTTGAAGTTGAAAAGAGGTAATGCAATGCTAAAGAATAATTTTGCAATGTAGGTTTTGCAAAACCTTTGATTCCTAGGTTTTTTTGTAACAGTCGTTTAACAGATTGTCAACAATAAATTTTATTATTTTTTTCTATAAAATATATTCAATGATAATTATTTTTCGAATTTTAAAATCTACTCAACCGTTCTTTCATTAAGCTAAAATACTTTTCTTTCATAGTGGCAGACAAAAAAGAGATCTCAATTAATTCCGTCCATTTTGGAGCAGTTTTAAATAGGTCGTTTACTATTTTATCAATTGTCTTGTCATTCAATTGCAATCTTTCTTTGGCAAAATAATCGATCAAGTCGGTATTCTTAAAATTGCTTTTCTTTCCTTTAAGCGTTAATGCCATTTCTTCTTGTGGATTTTTGACTGCAATAGATGAATTTAGGAAATCATAAGCGGGAGTTAATGTTGTTTTACCAGATTTTGTAATCAATGAAAAATTTTTAAGATGCATGTCTTCATTGCCAGTCACAAAACAAAATAAAATCCTTTTGAAAAATTCAGCTTTTTCTAGGACTGGAAAAGTACAGTAATCCTCTAAAACTTGGACTACTTTTTCCATGCTGTAATTGTATTTTGTATCTCTTGAATTTCCTGTCAATTGTGTAAAATCTTCTGTAGCATATTTTTTGCCTTTTCCATGTCGGTCAAATCGTTTGATGAAATAGGATTTAGAATTGTCTTTAGAATAAATTAATCCATGAAGAGGAACGTCAATTCCATACACTTTTGCCATACGCATTGTTACATCTTCATTTTCGGGCAATTCTGGAAATAAATCATTTTGTGGTTTGATAATATAATTTCCAAACTGATCCACAATTTCAAATTGATTGTTTGCAATAGATAAAATAGCACTCAATTTAGGTTGAACGCCTTGGATAGATAATTTACTGGCTCTGTTTGCAGCTTCTTGTCTTTGTTCTGATGCTGAAAATGGCAAATCCTGAATTGCAGTTAGTTTTGGGGATAGCATTCGTAATCCTTCAATACTGTATTTATCATTACCACAAAGTGCATAGGATATAGGGCATCTATTCATGACTATCAGCTTTAACAGTTACAGCACCTACCAAATCATTTCCAGTTGCAATTAATTGTGATAAATAATCTTTTTTATCAAATTTATTGATTTTCAAAAGTCCTTCCAGCATGATACCTTCGGGCAATAATCCTTCAAAAAAAGGTGGGAAATGATTAAAGGAATACACTTTTTGATGAACAGGCATTGTCAGAGAAACAGGTTCTAAATTATAGTCGGGATCATATTTAAAAGTATAGTGTCCCAACTCTTCCTCTATCAATTCACCAGCCCTATTATTATGGACATAAACAATAGCTTTTCTCATACTTATTTATTTAAAGGACTTATAAATTGAACTTCAATATTTAAAACATTCAGTATGGATTTTAGATTATTCCACTTAACCGTTTCTTTATTTTTTTCTAAATCAAATACGGTAGTTTTACCGATACCCGCTAAGTTTGCCAGTTCCAATTGTGTTAGCCCCGCTTTTTTTCTATGCGTTTTGATAAAGTCCCCTAAATTAAAATCATTCATAATTACTGTTTAAGCAGTAAATTTAGACTTATTAATCAATATAAACAAGTGATTTTAAATAAAACAACCTATTATTACCATTATAGCAGTAAAAATAGACTGTTTTATTTATTTTGCTAAACTAAAATAGGAAAAAATATTTTTTTTACTGCTATAGCGAGAAAAATGTAGTCAATGGAAGGATTGCAATAGAAGGATTGCAAAACTATTTGTTGATATTTTGTACACTATCCATTGATTTCTCTATCTTTATTATACTTGCAAAGGTTTCACAACACTTTTTGCAAAACCTTTGCAAAGCTTTTGCAATACCCTTTGTGAAAAAAAATCTAAAAATAAAACCTTTTGTTACGCAAAATAGAAGCTATAATTCTTTTGAAAAAATTTTATCTTTATTAAAAAGAAAGTTCCGGAAAATTAAAAACTTCTTTAATTTTTTTTACTGGAATAATCTTTTCTTTTCTTTGATCTTTATCGTGAAAGTTTAAGTATTCCTTAAAAAAAACGTCTCCTCTATTATATGCTTCCTCAATTGATATTTGATTAAAAATAGAATTTTTAAAATCCGTATCAAAAACATTCTTCAAATCTGAAATGATCGGTAATTCTTTTTTGGTATTTGATTTAAATCGTTTGTCAAACTCAATTGCTCCTATTTGAAAATCAGAAACCTCTTTTTTGTCAATCATTGCAATTAGTTCAGTTTTCAATTGGTTTTGGATCTCAATATTTTCATCTATTTTTAGATTATGTTTTTGACCAGCAACATCGCAAAGGATTAAAAACAATTGTTGTGCAATTTGTCGATTATTTATCAATCGGTTATACTCTTTTAACTCCCGCTCATATTTTATAACTGTACGTTGTGTAACTGCATTTTGAATTTTAGTATTCAACGTAAAACCGTTAAGAGTTACCCTCTTTATACTGCTATTATAAAGAGGGTCTCCACTAACTCTTTTACGTGGCTTTCTCTCTAAACCAGTACATAACAAATTGAATTTGCTGATTATTACATAAATCAAAACATTGTTTACCTTTTTACCATTTATAATTAATTCGTCCACATAACTATAATCATTGTTTATGATTCGTTCCTTTATTAAACAAAATAAATTATAATAATTAGTAGTCGTATTTACAATCTTTTCGGCTTCATTCCGTGCCTGTGAATAATCTCTAATTTTTTTAAATAACATAGGCACAAGAACATTATAATTGCGCTCTTTTACGACAACAAGCTTGGGCAAATATTTAAACTTTACAACTCTTAAATACACAGCTTTCACATTAAACACATATTGACTATGTGCTCTAATATGTTGCAGAATCAAATACACATGTTCAGGTTTTGTAGGTCTATTATTCAAAAACTGTAACGTACTCAACATTGTTTCAATTTTGAGAAGGAACGTGCTGTAATCAATTCTAAAATCGTTCATATTAAAACTTGCATCAATATATTGAAACTTTTCTTTATAAAAAACAAAACCATTAGCTACACCCTTAACTTCGGGTTTTATTGCATCATGTCTGATAACCAAATTTAATCCCTTTGGAACACTCCTGACATAAGCATACGGCAAACGTTTGTCTGACAAACTGAAAGTTTCTTTATAAATGGGTCGGTTTAGTTCCTTATATCCAAAATCGCAATTTGGATCTACCTTAAGATGCGCTGGTTTTATTTTACTGTCAATAAACAATACTGCATCGTGCAACCGTCCATAATGTTTTAAATCATTGTTAAAAACGAAATGTTTTATTGCCGCACTTTCATACTCTGTCATAAACGAATAAAATTTCGCTTTAGGACTGTGAGTTAGTGTTACAAGATGTTCACATTGCTTTTGAGTATAACCACAAGCTAAAAAAAACGTTATTGTTTCTACTTTGCTTTTATACTCTCTACTATTGCAAACGGTATTAAATAACACTTTTGCTTCACCTCTTGTTATCTTGTTAGATTGCATCAAATTATTATAAACTTGATCTTTTAATTTTGCGCCAGTTTCAACATCTAAAAAGGTAGGGAATGCACTTTTTATATCACATTCTATTATTTTGAACGGAGCGAGACTTCGCAATTGTCGAGACGTCTTCGTTAAAGGATTAAATTCTCTGTTGTCTTTGTCTGACACGACAAAATTTGTTGTTGACAATCCCAATTCTTTACATACTAGAAATAAAATTCCATGATACCATTGACTAACTAATGCAAAGCCGTTTATGGGTGTTTTTTTGTTTTTTATATCATCAATATTACTATACTTTTTTTCCAAATAAATTGGATCAAAATTATATTGTGCAATTGGTAACTTTTCGCCCGTAGCTATATAGTGATTTACATAGTCAATATGTTGGTGGTGCCCAAAATGTGGCGAATTAAAATACCATGCACTTTGAATAATTAACCAACAATGTTTGAATAATGGTGCTTCATTTAATTTATAAAATTTCACATCCCGTTCGTGAATTGCTGTGTACGATGTTAGATTATTAGCATCTAAAAACCCTTTTACCATTTCTAATGAATAGTAACTATCCTTTATTTTATCCTTGAAGATTTCAGAGAAAAAATAAGCCATTGCCAAACGTGTTATTTCTGAAAAGTTTTCGCCCGTTCCTCTATCACCTTTAATACAATTTAAAGCTTTTATAAAGTCTGTTCCGATAGTAACCGAAATGCGATTTTGAATATCAGTTTTTAAATTAGAATCATTAAAGAAGTCTAATTTAATCCCTTCAGCAATATAGTTTTTTGGCAAGGCTGTTGGTTTTGCCGAATCCAAAACCGTTATCCGTTAATAGGTTTAACGGCTTCTAAAACTTGGATTTTTGAATAAAATACCCGATTTCCAATTCCGAAACTTTTCAATTTTCCCGATTTGGTATGCTTCCAAAGAGTTGTGAAATTTATACTCAAAAGTGCGCAAACTTGTTTTCGAGTAATTAAGTCATTTTCAGGTTCTACCTTTACAGGTTGTTGAAGTTGTGAAATTTGAGCTTGCAAAAGTGGTGCAAGTACTTCAGCTAATTGCTCTAATGTGATGCCGTTTAAGAAAATTGGTGTGTTCATTTTGTGTCTTATTAATATTAAGACACAAATAGCAGTTAGGTTTTTTCTAGGGTTTCCCTAAATCGTTTCATTAAGATTGAAACCCATTTTTACAAGTTGCTGTTCTACTCTATTAACAGCTTTTCGAGAATTTAAAGGATTGTTTTTGGAATCGACATCTTTAGATACGATGGGGTTTATCATTGGTTGGATAGTTGTTGCTTTTTCTCCAATTATTGCACTTAAAACGGTAGCTAAACTATTAGTTGATGATTGAAATGGCTGTTTTGCTTTTAAAAAATCAATAATTCCTAACTTTTGCAAATAGATAATTTTTTCAGTTGCTGTCGTATTGTTCAAATCTATCACTTCGAATTCTAGTACTTTGAAATCATTATTTTCAATAAAATTTGCATAATTTTCAGGATATAATTTTGACTTCAATTTTTTGTAAATTGGGTAATCCTCCACTGATAAGCCTCTATGTTCCCTGATTTCGAAATCATCAAATTCGTTTAATTTAAAGAACATTACAAGTAAATCTGAATTATTTGAAAGCAATCTTGAAATTTCGTTTTTAACTTCAATTAATGCGATCTCTTTAATAAATTTTGGATAATTGTAATCGGCAGGAAGATCCAAAGCATTAATTTTATCAAATTCAATTTTTATCTCATTTTCAAAAACTTCTTGTACTTCATCAACGGAATAAATACTGTGTCGTTTACAAAAAAATTGGTGTAAATTTTCATTATTGTATAAAATGTACTTATTTATAAAATCATTACTCAAATAAAATCTTACCTCATTAATCGAATTTCCAAATGTTCTCTTTTGGCTATGTCTTTTGATGAAAAAATTTTTTATCAAAATTTCTGCTTTAGAATAATATTTTGAATAGAAACCTTCATATATATTTTCGTAATTCATTGTATTGTTTTTAAGTTGCTTATTATATCAGAAAAAATTCAGTTCTTTTAATTTGAATTTTCAGCTAACGGTTTAAGTTTATTGAAATATTCTAACATTTGATATGCATTATCATAGGTAGTTTTTCCAATATAATTTAAAAAAACAGCTTCCGTACCGTGAGCGGTTATATTCATCAAAACAGATGTTGGAATTCTTCCGTAAAAGTTAGTTGCAAAAGAGCGTCTGCAAACGTGAGAACTTATAACTTTCCATTTCTCATAATAACCTGCCGTTAAGGTTCTTTTATCATCAATGCGCATTTTACCTTTTACCTTTGTATTAATTTTTGCTATTTCACAAACCTCTTTACTGTATTTATTAAAATGCTCTAAATTTATTTTGTAAGGCAATCCACTTTCTACTATTTCAAGTGCTTCGGGTAGTAATGGAATTGCAACCAGCTTACCAGTTTTCTGTTGCTTCAATTCAATTATGCTCATACCGTTTAACCCTTTTATGTTTTTGTCGGTTATATTTAGTAAATCTCCTGCCCTTTGCCCGATTAAGCACCCAAGTAAAAGCCATTTTCTAGCATTTATATGTGCTTCACGTAACAAAGTTGCATTTTTTATAAGTTCCTGTTCTGCTTCTGTTAGAATAATAATTTGATCAGGTTCTTTAACTTCTTTAATCGCTTTTATTTGTTTGAACTGTGGATGTGTTGGAATACCATTTAAAGAAGCCTTATTGACAACCGCCCTTAACAATGAAATATAAGTACCTATATAATTTATGGAACGCCCCTTACTTTTATGATACTTTTTAAAAACATCAATAAAATTTAAATCAATATCTCTAATAAGTATTTGCTTTCCTTTTAAAACATCGGTCTCATAGTTCACAATAAATTTTTTAAGATTATCTAAATTTTTTATTGAACCGCTTGTTAAATTGTCTCCGTTATTAATATAAGCATCAATAGAATTGGATAATACGTCTAAGTCTACAACAACAATTTTATTATTGAATAAATCAATTTGATGTTGTAACCAATCACCTGTAAATACTATTCCTTTGCTTATCGCATTGTTATAAGCATCATTAATAAAAACAGCTAGTTTGTCCAGCTTAGATTTAATCGCTTTCAAATCTTCATTTCTCTGAATTGGTTGTGCTTTATCTTCGCTCCAGTCTTTTGGATTAATTACAAAACCTGTTTTACGTTTCAAAACTAAAGTTCTGTTTATCGAATACCGTACGTATATATTTGAATTGTCGTTTTTACTTTGAAGTAAATATTTTATAGTAGCCATATCTTATTTGCTTATGCCAAACAAATATATAAATAATATATATATCTAGTCAGCATTTAGTCAACCAAATGCGTATTTATATAAATTCAAGACAAATCAAAATGTATTATAAAAAGACAAAAACCACTGAAAACATTGGGCTTTCAGTGGTTTTTTAAAATCATCGAGGAACGTCCAAATACGTGCTTTTACATATTTCTGCGATACTGCCCTCCCACTTCAAACAAAGCTGCCGTAATTTGACCCAAAGTACAAAACTTAGTAGCTTCCATTAAATGTTCAAACATGTTCTCATTTTTAATAGCCGCTTCTTGAATACTGTCCAATTGTTCTTTTACTTGTTTTGCATTGGCTTTATGAAGGTTTTCCAGGGTTTGAATTTGGAATTGTTTCTCTTCTTCCGTTGCACGAATTACCTCAGCAGGAATCACTGTTGGTGAGCCTTTTGAGCTCAAGAACGTGTTTACGCCAATAATTGGAAACTCTCCCGTATGTTTCAACGTTTCATAATACAAACTTTCTTCCTGAATTTTAGAACGTTGATACATGGTTTCCATAGCACCAAGAACACCACCTCTTTCGGTAATTCTGTCGAATTCCATCAAAACCGCATTTTCTACCAAGTCTGTCAATTCTTCTATGATAAAAGAACCTTGTATTGGGTTTTCGTTCTTAGTTAACCCTAATTCTTTATTGATAATCAACTGAATGGCCATAGCACGACGCACTGATTCTTCGGTTGGTGTTGTAATTGCTTCATCGTAAGCATTAGTATGCAATGAGTTACAATTATCATAAATAGCATACAACGCTTGTAATGTCGTACGAATATCATTAAAATCAATTTCCTGAGCATGTAAGGATCGACCTGATGTTTGAATATGGTATTTCAACATTTGGGCTCTTTCGTTGGCTCCGTATTTGTTTTTCAAGGCTTTCGCCCAAATTTTACGGGCCACACGACCAATTACAGCATATTCAGGATCGATACCATTAGAAAAGAAGAAAGATAAGTTGGGCCCAAAATCGTTGATATCCATTCCACGGCTCAAATAATATTCCACATAAGTGAATCCGTTTGAAAGTGTGAAAGCCAATTGCGTAATCGGATTAGAACCCGCTTCGGCAATATGATAGCCTGAAATCGAAACGGAATAAAAATTACGAACATTATTCGTGATAAAATATTCCTGAACGTCACCCATCAAACGCAAAGCGAATTCTGTTGAGAAAATACAGGTGTTTTGTGCCTGGTCTTCTTTTAAAATATCGGCCTGAACGGTGCCGCGAACTTGCGAAAGGGTTCTAACTTTAATTTCATTATAAACATCTAAAGGCAAAACCTGATCTCCGGTAACACCCAAAAGCATCAATCCTAAACCATTATTCCCTTCGGGTAAGTCGCCATTATAACGGGGACGGGCTACTCCTTTTTCTTTATAGATTTCATTTATCTTTTCTTCAACTACATCTTCAATTTCATTTTTTTTGATGTAAAATTCACATTGTTGATCGATGGCAGCATTCATAAAAAAACCAAGTAACATAGGTGCCGGACCATTAATGGTCATACTCACCGAAGTCATCGAATGAACTAAATCGAAACCGGAATACAGTTTCTTCGCATCATCCAAACAACAAATAGAAACTCCCGCATTTCCGATTTTTCCATAAATATCAGGACGAACATGAGGATCATTACCGTACAAAGTCACACTGTCAAAAGCGGTAGACAAACGTTTTGCCGGCAAACCTGCACTTACATAATGAAAACGTTTATTGGTTCGTTCCGGTCCACCTTCTCCAGCAAACATTCGAGACGGATCTTCACCTTCGCGTTTGAAAGGATACAGTCCTGAAGTGAACGGGAATTCTCCCGGTACATTTTCTTGCAAACACCAACGTAAAATATCGCCCCAAGCTTCATACTTAGGCAACGCTATTTTTGGAATTTGAGAATGTGATAAACTTTCGGTGTGAGTAGCAATTTTGATTTCCTTGTCTCTTACTTTAAAAGTATAAACCGGATTTTTGTATTTATTAACTTTTTCGTCCCAAGTCAGGATTATTTCCCAATTGTAGGGATCTAAATCCATTTTTACTTTATCAAACTGGTTCAGTAAAAGGTTAAGGAAAATTCTATTTTCATCGTGTTCTTCAATAGCACTCGGAAGTACCGAACTATCGTCAATTCCTACTTTATTAATGATTGGCATTTTTCCGGAAACGCTTTCAATCGTTTTGAAAATACCAAATAATTTTTGTGCTGTTTTTTGTTGAGTCAATGCTGTTGCATCATATTTTCTGTTACTTTCTGCAATCTCAGATAAATAACGGGTTCTGTGTGGCGGAATGACGAAAATTTTCTCGCTCATTTCACGCGTGATTTTAAAAGTAGATTTCAAATCACTATCCGTTTTCTCTACAATCTTATCCATAATCGCTTTGTACAGCGTGTTCATTCCCGGATCGTTAAACTGCGAAGCAATAGTTCCAAAAACAGGCATTTCATCTGGATTTACATCCCAAAGATTATGGTTGCGCTGGTATTGTTTTTTTACATCACGAATAGCATCAAGTGCTCCACGCTTGTCGAATTTGTTTAATGCTACTAAATCAGCGAAATCTAACATATCGATTTTTTCCAATTGGGTGGCCGCTCCAAATTCGGGTGTCATTACATATAATGAAACATCAGAATGATCCATAATTTCGGTATCGGACTGACCAATCCCTGAAGTCTCCAAAATGATGATATCATAATTTGCCGCTTTAATTACTTGAATAGCATCAGCAACATATTTCGACAAAGCCAAATTCGATTGACGCGTAGCCAACGAACGCATATAAACTCTCGGGTTGTTAATCGCATTCATACGAATTCTGTCTCCTAAAAGTGCTCCTCCCGTTTTACGTTTGGATGGATCCACAGAAATCAATCCGATGGTTTTTTCTGGGAAATCGATTAAAAAACGGCGCACCAATTCATCCACCAAAGATGATTTTCCAGAACCCCCTGTACCTGTAATTCCCAAAACAGGAATTTTTGAATTCTCATTTTTTTTATGAATTTGATCAAAAACAGGTTTTGCTATTTCAGGAAAATTCTCTGCAGCAGAGATCAATCTTGCTATTGCGGTTGGATTTTTGGATTCTAATTGATCAATTTCTCCATGCAATTTATCTCCTACAGGAAAATCAGAACGTTGCACCAAATCATTAATCATTCCTTGCAATCCCATTGCACGTCCATCATCCGGAGCATATATACGGGTGATTCCGTAATCTTGCAATTCAGCAATTTCTGAAGGCAAAATTACCCCGCCGCCGCCGCCGAAAATCTTGATATGACCTGCGCCTTTTTCCTGCAACAAATCATACATATATTTAAAATACTCATTGTGACCGCCTTGGTATGAAGTCATGGCAATGGCATTAGCATCTTCCTGAATGGCTGTGTTTACGACTTCTTCAACGCTTCTGTCGTGACCCAAATGGATAACCTCAACACCAGTGGCCTGAATAATTCTGCGCATGATGTTAATTGCTGCATCATGACCATCAAAAAGGGAGGCTGCTGTTACAATTCTTACTTTATTCTTAGGTATATATGGTTTTACTTGTTCCATTTTTATTTTAATGACATTTTTAAGTGCGCAATTTACGGAAATAATAAAAATTTGCCGTTTAAAATTTGAAATTTAAGATTGTTATTGTGAAATTTTTATGAAGAAATCTTTTTTGGGGAGTTGAATTCACTTTGCTTTTATTTTTATTAAGCAATCAGCAAAATATATTTGAAAAGAAAGAGAAAAATTGAAGGATCATTACAGTTAAATTCTTACTTGAAAAGATTTCGTATAAAAAAACGCCCAATCAATTGAGCGTTTTATTTTTTTAATCTGAAATTTCAATTTCTCTGGTTTTTCCATTATTTTCAAACAATACTTTAGTCCAGAATGATTTTGCTTTTTTATTAGTAGGATACCAATTTCTATTTTCTTCCACAAGGATAAAAAGTCCGGTATCGGTTCCTAAAACAATAAATTTCTTACCTTTTGGTTGTTTTGAAAATACCGAAAGACCATATTTTTCAATTATTTCATCACTTTGTTGGGCCACATTTTTAGATACAAAACCGACTTCACTGACTGATAAAATTGATGAACCGTCAAATGGTTTCTCGGATGCATTGTCTAAATCATAACGGGCGATAAACTCTAAAACACTTCCATCATTGTCATAAAAATAAAAAGACTTTGCATTCCAATTATAAAAATCCGCAATTTTATCAGGCGGAATAACTTCTAATATTTCCGTTTTCTTTTCTATCCATGCAAAAGCTTCCAACAGTTTGTTGTTTGGAATATCAAAAGCAAAATGATACTCTGGTCTTTTATTTTCGGAAGCCCTGAAAGTCAGTTTTGTTGCGCCTGCTGCAAATGAAACACTCGATATATTTTTTGAAACAGTTTGCAATCCCAAGACTTCATTATAAAAAACCTCCGTTTGATTGATGTCATCTGACAATAATTCCAGTTCAAGAATGTTCATTTTGTTTTTTGTTGAAACTATTTTAATTGGCCCATATCAATTGTAACATCTAAGCCTTCAGCAATTCCGGTTCCCAATCGAGAATCGACTCTAAACCAATGTCCTAATTGGCGGTTGATAATCTCCATTTTCTTAGGACCACCGATACCTGACATGTTATAGACTATATTATGAATGGTTTTATCTTGTTCTTCTGGCGACATGATTTGAAATAATTTTCCAGGTTGAGAATAATGATCGTTTTCGCCTTCACAATTTCTATCATACCAATCGGCATTAGGACTGTTGATTGGCAAAGGCGGTTCTTTATAAGCCTCATCAACTTCTATTTCATCAAAACTATTTGGAAAATAATTAGGTTTTTCACCGCCATTACCATCTACACGCATTTGACCGTCTCTTTGGTAATTATTGGTTGCAAATGGACAACGGTTCACTGGAATTTGTTCGTAATTTGTGCCTAAACGATAACGCTGTGCGTCAGGGTATGATAACAAACGACCTTGCAACATTTTATCTGGCGAATAACCAATTCCATCCACAATATGTGCCGGAGCAAATGCTACTTGCTCAATATCCTGAAAATAATTGTGCGGATTCTGATTTAACTCTAAAACGCCTACATCAATCATCGGGAAATCGCCATGCGGCCAAACTTTGGTCAAATCAAAGGGATTAAAGTAATAGTCTTGCGCATTTGCTTCCTCTTCTGACATAACCTGGATTTGTAAATTCCATTTTGGAAAGTTTTCTGCCTCGATATTTTCGAATAAATCCCTTTGAGAAAAATCCATATCAAATGCTTTCATTTCGGCCGCTTCTTCATTGGTGAAATTCTTGATCCCTTGGGCGGTTTTAAAATGAAATTTAACATAAAAACGTTCATTATTTTTATTGATCATCGAATACGTATGGCTTCCAAAACCATGCATGTGCCGATAACCATAAGGCGTTCCCCTATCGGACATCAGAATCAAAACCTGATGCAGACTTTCGGGATTGAGTGACCAAAAATCCCACATCATCGTTGGCGATTTCATATTGGTGTGGGGATCCCGCTTTTGGGTATGAATAAAATCTCCAAACTTTTTGGGATCCTTCACAAAGAAAACCGGTGTATTATTGCCGACTAAATCCCAATTTCCATCTTCGGTATAAAATTTCATGGCAAAACCTCTTGGATCCCTTTCGGTGTCTGCAGAACCTCTTTCTCCTCCAACCGTTGAAAATCGCATTAGTGCTTTGGTTTCTTTTCCTATTTCAGAAAATATTTTGGCTTTCGTATATTTCGTTATATCATGGGTAACAGTAAAAGTTCCGAATGCCCCTGATCCTTTGGCATGCACCACTCTTTCGGGAATTCGTTCTCTGTTAAAATGCGCCATTTTTTCGTGAAGAATATAATCTTGTAGTAATATAGGACCTCTTGGACCAACAGTTTGAGAATTTTCGTTTTCCGCATAAGGTCTTCCCGAGGCTGTAGTCAATTTTTTGTGTATTTCCATAGTCGTAAATTTTATATAATATCATAGGTAGACAGATCTTGATTATAGTCAAAACCGATTGTTTTATGTTTTAATAGTTTATAGCTATTAGAAAGTGGTATGGTGTTTGCGTATCTTTGGGGAAATAAATATAAAGTTATGAAAAAAATTCTTTTGTTTTTAATTGCCTTTTCATTATTTGGATGTGCTGAATTACAACAAGTTGTATCGCAATTTCCTCAAACAGGCGGAGTTATAGGAAACATGGACATTTCCAACGGTTTAAAGGAAGCTTTGAACAATGGAATATCCAAACAAGTTTCGAAGTTGACAGCAACTGATGGTTTCTTCAAAAATCAAGCGGTTAAAATTTTACTTCCACCCGAATTACAAAAAGTAGATAAAACGTTAAGAAGCATCGGAATGAGCAGCTTGGCAGACGAAGGTTTAAAAGTATTGAACCGTGCTGCAGAAGATGGCGTAAAAGAGGCGACTCCTATATTTGTTGACGCTGTAAGAAATATGACTTTTACTGATGCAAAAAATATTTTGATGGGAAATGAAAGTTCTGCAACCACCTATTTACAAAACTCGACTTCTAATGCTTTGTATGGAAAATTCAGTCCTGTGATTCAAACATCATTGAGCAAAGTGGGTGCTGATAAAGTTTGGGCGAATATCATAACAAAATACAATTCAATTCCTTTAGTGACGAAAGTAAATCCTGATTTAAAAGATTACGTTACGCAAGAAGCGATGAAAGGTGTTTTTAAAATGGTAGCTGTTGAAGAAAAACAAATCAGAACCAGTTTAAGCGCAAGAACTTCTGATTTATTGAAAAGAGTTTTTGCCATGCAAGACAAGGTATAATTCGTTTTTTTAAAACGAAAAAATTAAACCTAAAAATTTAATAATCAATAACATATAAATAACATACTCTTAACATAGAAGTCTGAATTTTATTCAGACATTTGCAAAGTAATAAAGGGTTTTTATTATTTTGGTTAGAGTTAGTTAAAAAATGCCAGTACTTTCGAGTGCTGGCTTTTTTTTATTTGGTAGTATTGATAAACGAAATTACCGCCTGATTAAAAGTATTGGGCTGCTCGACATTTACCACATGACCGCATTGTTCAATGACAAATAATTGGGATGATTTATAATGCTTTTCGACTACTTTTCGCACTGAAGGCAAAAACATATAATCTTCTTCTCCCATTACATATAAAGTAGGAATGTTTAATTCGACCTGACGGAACCATTTTAGAATGGGATTGATTTCGGCCGTAAGTTTAAACCATCTGATGAATTCTTTTTGGTATAATTTCTTCGCCTCATTAATAAACAGCAACCTGGATTGTTTGTGGTTTTTATTGGGCATGATCACAAAAGCAAAAAACTTGTATAACACCAAATAAGGCAGTACATACTTAAACATATTTCCCAACTTCATCAAGATTTGAGATCGAAAATTCATTTTCAGGATTGCGCCGCCCAATATCATACTTTGCACTCTTTTAGGATGCATTTCAGCCAATTGACGAATCAGAATCGTACCAAGAGAAATACCCACAAAATGGGATTTTTCTATTTTTAAATAATCTAAAACTTCCAGAATATCATTGGCCAAAGCTGAGAAAGTATATTTCTGTTTGAAAGCCTTTTTGATTTGCTGATTGGAGTTTCCATGACCTCGCAAATCCAATAACAATACATTGTAGTGTTTTTGAAAATCACGAATTTGCCTGAACCAAATAGACGAACTTCCGCCTGCTCCATGGACAAAAGTCACCCATTGGCTGCTCGTTTCATTTTCGTAAATGGTATAATTAATCACAGGTTTAGTTTTGGTAAAAGTAGTTTTTTATTTTTAAAAAGCATGGAATTAAGAAATATGAGAATCTAAAAACTATTCCAAATATTTATTCGATGTTTTTATGCAGCATTTTAAAATACCCAAAAGCTTTTAAAATTCTACTTCCGTACCAGGAAAACATTTCGCCATCAACAAAAACGGTTTTCGCATGATTTGTAAATCGTCCAATTTCGAGAGCATGTTCTTCTTTAAAAGGAAAAGGTTCCGAGGATAATAAAACCAAATCGGGATTGCCATCCGACAGCATTTTTTCTAATTCGATTTCGGGATATCTTCCTTTAGTATCATAAATATTCTCAAAGTGATTCAGTTTCAGCATTTCATTGATAAAATTATCGGAACCGGCAACCATATAAGGATTGGCCCAAATAAAATAAGCTGCTTTTTTAAACGGTTTATCTTTGATAAAAATTAGAAAATCCTGATAGGCAAAATTAATTTTATCGATCCATTTTTGGGCTTCGATTCTGCAATTTAATAACTGTCCAAAATCGGAAATCATTTGCAGATTGTCTTCAAAAGTGATGATATTGGTGACCCAAACCGGACAAATTTTGGATAATTCTTCAACTATTTCCTTTGTGTTTTCTTCTTTATTGGCAATGATTAAATCGGGTTGCAGTAATCTGATTTTCTCAAAATGCACTTTTTTGGTTCCGCCAATTACTTTTTTGGTGGATTTGAAATGATAAGGATGCACGCAGAATTTTGTTATTCCAACAATCTTGGCTTCCTGACCTAAATCATATAGCAATTCGGTTTGGGAAGGAACCAACGAAATAATCCTTTTGGGTGCAGTTTCAAAAGAATGGGAAATTCCGAGTTGATCAATTAAAGTTTTCATGATTTTTGTTTAAAGTTTAAAATGTTTAAAGTTGCTCAACCTGAAACTTCAAACAAATATTAACTTAAAATAGCTGCCATTTCCTGTTGCATTTTCAACGCTTCTTCTCTTGCTTTTTCGGCAAAATCTGTTCCGTTGGATGCATAAATTATTCCACGTGATGAATTAATCAACAATCCCACATTTTCATTCATTCCATATTTACAAACTTCAGAAAGGCTTCCGCCTTGTGCTCCTACTCCTGGAACTAATAGAAAACTATCGGGAACTATTTTACGGATTTCGGTGAAATATTCGGCTTTGGTTGCTCCTACTACATACATTAGGTTTTGGCTATTTTTCCACGTCTTGGAAGTTTCCAATACTTGTTTGTAGAGTTCTTTTCCATCTACATTCAAGGTTTGAAAATCGAATGCACCTTCGTTGGAAGTTAAGGCTAACATAATGGTATGTTTATTTTCGAAAGCAAGAAAAGGTTCTACACTGTCTTTTCCCATGTAAGGAGCAACAGTCACACTATCAAAGTTTAAATCTTCGAAGAAAGCTTTCGCATACATGGAAGAGGTGTTTCCGATATCGCCACGTTTTGCATCGGCAATGGTGAAGATTTCGGGATGGTTTTCGTTGATGTAACTGATGGTTTTTTGTAAAGACATCCAGCCTTTGATTCCGTATGCTTCGTAAAAAGCGGTATTGGGTTTATAGGAAACCGTTAAATCGTGTGTGGTATCAATTATCGCTTTATTGAATTCGAAGATGGGGTCTTCGAGTTCCAATAAATGTTTTGGGATTTTATTTAAATCGACATCGAGACCGATGCAGAGAAATGATTTTTTTTGTTGAATTTGTTGGTGTAGTTGTTGTGTTGTCATTTTTTTTATCAGGCTCTGAGGTTATAAGACACAAAGGTACAAAGAGTTTAGAAGTTTGTATAATTGTTTTTCAAACAGTATTTTGGTATTATGAGTACAATCTTTAAACACTCATAAAAATTTAAATGATTTGTCTTTTAGCCCCGATAGAAGGGAAAATCCTTTTGTGTCGCTTCTTTAGCGGGACAAAAGATTGGAATGATAGCGGGAATAGGATTGATAAACATTCCTGAAATTTCGCTTCCAATCATAAAAAAAGCCTCAATAAATGAGGCTTATGTTTTTAGAAAGTTTCGCTGGCTTCTTTCAATTTCTCCATATTGTTTACCAATTGAAGTTCATCGACAAGTTTTTGAATTTTACCATTCATAACTCCGTCCATATCAAAAATATCCATACCAATTCTATGATCGGTTACACGACCTTGCGCATAATTATAGGTTCTAATTTTTGCAGAACGGTCTCCAGAGCTAACTTGAGAAGTACGTTTTGTAGCATCTTCGGCCTGCTTTTTAGCTAATTCTTGTTCGTATAAACGGGAACGCAAAACGCCAAATGCTTTGTCTTTATTTTTGTGCTGCGATTTTTGATCCTGACATTGCGCCACCAATCCGGTTGGAATGTGCGTTAAACGAACGGCAGATTTCGTTGTATTTACCGATTGTCCACCCGGTCCTGACGAACAGAAAAAGTCGACACGAACGTCGTTCATATCAATTTGTACGTCGAATTCTTCAGCTTCTGGCAATACCATAACGGTTGCTGCGGATGTATGCACACGACCTTGGGTTTCGGTTTGAGGGACACGCTGCACGCGGTGAACGCCTGCCTCGAACTTCAAAGTTCCGTAAACATCTTCGCCGGTAACTTCAAAAATAACCTCTTTGAAACCACCTGAAGTTCCTTCACTCACATCTACAACTGAAGTTCTCCAACCACGATTTTCACAATATTTAGTGTACATCCTGAACAAATCCCCGGCAAAGATACTGGCTTCATCTCCCCCAGTTCCGGCACGAATTTCGACCATCACGTTTTTGGCATCTTCTGCATCTTTTGGAATCAGCATGAATTTGATTTCATCTTCCAATTCCGGCAATCTTTCTTTGGCTTCGTCCAATTGCATTTTGGCCATTTCGGTCATATCTGCATCACTTCCATCGGCTATTATCTCGTTGGCTTCGTCAATATTTGCTAACAAAACCATGTACTCATCGCGTTTTTCAACCAGAGCTTTTATGCTTTTATATTCCTGATTCAGTAAGACATAGCGCTTTTGATCCATGATAACATCGGGCTGAATAATCAAATCCGAAATCTCATCGTAACGCTGTTTTACATATTGAAGTTTATCTAACATATTCTTATTCCTTTATTTGGAGTGCAAATTTACGAAAAAAATACTTTGTTTTTTATTAAAATTATGTGAAGGTATTTTGGAGTTTCTTCGAGTGCTTTATAAACAAAACTGAATGTTATAGTCTGAATTATAAAAAAAGTCCATTCTCTAAATTATTGAATTTCAGTTTTATAAAAAACGCTTTAAATTATTATTCATATTTAATCTAAATAAGTTTTGCGAAATCAAAATTGGATTATATATTTGCATCGTTATTTTTAATTATTCCAAATAAACAATCATGAAAAGTCGAATTACAATATTATTTATTTTATTATTTACCACATTGTATATAAATGCTCAGGAAAACGGTATCGTGGAGGGCAAAATAGTTTCCTCTGACGGATTTCCGCTTTCAGGAATATCGATTAAGTTAGGAAAAGCTTCAAACGTAAATAAAACCAATAATAATGGGGAATTTAGTTTCTTCAATTTTCCAATAGGAAATCACATCATTACTTTAGAGGGAGAAGGTTTAAAAAAACAATCGAAAGAAATAAAAGTTTTAGCCAATGAAACTACCTATGTAGAATTTAAATTAGTAGAAAATATTGAAGCCCTGCAGGAAATAGTCATTGTAATAAAAGACAGTCCCAACAAAAAAAGAGAAACTGTTT
The DNA here is from genome assembly GCF_035292545.1 of Flavobacterium sp. GTDB lineage: Bacteria > Bacteroidota > Bacteroidia > Flavobacteriales > Flavobacteriaceae > Flavobacterium. Next base: position 54,668 of record NZ_DATDPV010000009.1, on the reverse strand, counting down.
TATCCGGTTTGGAAATAAGACCTTTAGACTTACCACAAAGCGTACAAATAATTGGTCATCAAGTAATTGAACAACAACAAACTATTCGATTAAGTGATGTCGTAAAGAATGTAAATGGTGTTTATGTTGGTTCCGCACGTGGTGGAGCACAAGAATCCTTTTGGTCCAGAGGATATGATATGTCGGCGAATAATATGTTTAAAAATGGCTTTCGCTTAAATGGTGGTTCTATGCCTGAAGTTGCTACTTTAGAAAAAATAGAGGTTTTGAAAGGGAGTTCCGCGTTATTGTTTGGAAATGTTGCGCCAGGAGGAATCCTGAATATGGTAACCAAAACACCATCGTTTAAAAAAGGAGGAGAAATAAACATGCAAATAGGAAGTTACTCTTTTTACAAACCTTCAATAGACATTTATGGTCCTTTGAATGATATTATTGCATACCGATTTGTTGGTACTTATGAAAACTCAGAAAGCTTTCGAGATAATGTAACTAAAGAACGTTTTTATGTGAATCCCTCTGTACTTTTCAAAGCGAGTGATAAAACAGAAATTGTATTGCAAGGAGATTATTTAAAAGATAATTGGACACCTGATTTTGGAACCGGAGCCATTGGCAGAGCAGTTGCAGAGGTGCCACGTAATACCTATTTAGGCGCAAATTGGTCAAATGGACTTACTAAACAAGCCTCAGTTTCCGGATTAGTAAAACATAAATTCAATACTAATTGGAAATTAAATTTCAATACCTCTTTTCAAAATTACAATCGTACTTCTGAAGGAACGGAGCGTATTCAACCAGCAGCAAACGGGGACTGGAACAGACCTTTAGGAAAGAACAAAGCGCTTGAACAAATGACAAGCGAGCAGATTAATCTACAAGGAAACTTTGTTACCGGAAAAATAAAACACCAACTGTTTACAGGTATCGATGCTGACAATTCATTTTCACAAGCCTATACATATAAGTTCAATGAGGTAGATGAAAACGGTGATCCTTTATATCCAAACGGAATTTATGATACTATCAATATTTTTGATTTGGATCTCTATCCGCAAAATACCGAAATCCCTGAGGCAACTGCTACTAAAATAGTAAAAACAACCACTAACCGTTTTGGAATATATGCACAGGATTTAATTTCAGTAACAGAAAAATTTAAAGTTCTGGCAGGATTGCGTTGGTCTTGGCAAGAAGCAGAAGCAGTTACTTACATAGCGACAGCGGACCCAACGAAACGTAAAGATGTTGCCTTTTCTCCAAAATTAGGTTTAGTATATCAGCCAACAAAAAGCATGTCTTTGTTTACCAGCTACGCTAACTCTTTTACACCCAACTCAGGAATAACAATTAATAATGAACCTCTTGAAGCTTCAATTATTGACCAATATGAAATTGGAGTTAAGAAAGATTTCTGGAAAGGAATGATCAGCACTAACATCACACTTTATCAGATTGTTAACAGTAATTTATCTCAAACAGCAGAGTTCAATGCTGATGGTACAATTAATACCAATACCAACGTAAAAACTTTAAGCGGAGAAACGACAAGTAAAGGGGTGGAAATTGACATCAATGCAAAACCAATTGAAGGCTTAAGTATCATGGCCGGTTATAGCTACAACAACATGCGTTATACTAAAACTTCAGGATTAAACGGAAGTTTTATAGAAGGTGATCGTTTGGTAAGAACCCCGGAAAATACAGCAAATTTTAGCTTATTTTACACTTTACCTTCAGGCTCATTAAAAGGTTTATCTTTTGGAACAATGGCAAATTATATTGGAGAAAGATTGGCTGGTTGGAATAATACAAATGGGCAAACCATTCCAGACAGAACAATACCTTTGGATGCTTACACCACTATTGATCTTTCTGCAGGATATACTTGGAAACAATTTTCAATCTTATGTAAATTATCAAATGTTACCAATGAATTGAATTACACGGTTCATGAAAATTATAGTGTGAATCCAATTGCGCCAAGACAAGTAATGGCATCCCTAAAATATAAATTCTAAAAATGAAACCCATTAAAGCAAGAAATCTGCACCGTGACTTAGGCTATTTTTATATCGGATTAATTATCTCCTTTGCCTTTTCAGGAATTCTGATGAATCATAGAGAAGATTGGCATCCTGAAAAATACACCATTGAAACTAAAGCAATTGAAGTAAAACTTCCAGCTGAAGATAAAATCAACGAAAAATTCGCAGAAGATTTAGGCAAACAATTGGGTATTGACGATAAATTTCGTCGTCATAATTTGAAGAAAGGAACCTTTAAAATTTCTTTTGAAAAACACGATGTGGAAATTGACATGAAAACCGGAAAAGGTGAAATCGTGGCTTTCAATAAAACCCCATTCATCAGCCAGACCATGAAGTTGCATAAAAACACGTCTAATTGGTGGATCTATTATTCTGACATTTTTGGAATATCATTAATTACAATTGCCATAACCGGGGCTATTATGATTCCGGCAGGAAAGTTCACTTTTAAACGCAGAGGTTGGAAACTGGCTATTGCCGGATTAGTTTTTCCTTTATTGATTTTGTTTTTGTTGGGTTAAAATTCTTATTTTTGTTAGTTATAAAAACGCATCCACTTCACAGGGTTGCGTTTTTTTATTTCAAATTACATGGAATAATTCCTGAACATATAAATCCAAATCATCCTCGACAATCTAATATTCAAACAACTCATAAGAATTATAACTGCTCCAATTATGGGAATAATTCTGGGTTCGAAAGTTTCATCAAAAAAAAGACTTGCAATAGAATACGTCAGAATTCCTTCGGCTACCGTCAAGCCATAATTTACAAACATGGCTCCAAAAAAATAGCCGGGTTCTTTTTCAAATTTAAAATGGCAGTGACCGCAATTTTCATTCATTTTTGGAAATCCGATGCTAAAAAAGAAACTTTTATCCCTAAAAACTTTACCTTTATAACAATTCGGGCATTCATTTTTTAAAATATGATAGATACTGCTTAACATGATTTATTTTTTCACAAAGATAAAAGGTTTAAATTTGAAGAGTATTTTCTAAATTCGCCAATACTAACACAAAAAAGACATTTTGTAAACTGTGAAAAAAAATCCCGTATACGAAATCCAGCATTTTAAGCATCATTCACACCAAAATGAATTGTATGTCAATACGTTTAAAAGCCATCTCAAAGAACATAGTTTTATTGAAGAACCGCATCGGCACAATTTTTATGTCTTAGTATTGTTTACCAAGGGAACCGGAGTTCATGAAATTGATTTTGACACCTTTGAAATTAACGCCGGAAGTCTTTTCATAATACAACCCGGACAAATCCATAATTGGGAACTGTCAACTGATATTGAAGGTTATATTATTTTCTACTCTCAGGAAATTTACAATCTCTATTTCGGAAGTAAAAAAATTGAAGATTATCCTTTTTATCAGTCTGTTAAAAATAAACCCGAGATTCAATTGAATGAAATAGAGCTCCATCAAATCAAATCCTATTTCGATTTAATGATAGCAGAAAATCAGGGCAATAATCTCAAAAAAGAAGATAAATTATTGAATCTACTGGACATCATTCATATTGAGATTTCAAGAAAATATCTTTCCGAAAATGACCATGCGATTCCTACTTACAATTACAAAATAAAACAGTTTGAAAAGTTCTTGGAGCAACATTACAAATTGGAAAAATCACCGTCATTTTATGCTACCAAAATGAATATCACGCTCAAACATCTCAACCGGATTTGCAAAAATATCCTGAACGAAACCGCTACCGAAATGATTACCAAAAGAATCATTCTGGAAGCCAAAAGAATGCTAATCGACAAAAACAAAACGGTAAGTGAAATAGCCGATGAGTTGGGTTATATCAACTATTCCTATTTTGCCAAACTATTCAAAAAGTATAGTGGGCTTACTCCTACTGAGTTTCGAAGTAATTTAAAATAGACCCTAAATTTACCTTAATTAATTATCTTTATAAAAACTATTAACTTTACCATTTATGAAAAAAACAATTCCTTTATTATATACAGTTGCTTTGACCACAGCTTTTATTTCTTGCCAGAAAAAAGAAAACACAGAAACCAATACACAGGAACCGACTCCAAAAACTTTTGTCCTAATAGAAAAAGCCAGTTGGCTCATTGGAGAATGGGGAAATACTTCTAAAGAAGGCGTTTTAACCGAAACTTGGATGAAAGAAAATGACAGTACTTTTCATGGGAAAACGTATTTTATCACTGGAAAAGATACTGCTTTTACAGAATCTATCCAATTGATGCAAAAGAACGGACAATTGCTCTATATTCCTACCGTTAGTGACCAAAATGAAGGGAAGTCTGTTTCTTTCATATTAACAACCTCCACTGAGAATCAATTGGTTTTTGAGAACAAAGAACATGATTTTCCTCAAAAAATAACTTACAATAAGATTTCCACTGATAGTATCGTTGCTGAAATTTATGGAATTAAAGACGAAATAGAAAGCAAGGAAACTTATCCGATGAAGAAAAAGTAATTTTTTCAAAAAAAAACCTCGTTTATCGCTAAACGAGGTTTTTTTATATCAAAATTATAAATTTCTATTTCTTTACCGGAATATTTTTCAAGATTTCCAATACAAAGTTCCAGAATTTTTGAGAAGAGGAAATACTCGCTCTTTCGTCTGGAGAGTGCGCTCCGTGAATGGTTGGACCAAAAGAAATCATATCCATATCCGGATAATTTGTCCCTAGGATTCCACATTCTAAACCAGCGTGACAAGCCACAACTTTTGGTTTTTCTCCATTTTGTTTCTCATAAACAGAAACTAAAATATCTAAAATTTCCGACTTTACATTTGGTGTCCAACCAGGATAGGAACCTGAAAGGGTTACTTCGCAGCCGCTTAATTCAAAAGCCGAACGCAAGGCATTCGCCAAATCCATTTTAGACGTTTCCACTGAAGAACGTGTCAGACATCCAACAGATATTTCACCATCTTTGATGATTACACGAGCCACATTATTAGACGTTTCGACTAAATCTTCCATGTCAGCACTCATGCGATACACGCCGTTATGTGCTGTATAAATCGAACGAATAATCCCTTCCTGAACGCCTAAATCCATTACTTTTTTCGGCAAATCGCATTTCACGATTTCGATAGTCAGGTTAGGTTCGGTAGTTTTATATTCAGTTTTGATATCGTTGATGATTTCCTGCATATCAAAAATATAGGCCTCATCAAACATTTCCGCAATAATCACGGTTGCCACACTTTCTCTCGGAATAGCGTTACGTAAACTTCCTCCATTGATTTCCGCCACTTGCAAACCGAAGTTCTCAAATCCGTCAAACAACAAACGGTTCATGATTTTATTGGCATTCCCTAATCCTTTGTGGATATCCATTCCTGAATGGCCACCTTTTAATCCTTTTACGGTAATCCTATGTCCAACGGAACCTTCGGGAACTTCTTCTTCATTGTAGCTTCTTGTAGCAGTTACATCGATTCCACCTGCACAACCGATATCTATTTCATCGTCTTCTTCCGTGTCCATATTCAAAAGGATTTCTCCTTTCAGAATACCGCCTTTTAGGTTTAGAGCACCAGTCATACCTGTTTCTTCGTCAATAGTAAATAATGCTTCAATGACAGGATGTGCAATGTCTTTTGACTCTAAAATAGCCATCATCATAGCAACTCCAAGTCCGTTATCGGCGCCAAGTGTTGTACCTCTGGCACGAACCCAATCCCCATCAACATACATATCAATTCCTTGTTTATCGAAATCGAAATTGGTATCAGCATTTTTTTGGTGTACCATATCCAAATGACCTTGCAAAACAATTGCTTTGCGGTTTTCCATTCCCGGAGTAGCTGGTTTACGGATGATTACATTACGGATATCGTCTTCAAAAGTTTCAAGTCCTAAATTGTTTCCGAAGTTTTTCATAAATTCAATGACACGATCTTCCTTTTTTGAAGGACGAGGTACTGCATTTAAATCGGCAAATTTGTTCCAAAGTGGCTTTGGTTCAAGGTTTCTTATTTCCTGGCTCATATTTTTTTGTTATGTTTTAACAAAGGTACATTTTTATGAAAAATAAATGACTTAAATTTGTTACTTTACTATTCCATAAATAAAAAATGAAACGGAAATTTATTCTTCCAATTTTACTCCTGCTTCAAATTATTGTTCTGAAAATCATTTCGTTTTTTCCAGAATCAGTGGAACAATTTTATAGTAATGGTTTGTATGTCTGGATTTCCAAATTATCGAGAATCACCTTTGGTTTTATTACCTTTTCTATCGGAGACGTTATTTATTTTATAGTCATCTTTCTTATTTTGAAATGGCTTTGGAAAACCTTCAATTTGCAAAAATCATCAGGACTCTCTTGGAAAACTGAATGGAAATCGAATGTATTACGAATTTTAAGTTTTGCCTCGGTATTCTATTTTTTGTTTCATTTGCTTTGGGCGATGAATTATCACCGCGTTCCTTTATTCGAAAAAATGAATATTGAAAGGGAATATTCTGATGCTGATTTATTAAATTTTACCAAAAAATTAATCATAAAAACGAATGCTGTTCACCATCAGATTGAAAAAAACGACAGTTTAAAAATTGTGTTTCCTTACACACAAGAGCAGGTTTTTGAAATGAATTTAAAAGGGTATCAATCCCTGTCCAAACAATATCCTTTCTTTGAATATGAAAACTCAAGCATTAAAAAATCATTGATTAGCTTGCCTTTGACCTATATGGGATTTGGCGGTTATCTGAATCCGTTTACCAATGAAGCGCAGGTAAATTATATGGGACCGATGTATAATTTTCCAATGACTACGTGCCACGAGATGGCGCACCAGTTGGGCTATGCCTCCGAGAGTGAAGCGAATTTTATTGGTTTTTTAGCTTCCATCAAAAATGAGGATTTGTACTTTCAATATTCGGGTTACAGTCAGGCATTACGGTATTGTTTGCGCAATTGGCAAATTCGTGATGAAAAGGTTTTGGACGAATTACTAAAAACTGTTCATCCAGGAATATTAGCCAATTATAAAGAAAGCAAGGATTTCTGGAAACAATATGAAACTTTTATTGAAACGGGCTTCAAGATATTTTATGACAATTTCCTGAAATTCAACCAGCAGAAAGACGGATTGGAAAGTTATAGTAAGTTTGTGGATTTGATGGTGAATTATTATAAGGAGAGGGAATTGTAAATAATTAAGAAAGTGGCTGCATACACCAAATAAAAACTCCTAGAAATCTCAAAATTTTTAGGAGTTTTTATTTGGTAAACACTTTTAATTTAAATTTAGTATTTACTTAATTTCGGTTACAATTACTGTAAAAGGCGTTGTGCCCGTATTTGTTGTTTTGTGTGTTACGGCATCTGACCAACCCGCTTGACCCGCTTTTAATTCAACAATAGTAGCATCCTTTCCTTTTACTTCTGATTTCATTTTTACATTGGTTACTGCATAAACTGAGTACGATGGATGAGAGTGCCAATCAGCAACAGCTCCCGGAGCAAATGTCACTTCCGACACATTAACCTTACTATTGTCGGTCAAAACTTTGATGGTAACTCCAGGCCATTCTTCCTTTGTCTCTTGTGCATTTACGGATTGTGCGTTTACAAAAAACGTAAACGAAACCACTGATAGCAACATCAGAATTGAATTTTTCATTTTGTTTAAATTTAAATTTCGCCTACTCTATATGGTTTTCGGCTTCCCATTAACTTTTAATAAAATCAAATGTTTGTAGGCTATTTAAATTCGTTTAATCGCTAAATGATATCACAAAGCGTCCTTCTTTGGGAGTTAAAGGAAATGTATGCTTGAATTTAATTTATTAAACGAGATTAAAGTTACAAAAAAAATAAAAGCCCAAGTAATTGATTTTAAGTTTTTTAGTATTTTATTTTTATGACTTATTCTTATTTATCTCTAACTAAATCTCATCACTTGTAAACGATGTAAAACTTTTCTTTTTATAAGGTCGAATAATCAAACGTCCTTCACGGTCAAAACGGATGTAGTTGTATACCCAATTCAGAAAAACTACGGCTTTATTTTTGAATCCGATAAGTGAAAATAAATGCACAAACATCCAAACGAACCACGCAAAAACGCCATTGAAATGAAATCTTGGTAAATCGACCACGGCTTTGTTTCTTCCGATGGTCGCCATAGATCCTTTATCGTTGTAAACAAAGGGCTCCATTTCCTTATTGTTAATTTTTTTGATAATATTTTCTCCTAAAAGCCAGCCTTGTTGTAGTGCGGCCTGTGCTAACATAGGATGTCCGAGAGGATTGTTTTCATCTATCATACAAGCAACATCGCCAACAGCGAAAATGTTTTCAAAACCTTCAACTTGATTGTATTGATTGACTTTGAAACGCTCCACTTTGTCTATAAGGGAGTTGGAATCCAACCCTGGAATCGTAGCGCCTTGAACGCCTGCGGTCCAGATTACAGTTGCGGTATCGAATGTTAAGTCTGTATTAGTGGTGATTATTTTTCCGTCATAACCGGTAACGCGAACATTTTTGTTGACTTTTACGCCTAATTTGGTTAGGAATTCTTCTGCTTTTTGAGAAGATTTTTCACTCATCGTGTTGAGGATTCTGTCGCCGCTTTGGATAAGATTAATTTCCATTTTGTTGATGTCGAGATCGGGATAATCTTTTTGCAGAATGGCGTTTTTCATTTCAGCCAAAGCACCGGCAAGCTCCACTCCTGTTGGTCCGCCACCTACAAGGCAAAAATTTGTTAGACTATGGCGTTCATTCGCATCATTGGTCAATAAGGCTTGTTCGAAATTCTCGAGAATCAGGCTTCGGATATTGAGCGATTGCGGGATGGTTTTCATCGACATGCTATTGTGCTCAATCTCTTTGTTGCCAAAATAATTGGTTTTGGAACCGGTGGCGATAATTAAATAATCATAGGTTAATTCGCCGATATCGGACAGAATTTTATTGTTTTTGGTATCCAATTCCGTAACACGACCCAGACGAAAATAGAAATCATTGAATTCCTGAACTACTTTACGGATAGGATAAGCGATTGATCCGGCTTCGAGGCCGCCAGTAGCCACTTGGTATAATAAGGGTTGAAAAGTGTGGTAGTTGTGTTTGTCAATCAGGACTACTTGAGCTCCCTTGTTTTTTAGTTTTTTTGCTAATGCAATTCCGGCAAAACCACCGCCAATTATTACTATTCTGGGTAAACTCGAATTGGGAATATTCATATTTTTTTCAGGTTCAAAGTTGCAAAGTTTCAAAGATACAAAGGTTTGGTATTTAAAGTTCAAAAGTTTTTTTACATAATTCCTTGACAAGCACTGCCATTTGTCCTTTAGCCCTGATGGAAGTGGCATCCTTTTTCTTGTGATTCCGACAAAGGAGGAATTACAAGAAAAAGATATAGCGGACAGCAGGAACGGCATTTAAAAAAATGCGGGAATTGTTGCTTCAGGAAAATAAAAAAGTGGTATTTTGTAACATAATTAAGTTTAGGCACACTACTCTTTTATGGGCGAAGATTTAGAACAATCATTTGTACAGCAGTTGGGGGAAAACCAGAATATCATCCACAAGATTTGTAGGCTGTATACTTCTGGCGCTGATGCGCATAAGGATTTGTTTCAGGAAATCACGATTCAGTTGTGGAGGGCTTTTCCGAAGTTTCGTGGCGAGGCAAAATTTTCGACCTGGGCCTATCGGGTGGCCCTGAATACGGCGATAACTTTATATCGCAAAAGTACCCGGTCGGTTTCTACGGTAGATTATGAAAAACATCAGTTTTTTATCAGTCAGGAAGAATATAATTTTGAGGAAGAAGAGCAGTTAAAATTGATGTATCAGGCGGTTTATCAACTGAATGATATTGAAAAAGCATTGATTTTTATGTATCTTGAAGATAAGGATTATCGGGAGATTTCGGAAACTTTGGGAATTAGCGAAGTGAATGCAAGGGTGAAAATGAACCGAATTAAAGGGAAATTAAAAAAAATATTAAATCCTTAATGATTATGAAAGAGCTGGATTTATTGAAAAAAGACTGGAAAAAGAATACGAATTCTTTTGAGCAGGTTTCGGAAACGGAAATTTATAAAATGATACATAAAAAATCGTCTTCGATTGTGAAGTGGCTTTTTATTATTAGTATTATTGAGTTTTTGTTTTGGACTGTGATTTATGTCTATCAAAATGATGCGAAATATCACGCGAAATTACAAAAATATGGTGTTGAGGAATTGATGTTTTGGATAAATGTATTTAATTACGTGGTCCTCATTGCGTTTATTTATTTGTTTTACAAAAATCATAAAACCATTTCCACTACGGACACGATACACCAATTGATGGAAAACATTCTGAAGACGAGAAGAACAGTAAAATATTATATCTGGTACAATTACGCCATGTTATTTGTTAGTTACGCGATTACCATTGTGATTGTTATGAAGTTCAGCAACGAAGATGTAAAAGTGAAAAATATAATGACTCTTTTAATGAAATTTATGCTGTGGTCATTGGCATTTTGGGTATTTTACCGAATTGTTTATGGTATTTTATTAAAGAAACTTTACAAGAACCATAGGGAATTAGAGAAGATTGAATTGTAAAGTTTTTATATTACGATAACGTAAGTTTAGCATCTAAAAAAACTTAAACTAATATTCCCATTTTCTCAAACGGTTTAATTCTTTTTGAACTTCGATTTCTTCGGCAGGGATCACTTTTAAAAACGAAGCATGTTGCTCGATGGCATATTCTACTTTTTCAACAATTTGCTCTATGGTATCATTATCATAATCGATTTCAAGCGGTGCTTTGATGATGAACGATTGCAGAATACCTTTCTTTTTCATCCGTAATCCTTTTTTATCAAACGAACGGCGGAAACCATCAATTACGATTGGAACTACAATAGGCCGGTGCTCTTTGATGATATGCGCTGTTCCTTTACGAACGGGTTTGAATGATTTTGTAGTTCCTTGAGGAAAAGTAATAACCCAGCCATCTTTAAGTGCAATTCGAATATTTTCGGTATCGTTTGGATTCACATCCCTTTTTTCAGTTACGTCTTTTCCTTTGGCTCGCCAGGTTCTTTCTACAGTTATGGCACCGGCGTAAGCTAAAATTCTTGGTAATAATCCGGCTCGCATGGTTTCTTTGGCCGCTACATAATAGATATTTAACTTGGGATTCCAGAGATACAAAACATTTTTGATATTGTCTTCACGGCCTTTTAAACTGGCGTTAAAAACGTGAAACATCGCCACTACATCCGCAAAATAAGTCTGATGATTGGAGATAAAAAGTACATTGGTATCAGGAAGTGCTCTGATGATTTCGGAACCTTCGATGTGTAATTCGTTAAAACCTCTATAACGTCTATGTGTAATACCTCCAAAAATTCGGATTAACCATTTTTTTATAAAAAGTATATGACCAAAAGGATTTCTTTTGAATAAACCCATAGTAAGCTTGTTAGGAAAAGTAAAGCGCAAATTTACAAAAAGTTACAAATTAAAGGACTCTTTTCAACACTTCTTTCAATTCGCTCATCATCATGGCAGTGGCTCCCCAAACATAATGCTCGTTGATTTTAAAAGCAGGAACCTCAATATCAGTAGCATAAGACGTATTCATCCGTTTCATTACGATATTCTCCTCATTCAGAAAATCCGCAATTGGTAGTTCAATAATTCCGGCGACTTCATCTAATTGTTGGGTAAAAGTCAATTCGGAATGAGATATTCCCATAAAGGGTGCTACCAGGAAATTACTTGGTGGAATATAAATCTCTGTAAAAGCTTTAATTACCTGAATTTTTTCGGGATGAATTCCTATTTCTTCATGGGTTTCACGCAAAGCGGTATGCTTAAGCGACGGGTCTTCGATTTCGACTTTCCCGCCAGGAAATGCAATTTGCGAGGAGTGTATACCAGGATAAGAATTTCTGACAATCAGCACCAAATGGGTTTGGTTATTTTTAGGATAAAAAAGCATCATTACTGCGGCTTTTCTTGGATTTTTATAGCTATAATCGGTTTCTTCCAAAGACAAAACACGTTCTAAGGGCGCCATTTTCAGATGTGCGTCCGCTGCCAGAAGTTTTTCTTTTTCTATTTTTGGCACATATTTTATAAATTCGAGAAAATCCATAATCTTAGCTTATTTTTACACTCAAAATAACTATAAATATAGTTCAGAAAATAATCATTTGCAAATTTTTGAAAAATCAATCTAAAATATAATTCTATAAAAAATGTACAGTAAAGAGGAAAACCAACGGTTAAAGAGAGAATTCTGGGTTGCATTTGCTGATAAATATCCTAGAAAATGGGTACTGTATGATACGAAAATCAAGGATTTTTCTTTTAAATTTTATGTAGAAAATACCAAAGCACAAGTGTTAATAGATATTGAAAATAGAAACGAATTAAAGCGAATCCAATATTTTGAAAAACTGGAATCTTTAAAAAACATTCTGGAAGAGGAATTTGTTCCCGGTTTGGTTTTCGAAAAAAACTTTGTTCTGGAAAACGGAAAAACAATCAGCCGCATTTGGGTTGAAAAATTAGGGGTTAGCGTGAGCAACAGAAAATATTGGGATGAAATTTTTGATTTTTTCTTTGAAAAGATGAATGCTTTGGAATTGTTTTATTTGGAGTATGGAGATTACGTTCGTGATTTAGAAATTAACACATAAAATTTTTATTCAATTTCTTACAAATATTTAATAAAAAATCTATATTTGATAAACTTAAATTTGTAATGAAAAAACTACTTCTTATTCTTTTTATTGGATATTTTTCAAAATCCTATTCCCAAACAGACTATGCTTTTGTTTATAATAATGATTCTATAATCCGCAAAGGAAATTCATTTAGTGAAAAAGAAAAATATATCGAAGCCATAAAGGAATTTGAAAAAATTAGCGAAACGGATCCGAAATTTCTTTATGCCCAGCATGAAAAAGCTATAGCACTTTCTTCATTAGAAAAAAAAGAGGAGTTGAAAGCTTTTTTCGAAGATTTATACAAGAAAAACAGAATGCCCGAACTTCCCACATTATATACTCTTTATGGGAGTTTTTTGAGCGATGAAAAGGATTATGTACAATCAGAAAAAATTTTCAAAGAAGGAGAAAAATACCTTTCAAACTCCTCCAATTTCCTATACAACTTTGCTGTTTTATATATTAGAAAAGAAGAAGTTCAAAAAAGCGTTGATATATTAAAACGAATTATTTCAAACAATCCAAACCATGCGACTTCCCATTATTTATTAGGCACACTTGCCTTTGAAAATGGAAACATAACCGAAGGAACCTTGGCTTTATTAAGCTATTTAATTATTGCACCCAATGGACGATTTGCAGAAAAAGCAATCTTAAAACTGAATGCTAAATTCGGACAAAATTATTTAGAGAAAGGCAAACTGGTTTTTTCTACATCAGGTGATAATTTTGAAGAAATTGAAATCATTCTTAGAAATCAATTGCCGTTAAAAAGTGCCTATAAAGTAAGATCAGAAATTGATGATGTCATCATTCGTCAAGTTCAAGCTGTTGCAGAATATTCCGTAGAACATAAAATGGGTACAGGTTTTTTTGAAACTACCTATCTCCCATGGATTAAAGATGTTATTGAAAAGACACAATTTGAAGGTTTCTCCTATTACATTCTATTGGGAATGGAAGATAAAATTGGCAAAAAACTTACTTCACAAAAGAAAAAAATTACCGCTTTCTATAATAATTATATCCTTACTGATTTTTGGGATTCGTTTGCTAAAAGGAACCTAGACCATTTTGGGAATCAGCAAGAAGTTGTTGTGCTTATAAAAAACGGTATTCCATATTTTATCGGTCCGAAAATTAATGGCAAAAAAGAGGGTAAATTCAAATACCTAAATGAATATGGAAATCTGAATGGCGAATTGAACTTCAAAAATGATGAATTAAACGGGTTACAAAAATATTATGATGAAAATGGTGATATAACCGAAGAGAAAACTTTCCTAAATGGAAAAATTGATGGTACAAGAACTACCTACTTTTCTAACGGATTAATAAGTATTATCGAAAATTATAAAGACGGAATTCTAAGTAAAACAAGTGCTTCTTATCATGTAAATGGGGGAAAACAATGTGAAATAAATTTCACTAACGGGGAACGTGACGGAAAATTGATTTGTTTATATTCAAATGGAAGTAAAAAATCAGAAACAAGTTATGTAAACGGAAAATTAAACGGGCCTTATTCAAGCTATAATGAAGCCGGAGATTTAATCGAAGCCTGTAATTATAAGGATGACCTGATTAACGGGAATTACTTTGAATATTATGATGGGAAAACAGTAAAAACGGAAGCTGTTTATATTAACGGAAAAATCCAAGGTACTTTTAAACGTTTCTTTAGCAATAAAGTTTTGGAGAGAGAAACTATTTACGAAGATGGAAAAATAAAAAAATCAATCTATTATTTTGCTAATGGAAAAAAATCTTCTGAATCAATCTATAATGATAAAGAAGAACTTGAAACTTACAGCTATTTTGATATTAAAGAGATTAAATATTTTGAAGAAAAATACAGCTCAGGAGAGTTAAAGTCAGGACTTCAGTACTCGAAAAACAATCCAAAACCTGTTGAAATTAATTTAACGAAAAAATCTTTCGTTATGAATAATTTTGATGGGGATTTAATGGTTACGGGCAATTTTGAAAAAGGCAGGAAAATCAAAGAATGGAATTATAATTATTCATCCGGAATATTAAGATTAAAAGAAATGTATTCGCAAGGAAAACAGAATGGTTTAAGCCATGATTATGACCGAAACGGATTAATCGGTGCCATAAAAAATTATACTAATGATACTATTAATGGCCTTTATGAAGTTTATGAAAACGGTAAATTGGACAGGGTTTTTAGTTATGCAGATGGAAAACAGAATGGACCCTATAAGACATTTTATCCCAGCGGTTCAATAAATACAAAAGGATATATTGTTAATGGGTATGTGAATTTTGAAAAAAATACTTATTGGCAAAATGGTGCAATTTCAAGTACGGATAAATTTATCGCCGATATTACAACTTATGTTGAAACCTATAATTTAAAAGGGGAAAAAGAAAATACCATTGATTATAAAAACAAAACAGGAAAGTTTACGACCAGTTATAATAATGGAACTACTGTTCAGGTTTATGAAATGGTAAATGGGGAATTTAATGGTAAATTTATTGCAAAAGACAAATTGGGGAATCCGGTTTCCGAATCCGAATATATTAATGGCGTAAGACACAATTCGTATAAAGGATATAGCCCTCTGGGAACAGTTTATACCGAATACAGCTATTATTCAGGGAAATTAAATGGTATAGGAAAACATTATGATTTAGTTGGTAATTTAAAGTTATTGGATGAAAGTGCTTTTGGTGATGAACATGGAAAAACAACCCGTTTCTATTATAATAAATCAAAAATGCTTGATTACAACAAATTAAACGGATCAATTGACGGCGAATACAACTATTTTAATCAAAAAGGAGAATCCATTTTAACCATTGGATATCAAAATAACAGTATTAAATATTATATCCGAAAAAATAAAACTGGTGAACTAAACGAAAAAGTAGAAATAACTGGGGAAACTGCTGAAATCGCCTCATACTATCCTAACGGAAAAACTGCTATAAAATTAAATTTTGTAAAAGGAAGTCTGGAAGGAAAATTGATCATCAATAATATGGAAGGAAAGCCGGAATTTGAATCCAATTACACGAAAAACTTATTAGACGGTGAGCGTATAGAATACTATGCCAACGGAAACGTTTATAAAAGAGAAAAATTAATAAATGGGAATTATGAAGGAATCCAGGAATATTTTAAAGAAGACAAAAAACCTTGGATTACAGCAGAATATAAAAATGATCAATTACACGGAAATACATTAATTTACAATAACGGTACTTTAATACTCACAAAAAAATATGATTCATATGAATTGGTTGGCATCGTCAAATAAACTTGTTTATTGTATCGCTTTTTTTTGGTTTTGTTCCACTATTGGTAGCGCTCAAAATCTACTTCAGGAGTATAGAAAAGCATATCCGGACATTAATGAACTAATCCTGAATGATTTTCAATCGTATGATTTTTCCATCCAAAATAAAAAAATAAAAGTCATTCAGGACAATCATTATGAATCCATAATTCTTTCGGAAAATGGGATTCAAAACAATCAGGAATCCTTCTCCTATTCTGAATTGGTGCAATTAAAAAGCTATGACGCTTATTCTGTTGTCAATGACAACAATGGTAAGGAAAAGAAGATAAAAGTTACGCAATCCAATGAAAAACAATCCAGAGAAAGTGCCATTTTTTATAATGATGTAAAAGAACGTCAACTTATTTTTCCAAATCTGGAAGCAGGAGCGAAAAAAGTGTATGAGTATCAAACCGAGTTTTTAGACCCCTATTTGCTGCACAAATTTATCTTTGGGAATAGTCTGCCTATGAAGAATTCAACCTTAGAAATCAAAACAGAAAAAAACATCAACATTGGGTATAAAATTTTTAATGACCCTAAGAATGCCATTGAATTTTCAAAAACAGAAAGAAAAGGAAAATGGATTTATAAATGGACCCTACGAGATGTTAAACCTTTAAAATTCGAAGCAAATTCCCCTGGTTTTTTATATAGTATTCCACATATAGATGTTTACATTAAGGACTACAGCATTAATGATGAAAAAATTGAAGTATTGGACGATGTCAATAAATTGTTCAACTATTATAAAGGGTTTGTCAAAAATTTAAATACAAAAGAAGATGCTGATTTAAAAGCAATAACCCAAGAAATTGTTGCAAACCAAACTAGTGATGCCGATAAAATTAAAAGCATTTTCTATTGGGTAAAAGATAATATCAAATATATTGCTTTCGAAAATGGGTACGAAGGTTTTATTCCCCGTGAAGCCAGTTTTGTATTCGAAAGAAAATTTGGTGATTGCAAAGACATGGCAAGTATAATCACAGCGATGGCTAAATATGCCAATATCGACAATGTTTTCATTTCATGGATAGGTAGCCGGAGCATTCCTTATACGTATAGCGAATTATCGACTCCATCTGTAGACAATCACATGATTGCCGTTTTTAAAACCGGGGAGAATTATATCTTCCTGGATGCGACAGATAAAGAAACCCGTTACGGGATTCCTACTGCTTTTATCCAAGGAAAGGAAGCGCTCTTTAATGAAAATGACACTTATAAGATTATTAAAGTTCCTATTATTGCTGCTGAAAAAAATGAAGTTAGAGAAGAAGTCAAATTAGCAATTGTAAAAGATAAACTGACCGGTTCCGGAAAAATTCAGTTTAACGGATTTAACAGAAGTCACTATTTATCACAAATTGGAGACGCAACCAATAAAACTAGATTTGAAATGATCAAAAGCCTTGTTTTAAAAGGCAATAACAAATTTAATTTAAAAGATTATACCGAAGAAAATCTGAAAGACAGAGACAAACCCTACATAGTGAACTTCAATTTCGATTTAGACAATTATATTGTGAAAATGGAAAAAGAAATTTATGTTAATTTATTTTTAGATAAATATTATGAAAAACTTAGTATCGAAAAAGACAGGCTTTCCAAATTTGAATTTGATTTTTTAACTTTTACAAACACACAGTACGAATTAGATATTCCACAGAATTATACGGTTAAATATCTGCCCAAGAATTTTATTTTAGATAATGATTTAGTAAAAGCTAATTTTATTTATGAAGTAAAAAACAATAAATTATACTTGAATATTCAAATAAAGCAAAAGAAACTAATTCTTGATAATACCGATTTCGAACTTTGGAATGAAACTATCAAAAAACTAAAAAACAACTATACCGAAACCATAATTTTATTAGAAAAATAATGAAAAACAAACTCTTAAAAAAAATCTTAACTTTTACGGCAATCCTTCATTCCTCTTTATTTTTTGCTCAGGATTATTCTTTTAAAAATTATGACTGGAAGGAAAAAGAAACAACTGTTGAAATTCCGGAGCAATATAAAAATCAAAACGAGGTAATCTTAGATCGTACCATAAAAATTGAAGTTTTACTTGTTGGTAACGTCGCAAAGCAGTATTATTTATTACATGAAAAAATTTATATTAATGCCGATGATGCCATCGAAAGAAATAATAAAATTTACATTCCTTTTAATCAAAATGAAACAATTCTTACTAATAAAGTCAGAGTGATTTTAAAAAATGGAAAAATCATAAAATTAGATAAAAAAGACATTAAAGAAGAAATTGACGAGGAGAAAGGAGTCAAATTCAACTACTTTGCTATCAACGGACTTGAAAAAGGCGCTGTAATAGAGCGAATTTTGGTAGTAGAAGAAGGACCTGAATTAGATGGCAAAACATTTAAAATGCAAGACGTACATCCCATTGCGAACCTTAATTTTGAATTAATTTATCCTGAGCACCTAATTTTCAAAACTAAATCTTACAATGGATTGGTCGAACCTACAATTGATTCTGAAAAACTAGACAAAAAAGTTATTCTAGCTCTTTCTGAGAAAAACATCCCTGCTTTAGACAATGATGAAAAATACTCTAATTGGGATGTTAAATTAAAAATATTTCGATACAAACTGGACACAAATTTAATTAGTGGCGCGAAAAATTTATACAACTTTAAAGAATTTTCAACAAATTTTTACGAACGCATTAATCCGGAACTTGACAAAAAACAACTAAAAGCAATTGATGATTTTTGCAAATTGATTCCAAAATCAAATGATTCACAAGAGCAAATTTGGAACATTGAAAATAAAATAAAAAAAACCATTACCTATAATAGATATATAGATTCTAAAGAAACATTATCCGATATAATTAAAACAAAACAAGCCAATCAAGGTGATATTTTGAAATTATATTTAGCCATCTTCAAAAACTTCCAGATTGAAAATAATGTGGTTTTTACTTCCAGTAGATACAAAATTCCATTTGATAAGGATTTCGAGAGTTATGAAAATCTGAATGATCTGTTATTTTATTTCCCGACAATCAAAAAGTATTTAACACCTACAGAAATAGAATATCGCATTCCATTAATTCCCGCAAATTTAGCAGACAATAATGGATTATTTATTAAAGGAAAAATGTTTGCCGGAGTGGCTATGGGAATTGGAGAAATTAATTTTATAGAAATCCCGGGAAAAGAGATTACACATGATTTAATGGATATAACCGTTGATTTCACAAAAGACATAGAAAACCCAACCATTACAAACAAAATGACTTTTGGCGGTTATTCTGCTATAAATTTCCAACCCCTCAAAGATTTTGCTTCTGCCGAAGAATATAAAACTATTTTGAAGAGTGTTGCCGAAAATTACACTGTTGATACAGAATATAAAACTTTAAGGACGGAAAACGACGGAACAGAATTTATTGGTAAAAAACCATTTATCATGGAGGTAACTTTTGAAGGAAAAGATCTAATTCAAAAAGCGGGTGACACTTATTTATTTTCAATTGGTCAAACCATTGGAAAACAAATGGAACTTTACCAAGAAAACAAAAGAACGTTACCCGTAGAAATTGATAATCCCCATTCCTATTTACGTAAAATTAAAATTTTATTGCCAAAAGGATATTCCGTAAAAAACCTTGAAAAATTTGTAATGGATTATAAAACGCAATTAAATGGTAAAACCGAAGCTGCATTTACCAGCAATTACAATAAAAACGACACTGAAATCACGATTGAAAATACCGAATATTATAATATTATAAACTATCCTCTGGAGAAATTTGATGAATATAAAGCGGTAATTAATGCCGCCGCCGATTTTAACAAAATCGTCATTATTCTCAACAAAAACAATATTTAATAAATCGAAGTCCGCTGAAATGCCAGACTTTTTCTTTAAATAAAATTATTTAGAAAATACCGAAACACAAGTATTGATTGACATCGAATACCAAAACGAATTAAAGCGAATCCAATATTTTGAAAAACTGGAATCTTTAAAAAATATTCTGGAAGAAGAATTTGTGCCGGGTTTGCTTTGACAAATTAGGGGTTAGCGTGAGCAACAGAAAATATTGGGATGAAATTTTTGATTTTTTCTTTGAAAAGATGAATGCATTGGAATTGTTTTATTTGGAATATGACGGGTATGTTAAAGACATTGGGTAAAAAACTTAGACCTGATTTTTAGATTTGATTAATTAATTTCTCAACCAAACAAAAAAAAGCTCCTGTCTAACAGACAAGAGCTTTAAGGACATTACATAAAAATAAAACTATAATTAATTATACCACTATTTTTCTTAGCACCAAACCAGACTATGCAATGTCTTTACTATATTTTTAAGGTGTATTATTATTAAATATTGCTTACTGTTTATTAAAATAAAAACGCTCTTTTTAAATTTTATATCAAGAAAAAAGAACCCAGAATAGCAATCAAAATCAAATAGGTACAACAATTAATGTACACTCTTTGCGGATGTTCATAATATCCTTTTTCTCCTCCGGAAAAATTACCAAGAAAACTTGAAAATTTATTTTGTCCTTTATCCGGTGTAATATGCATTGTTCCTTCCAAAACATAATTGAAAAAACCCAAACCGGCAGATTTTGAAACCCCGTGCTGCAATTGATCCAATCTTGGTTCAACATCTTCATAAATCATATTTTGAGTTTCTCTTACAAAACCTCTATCCTCATTTTTCTCATCCTCATTATTTTTTATTAATAAGAACCATGTGGCACACAAAGTACTTATAAGTATAAAATACATGGCGAAATCAGTTCCTAAATAACTATTGATTCCCAGAAAACTATCGATACTAAATCTGTAAAGGAAAAATCCCAGATTTGAGAATAACAAAGATTTATAAGGCGTATTACTTTTTTTACCCATAAAAAAACTCAAAACAACAATTGTTAAAGCCAAATAGGACAAAAAAGTAAAATTTTGTAGGTTTAAAAAAATTTGTTCCATGATTTGTAGGTTTACTTACTATAAATTTTTCGGGCGGTGATTACTGAAATTCGCGGGCAGACTCGAAATTCAGGAACTTTTAGTACCGTAATATTTACTAGAACAATTAGGCATCTTTCTGATTTCTATTGGATGATTAATTAATTTCTTAATCGAAAATAAAAAATCTCTTATAATCAAATTATAGAATCTTTTAAAAGCACCATTTTAAGCTATGAAAGCATCCTTTTGGTTTTTTTTAAAATAAAAAAGCTCCTGTCAAAACAGACAGGAGCTTTTTTACAGACAGAAAAAAACATTACACCTTCAAACGGATTGTGACTGTGGTTCCTATATTTTTATCATGGAAAATCGTAATTGGATTAACTATCGGATCTTGTAAAAGCGATAAACGCTCTTTCGTTAATTCAATACCTTTGGACTTATGTCCGATTGAATGCTTTGCATCGTTCATTCCTTTTCCATTGTCAATAATTTTACATTGTAAAAGGTTTTCTGAAATCATATTAAAAGAGACAATCAACTTTGGTGATTGATGTGAAGCATCAAAAGCATGCACAAAAACATTCTCTACAAAGGGTTGTAACAGCATTGTAGGGATTTCATGAAAATCCGTATCCACTTCGGGTGAAATTTGGAATTCACAATCAATTCGATTGTCAAAACGCATATTTTCAATGGTAATGTAGGTTTTCAAATAGTCTATTTCCTCATTAATGGTAATGGTTTGTCTAGACGAATTTTCTAAAGTTTTTCGCATCAGTTTGGCAAATTCACCAATATAAAATAACGAATTATCAATGTCATTACTGATGATATAATATTGTATGGCGTTCATCGCATTAAAAATAAAATGCGGATTCATCTGGCTTAATAAGGCTTCCAGTTTGGTTTCAGCGATACGTTTTTGAATATCAGCTTTCTCTTTTGCTCTCTTTTTTTCAGCCAGAATAAAGTGAAAAGAAGTGCCCAATATTCCTAAAATTAAAATGGAAACAAACCACAGGCTCAGCCAAAAAGGGGGCTTAATAGTGATTTTCAACAACTTAAAAACAGTTGTTTTTCCGGCATTCAAATCAGATACTTCTACCTCAACATCATACTTCCCATAGGGCAAATACGGTAAAAATAAATTGGTTTTTTCACTATAAGGACTCCAACGATTGGTGTTTTTTAATCGGTAACGGAATTTCAGTTTGTTAGCAATTGCATGCCCTGTTGGAACAAAATCAATTGAAAATGAATTGTGTTTATAATCGAAAATCAGCTCTTTTAATGTAAACCTAAACCAATTGAAATTCGCCTTTTTTATTGGAATATTATTCACAGCGATGTTACTGATTTCTAACTTTGAAACGGTGATTGGCTCCTGAACCAATTGTTTTAAATCAATTGTATAATAACCTTTTTTGGTCCCCAACCACAATTCATTATCAAAAATTTGGGAGGTGGTTATGACACAATCTTTTAAGCCTTGCTCCTTGTCTATCAATCTTATTTTCCCGTTTTTATAGATATTGATTCCCTTTTCAGTTCCAATGAAAATAAAATCTTTATAAGCTTCGAGAAATAAAATGGTATTTCCAATAATTTCTTTTTTAGAAATAGTTTTTAAAACTTTAAACGAATTCGAATCATCTATTATAAATACATCACCAAATTCGGCGGATAAAATAAGTTGTCCTTTCTGGTTAACCGTGATGTTTTTAAATTTATTTTCTTTCCAAATGCCATCAGCTAAGTAGGATTGAAATTGGTTGTTTTTATGCACATACAATCCATTAAAAACAGACAAAAGATAAGTTTTATCCTTATGATTGAGAATTTTTACAATGTCTTGAGGTGTATGTTTTTCAAACTTTGAATAATGTTTTCCTTTTAAATGATACACATCGTCATAGACATAAACACCAGCGTATGGAATGGTTTCTATAAATTGATTCTTAGCTGTAAAGCCAATTTTGAGACTATGTTTTGGAACATAATTAATGATTTTCCCTTGACTATTAATTTCAAATATTCCAATATTGCTGCCTATCCAGAAAGAATTTTGGTTTTTCACCATTTCATAAAACTCAATTCCGCTGGCAGGTATATTAAAATTGAGTTCAAAATCTTTTGATTCACGATATTGAGCAGCAATTTTATTCTTGTTTTTGTTTAAAAAATCGGTTTCAACGTTTTTAAAATCAGATAAGGAAATGCTTTTCAAAACCGTTTTGTTTGGATTTAAAATAGAAATTCCTTTATTATGCAATACCAATTTATTTTTTCCTAAACTCTCAAAATCTATGATGTATTTACTATCAAACAAATCATAATCAATCATTTTATCTAAACGAACTTCATAAATACCTTTGTCATTGGAACCTACATAAAGAATATCTTTATTTTTGTCATAGACTACATTTAATAAAATTTTAGACTCAATTCCGAAATATTCAGAAACATCAATCATTTTATCATTTTCTATGCGATACAATCCTCCATCAGGATTGTAGATTCCCCAAGCTGCGGCAAAAATGGTGTTTCTTTTGTCTCTTGCATATTGCCAAACAATAGATTGTCCAAATTTTGAAGAAGAAAAATCCCCTTTCTTTATATTTGAAATATCGAATTTATCAATAAAACCTTCGTTACTGCTGTAAAGTGTCGAGCCAAAAAGTCCCAAACTATAAGTATTCTTATGCATTACTACAGGTATAACTTTAGGAACAATACCAGATTCATCTATTTTGAATAAACCTTCAAAAATTGTAGTAAAATAGACTTCTCCCAGGTATTCAAAAAGAGAAATAGCAATAAAATCATCTTTGTGTGGGGGAACTTTAGGCGAAACAATTTTATTCGTGTTGATATCGATAATGGAAACCCCTTGTTCGGTACCTACATATATTTTATTTTTATATGGAAATACTTTTCGGGTTCTATCGGCAAGCAAACCATTTTTTGTTGTAAAAACTGTAAATTTTTTACCGTCAAATTTACTCACCCCGCCGCCATAACTGCCAAACCACATGTTTCCGTTTGTATCTTGAGATATGTCCCAACAACTGTTATGACCTAATCCATCCAATTCATTAAAATTAGAAAACGTACCGTTTTCCATTCTTGAGACACCATTTTCAGTGCCAATCCATAATATGTTTTTTGAATTAAGAAATAATGCTCGAACCGCATTATTAGGCAAACCATCTGTAGTAGTGTAATTTTTAGAAGGCAAATATTGCCCGAATAAGGAACCCGTGAAAAAAAATAAAAAATAAAGAAAAAGACTATTTCGTAATCGCATCAATCAATTTCTTTTTAGTAAATGATTTATCTGAAACGAGAACCTTAGCATCAGTAATCATTTCTAGAGTATAATCTACTGAATTAAAGCTTTTTATATAATTAACATTTACCAAATAACTTTTGTGGACTTTAATAAAAGTGGGTTCTACAAGTAGCTCACATATTTCTTTAAATGATTTGGAAGATAGTAAATCATCTTCTATTGTATAAATATTAGTGTAGGATTCTTCTGCCTTACAGTAAACAATAGTATTGGCTTGGATAACTTTAAAACCATTTTTTGTCGAAAAAATTATCCGTTGTTTGTCTGCAAATTGGTTATTGATATTCTCTGATAATAATTTAAATCGATCTATACCTATATTAGTATTTGTTTTAGAATTATATTTATGGATAGCATTCTTAAAATCATCAACACCAATAGGTTTAACTAAAAAATCCAGTGCACTGCACTTAATTGCCTCTAATGCATGATCTTTATATGCGGTGGTAAAAATAATCTCAAAAGGAATCCCGTCAAAATAGTCAAGCAAGTGAAATCCATTTTCATTAGGCATTTGAATATCTAAAAATACCAAATCCGGCTTATATTTCCTAATTGAAACAACCGCACTTTCAACCGAAATGCATTCATCTACTACCTCAATGCGATCTATATAATAACGTTCGCAAAGTTTTCTTAAAAAACTTCTGGCGTGCAACTCATCATCAACAATAATAACTTTCAATTTCATCTAAGGTCAAATATTTAACGCTAAAGTACAATAAAAGATTTAGAATATTTTAACATTACAGCATCTCTGAAAGTTGAAATATTAAAAAACTTCTGCTTATTTTTTTCAAATTAACAACTTTTACATTAGCGTTGAATTTTTACTTTAAAATGAAATGAATTTAAAAAATAAAAACCCTAAAAATCACACGATTAAAAGGGTTTTTATTTTTTTTTAGTATATCCAAGATTAGGTTAACCCATATTTGGCAGTTATAGCTTAGTGGATTTACCTACAGTTAAATAGATGCGGCTATTTGGATATAGGAATTCCATTTTTGTGTGCTGTTTGTTTACTTTCATCTCAATTTGGCCTGACTTATTTTCTAAAGTATAGCGCGTGTAATCAGGATCGGAAGAAAGGACACCAGAGCTAACAATTTTATATTCCAATCTCGTATCAGTGAGAAACAATACTACATCATTCTTTTTGGTATCTAAGAACACGAAAGAATATTCATTTCCTAATATATCACATTCTCCTTTCTTAAAAGGGATTTCGTCCACGCAATAACGCTGAACGTTAAATACTTGTTCCTGAGCATACGCACTGCCAGTTAGCAATAGCATTAAAATCAATTTTTTCATACTTTTTGGCTCTTTTATATTATAAGATATTGAAACGCTACTTTCTACAATACAAAAGATAAGCCAAAGATGATGTCAAATTGAAAAGATTCAATTTTAGATAAAGTTCCTATATTAAATGACGTCTTGCTTTGTATAATTTCTTGACGTTTTTTAATTATTTTAAAGCCAATCTCATCTTTATCTGCTAGTAATGATACTTTCATCATGTATAATAATGATTAAATTAACTATCTTTATTGTAATAAATTACACTAATAATTCATTCATAATGAAATGATTAAAGTCATCTTTAATAGGCAATTCTATTGCGCAAGAGGAGACTTTAATCCCAGACCCACTTCCAGAACTCGAAACAGCATAAGTAGTTTGAGATAAAGCTGAACAATTAGTATCTACCAATGCAATAAACTTTAAAACATGCAAAGAATGAAAGCAACAATGAAAGGTCTTGTATATGGAGGGCCGGGAAAAATTGAATTGAAAGAAATACCTGTGCCGAGTATTGAAAAACCAACAGATGCTTTGGTCAGAATTTTAAAGACCACGATTTGTGGAACTGACTTAGGTATTTTGCACGGAAAGACACCTTCCTGCAAACCAGGAACCACACTGGGACATGAAGGAGTGGGCGTTATTGAAGAAGTAGGCGAAGGCGTTAGAAGTTTTAAAAAAGGAGATCATGTGATTATTTCCTGTATTACATCAGATGGCACCTGCGAATATTGCAAAAAACAAATGTATTCCCATTGTGAAGACGGTGGCTGGATATTAGGCCATTTAATTAATGGTACTCAAGCAGAATATGTACGTATTCCGCATGCAGACAACAGTCTCCATCATATTCCTGCCGGATCAGATGAGGAAGCATTAGTAATGTTAAGCGATATTTTACCAACAGGACATGAAATTGGCGTACAAAACGGACAGGTTAAACCCGGAGACACCATTGCTATTGTAGGCGCAGGACCTATCGGTATGTCAGTATTGCTGACCGCTCAATTTTATTCACCCGCAAAAATATATGTGATTGATCTGGATGAAAACAGACTGGAATTAGCTAAGAAATTCGGCGCTACAGATACCATCAATTCCGAAAAAGAAGATGCCGTAAAAAGGATTATGTCAGAAACAAAAGACGGTGTAGATGTAGCCATTGAAGCAGTGGGAATGCCGGCTACTTTTGATATTTGTCAGAAAATCATACGCCCAGGCGGACATATTGCCAACATTGGCGTGCACGGTAAAAGTGTGGATTTACAAATTCAAAACCTCTGGATTCAAAATATTACAATAACCACCGGTCTGGTCAATACCAATACCACACCCATGTTGTTGAAAACAGTTACTTCTAAAAAAATAGATCCAAATAAGCTGATAACGCATCATTTTAAACTCGATGAAATTTTGCAGGCATATGAAGTATTTGGAAATGCGTCCAAAGAAAAAGCCATGAAAGTGATTATTGAACCATAAATATCTCTTTACATTCTATTTTATGATGTTACAAAACCCGTCTTATTGCAATATGAGACGGGTTTTGTATGTTTTTAAAGTTGTGGGCCAATTGAACTAAAAGAAGTTCGACTCCAAATAAAGTTTATTGTTTTATAAACTCACAATCTGCTTTTATCTTTACAAAATCACTTAGCATGGCCTCAGTAAAACCGGAGCCAATACCAAAATCACTGCGTTTTAAAGTTCCTGAAATCTGAAAACCCGAAATCATAGCCTTTGACTGTGGATTTTCAACAGTTCCCCTATACCAAAGAGTCAGGTTTACCATTTTAGTAATTCCGTGCATGGTAAGATTACCTCTCAATTTGTATCTGTTTTTAGATTTCTTTTTTATTAAGGTGCTTTTAAAGGTCATTTTCGGATATTTTTCAACATCAAAAAAATCGGCACTTCTTAAATGCTTATCTCGCTGTTCTACCTGAGTATTAATGGAAGCCACTTCTGTAGAAAGTTCAAAAACAGCATCACTGAAATCCGCTTTGGTAGTAGTTGCTGAAGCGGTAAACGTATTAAATAATCCGTCAATGTCGGAAATGCCCATGTGCGTAATGCTAAAGGATAAATTGGAATGCATTGGATCAGCGTTCCAGGTAGTTTGTGCAAATAAAGTCGCATTACATAAAACTACAATCAAAAGGAAAAATAATTTTTTCATAATTTAAATTTTTAATGAATAATTCTTCAGTAATATATGAAATATTTAGTTAAAACGTATTATTTGTAATGCTGCGACATTACAATTAAAACAATTGCTATTAAAGCCAGAAAAAGACCTATATAATTCATTTTGGTCAGTTTCTCTTTAAAAATGAAGATACCTGTCAGGCTTCCTATAATAATTACGCCCATATTCATCCCGGCAAAAACGGTTGAAGGGTTATCGGCAAATTCCTGATGTGCTTTCAGGTAGAAAAGAATATTTCCAAAGTTGAAAATCCCGACCAAAGCTCCAAAAAGAATGCTTCTGATGTTTAATGGTTGTTTACTGATGAGCACTTCATAGACAACGACTCCAATCATAATCACCAATGCAATACCAAAAACCACAAATAATGAGGTCGTATAAGGCAGACTTGTATAGGTGGCAATTTGTTTAAAAAGAACATCAATAACACCATAACCAAGTAAAACTGCTGCAGGATAGCCCCATCTATTTTTAGTACTTTCGGTGTATTTGGAGAGAATAAGCACCAGTGCCGGTAATGCTACCATAAAGGCCGTAATTTTAAGAATATTGAATTCTTCTCTAAAGATCAACCACGCGGCCAAAATAGGAATAAACAGGGAAAGGCGCTGAGCGGCATCTGTTTTTACAATACCCATGTGTTTTATAGAGGCAGCCATAATAAGAAATACAGCGGGTAACAAAACACCTATCGCTATATAAATACTCCAAGGTGCCTCAGCTCCTATTGAGTTAACATCTGGCGGAAATGACAGATAACAAAGTATAAGGGCAAACACATAATTTGAAGCAACAATTTGTATGTTGCTGATAGTATATTGGCGTGCGGCTTTAAAGATTGCCCCCACGGTTACACTGCATAGAATGCTCAAAATTAGAAATAGCATAGGTATTTATTTACAGTGTAAATTTACTATTTATATGTTTTTGAAACTGTTCTATTCCCAAAATATGAATAAAGTATTTTTTAAGAAGAAATCAAATAAAAAGAGATTGCACAAAAACAATTGTACAATCTCTTTAAAAATAAACGTTATTGTTTATAACTTATTAACTTATAGATTTATAACATCTAATGTAACCGTAGCACCCGCAACAACTACAACATTTAATTGAGTAACAGGAAGCAATGGTAATGCTGGTGTAACAGTAAAAGTGTAAGTTCCTGATGGAAGTCCTGAAATTTGAAATTGACCAAGTTCATTTACATTACTGGTATATACAACACCAGTGGATGAAGTTGCACTTACTGCAGCCACTGTTCCTGCTGGAGTGATATTTCCTTTAATGTTTCCACTTATAGCAGTAACCACTGTTCTTAAAACCGGTTTTAATTTATAAGTTCCATTTCCAGTTTCAACAATTGAAGTATTAGCATCAAAATCAATAAGAATTTCATTTTGAATATCTGCTTGAAGTGTTTGATTTACTAATAATTTTAAACCTGACTGATCAGCACTTGGCGTGCTCAAAGGATAACTTATTCCATCAATAACAACTGTGTTGTTAGTTCCAAGAATCAATCTGATTTGTGCCACTGTGGCATCATGTAAAGTACTCGTAGCAATTAAAGCGCTTAAACCGTTAGATAAATCTATAAGATTATAAATTCCAGCTGTAGTGTTTAAAGTAACCATTTCTCCATTAGAACCAGTAACTTCAACTCCTTGCAAATCAATATTAACCTCATCATAAGGTCCCGGAGCATCTGTCATTCTAACTTTATAAGGATAATTAGAATTTGAATCACTATCATTACAAGAGTTCAACGTAATTGCAAATACAACAACAGATACAATAAAAATTAACTTTTTCATATGAATATAATTTAGATTGCGAATGAATTTTCACAACGAGACAAAGTTCTATAATCTTTTGTACTAGATTGTTACAAAATTTTATATATAAGTTACATAATTACCATTAAGTATTTAATTATCAGTGGGGAAATAATATGACTCAGCATATCAAAGTCGGAAACCAAAGTATAAATAAATCGTCTTCGGTTTTTTACTGCATTTTTCACAGACCATTAAACGAGTAGAAATGGTGAAGTATTCAAACCATCATTTACTTTTCTTCAACGCAGTCATCAATTCTACCATATCCACCACGCCATAAGTAGAGGAATAGTCTGATACGGCATAAGGTAATATCAGGCTGTTGTTGTGAATAATCGAGCCGCAAGAATACACTACATTCGGCACATAACCTTCTCGTTCGCCTTCCAGTGGTTAAAGCAAGGGCTCTTTAAGCCTTCCAATTTCCTTCGAAGGATCTTCAAGATCAAATAGCGATGCGCCCAGGCAATATCGCCTCATGGCACCTACCCCGTGCGTAATAACCAACCAGCCTTCTTCGGTCCAAAGTGGTGATCCACAGTTTCCAATTTGTGTAAATTCCCAAGGATAACGAGGTTCCTGAATCATAACTGGATTATTCCATTGTGTTGGCCTGTCGGAATACATAAGGTAATTGTTAACACCATCAATTCTGGCAAGCATGGCATACTTACCTTTTATTTTTCTGGGAAATAATGCCAGATTTTTATTTTGAGCACCTGCACCATGTAAAGGCATTACACGGAAAGTATAAAAGTCTTCGGTAGAAATCAATTTTGGAAGAATGGTATGACCATTATAAGCTGTATAAGTCGCGATTATTCTGTCTGAGTTATCTTCATCATCAACAAAGCGAACAAAACGGGCATCTTCAATACCACGACTTTCAGAATCGGAAATCGGAAATATAACTCGTTCAGTAATATCTGAATCGTGTTTGAATTGCAAATCATAAAAGGAATCCGCCAACCAGATCACTTCTTCGAGTGCAGTTCTCCGCTCCTGGCTGATGGTTTGATCTTTTAAAGCTTTACATATTACATCCTTTAATGCGGAATACTCAAATTCTTCAGGCAGATCCTGCATAATACTAGTGGAGTATTTATCTGAAGTATGCATTTCTGTCAATTTCAGGACAAATCTTTTTTTGTTGTAAAATTTTTTGTGTACAATCTCTGCTTTATCAATGTTATCACCGATTTTCATCACGTGAAGATCGTTATTCTTATCCAGGATTCCCCTTCTAAAAACGATTGATGAGATATGACCTTCCCCGGTGGCACGGAAAGAAATGATGACACGCTTCTCTCCGATTTCGAGATCCGATTGGTCGAAATCTTCCACAATGGAAGGGTTAAAAAAAGCAGCAGATTCTATTGCATATTCCATTGTACAGTAAGAACCGATAAGCATTTTTCGTTCATTTGACAGGCCATCATAGTTAATTTGCATGCCTTCAATTAAACCCCTGATTTTTTCACAATGCTTAAAAAATATATGTGAAATATTTCGATGTCGTCTGGCAAACTCACGAAGTGTATGTTCTAAAGTGTCTGTAACTTGTTTTTCATCCAATATCATTATACGGCTTACCATTTTTTGGGTTCGCTGATCACCATTCATAAAATACCGGGCAACAACCCTGCTGCAATCAGGGCTAAATATTGTATTTTTTCGGATTACAGGAACTCGCATAGATTTATTTTTAAATTATAATAAAATAAGTGCGTTTTTTAAATGTTTAGATAAAAGTCGTTTAGCATTATTATAGGTCCTTCTGATTTTAGATAAAATCCCAAAAGAATCTTCTGCTGAAACGCATCCATAATTATTTTTCTGGCTCGAGCTGCTTCTATCTCTAAACCTGTCTAGAGAGTGTTGATGCCCAAGCCAAGTGGATAATGAAGAAGATTGAATTATTGAAATGCTAACGTAAAAACTTTATTTTTATGTTCTAAATTTATTTTGCTGACGTTTTAAGTGTCAACCGGTTTCAGAACGTATCACTTTAAGAAGTCGATAATTTTTGAAGCTCAGACTTCAATTCAGTAATAATATCAAAATTACAAAAAAATATTTACAATGAGTATAAATGTTTGGTTTTCAGAACAAAAGATAATTTTTAAAAAAAAATATGATGATTAAATTTTAAACAATCGTAAAACTGATTTTTAATATCTAAATCACATTGCTATATTAGTTCAGCAAGAAATTATGTAGGTTTAGAAAATGAATTGAAGGTTATTGCATTAGATTTGCATTGAAAATAATAATGCAATCTTTGTAGACCACGAATTGCAAATCGCTATCGGGGAATCTAAAAAATGATATAATTGAAGAATTATGAATAAAATCGTAAATTTTATCGACTTACATAACGGTGAGGAGGACAAGAATAAGGTATTAGATAATGTAAAATCCAATATTTCTTTCAGAGGTTCTAATTTATGGATTTTGGCTTGTGCTATTGTAGTGGCATCGGTTGGGTTGAATGTAAATTCAACGGCTGTAATTATTGGTGCAATGCTTATTTCGCCTTTGATGGGTCCTATTATTGGAGCTGGTTTTGGATTGGGGATTTATGATTTTAATTTGCTGAAAAAATCGTTAAAAAATCTTTTCATTGCTACAATTGTTAGTTTACTGGTTTCTACAATTTACTTTTTTTTAAGTCCTTTTAAAGATGTTCAATCGGAACTGTTATCCAGAACTTCACCAAATATATATGATATTTTTATTGCTTTTTTTGGTGGACTTGTTGGTGTAATTGCCACCACAAGAGTTGAGAAAGGGAATCCTATTCCAGGAGTTGCTATTGCAACAGCACTGATGCCACCATTGTGTACCGCGGGATATGGATTGGCCATGGGTAATTTTAAATTCTTTTTTGGCGCCATGTATTTGTATACCATCAATTGTGTTTTTATTTGCATCGCAACTTTTATTATTGTGAAATATTTGAAATATCCTATTACCAGACAAACCAATCTCAAAAGAGAAAAGCAAGTTAAATATGCGATCACATTTTTAACTATAATTTTGATTGTACCCAGTATCTATTTTGCTTTTCAATTAGTTGAAGAAAAAAAATACAAACAAAAAGTAGAACTTTTTTTAAAATTAGAGTTTATTGAAAAAGGCTACACTATCCTGTATAAAAAAACGCAATTTACTTCAAGTCCAAAAAAAATAGATATTGCTTTTTTGAGAAAGAGACTTGATCGTAATGAAATTAAATCACTTAACGAAAAATTAAAAACGTATGAATTGAAAAATACGGTACTAAATATTATTCAAGATACCACCGACCTGAAACAGGATATTTTGAATGAAATTAGTTTTAATACCAAAACGATGAGTGAAAAAGATTTGGTTATCGCCAAATTACAAAGTCAAATTACAGCCTTAAAATTTGATAACAAAGTCATATTGGCCGAAACAAAAATACTCTTTCCTGAGATAAAAAATATTGCTATTGCCAATCATGCATTTACCGAAAATAAAGAAAGTAAAAAAGTAGTTACTGTCATACTCTATGAAAGTAAAAATGATCTGAATTCTTCCGAAAAGCAGAAATTAATATTATGGATAAAAAGTAAATTTAAGTCTGATGCGGTAGAAATTTATAAAAGAGAGTAAATAAATTATACCCTTTTTTTCCAATCTTGAATAAATTAGCATTTACCATTTGATTCCGTTTGAAACATTATAATTCAATTAACACCGAAGAACATAAGCTTTTGGCGTAAATGATTAATTTTACTCAAAATCTGAAATTTACAATGGCAAACAATATTCCAATTTCCATATTAGAATTAGCAATAATCACCCAAGGCAGCAATGCTGGCGAAACATTGCAAAAAACGAAAGAAATTGCCCAACTTGCCGACAGTTTGGGTTATAACCGATTTTGGTTGGCCGAACATCATAATATGGCTCATGTTGCTAGTACTGCAACAGTGGTTCTGATTGGTTATATTGTTAGTCAAACTCAAAATATCCGAGTAGGTTCTGGCGGAATCATGTTGCCGAATCATTCGCCCCTTATTATTGCGGAACAATTTGGAACCTTGGAAATCCTTTATCCCAATCGAATTGATTTAGGCTTAGGAAGAGCGCCTGGAACCGACTCGCTAACGGCACAAGCCATACGTAAAGACTTCTATGAACAGTCACAACAATTTCCACAAAATGTGTCTGCTCTTCAGGACTATTTTTCTGTCGAGAATGCTACTGCAAAAGTGCGTGCCTTTCCGGCAGAAGGAACAAAAGTTCCCATCTGGATTTTAGGTTCGAGTATGGACAGCGCTGCTTTGGCTGCTTCCAAAGGTTTGCCCTATGCCTTTGCCGGACATTTTGCACCCAAGCAGATGTTACAGGCATTTGAATTTTATCGTGATAATTTTCAACCTTCAGAATTTTTAGAACAACCCAAAACTATGGCATGCGTAAATGTAATAGCGGCCGACACTAATAAAGAAGCTGAAATACTTTCCACAAGTTTGTTCCAAATGTTTCTAAATTTAATTCGAAACGACAGAAAACCATTACAACCACCCGTGGATTCTTTGGAAGGTCTTATGAGCGAAGAAGAACGTTTTCATGTAAATCAAATGACAGCTGGTTCGTTTGTAGGAAACAAAGAAAAATTATCAATCGAATTGAAAAAATTTATCGATTATACCAAAATAGATGAGTTGATGATTACCAGTCCAATTTTTAATCATCAGGATAAACTCAAAAGTTTAAGAATTATAAAACATATGATAGACGCCATGAAATAGGATAATTGGCTTATTCCATTTTGAGGAAAGGTAGAAGGAACAACTGATTGAGAAGATTCCTGGTTGATTGTGTTTTAACATAGAATCTGCTTTCGGTCATTATGCTTGCAGATGACAGCGGGAGTTCAATCCAAAAAAAACGGAAACAACTTTTAAAAGTCATTTCCGAATTTACACTCAACCCCCAAAGATTCAGCATTTTATCTATAAGAAAAAGAAATTAAGCCCTGGTATACACCATAATTACACCATTAGCATCTTTTAACTTTAATTCTGTAAGCGTAAGGTTAACAATGTCCTGAACTTTAGTTACACCATCTCTAACAGTTGTTAAATCGTTATGAGACCTGGAATAAACTCCCGTGTTAGTATCCAATGCACATGGACTAGTACTTGAATCATAATCTCCATCTGTCAGCGTATTATCAAGCTTTAGGTCCAGATAATCTTTTTCGCAGCCGTCTTCATTTTGTGGGGGATCAACCAAAAATTCTTGTCCACTAACTGTGGTACCTACTTTGGTAATATTCCATTTTCCGGCTAAAGGAGCTAGGGTTTCTCCTCCATTATCATCATTACTACAAGAAGTTGTAAATAATCCGATGCTTAATACTAAGGCGAGTAATATACTTCGATTTTTCATTTTGATATATTTAAGATTGTTAGATGCGAAATTAGGGGTAATGCTCTAGGGAGGTCTTACATAATTATTGATTTTATTTACATAATTATTTATTATTTAGTGTAGATTGGGTCTTTTGTGCACTAGAAATCTTAAAAGTAATAGAACTGTTACAACAAGGTAATCCTTGTAAATAAGAGGCTTTCGCAATTTAATTTTACTATATCTGATGTAATGTAAAAGATGATTTTGGTATATTTTTAAGTGTTTATAATAATTACAATAAATCACTAAAAACTTCATAGACCCCTTAAAACACAAGTGAATTCATTACTTTACAAATGAGTTAATTATTTTACATACTTTTGTATAGATGTTTAAGAAATCGTTAGTCATATCATTTCTTTTTTTGGCTTGCTTCCTCCAACTAGGGCACAGCCTGTTTCCGCATACCCATATTAAAGAACATAATCATAACGGAAAACATCACCATCATCACGAAGAGCATTCTGATGAAAATAGCTTATTCTTTTTATTCTCTCATTTTAATCATACTTCTGATGCTTTTTCAAACAGTCATATAGAAGATATTGTTAAAATCGTCAAAGCAGTTTCTAATCAAATAGTTGTTTTAGAAAACAATTTGTCTTATTCGAAAGCGATAGGTTTTTATAATAAAAAAGAATTAGTGAGGAATAAAGAACCACTAATTTTTATTTCTCCTCATTTACACTCCTTACAGTTTCGAGGGCCTCCCACACTATTTAGCTAAACTATTCAATCTTTGAATTACAGGACGTTTATTGCCTTATTTGGGCTATAAGTTATTTTCATATATACTAATTTAAAAACAAAATCAATGAAAAAATTATTGCTTTCGCTGGCAGTTGCAGGCATGCTAATTACTGCTTGTAACGATAAAAAATCCGAAGAACACGGACATGACCACAATGATGGAGCACACCAGCACGCAGATTGCGAAGCTCATGCAAACCACGAAAATCATACTGTTACTCAGGAAGAATTTACCGTTGGACAAGATAGTGCCGCTACAAAAGAAACACACGACCACCAGCATGAGGATGGTGAACAACACCAACATTAATATTTTTGATGCCTATAATTGTTAAAAAATTATAGGCATCAAATTAACATTTGCGTTATATGAAAATAATTACGAAATCGTCAGTTAGCCTTTTAGGCTTATGTCAAAAAATACTGCTACTTGGTTTATTCGCTATAGGATTTACAAGTTGCAACAATAAAGAGGAAACAAAAGAAGGTGCTTCGCTTGAACCATTAGCTTACACACTATATACAGAAAATTCAGAATTATTTGTTGAATTTAAGCCCCTGATAGTTGGTGAAACTTCAAAATTTGCTGCGCATTTTACTGTGTTGGGCGAAAATTTTAAAGCATTAACCGATGCTAAAATAACGGTTAGCTTAATTATAGCTGATAAAGGCATCAAACAGTCTGTTGATGCACCAAGTTCTCCTGGAATATTCCGTTTGGCTTTAAACCCAAAAACGGCTGGCACAGGAACTTTAGTATTTGATATTCAAACCAAAAACTTTACTAATAAAATCACGATTGAAAATGTAATAGTTTATCCGGATGAAAAAACGGCTTTGGCAAAACAGCCTGAGCACGCTGAAAGCGGTGATATTTCGTATTTGAAAGAACAAGCCTGGAAAGTAGAATTTGCAAACCAAGCGATAAAAAAGCAGACTTTCAATGATGTTATCAAAACAAGTGGGCAAATCCTTTCTGCTCCAGGGGATGAAATAATTGTTACTGCAAAAGCAAGCGGTGTAGTTGTATTTTCAGGCAAAAATACTATTGTGGGTTCTGCCGTAAATGCAGGAAATTCCCTCTTTACTATTACAGGTGGCGATATGACTGAAAGCAATATAGATGCTTCAGTTAAAGACGCTAAAGCCAATTATTTAAAAGCTAAAGCAGATTATGAGCGTTCCAAATTATTGGTCACTGATAAAATAGTTTCAGAAAAAGACCATCAACAAGTAAAATTACAATTTGATAACGCGAGAAATGCCTATAACACTGTTTCTAAAAATTATAGTTCTAAAGGTCAAAACGTGTTATCTCCAATGTCAGGGTTTGTTAAAAATGTATTGGTAACCGAAGGACAATTTGTACCCTCCGGAACACCATTAGCAACCATTTCAAAAAACAAGAAATTGCTTGTGCAAGCCAATGTATCTCAAAACTATTTTAGCAGATTATCAAGCATTACCTCTGCTAATTTTAAAACGCCCCAAAATGAGGTTGTTTATAATACTGCTGCCTTGAACGGAAGAATTGTTTCCTATGGAAAAAGTGCTTCTGCTTCCACTCCTTTTATCCCTGTCACTTTTGAAATTGATAATGCTGGTCAATTGGTTTCGGGATCGATAATTGAAATTTATCTTAAATCTTCTGCTATTGCTGATGCTTTGGTAGTTCCTGTTTCTGCCCTAATTGAAGAACAAGGTATTTTCTATGTGTATGTGCAAACCGGTGGCGAAAGTTTCCAAAAAAGAGAAGTGAAATTAGGTGCCAGCGATGGCTTGAATGTACAAGTTATTGAAGGTATTTCAGAAAATGAAAGAGTGGTTACCAAAGGTGGTTATCAAATCAAATTATCTAGTGCATCGGGTGCATTGCCTGCTCATGGACACGAACATTAATAGCTGACTTATGCTAAATAAAATAATTAAATTTTCACTGCAAAATCGATTTTTTGTAGTGATAGCATCGGTTTTATTACTGATTTTCGGAAGTGTTGTCGCTTCCAAAATGGAAGTTGATGTGTTCCCCGATTTGACTGCTCCTACTGTTGTTGTACTTACTGAAGCTCACGGAATGGCACCTGAAGAAGTAGAAAAATTGGTTACATTTCCTATCGAAACTTCTGTAAATGGGGCAACCAATGTAAGACGCGTCCGTTCTTCTTCCTCCGCAGGTATTTCTATTGTGTGGGTTGAATTTGAATGGGAAACTGATATTTACAAAGCACGACAAATTGTAAATGAGAAAATTACCGCTGTAGCAGAAAAATTACCGCAAGGTGTTGGAAATCCAACAATGGGCCCACAATCATCTATTATGGGAGAAATTATGTTGGTTAGTGTAACAGCGGATAAGACTTCTCAAATTGATTTGCGAACCATTGCCGATTGGACTATCAGACCCAGATTATTAGCCACCGGTGGTGTATCTCAAGTTGTTGTCATTGGCGGAGAATACAAGCAATATCAAATATTAGCTTCTCCACAAAAGATGAATTATTACAATGTTTCACTCAATGAATTATTAAAAGCTAGTGAAGAGGCCAATGGTAATTCGTCTGGTGGTTTTATGAATGAGTATAATAACGAATATATCGTTAAAGGTATTGGCAGGACTAATGAAATTGAAGCTTTAGGCAAATCTATAATTAAAATGCAGCAAGGAAACCCCATCAAAATAGAAGATGTTGCCGAAATAAAAATTGGCGCTTCTTTAAAAATTGGTGATGGCTCTTTGAATGGGAAACCTGCTGTAATTATGACAGTAATGAAGCAGCCTTCAACCAATACTTTGGAACTTACTGAAACTATTGATGCTTCGATTGCTGATATTCAGAAGAACTTGCCTAAAGATGTTCATATTAATACTAAAATTTTCCGTCAGGCCGATTTTATAAACGCTTCCATCAGTAATATTCAGAAAACTTTATTGGAAGGAACCGCTTTTGTAATTATCATTTTGTTTTTATTCCTGATGAATTGGAGAGCTACATTTATATCCTTATTGGCAATACCTATTTCATTAATTGTTGCAATACTTACTTTAAAATGGCTAGGTTTTACTATCAATACCATGAGTTTAGGAGGTATGGCTATTGCTATTGGTGATTTGGTGGATGATGCCATTATTGATGTGGAAAATGTTTTTAAACGACTTAAAGAAAATGCACTCAAACCCGAAGCGGAGCAAAAAGACAAACTAACCGTTATTTTTGATGGTTCGTTTGAAATCAGAAGTTCGGTTATTAACGCCACCTTTATTATTATAGTTGCCTTTTTGCCCTTATTCTTTTTATCAGGAATGGAAGGTAAATTATTAGCTCCGCTTGGCATCGCTTTTATTGTAGCTTTGTTTGCTTCTTTAATCGTTTCTATTACACTTACGCCTGTATTAGCAAGTTACTTATTGACTAACGACAAAATGCTTTTAAAACAGCATAAAGAAAGTTGGTTGGTGGAACGCCTGCAAAAAGTGTATTCCGATGCTTTGAATAGAGCCATGGAAATGAAAAAAACAGTACTTGTAATTGCAGGGGGATTATTTTTGGTTTCCTTGTTAGTAATGAGCCAATTGGGAAGAAGTTTTTTACCGGAATTTAACGAAGGTTCGTTAGTAATTAGTGCAGTCAGTTTACCCGGAATATCATTAGAGGAAAGTAACAAAATAGGCACACAAGTAGAAAAAGCATTACTAGCTGTACCCGAAATTAAAATTACAACCCGTAGAACAGGAAGAGCTGAACTTGATGAACACGCACAAGGTGTAAATGCTGCTGAAATTGATGCTCCTTTCACTTTAGACGAAAGAAATCGGGAAGAATTTATGGCAGATGTCAGGGAAAAACTGGCAGGGGTTTCAGGAGCCAATATTACTATTGGTCAACCGATAGGTCACCGAATAGACCATATGTTATCGGGAACAAGAGCCAATATTGCCATCAAAATTTTTGGCAACGACCTGAATAAACTGTTTATGCTTTCCAATGAAATCAAAAATGAAATCCAGAATGTAGAAGGATTGGTAGATTTAAGCGTCGAACAACAAGTCGAAATTCCGCAAGTTCAAATAAAAGCCAAACGGGATGTTTTGAACCAATATGGAATTACTATTGGTCAGTTTAATGAATTTGTTGATGTGGCTTTTGCGGGTGAAAAAGTATCAGAAATTTACGAAGGCAACAAGACCTTTGATTTGGTACTTCGTTATGATGATGCCAACAAAGGTAAAATCGAGAACATTAAAAACGCTATGATTGATACACATGATGGTAAAAAAATACCATTGTACTATGTGGCAGATATCGTCAGCACTTCTGGACCAAATACGATCAATCGTGAAAATGTACAACGTAAAACAGTGGTTTCTGCCAATGTATCGGGTCGTGACCAAAAAAGTGTGGTAGCTGATATTCAAAAAATAATCGCTGATAAAGTAAAATTGCCCGAAGAATATCATATTGAATATGGCGGGCAATTTGAAGCTGAAGCAGAAGCCTCCAAAACACTGGTTTTAACTTCACTTATTTCATTATTGGTTATATTCCTAATTCTGTATCAGGAATTCAAAAAGGTCAAAACTGCTTCTATCATTTTGTTAAATCTACCATTAGCTTTGATTGGTGGTGTATTTAGCATTTATTTCACCAGTGGCATTTTAAGTATTCCGGCCATTATTGGTTTTATTACGCTTTTTGGAGTAGCTACCCGAAATGGAATCTTATTGGTTTCACATTATGAAACTTTAGAACAAGAAGGATTATCGCTTTACGAAACAGTTATTCAGGGTTCAAAAGACCGATTAAGTCCTATTTTAATGACGGCTTTAACAGCAGGATTGGCTTTAATTCCATTAGCAATAGCAAGTGATTTGCCAGGGAACGAAATTCAAAGTCCAATGGCTAAAGTTATTTTAGGAGGTCTGTTGACTTCCACATTATTGAACATTTTTATTGTTCCAATAGTATATTATTTATCTAATCGAAAAAAAGCAGCAAATGAAAAATAAGTTATTGATTTGTCTTGCCATTATAACTTTCAGTAATGCTACTGGGCAATCCAACATGGATAAAGTACTTGCTGAAATTGGCAAAAACAATAAAACCATACAGTCGAATAAGCAGTATTGGAATGCACAGAAGATACAATACAATACAGGTAATTCTTTATATAATCCAACGGTTGAGTACGATTATTTAAAAGGAAGTCCTGCCAATGCCGGAAACCAAACAGATATTGTTGTGACGCAATCTTTTGATTTCCCGACTGTTTACGGAAAGAAAAATCAATTGGCCCAGCAACAGATTCTGCAAGCTGATTTATACCTTCAAGCTGCTAATCAAGAACTGCTTTTGGAAGCCAAAAAGATTTGTATTGAATTGGTTTACAGAAACAAATTACAAATTCCATTGGCTAAAAGAAAAGAGGCTACCGAGAAATGGCTGGGTCATTTTAAAAAGAAACTGGAATCTGGTGACGGAACCATTTTGGAAGTCAACAAAGCCGAAATACAATTATTGGAAATCAAGAAGCAGTTTTTAGAAAATGCTTCTTTTATTGTGAAACTCAATGAACAACTTACAAGTTTAAACGGTGGAACTGCTATAGCTTTTAATGATGTTACTTATTTTGATGTGCCTGTTATTCCAAATTTTGAAACATTAGAAAAAGAAATTGAAGCGCAAGATTACATCAGAAAAACATTAGAGCAGGAAAAAGTGATTGCTCAAAAACAAATAGATGTCAGCAAAGCATTAACCTTACCAAAAATGGAAATAGGCTATCATTATCAGGGTATTTTAGGACAAACTTATAATGGGATTCACACCGGTATCACTTTGCCGCTATGGGAAAGTAAAAACACGGTAAAGCTTCAAAACGCTAAAATGAATTTTGCTGAAACAGCTTTAACTGATCATACTAATGAACATTATTATGAAATAAAACAGCTTTATGGTCACTATGAAAGTCTAAAAGGTATTATGGAAGACTACCGAAAAATAAATAATTCGGTTGAACCAATTAAACTTTTGGATAAAGCATTGTCAGCAGGTCAAATTTCGGTATTGGAGTATTTTGTGGAATTGAACTATTATAATGCTGCTTTTAATTCTTATCTGGAAATAGAAAAGGAGTATTTTGATGTTGTAGCAACTCTGTTGAAGTATAAATTATAGTCTATTAATTCTGTGAAAGCATCCATTATTTCAAAACGATTTAATGGGTGTTTTTTTTAGTATTTAAGAGTTTTGAAATAATGAACTTTCTTAGATGTAATCATAAGCTCATGTATATCTCATCTAATTCGTCCTGTCTTACAATAAATATCTTTCCGATGGCTGTAGATAAATGGTTAAAAAGTTCACTAAAATACAACAATGCTTTATGCGTCTAATT
Source organism: Flavobacterium sp. (assembly GCF_035292545.1). Classification (GTDB taxonomy): domain Bacteria; phylum Bacteroidota; class Bacteroidia; order Flavobacteriales; family Flavobacteriaceae; genus Flavobacterium. Next base: position 12,309 of record NZ_DATDPV010000009.1, on the reverse strand, counting down.
ATTGTTTGACCATATTTGTTGCCCAAATGTTTTTCTAAGTGAACAGGGACTTTCTCCATTGTTATTAATCTTTTCAGATTGAATGCAAAAAAAATCTATAACAGCCTTATTTTTGGCTTAGTAACCTTTTTCCGGATTAATAAGAAAGTCTGGTCGTGAGATCAGGCTTTCTTTATTTTAACGTCCCCGCAGCTTTGCTCGTTGGGATTAAATACAGATTTATCTTTCGGATTATCACTTTTAATTCAAACACAAGACCAACTTCAAATTTAGCTGAAAACCCAAATCCGAAAAAACCGATGTTGCGCGTTCGTCTTGTTTGTATTTTTCATGTTGGATTATTTTTTTCTACTGCTTCTATAGTTCTTTTCGCAGCAGTCAATCTTATTTGGGTATTTTTTTCTACTAGTTTATTTGTTATCCAATGCTCTAATTTGTGATGTAATGGAATTAAAAGCGCTGCAACAAATACCATCAGGCATAACATCAGTATTGGTGAGTGATGTACAAATTCACCCAAGTATGGATGTAGCAACAAATTGATAAATTCAAATACAATTAATAAAGACAGAATTCCTAAAAAACGGATAATCGACTCATTCACTAATATCGAATGACTCAGTAACAGAAATACAATGATGAAAAGAATTAACGTGGCAGCAATAGCAGAATACTGCAGATTATGCGACCGTTCTTCCTTAAGTTTGACTTCATTTTCAGCGTTTTCTATTTTTTGCAGGCGTTCATCAAATACAAGATTCTGAATAGCGGATTCCTCTTTGTTGCTTTGAATGGTATCTTTGATTACCATAGCAAGTCTTAAATATTTGAGAGTGCTATCCGATTCTTTTAACCGGGTATAATTGTCAGACAGAATTACAGCAGCTTTTTGTGCCTGATGCAGAAATTTATTTTCTGCCAGCATAAGCGCCTTTTTACCATATACAATGCTAGAATCTGTTTGGTGCTCTTTGAGATAAAGTTCTGCCAACGAAACATAATTAAAGCATAACCATCGCGGCTTATCATACTCATTGGCACTTTTCACACCCATGCGGTAATATTCCAAGGCAAGCGGAATATTATTTAACTTATATTGTAAATCTCCCAGACGATTATAGGTAATGGATATACCTTCGTTTTTTGATTTTATATGTTGTTGATAGACCCTTTGCAGGAAATCCATGGCTAAATCGGTTTTGCCAGTCTCCAAATAACATATTCCCAACGTAGATATAATAGGATCGCATGGAATACTTTTATCGGCATCACAAATGTCTTTGGCAAGCAAAAGATTTGTAACAGCGCTTTTGTAAGCACCTTGTCTTCTGTAAATATTGCCTATAATATTGTAAGCCATAACCTGGCCTCTTTTATTCTTTAGTTTTTGAGCTAATTTTAGTGCTTCTAAGGAAGTCTTCAATCCTCTTGAGTAATTGCCAATAACAAATAATGAGAAAGCTAAACTATTCAGACTGCCCATTTCAGCTTCTTTATGGTGATTTTTTTTGGAGAGTAACAAAGCTTCTTCTGCAAAATGGACTGACTTTATCGGATCATGGTCGGTATAGGCGATAGAAATTTTTACCAACAGCGCTAATTTACCAGTATCTGAATTTGCTTGAGAAAGACTTTGTTCAAGATTTTTTATTTTTAGGGATTGTCCGGAAACTGTTCCCATGAAAATAAAGAATAACAGGCTTAGAATATTTCTCATAGGGATTACATTTTATTTTTTTTGACAACTTTTCTACAAGTTGTTGCTTTTAGGTTATCAAATTTGTCCTTGCTCGTATATAATGAGGCACAACTTGCATATATCGCCAAATATATACAAGTTTTTTTAGTTTTTATATTTGGATGATGGTAATTTATTTAATAGCTGTAGTGAAACAATCAGACTGTTTTTCCTGTTTTTCTTTTTCATTAGCTGTTGATGGATACTTTTGAGAATGTGAAAAGAACGCTTTGTGTTTAGCTTTTTTACCCAAAATGAATGTTACGGTTTTTTAAATCTGGTAACATTGTATATAGGAACAGTTTGGATTCTTTTACCTCAATTTAAGTGTCTCCAATCTTGCACTGAAGCTCATTTAGTGGTATCCAAGAGTTATTTGAGGGGTCTGAAAGTGCAGTCAAAACCCATATTTTAGAATAATTGAAAATTAATGTGCAGCTTCCGCTTCAACGGCATCGACATCAATATGCTGTTTTTTGAGAATCCCTTTGACGGCAAATCCATAAAACGCGAGGTATGCGAAACAAATCACTGGAATAAAATACGATTCATGAATACCTATGATATCTGAAATCTTGCCTTGTAGCGGTGGTATGATTCCTCCGCCAAGAATCATCATGATAAGGAAAGACGAACCCTGAGAAGTGTATTTTCCCAGTCCTGTGATAGCAAGCGCAAAAATCGCCGGCCACATGATGCTGCAAAATAATCCTCCGCTCATGAAGGCGTAAATGGCTATAGTCCCTGTAGTAAACAAGCCAATCGTCATGGCAATCATTCCCATCAATCCGAAAATCATCAGGGTACGCGCGGGTTTATCCTGACCAAGGAAGAAGCCTCCAATTTGGAAAGCAACGACGGCAGCATATGCATATAATGGCGTAACGTCCTGTCCCGATATATGATTTACAAATAAAACAACCCCAAAGGCGATGTAAGGGACAACAATCAGTAATATTTTGCGGATTGAGTTTGAGGGATTGAAAACAGTGATGGCACCAGCCCATCGCCCAATCATCAGACTTCCCCAATACATCGAAATAAAAGGCGCTAAGGCAGCGCCGGTAATATTTCCGAAAGAGGGTGTTTGTAATAATTCTCCGAAATTACTCTGGATAGTTACTTCGACACCGACGTAGGTGAAAATTCCCAACATGCCCAATACCAATTGAGGATACTTCATCGCGCCCCAGCCTTCGGGATTTTTCTTTGCCGCAACATTAGAAAACAGCAAGCCGAAAACGATGACCAAAAGCGATAAAAACGCTAAGCTTAATCCTAAATAATCTTTTTCATTACTTTCGACAAAACGCCTGATGAATTCCGTGTCCTCGTATCGTGAAAAGATATAAGCAAAAATAATTACCAGAATTATCGTAATTGCTGAAAGTGCTTTTATGGCTTTATTAGCAGGTTCAAAGGTAGCATCGCTTTTTCCCGAAGGCAGTTTCTTCGAAAAATAAAACAAGGCTGCCGACAAAAGGAACAATCCACCGACAAACATATAAAGGATTTCCATTTTATCCAGTGAGTTGGCTTTTCGGGCAAACTCCTCAAGATTGGCGCCGGCAATTACGCCGAATAAAGCAATGGAAACCACGATTGGTCCGATGGTGGTTCCCAATGAGTTGATTCCTCCCGCAAGATTCAATCTGCTCGAGGCCGTTTGCGGATTGCCGAGAGAGGCGGCAAAAGGTTGGGCGGAGGTTTGCTGCAATGAAAACCCAAGCGCAACTACAAATAAAGCGCCTAATATCATCAGATAACTTCCCTGAGTAACCGCTAAAATCATAAAAGCGGCACCAAAAGTACTTATCACCAATCCGTTAATAATTCCTTTTTTAAAACCCCAGGCGTTGAGTATGTCTTTTTTTGCATAGCTGCTTAATATGAACAACAGCAACGCTCCTATATAATAAGCACCATAAAATGCAAAGTCTATCAGTTGGCTTTGAAACTGGTCAAGCCCGAATTTGATTTTGCAGAATGGAATAAAGACTCCATTCGACGCCCCTATGAATCCCCAGAAAAAGAATACGGTGATTAAAGTATAAAGCGCAGAATTATTGGTCGACGTTGTGCTTGCGGTACTGTCTGCGGTTTCAGCTTCAAATGAGGTTTGGTCCATATGTTTAATAGTTTAGTTTTTCTGAGGATGGTTTTTCTTCTTTTAATTTGAGTATTGGAAATCGGCTTCGATTGTCTGCGCAGAATTTGTTCCAATAAAGACTTTGAAATCCCCGGCTTCCGCTTCCCATTTTTGATTGGCAGTAAAAAATTCAATTGTTTTCTTATCAATGGTAAAAGAAACTTTTTTACTCTCTCCGGGTTGCAGTTCGATCATTTCAAATCCCTTGAGTTCCTTGACCGGTCGTGTGATGCTTCCCACTAAATCCCGGATGTACATTTGCACAACCTCTTTTCCTGTAACTTTTCCTGAGTTTTTGACCATAACCGAAACCTGTATTTGATCCTCTTTGGAAAAGGATTTTTTGCTCAGCTGCAAATTTGAATAATCAAATTTTGAATAGCTAAGACCATAACCGAAAGGATATAAGGGTGTGTTCTTCTGATCTCCGTAATGCGACCAAAAAACGCTTTCGGGTTCATTCATTGTTGGTCGGCCGGTGTTTTTATAATTGTAATAAATTGGCACTTGCCCAACGTTTCTTGGGAAAGTCATCGGCAGTTTTCCGCTTGGATTGTAATCTCCATAAAGTACCTGTGCTATCGCATTGCCGCTTTGGGTGCCCAAATGCCAGGCTTCAACGATGGCAGGGATATTTTCATCTGCCCACGGAATAGCCAGCGGCCGTCCATTGTTCAGCACAAGGACGATGTTTTTATTTACTTTGAAAACAGCTTCCAGCAATTCCTGCTGAACTCCGGGCAAATCCAAATTGGTTCTGCTACGGCCTTCACCAGTCTGCAAACCATGTTCTCCTAAAACCATGACAACCACATCGGCAAGTTTTGCCGCGGCAATTGCCTGTTCAAAACCGCTTTTATCGGTAGTATTGATTTTTGTCTCAAACATGAATTCTGTTCTTCCGATATTCACGTCGGCACCTTTTGTATAAGTCAGCTGGTTTTGTGGGTATTTTTGCAGGCCTTCGAGAACAGAAACTGCCGTATTGTCGTCGGCGCCAATTCTCCAGCTCCCCAACGGACTTGTTTTGTCATTTGCCAATGCTCCTATAAGCGCAATTTTCTGGCCTGACTTTTTTAATGGAAGCAGACTATTGTCATTCTTTAATAGAACGATAGATTTTTTGGCCATATCCAAAACTCCTTGGTGGAATTCCTCTTTGCCTACGGTTTCTTTTTCATGTTTTTCATCGCAGTATTTATACGGATTTTCAAATAGGCCAAGTTCAAACTTCACCTTCAGGATTCTTTTTACCGCATCGTCGATCAGCGCTTCTTTGACCTTTCCTTCTTTGACCAAAGCCGCAAGATGGTCCAGATATACATAGGATTCCATATCCATATCAGAACCTGCGTTCATCGCTATTTCTGCGGCATTTTTCTCGTCTTTGGCATATCCGTGATTCACCATTTCCTTCATTGATCCCCAGTCAGAAACGACAATGCCTTTAAACTGCCAGTCACCTTTTAGGATTTTTCTTTGCAAATAGCTGCTTCCTGTGGCTGGAATTCCATTTAGTTCATTGAATGAATTCATAAAGGTCCTCACACCCGCATCCACTGAGGCTTTGAACGGAGGAAAAATTACGTTCTGCAAGGTTTCTTCCGACACATCTACTGTGCTGTATTCTTTTCCTGACTCGGCGAAAGCATAACCTGCAAAATGTTTGGCGCAAGCCAATATCTTTTTGTTTGAATTGAAATTCTCTCCTTGAAAACCCTGGATTCTGGCAACGGCAATTTTGCTCCCAAGATAGGAGTCTTCGCCCGCGCCTTCCATGACTCTTCCCCAGCGCGCATCTCTGGACACGTCAACCATCGGTGCAAAAGTCCAGTTAATACCAACCGCTGACGCTTCCTCTGCGGCTATCGATGCCGAATTTTTTATCGCTTCTAAATCCCAGCTCGCGGCTTCTGCAAGTGGAATCGGACTGATTGTTTTGTATCCGTGAATCACATCGAAACCAAACAACAGCGGAATGTGTAGCCGCGTCTGTTCTACAGCAATTTTCTGCAAGGCACGAACGTCTTTCACGCCTTTTACATTAAGCATCGAGCCAACCAATCCCTTTTTTAAGTCTTCATATTTCTTGGCTGCCTGCCCATCCTTTGGAGCAGGTCCTGTTATTTCCCAAAAACCATTGTATTGATTGAGCTGCCCGATTTTTTCATCGAGGGTCATTAACTGTAAAAGCGAATCTACTTTCCTGTCAATAACAATTGTTTCCGATTTGGAAGTCACAATGCGGTTTGAGGTACTGCAACCGATAAAAATCAGAACGGTTGCAATTGAGAGGGTGGATAAATTAAATATTTTCATTCGATGAATTTGAACGGTTTAAAAAATAAAGGAGGATTGCTGTGCCTTCCAGTGGCCGACATGGGCCGGAGATTTGTTTATAAATACTAAGCCCTATTTTTTTATGATTTTTAGATTTTGGATGCCGTGTGAATTTTCAACTCTCAAAAAGTAGATTCCCGATTTATAAGAACTCATGTCTAAATTATGCGAAGAGGTAACTACAGATTTTAGCTGCATTCGCCCCAATATATCGGTCAAAAATATTTTGTTTTGATGGTCTGACAATTGCAAATGCAATACGTCTTCAACAGGATTGGGAAACGAAAATTGCTTCAGTTCTGAAGGAGTTGTTGTGCCCAATGCGCAATTGCTGCCAACTACATAAGAAATATATTTAGTAACTGATAACCCGCCTGCATAGGCAAATTTAACCGCATAGTTGATGGTTGAACCGGCTGTTTGACCGCTGATGGTTTTGGTAAATGTATTTCCTGAAACATTTGTCATTTGTGATTCAATGAAAGGACTTTGTTTCCACAAATAAGCAACAAGGCCCACTTTGTCTGTATCGAGCAATTCAAAAGTGATTTTAACATCTGTTCCAATGGTCTGGAAAGTGTAATTATAACCCGTCGAGAAGCTGCCCTGCTGTGCCTCAGAAGAATTGCCTCCACACTGAACCAGTTCACCAGTGGTGGCGTTGAGCACGATTGGGCTATTAGCAGCAGTGTTTCCCGCCAAATCATTTGCCGAAACCGTGAAAGTATAATTGGTATTTGGAGACAATCCTGAAATAACAACTGATTTTTGAACTCCTGACATACCCGATGAGGTATTGTTCAGCGCGCCATAAGCAACATTATATTCAAGCATTCCTGAGTTGTCCGTAGCATTTAACAACAACTGTACTGAAGAACCTGTAACTGCTCCAACGGCAGCGGTAAAATTAGCCGGTGCCTGAGTATCGACCGTAGTATTTTGATATACTCTCACGTAATCAATAAGCATCGCGTTCTGGGTGAAAGTTGGGGATATATTGCCCGCAATACCTCCCATCGCAATATTTAATAATAGGTATTGTTCTTTGTCAAAGGGCCAGGTACTGTCATTCTTAACTGCAGGATTATAGGTGTAATACACCACATTATCAAGTAAAAACGATATTTGGAACGGTGACCAGTTCATCGAATAGACATGATAGTTATTCGCTAAATCAGAAGCAATTGTACCTCCACTGTTTACTGAGTTTCCATAAGAAGAAGGCGTGTGTAAAGTACTCTGAATGTAGTTGATGGATTGTGACGGAAAAATACCGTGCTCCATAATATCGGTTTCCCCGCAGGCAGGCCAGTTTGTAGTTCCGTAAGCTGCCGAAAAGTAGGCTCCGGGTTCATTTACGTTTTTACCCAGCATCCATATTGCAGGCCAGGTGCCGGATTCCAAAGGCAGTTTTGCCCTTATATCTACACGTCCGTATTTGAATGCAAATTTTGAATTTAGGCGTGCTGAGGTATACGCTTTTGTTATTCCCTGATCGGTATATATTTCTTTTTTCGCAACTATATTCAGGAGCCCTGCGTCAACAAAAGAGTTGGTTTGTGAATCCGTGTAATGCTGCACTTCGCCATTAAACCAACTTCCGCCTACAGGCAGTTGGGTTTGATGAAACCAGTTTGTAGCGTTTACCGGGCCGTTGACCGAAAATTCATCTGACCAAACCAAATCACTGTAAACAACATCTACTTGTGCGAGACAACATTGCGTAAGAAAAAAGGAAACGAGAATTCGAAATGCAGTATTTTTTTGCATGATATTTTTTTTTGATTTCAATAGAAGCTGCCTGTAAATATGAAAATAACAATAAGCAGATTTAATTGATATTCAACTAATTGTAAACCCGTACATAATCAATCGTCATTTTTTGTGGGAATGGAGTGAGTTGGCTAGGGGCTCCAACAAAATTTCCGCCTACGGCAACATTTAACAGTAAATAAAACGGATGATCATAAACCCATTCGCCTTTTGCTTCCACTTCAGATTTTTCAAATCTTTTGAATAAGTAGTCATCAACATAAAAATCAATCTTGTTTTCATCCCATTCTACTGCAAAAACATGAAATTGATTGTCATACCTGCTGTTAATCAAAGTATTTGTGCCTGAAATGGCGTTTGCACCTGAAAATCCCGGACCATGAAGGGTGCTCAGTGATACGTTTGGCGCCTGTCCTCTTAATTCCATTATGTCAATTTCGCCGCACTGAGGCCAAGACACTTCATCGCTATCATTGCCCAACATCCAGAAAGCCGGCCATAATCCTTGTCCATATGGTGTTTTAAGACGTGCTTCAAATCGTCCGTATCTTTGCTCCATAAGTCCTTTTGTCTTGATTCTTGCAGAAGTATAAGAAGCGCCCTGATAACTTTCTTTGATAGCGGTAATAACTAAATTACCTTCCCCGTCCATCGAAATATTCTGAGGTCGGCTGGTGTAATATTCCAGCTCATTATTTCCCCAGCCATTATTTCCCGTCCCTATATCGTAAGCCCATTTGGTTGCGTCAGGCAAATCACCGGCAGCACCATTAAATTCATCGCTCCACGACAACTGATAGTCAGGTTTGTCAATGTTTTGCGAACTATCTGCGTTGCAACCTGCAGCCCCTACTAAAATAATCGCTGCGATATATTTACCTATATGTTTGATTTTTAAATTGCTCATACTTTTTTATTAATTATTTTTACTCAAATGGAATCATCGACAACCCTCAAGGTCTAATTGTGGTATAAGAAGATATTGTCAGCATAAAAATTCGGAAGGTTTGTGCCTGAGAAAATTATTTGTGCCAGGTGGTTTTTGTTCGTCATTCCCGTAAAACTTGATAAAGGAATATCCAGGCTAATCCAGTTCTGTGAAACCAGAGTCGGACTAGTATAAGTAATGATATTACTGCTAGTATTGTCTGAGCCGCCTGAACTTCCATCCGCTCCAAAGTCAACCAGCTGAATTTTAAAATTTGCTCCCGCTGCCAGAGTACCAGGAATAAAAATATCAAAATGTATGTGCGTCATCCCCGAAGCATTAATCGTCGGCTGGGCAAACTGTATCCCCACGAAATTAAAATTGTTGTAGTTCAGCACAGCATCTCCGTTCACATTGAAATCGGCGGATGTAGTGGTTTGATAGGGCTGCCAGTATCCGTTATAATATTCCACGGGAACATTTGTATAAGCATTGCTAAACACCGAAATCACATTGGCTGCAGGTTTGGTTGGTACAGGTGCCGCCGCAAAACTGCCCAATGATTGTATCGTAATCGAGCCATTCGCATTAATGCCGGCCAAGGTAGCCGTGATAACAGCAGTACCAGCTCCAACGGTAGTAATCACGCCCTGCGCATCGACCGTTGCTACAGCTGTATTGGAAGATGAAAAATTAAAGAAAAGAGGCGATGCGTTCACGGATTGATTGTATCCATTCGGCATATTAAATACTGCTGCCATGCCCGTTACAGTTGTAGAAACCCCATTGAATGAAGTTACTGTCGTATTCAGTCCATTATTGATTTCCGCCTGCTGTTGTGCAATGGTTCCCAGATTTTCAAACTTAACTTCGTCTATCCAAAATGTATAGCCGTTTCCGTTTGAGTCTGGTCCCGCGGCGATGTTGAACAGTCCTTTTTCAATCCTTAATTTTGAAGCATCTGGTATAGGAATAATATATTTTTTCCAAACCGTGCTCAACTGCAAATTACTTAAAGAAACCGGATATTTATTTTGGTCTAAATCTATTCCAAAACCGACCTCGCCTATGATGGCGCTCTGAGAAGATTTAGCCCAAAAGGTTAAGGCATTGTAACCGCTAAGGTCCCTGCCAACCGCTGTAAAGAAAGCGCCTCCGGCATAAGCGCCTGCGGGATCATTTACATTTGGCACATCAAAACGCATAGAAGCGCTTGTATTATTGTAGGCTACATCTTTATCGACCTGAAAAGAAGTAACCACCGTACCGCTAAAAGCCGCATAGATTAAACCTGAACTAAAGGTGTCGATAAAAACATCAGGGTTTGTTGAATAACTGGCTTGCTCTAAATCATTTGGGTCATTCTCACACCCTGAAAGCAACATAACAACCAACCCTAACGAAAGCAGTTTTGCAAAGCGTATATTAAAATTTGTTTTCATAATTGTTTTATTAATTGCCAATATTGATATTAATGTAGGTTCTGATCTCCCATTCCGTTCCATTAGAGAAACCAATGGCAGTTGGGTCAGGCACCAGGTTTCCGTTGACATCTAAAATTTGAACAGGGTTGTATCGCGGTGAATATCTGTCAAGCGAACGCCATGTCCCGCGAATTCCGATGCGTGTATTTGGAAGAATAAACCAGTCTGGTTTGCCAATTTCAGTTGATAGATCAGCCATTAACTGGACTGGGTAGGTAAGGTTAAAATCACGGTGATAATCGTAAGGTCCCCAATCATTAACTTTTACAAATGAGTTCAGTTTGATTTTTCTGTAAATCATACGCAAATCCACACCATAACGATTTATAATTCGCGCATCGCTGCCATTGGCTTGGGCTTCTCCGCCATAAAGACTGGCAATTATGCCAAAATCGCGATTGATTTTTGAAACGATTCGTACTTTCGATTCCCAAAGATCTGCTGCAGGGGCTGCTCCCGGAAAAGCGAAAGTAGTTCTTCCGTCAGGCAAGATACCAATTGCAGCATCTTGTGTCGTTGGCAAATGTCTGAAAACAACACCCGCACTTACAGCAAATCCGGCGTCTTCTGAACGGTCATTGTCCCAGTCATACATCCATGTTCCGGGTGTAGGATCAAAAGTCAATAACAATTCACCGGCAACTTGCTGTCTGTTTGCTCTTACAACAAAGGGGTCATCAAGAATATTTCTAGGTCTTCCCGGTGCAGGAGCATCAGAAGTCACAGGCCCTTCGAGAGGTTTTTGCCACAAGAAATTAGGAGAAAACTGAAGTTTGCCAACAGTATAATTTATACCACTTAAGAAATTGTATTGATTTCCGCTACCGCTGTCCTTTAAAGTCCAGCCGGTAAAAGTCTGCGTATTATCGGCTCCACCGTTTGCCACTAATCCCATTGCTGCAGATTGCGCATACCAGTTAAATTTTCCACTGCTGTAGGTTATCTTTACTTTTCCTCCCCAATTGTCTTTTGATTCAATCTGGTTTTGAAATATTTGATAATTCCCGGGCTCGCCTCTTTCCACCTGATAAGTCCTTCCATTTAGGGGTTGTCCGGCCCAGATTCCACCTATGTCAAAACCAAACTTACCAATCTTTCTGTTGATGTCAAGTGTCAATCTGCGGGTTTTTGGTTGCGGTATCGCAAAAGAACTCACCGTTGTACTTTGTTTGTCAATATCTTCATGAAAAATACCGGTAACATTAAAGTTGTTTATCTTCTTAGAATATTTAAGCAATAATGCCGGATTGGCTCCCCACCACAATTGTGGCCCAAAAGCCAGTTTAAGGCCGGCGAACTGTTTTTTACCTTCCATTTCAAAACCGGATGGCGCAGCGCCATTATAAATATCTATATTCGGCCCATAATTTGCTTCCTGATACAATCCGAAGAAATCTCCTTCATAGCCCCAATGGTAGTGCCCTGTGCGGTAAAAACCATTCAGGTTAAAGAACTTTTGGTTCCAACTGTAACTCGCTCTGTAAACCTGCACCCGGTTGTTCGATTGTAAAGTAACATCGCCATTATCGCTTGTGACAACCACAGGACGGCCACGGTTTTCATAAAATATTTCATCGATAGGATTTTGAGCTACATTTCCTAAAACATTGAATTCTACATTTACTTTTATGTTAGCGGTCGGATTGCCCTCAACTCCTATATAATAAGATTCCATGTGGTCAAAACCAAGTTTGTTTGGAAATTTCGTGTTGTTTGCAGGCGCTGTTTTAGGAGTGGTTATTAAACTTCCTCCTGTATTGAAAGTTGTGAAATCCGCTTCCAGTCTGCTGAACCTGATTTTATCTGTTTTCTTGGCACCCAAGGCTGCCTTATCTCCTCTTGCCTTTAAAGTGGCATCGATTAGCTGGATATTATCAAAGGCATTATCTATTGATGC
>NZ_DATDPV010000008.1:0-3307 GCF_035292545.1 Flavobacterium sp. | reverse complement strand
TTTCTAAATTGCCCGCATAAGTAAGTTTATCAAGGTTGATTATGTTATAATCGTCCCTCTTATCAAGGATGTAATTGATAAAATTGCTTCCGATAAAACCCGCACCGCCGGTAACTAAAATGTTTTTCATTTATTTTTTTTTAGTATGAAAAAAATCCGAAAAATATTCCCGATTGAATAAAAAAGCTATTTCCGTTTAGCTTTGATGGAACATTCGATAACTGCTTCTCATTTTCGACTTTCCAACTTTTACCTACAGCCAATTGATAACCGCCGCCTAATCTAAACGATAAAAATCTATAAAAGGGAATATCAATGTTTAGTGTTGGAGATAATAAGAAAAAGCTATTACTGATTCTGCGACTGAAATTTAGAGTCGAAGGATCTTTTGTAAACTGGTACCACAAATCCTTCCAGTCAAAATTTCCACGATTTTTATATAGCTCAATTTGGATGCTTCCTCCGCCAATTACAGCACCAACAGAGATCGCCATATTTTTAACGAGGGGTAAAGTGTATTCAACTGTTACGCCACCACCGCCAATTTTGTACACAGCTTCTTTCTCAAATTCACCAATAAAAGCTGAGGTTGATGTTGAGCCTCCGAAACCCATGCCACCAATTCTTAAATTTGGTACAAACCCAATATAAACAAAACCTGCCCCACCGGATGTATAAAATCCACTTTTGCTTAGTTGACCAGATCCAAAAGAAACAAGCTGTTTATTAAGTTCATCGAGGTTAACAAAAATCCATCCCGGTGTATATCCGCCGCCGCCGCCAAAGGGAGCATCAAAATATTTTTTATCTTGAGATAAAACATTAATTGATAGAAACAGGATTATTATTAAAAATTTTTCTTTCATTCATTACCAAAAAAGATGTGTAAAGTTATGAAACGACTGTACAAAAATAAAGTTAAATTATTGTTTTACTTAAGAACATTTTTGGCTTAAAAACAAACCCAGTTTCTAAGCAACTGCTTCAAGATATGTTGAGAAACTGGGTTTGTAACTTTATTATGAGTACGAATCGTTAATACCTAAAATTTTAATTTATGCTTCTCATTCTAGGTATTCCACTTCCATGCTGTAATTCCATTTATCAAAAAATAAGTTACCGCCTCTCCATTCGACTTCACCTCTTTGAAAATCAACTGTTTCGCTACGCGGATAAATCTTAGCAGGAAATAGTGGCATCGAATAATCATCATTCACAATTAACCTAAAAGCATCAATTCCACCGAGATAAAAATATCTTTCGGATTCATCCAAATAATTCTTGATTCCGAAACTCTGATCAACGGGGATCCAACCATAATCATCAACGTAAATTTCGCACCAATCATGCAGATTAATTTCAGGAGGATGCATCATCCAGCCGCTTTGCCATTTAGCAGGAATACCATTGTACCTGCAGAGAGTCATAAAAACCAAAGTTTGTATTCCACAATCGCCATGCTTGTTTTCTAAACTGTACTCGGGAATATTTGAAATAGTTGAGTATTCTCTCGCACTTGCCCAAGGAGTATTTTCATCCACCCAAGTAAAAATCTTTTTAAGTTTTTGCAAAGGATTTTTTTCATCTCCAATGATTTGTGCTGATATATTTTTTATTCGTTCCGAGAAAACGATATGAGGAAATTGCTCTCGAGTATACTCTGAAAATACTTCGGGATTTTTATTGAATGATATTTCTTTTGAATCCTCAAATAGATTCACATACTCAGCTTTGCTTGTATAGATTAACTCAATTTCGAACCTTGTCGGTAGATCTTTTTTCGCTTTATCTTCAAGGTAAATCGTTCTTTGAAGATTTTTATTATCAGCGATTACATACTCGCTTTTATTAACATTCAATAATTGAATATCAGTTTGCCGAGGATTTGACTCTCTTGGATAGGGGAGCCAGCATCGAATTATTTCACCATCAGGAACTGAATTTGGTTTTACAGTTAAAGAATATTTTATTTTCATCTTAACAGGCGATACAAATCGCTGCCCCGTTTCTTTTGCAGTCTCTACAATTTTCGGAATGTAATTTTCTAAAAATATATCGAGATCATCTAACTTACTCCCCTCAATTTTTTCTTTCTGCTTTTTTGCTTCTTTGTTTATTCTAAACAAATTTGGAACAGCATTATTGAAGTACCGTTTCTCTCCATCAATTACTTTCATTTCAAGCGAATTATCTTTTTCCCAATTTACCAGCATCTCATCGGTTAAATTCGGATAATATTTTTTCAAAGCATTCATTACTTCATCACGAGTTAGTCTAAAGTCTTTTCGTATTCTATCCATCAATTCAATTTGGAATTTCAGATCGTACATGTCAAGCTCGGTCAGATTCTTATCGAGCAATTTACTTTCAATTAAAGTCTGTGCTTGCGAGAAGTTCCCTAAATTGATTTGTTCATTAATTTCCGGGTATTTTGTTTGTGAAGCTAAGAAGTAAGAAAAAGTTAAAACTATAAAAAATATTTTTAGTGGCATTTTTTTATCCATCTTATGTTTTAATTTTGGCCAATGTAAATATAGCAATCGCTCGGTAACTAATTAAATAGTTTTGAAACGTTTTTAGGGTTTAAAAATGAATATCGAATCGCTTCTCAAATTATCTAAGAGAAAAAATAAATACGTCATCGGTTTAATGTCCGGTACATCTGTTGATGGTGTTGATGTCGTTCTAATCGAAATAAACGGAAGCGGAATCAATACCAAAATAAAACAGCTGGGATTCATCACTTATCCGTTTCCCCGAAAAATGAAAGAGATGATTCTTCGAAATGCTGAACTTAATGGTGGTAATGTAACCGACATTTGTAAGCTAAATTTTTTAATTGCGAGAGTGTATGTTTCTGCTATTAAATCACTTTGCGACAAAATAAAATTTCCTCTAAACAAAGTTCATTTGATCGGTTCTCATGGGCAGACAATTCACCACCTTCCAAAGAAAGAGAAATTATTCGGTTATGATACCAGTAGTACATTACAAATTGGTGATCCGGGTGTGATTGCAAAGCTCACTAAAATTATAACTGTGGGTGATTTCAGAGTCGGAGATGTTGCGCTTGGCGGAGAAGGTGCACCGCTTGTTCCATATTTTGATTATATCATCTTTCACTCGACTAAGAAAAATAGAGCGCTATTAAATATTGGTGGAATTTCAAACATTACAATATTGAATAAGAAGTATAAAGCTGATGACGTGATTGCCTTCGATACGGGTCCAGGCAACATGCTGATAGATTACCTTTCTAAGCTGTACTTTAATAAAGATTATGATAAAGATGGAAGAATAGCAAAGC
>NZ_DATDPV010000007.1:0-3695 GCF_035292545.1 Flavobacterium sp. | reverse complement strand
AAAGCATTTGGAGTGTCCTTAGCTTCTGGCTTTGTAGAAGAAATTATCTTTAGAGGTTATTTTTTTAACCTGCTAAAAAGTAAATATAATTTTGGGATATCAGCTTTTGCACCTTCTTTGTTCTTCACTTTAATTCATATTGGGGGAGCAGGTTCACTCTTAAATATATTCCAGCTTATAGTAGCCGGATTACTATTTTCGTTTATGTCTTTGATGATTTATGTTTATACTAAAAGCATATGGAATGCAGGCATTGTCCATTTTTTATGGAATTTATTATTACTTAACGGATTAATTGCATTCGGAACAGGAGGAAAAAATGAAGTATTGGTTCAATTGAATATTGGGGATAATCCTCTTTTTAATGGAGGAGTTTTTGGTATTGAAACTTCAATTCCTGCAATAATAGTTTATACAATTACAAGTTTGATTTTATGGCAATTATACAAGAAAAAACAGGACACAATAAAAATTGAACTCCTAATCTGATAGGTTTTTTACTATGCTGGGATTATTTAAATAATACTGCAATTGCATAGACAATTAATTTAATTTTATGATTACAATAACAAACCTTGAGCTAATCAACAAAGCAAAATCCGTCGTTAAACCGAAAAAAGTTAAGCATGGATTTACTATTTCTGATTGTGGTTGTGCCTTAGTCACTGACAATGGTAATGTTTATCTTGGCGTTAGCGTTGATACTTGTTCAAGCATGGGATTCTGCGCCGAACATAGTGCAATTGCATCCATGATTACTGGCGGTGAATATAAAATCAAAAAAATAGTTGCGGTTTTAGAGGATGGTAAAGTTCTGCCTCCTTGTGGAAGATGTAGAGAATTTATGTATCAAATAGACAGTGATAATTTGGAAACTGATGTAATAGTCGGTGAAAATAAGGTTGTAAAATTAAGAGAGCTACTTCCTTATGCATGGGACGAAAACTTTTAATAAGGAATTTTTTGCCCTTTTTCAACATCGCCTAACACGGCATATTTGGTTTCGCTACGCTACACCCAAATTGCTACGCAACTTCAGATGATGCGTAAACGTTAGTGGCAAGCATAATGAACAACACAGCAAAATTTAAACCATGGATATTTTAGAAATAGAAATACTGACTGACAACCTTGACGAAACGGAAAAATTTTATTCTAAACTTTTAGGACTTCAGACAAAAAATAAAGACCAAAACTCCATTTCGTTTTTAGCTGGGCAATCAACCTTAACTTTTATTAAATCACATAAATTAAACCCGAAATATCATTTTGCATTTAATATTCCTCGCAATAAACTTGACGAAGCAATAAAATGGATATCTGCAAAACTTGGCCTTATTAAAAATGCAGACAATGGAATAGTTACGAACTTTGAAAGTTGGAATGCAAAGGCAATTTATTTTTTCGACAACAATGGAAATATTTTGGAATTCATTGCACGTTTTGACCTTAACAACGATTCAGACAAACCCTTCTGCATTTCATCCATTCAATCTATAAGTGAAATCGGAATAGTAGCGGATGCACCAATAAAACTCGCAGACAAATTAGTTGAAAAAAATAATCTATACTTTTTTGCGAAAGGTTCTAAAAGTGAAAAGTTTGTTGCATTGGGCAACGACAATGGTTTATTTATAATTGTTGAAACAAATAGAAAATGGTATCCAACAGAACAACAAGCTGAAAAACATTATACAAAAATAAAAATAACGACAGACGGTTTAACAAGAGTAATTACAATGAACGAAGAGAATGTCAGCAGGTAACAGCACATTTGCAATAGTGGGGATTTTGTGCTTCTATGACAGTGAGGTGCTTAATCAAACTTTCGTGCTTCTAATGAACATTTATGCTGACAAGCCCCGCCTTCGCAAATCCGCAGACTTTTGTGTGCTATTTTAATTAAAAAAATATATGAGAGCGATAGGCAAAACACCATTGATAAAATTAGAACGATTGTCTGAATCTAACTGTGCTGAAATATATGTAAAGTACGAAGGTGGAAATCCTACTGGGAGTATGAAAGACCGAATGGCTCTCTCAATGATTGAAGGAGCTGAAAGGAGAGGTGAGCTCAAACCCGGGGGAACAGTAGTTGATTACACCGGGGGCAGCACGGGAAGTTCTTTGGCAATGGTATGTGCAACCAAAGGATACCATTCACATTTTGTATCCTCCGATGCTTTTGCAGAAGAAAAACTTCAAACCATGCTGGCATTCGGAGCTACTCTTGAAATATTTCCCAGTGAAAATGGTTTGATAACTGCAAAACTTATTGACTCTATGGTTAAGAGAGCAAAAGAATTAAGTAAGCAGCCAAATACATTTTGGACCGACCAGTTTAACAATGTCGATAATAGAAATGCATATCATAATATGGCAAGAGAGATTTTAGATGAGCTCGGAAATAACATTGATGAATTTATAATGGGAGTTGGAACAGGCGGGTGCTTTTCCGGAAATTCAGAAGTGCTTAAAAAGGAGATACCAAATATTCGATGCATCCCAATTGAACCATTGAATGTGCGTTCTCTTTCGGGTGGCGATATATCGGGCACTCACAAATTAGAAGGAATTGGCGCAGGATTCGTACCGTCTATATGCAGGTTAGATTTGGCAGATGAAATAATTGCTGTATCAAATGAAGACGCCTATAAAACTGCAAGAGAATTAGCAAGATTGGAAGGAATATTTGGAGGAATCACGTCTGGAGCAAATGTGTGGGCAGCGATTCAAAGGGCAAGAATAATTGGCGCAGGAAAAAGAATTGTAACAGTTGTTGTTGATTCAGGGTTAAAATATCTCCATGGTGATTTATATAGATAAAAAACAACAGCAGCTTGGCAAAAGGCGGGCTGACATGCTATTATGACGTTCTTGTACTTAAACAAACATTTGTGCGTCGTATGAACATTAGTGCCAAAAATCCTGCCCTCATCAAACCGCAAAACGTTAGCGGTAAGCTTTAATATTCACCGAATAAATTAAATATTCATTATTGATGCAGACCTTATAAATATTAACTAAATGAAAAAGAAGTTGTTGTGAAAAAAATAATTTATTTCTCCATAGCTTTCATAAGATGTTTATGCTTTGCAATATTAATACTGATAATGTCCCCCATTTTTATTTTCTTCCAAAACCTTAAACTAAAACGAAAGATTGCTATTGCCTTATTAGTTCTGTTAAGCATGGTGATAGATTCAAATGCTCAAAATAATTTTGAAAAAAATCTGTTGTTAAAAACTATTAATTATGATTTAGATGTACATGTAGATTATGAGAACAAGAAAATAATATCTACATGCGGTATGACCGTTATAAATAGAACCGATGAAGAGAGCAAAATTATTCCTTTGCTACTATATCGGTTGATGAAAGTTTCATCAATAAAAGAAGAAAATGGTAATCCTTTAGTTTATTCGCAAAGGGTATTGTCATTTGAGGACTGGGAAATATACCAGGCGAATTATATAGAAGTTGTACCCGCCAAACCGTTATTAAAAGGAGATTCCTGTAAACTGATTATAGAATATGAAGGATATCTTCTTGGTTATACTGAAACAGGAATGAATTATGTAAGAGATAAAATAGATGCTGAGTTTACTATTCTTCGTCCCGATTGCAAAGCATATCCTGAATTAGGTTATCCATCAGAAAAGATAAACAGGGCAGCAGGTTTTTCACCAAGTTTT
>NZ_DATDPV010000006.1:0-44650 GCF_035292545.1 Flavobacterium sp. | reverse complement strand
GGTAAGAACAATAGCCGTTAAACCCGCCGCTGGACCAGAAACACTGATATTAGATGTACTTAAATATCCTACAACTATTCCACCGATAATTCCTGCAATAATTCCTGAAAACAAAGGGGCTCCTGAAGCCATTGCAATACCTAAACACAATGGTAGCGCCACCAAAAAAACCACTAAACCAGACGCAAAATCGGATTTAAGGTTAGCAAAAAGATTGATTTTTTTTGTCATAATACCTTACTAAAAATTTAATACAAAGAATTTTGTCACATTGTAAAAATATGAGCATCGAATTTTAAAAAATTAAAATCGCATTGTATTAAACCAAGTCAGGTGGGGGAATAAAAATGGAAGAAGCAATATTATCGTGCTTGGATAAATTCTCTGACAGAATAAGACTTGAGGTTAAACCGGATAAATTAATCACATCATAAGTTGTATTAAACTTAAATTCCGCTTTAATTTCTTTATGAGCTTGTTCTTCTTCAGATGTACTGTAAAAATAAGATGTATCAGTACCTTTCTCAATCAGACTCACAATAGTTGGAGTTGAGAGAAAAGTAATAAAAACGATTAAAAGTATTTTTACGGCTAATTTCATTTGAGGCAAAAATAGAATTTAACTTTAGGAAAAAAAATTATAATTTTAAATTTAAACCAAATTTAACATCTATAAAAAAACCAGTCAGAGATTGCAATCATTCTGGTTTCAATTTTGATGTCAAAACGATTATAAACTTTCTTCAAGCCAGGCTCGCATCATCCAAATGGTTTTCTCTTGTTCAGCGATAAGATCACTCATCATAGAATTGGTTCCTTCATCATTGATTGCTGCAGCTTTACTCAGAATTTCTCTTTCAATTTTCAATAAATGAGATAGCGATGTTACAATTAAATGAACTGCTTTTTCATCATTTGAAATGTTTTTACCAACAACAATCTGATTGTTTTTAATGTAATCTTCAAAAGTATGCAATGGAGTCCCTCCTATTGTTAAAACTCTTTCGGCAATTAAATCAATTTTTATTTGAGCATCTGTATATAATTCTTCAAATTTTACATGCAAATCAAAGAATCGCTTCCCTCTGATATTCCAATGAATTCCTCTTAAATTTTGATAATACACTTGAAAATTAGATAATAATATATTCAGTTCCAGAACTAATAATTCTGTTTCTTTTATTGGCAATCCTAAAATATTTGTTTTCATGACTTTTATTTTCACAAATTTAGAAAAGAAAATAAGGCTTTTACTATAAATTAAATTGATTGTTTTTATATTTGTATCAGAAATTACTATACTCATGACTATTACTCAACTACAATATGTTCTTGCCGTTGCAGAACACAAAAATTTCACACTCGCAGCCGAAAAATGTTTTGTTACACAGCCTACGTTAAGTATGCAGATTCAAAAAATTGAGGAAGAGCTAAAAATTCAAATTTTCGACAGAACAAAAAAACCAATACAACTGACTGATATTGGACAAAAGATAGTCAATCAGGCCAAGAATATTGTCAACGAAGCCAACCGGATAAAAGATATTGTTGAGCAACAAAAAGGTTTTATTGGCGGCGAATTCCGACTGGGGATAATCCCAACGATTATGCCTACGCTTTTGCCCATGTTTTTGAATAATTTTATCAAAAAATATCCAAAAGTAAAACTCATCATCGAAGAGTTAAACACAGATGAAATCATATTAAGATTAAAAAACGGTCATCTTGATGCTGCCATTGCCGCCACTCCTTTAATGGAAGAAAAGCTCAAAGAAATTGTTTTGTATTATGAACCTTTTGTGGCTTATATTCCCGAAAATCATAAAATTGCAAATAAGCTAGAAATAGAAGTTTCGGATTTAAATCTTGATGAGATTTTGTTATTACAAGACGGGCATTGTTTCCGTGACGGAATTTTAAATTTATGTAAAAATCAGGGCGTTGTTTCCGGAAATTCATTTCAATTGGAAAGTGGTAGTTTTGAGACTCTAATCAGATTGGCCGACGAAGGATTAGGCACTACGCTTCTGCCGTTTTTGCATACTTTGGATTTAAAAGAAAAAGACAAAAGCAAATTACATCATTTTAAAGAACCAAAACCAGCCCGAGAAGTCAGCCTTGTTTTTCCGAAAACGGAACTAAAAATTCATATTATTGAAGCTTTGAGACAAACTATTGCCGGAGTAATAAAAGGCGCTATCGTTTTTCAAAATGTAGAAATTATAAGTCCAATTTCAAAGAAATAAATAGCAATAAAAAAGGAGCTAAAAAAGCTCCTTTTTTTATACAGTAGATATATGTTTGTTTAATCATTAACAATAAATAAACATTGCTTCAGTTCGGGTTTTTCATTTGTGAAATACAAAAGCCACCTCCTCAGTTGCTCGATTTCATAGGGTAACAAATTTTTGACTGCTTTTTTTAACTCTTTGATAAAAAGTTGAGGATCAAAGCTCACTCTTTCAAGCACCTCCTTCGTGTAATCATAAATCATTCTGGACATAACAATAAGATTTAAAAGTTATCTTAATAGAACCTATTGTAAATGTATAATAAATTACTTTTCGTTCAATTAAAAAAGCCGATTAAATGCATAAAAAACCGTTTATTAGCACTTTTTATCATAAAAAATATTAAAAATCTTACGTGTTTTATTGGGCCTTATTATTTTGTAATACATTGGTTACTAGTTATCTAAAACAAAAAAGAGCCTTTTAAGCTCTTTTAGTTCTATTTGTTTATGTAAATAAGACATTGTCTTAGTTCAGGTTTTTCATTTGTGAAATTTAGAAGCCAATCTGTAAGTTGCTCTATCTCATATGGCAACAACATTTTTAATGCTTTTTCTAATTCTTTACAGAAAAGTAAAGGATCAAAACTTACTCTTTCAAGTATGTTTTTTGTGTAATCGAACATGGTTCTTTTCATAAAATGAATTTATCTTTTTCTTAAAGTTAGTTTAGCAATCTTAAATCAAATTTAGAGAAAAATCCGAAAGCTTTTACTAATATAAAGTTAATTGTTTCTCCTGTATATATTAAATAATTGCTTAAAAAAATAACGGAATCAAAAAAAATCATTGTTTAGTTGCCCGAAACATTTCTCTTTTCCCAGGAGGTCCTGCAAGTTTTTCAACTGTAAAGCCTACTTCTTGCATACTTCTTTTTACCACGCCACGAGCGGCATAAGTTACCAGAACACTATCCTTTTTTAAGGCTTTATACATTCTTTCAAAAATTTCAGTACTCCATAATTCAGGCTGTACCCGATAACCAAAGGCATCAAAGTAAATTAAATCAAATTTATCTTCATCTCCAATCTCATTAAAAAACTGTTTCCTTTTGGTTAAACCAAAATCATCTGAAATAGCTATTTTTTCTTCCCAATCACACTGATGTATTTTTTCGAAAACAAGACTTTCAGTTTCAGCTTTTAATTCTGCAACATAATTCATTTGCAAAACTTCTTCCGCTGAAATCGGATAGGCTTCCACTCCAACATAATCAATAGTCTGGTTGTACTTTTTTGCTTCTAAATAAGTGATAAAAGCATTCAATCCTGTACCAAAACCAATTTCTAAAATTGAAATGGACTTTCCTTCAAATAAGGAGAGTCCATTTTTTATAAAAACGTGTTTTGCTTCCTGAATTGCCCCATGTTTAGAATGATAACATTCATCCCAATCCGGCAAATGAATGGTGGTGGAACCATCGGAAGTCTGGATAATTTCTCTTTTCAAAATCTACTTTATATATAATTTTTTAATCTTTGGAATGGGCCCGCCGCATTTTACTTCATGACAACGAACACAGGCACTAACCCCATTATTAAAATGCTCTTTGGCGTTTTTGGGATCTTCATAAATCAGTTCTTGTGATTTGATAAAAAGCGCTGCCTGTTCATCGAAAAAAGCATCATTTTCGCTTTCATCAGTCATAACCGCTTTATGAATCTGAAGGAAATGATTCGGAAACTTCCCAATGGTATCTCCTTTATTTATTCTTTCTTTCAATAGCTGATTGTCCACATACATTTGCTCCATCAAAAGAGCCATTTCAGACATTTGATACATCTCGAAATTTTTCTTTTTTTTATCTGATGCATCAGAAGCACAAGCTGCTTTTTCCGATTTATTTGCACAAGCAATTAAAAGAAAAAAACCAAACAATAACATATATTTTTTCATTTATCCTTTTATTAAAACACCATCAGCCATAAATGAGTATGTCGTTTTTGGCGCAACAATACTGTCAATAGCTGCTTGAGATTTCCCTCCATCTTTTGCATAATGTTTTAATTCCTCAACAGATTCAATGCTTACAAAAGCTTTTCCACTAATAATAACTTCTTCGGCTTTAGCATTTTTTGGCACAAAAAAAGCATAATCTTTAAACTTAACAAATGCTTCTTTGTCTTCTGCTAAATCCAATTTCATCCAGCAGCCTTTTTTCTGACAAACTTCTTTTATTTTAGATTTAAATTTTACAGCAACTGTATCGCCTTGTTTCATTTCACCAAATTTAGCCGTCATTTCTTCTGTTGACAAAGCGTTTTCTGCCGAAATACTATCGCCAAAAGCGGCATATGCAACTTCAGCTTTTTTTTCTACTATAGCATTCTCTTTTTTACAACTTGTTAAAACAAGAACGGAGCATACCAAAACAACTACTTTTTTCATTTTACGTTTTTTAATGATTAAATCTATTTATCAAAAAACAAAAATAGTTAGATAATTCAAACAACAAAGTAATATTACATCTATTTTCAATTATTATTGAGAATTTCACAATAAATTAAAACTACGGAAAAGAAAAAAGTAAAAAGTAAGAAATAATTTTACCTCAAGTAAAAACAGTTCTATTTTTTGTTAATTTAGCGCAGAAAATAACACAACATTTAATTTTTGAATTTAACTTGTTGACAACTAGAAATCAAGATGTTAAACGACTTATTTCATTTAAAAAACTACTTATAAATGAGTTTAAAAGCTACTCAAGAAATTGATATCGTAAAAGTTGCAACTTCAAAAATTGATTCAATTGATTTTGAAAATATTGCTTTCGGAAATATATTTACCGACCATATGTTAATCTGTGATTTTGCTGATGGCGCCTGGCAAAAACCTAAAATTACTCCTTATGAACCGTTTTTATTGGATCCTTCGGCGAAAGTTTTTCATTATGGCCAAGCCATTTTTGAAGGAATGAAAGCTTTTAAAGATGAAAATGAGGAAGTTTGGCTTTTTCGTCCGGATCAAAATTTTGAACGTTTCAATAAATCAGCAGTAAGAATGGCCATGCCAGAAGTTCCTGAAGAGGTCTTCATGGGCGGTTTACAACAATTGATTGATTTGGAAAGAAATTGGGTAAAAAAAGGAAAAGGGAATGCCTTATATATAAGACCTTTCATGATTGCCACAGGTACCGGCGTAATTGCTGCCCCATCAACTCATTACCGTTTTATGATTATACTTTCACCAGCAAAATCATATTATTCGGGTGAGGTAAAAGTAATTATCGCGGAACATTTCAGTCGTGCAGCCAATGGTGGTATTGGCGCTGCAAAAGCAGCCGGAAACTATTCAGCACAATTTTATCCGACAAAATTAGCTAACGATAAAGGTTTTCAACAAATCATCTGGACTGATGATGCAACCCACACCATGCTGGAAGAAGCGGGAACCATGAACGTTTTCTTTAGAATAAATGATACTTTAGTAACAGCTCCTGTAAGTGAAAGAATTTTGGATGGTATTACCAGAAAAAGTCTAATTGCCATTGCCAAAAAAGAAGGGATTAATGTTGAAGAACGTACCGTATTCGTTTCAGAAATTGTGGAGGCCGCAAAAAATGGCACTCTAAAAGAAATTTTCGGAGCAGGAACTGCTGCGGTTGTGAACCCGATTGTTGGATTCTCCTTTGATGACATATACCATGAATTGCCTAAATTAGAAAATTCAATTGCCTTACAATTAAAAGATAAATTAAATAATATTCAATATAAATTAGCGGAAGACACTTTTGGATGGACCGTTAAGGTTTAGTTCAAATGGAAGATTTCAGCTTGCAATCTCTTCAATAAAAAATCCCGAATTATCGGGATTTTTTTATTTCAATATTTCCGAAAAATCAGGCTTTAAGTAGTTTGGCCCTTTCATCACTTTTCCGTCTTCACGGTAAATCGGTTTTCCATCTATATCTAATTTACTCATATTACTGCGTTGAATTTCGTCGAAAATAGCTTCGATTTTATGCTGTAATCCGTGCTCAATAATTGTTCCGCAAAGAATATACAGCATATCGCCCAGTGCATCGGCAATTTCTACATAGTCATTATTTTGAACTGCCTCGAGATATTCCTCATTTTCTTCTTTCATTAAATGGAAACGAAGCAAATTCTTGTTTTCCCCCAAATCTCCTTTTGGTGTTTCGCTGAATCCCAAACCAAAAGTCTGGTGAAATTCTTTGACTGCGTTAATTTGTTTTTGCATAATTTTTAACTGATTAAATAGCAATGCAAAATAGTAACTTTTGATAACAAAAGAGTATTTTTGCCTAAAATTTTACGAATATGTTTAGTCAGGGACAATTAATTTTTGCAGGTTTGTTTTTTATAGCTTTTGTTATTGCCGTAGGTTATTCCTATAGAAAAGATATTATCATTCATCGCAGTTTTTATAAAGGGAACTATAAGGTTTTGATTGGGTTTCTAATTTTCATCGCATTGCTTTTTGTTATAAAAATATTTTTTAAGCATTAGTTTAAAAAGCATTGTTTCATAAAAAAACGTCCACTAAAAAATGGCGTTTTTTTGTTTTTAAGCCCGTTTGGTAAAATTAAAATAATCAATCTTTTTGATAAAAATATTTTGTAATCCATCAATTACAAATTATAATCGGGTATATCATTATTATTTTTAACTTTACATCACTAAACCAACCCTATTGATTATGAGAATTCTCAAATATATATTTTTACTAATCCTACTCGCATTCGTAGCGTTATCTGTTTTTGTTGCCACACAAAAAGGAGATTATGATGTTGTTAGAAGCAAAGTTATAAAATCTCCCAAATCAGTAGTTTTCAATTATGTAAACGATTACAGAAATTGGGAAAATTGGGGTTCATGGAAAGAAAATGATGCTGAAATGAAATTTAGTTATCCGGAAAAAACAATTGGAGTTGGCGGTTCATATTCCTGGTCCGGAAAAGAAGGTGATGGAAATATGAAAACTATTTTTGTTAAAGAAAACGACAGTATTGCCCAAAAAATGAATTATGATGGTACGCCCTCATCTGTTTTCTGGACCTTTAAAGATACCGTTGGCGGAACAAAAGTGACCTGGAGAACAAAAGGAACAATGCCTTTCATGTTCAAAGTTTATGCTACTATAAAAGGCGGTGCCGATAAAATTATTGGAGATATGTATGAAAAAAGTCTCGCGAATTTAGATAAAACGCTAGATTATGAGATTAATACCTATACGGTAAACGTAAATGGAATTGTAACCAAACCAGGTGGATTTTATTTGCAACGAACCATCACAAGTAAAATTTCAAATGTTCCAAAGAATTTTAAAATTATGTTGTCTAAACTCAACTATTTTTTCAAAAAAAATATTATCCCTATGAATGGAAAGCCATTTGTAATTTATCATACTTATGATGTTGTGAATGGAATCACTAATTTTTCTGTTTGCATTCCTATAAAAGATGAAATATTTACCAGTCCGGGAAGCGATATTATGGGCGGGAAACTAGAGCCTTTTGAAGCAGTAAAAACAACTTTGACCGGTGATTATTCTCATAGTAAAGAAGCATGGGATAAAGCTGCTGAATATATTTATGCAAATAATCTGGTAAGAAAACCTGCCGGACCATCGATGGAAGTATATACAATAGGAGTTGAACAGGAAAAAAGTCCGTCAAAATGGGTTACCGAAATTTATATTGCGGTAAATCCTAAAATAGTGGTTCCAGTTGTACAACCTAAAACTATTCAACCTGTAAAAAAAATAAAACCTGCTGAACCTAAACCAGTTCAGGAACCAGCAATGGATGAATTCTAATTTTTAGCTAAAAAACATCTTTTACAGATTAAACCTTTTCGATTAGCGGCATTCTTATAGATAAATAATTTTCTTTGGACGAAAAGGAATTCATACAACAGTTATTGAACCCCAAAACGCAAAATGAAGCGTTTCAAAAACTCTTGTCGGATTATCAAAGACCTTTGTACAATCACATTCGGAATATTGTTTTGAATCACGACGACGCCGATGATGTGTTGCAAAATACGTTTGTAAAGGTATACCAGCACTTAAAAAAATTTAATGGCGACAGCAAATTATTTTCCTGGATGTATCGCATTGCAACAAATGAAGCCATCACTTTTATTAATCAAAAAGCAAAACGAAACGGTACAACCAGCGAAGCGATGCAAAGCAAATTAGTCGAAAATTTAGTTGCAGACACCCATTTTGACGGTAATGCCATTCAATTAAAATTACAAAAAGCGATTGCCCTTTTGCCCGAAAAACAACAATTGGTTTTTAAAATGAAATATTTTGAAGAAATAAAATACGAAGATATGTCGGAGATATTAGGCACTTCGGTTGGCGCATTGAAAGCGTCCTATCATCATGCGGTGAAAAAAATTGAACTTTTTATGACCAAAGATTAAACCTTTTAAATATAAACTTGTCTTATAGCTATGAATGATTTTAGATTAGATAGTGAGCCCAAAATTAAATCAGGATTTCAAACGCCTGAGCATTACTTCGAAAAATTTTCGGAAAAAGTAATGAAAGAAATTCCTGCGCAGGAACCAAAGGTAATTTCTATTTTCCAAAAAAGAAAAAATTGGATTCTGGTCGCAGCTGCGGTTTTAATTCTGGCCTTGTTTGTTCCTGTTTACAACAGACTTTCGACAAAGACTACAGAACTTGACGAAGTTACTTTAGAAAATTATATCGCCGATCAGTCAAATATCAATCAATATGATTTGGTAAGTTTATTGGAAGCCGAAGACATAGAAAAAATGAAAGTAGAAAGTAATCTCGAAGATGAAACCTTAGAAGACATTCTTTCAACAAACAGAAATTTAGAAAATTTCATAACCGAATAATTCATATCATTAAAATATAAACACCAGATTTATTGCAATTTAAATTTAAAAAATAAAAAACAGCACAATGAAATTAAAAAATATACTTCCGCTACTTCTCATACTCGTTTCCTTTAGTTTTTATGCTCAAGGAGGAAGAATGAGAGAGAAAAAAGAACAGGTAAAAACTTTAAAAATAGCTTTCCTGACTAACGAATTGTCCTTATCAGCAGATGAAGCTGAGAAATTCTGGCCGGTTTACAATGCTTTTGACGACAAACAATTTGAATTAAGACATCAAAAAATGAGAGCCTATATGAACCGGATGAATGACGGTTCACTCGATAAAATGTCCGAGAAAGAAGCAGCTGCCTTTTTAGCTCAAATAGAAAATACAGAAGATGAAATATACCAACTGCGTAAAAAATTCATCTCGAATCTAAAAGGAATTATTAGCCCGGTAAAAATTATAAAGCTAAAAAAAGCCGAAGAGGATTTTAATAGAAAATTATTGAAACAGTATCGTGATAAACAGCCAAGAAGATAAAAACGTAAATAATGAGAGCCAATGGCTCTCATTATTTTTTGAAATTAATTCGAATCATTTTATTTCTTCCCCCTGCAAATGCGGTGCTGTCATTTTGAAATCGGATGGTATACAAATCTTTATCATCCATTATTTTTGTCCATGTTCCCCCTTGGTTAAAAGAATAAAACACGCCTGAAGTCCCAACTGCAACCAACTCGTTTTTGTTAGTGCTGAATTGCACACACGATGCATAACCAAAAGCTTCGTTTACGCCAGTTAATTTCCAGGTTTTTCCACCATCGAAAGTGATGGCTTTATTGGCTGAGTTGTCTGCTTGTTTTTCATAGTTCCCTCCTACTGCGAATCCTAGGTTTTCATTATAGAAATCGGCTGAAAAAATCCCAGTCATGGCTTGTCCCTGAACAATTGGTGTATCATAAACATTCCAGGAAAGTCCTTTGTCTTCGCTCACAAAAAACCTTGATTTTTTTCCGCCCGAAACAATAAACGTTTTGGACCCTTTGATGATAACATTCGAATTACTGGCCGCAAAAAATGCTTCGCCATCCGCAAGTTTAGGAAGATTATCGCAAGTTGTTTTCTTCCATGAATTCCCGCCGTCACGCGTAATAATTATAGAAAAACAATCTTCTGTTGGATCACCAATTGCTATTCCTTCTTTATCATTCCAAAATTGCATGCTATCATAAAACACTTTTTCTCCTTTTTCCTGATAAACTACTTTAGTTGTCAAATCTTTTTTGCTGATTTTATACAGTACTGCAGGATTTGCCACACTTAATACAAAAACAGCTTCGGAAGTTTGAGCGATGCTTCGGAACTCCAGTTTCAAAGTATCTTTGGTTATTTTTCTTTCGGATTTATTTTTGGTATTCAAATCATAAAATCCAAATCTATTTTTATCGGCCGCATACCAAACTTTATTTTTATCAACTACTATGGCTCTTATACTTATTTTGTCCTTAAAAAGCGTGTCTACAATTACAGAAGTATAAGGTTTTGATGGTTGTTTCCGGGTTTCGTACATTTTTGATTTACAGGAAAATATCAAAATTAAGAGCAAAAAAACAACATTTTTAAATTTCATCGTTTACAATTTATTGAAGCTAAATTACGACTAATATTATGGATTTTAAACAATGCTTTTATAAATAAAAATATTGGCACAGTAATTGGATATTAAAAAAAAGTTAAGAAACAAAATCCTTTAAATTATGAAAACGAAAATATTTACCCTTGCCCTTTTTGCTTCCCTCTTTGCAAATCAGACTTTTGCACAAGACAGGACTACTGTAAATGCTACAAGTTCTGAGGTTAGTGATAATTTAGATTTGAGAGCGGTTGCTTCTATTTTTGGAGATTCCGAAAATCTGAGCGATTTTGAAAGACGATTGAATGATCCAAAACTTCAAATTTCGAATTTAGATTTAAATAATGATAACGAAGTTGATTATTTGCGGGTTATCGAATCGGTCGAAGGAAGAACTCATTTAATCATTGTCCAAGCAGTCTTGGAAAGAGATGTATTTCAGGATGTTGCGACCGTTGAAGTAGAAAGAGATCGCAACAATAACGTTCAGGTACAAGTAGTTGGTGATGTCTATATGTATGGCCACAATTATATTTACGAGCCTGTTTATGTGCATACTCCTGTAATTTATACTTCATTTTGGGTCAATAATTATCATCCCTATTATTCTTCATGGTATTGGGGTTACTACCCAACCTATTATTATGCCTGGAATCCTTACCCGGTTTTCAGATATAGAAATAACATCAACATTAATATTAATATAAATAATTATTACAATTATGTGAATGTTAGAAGAAGCCGTGCCGCAGTTGCCATGCACCAGACGAGACGTTCAGATGGTTATGAAAGACAACATCCTAATCGTTCTTTTTCTCAAAGAAACAGTGTTAGCAATCGACATGAATTAGACCAAACAAGGACTACCAGAAATGTAGGTGGACGAAATGCAATTGCTCAAAATCAAACCCGAGGAAACAGAGGTGAAATGTCAACTCCAAGAGGAAACACAAGAAACGAAACTGCTGCTCCAAGAGGAAACAGAGGCGAAATGTCAACTCCAAGAGGAAACACGAGAAATGAAACTGCTGCTCCAAGAGGAAACAGAGGTGAAATGTCAACTCCAAGAGGAAACACAAGAAATGAAACTGCTGCTCCAAGAGGAAACAGAGGTGAAATGTCAACTCCAAGAGGTAACACGAGAAATGAAACTGCTGCTCCAAGAGGAAATAGAAGCGAAACATCTACACCAAGAGGAAACACCAGAAATGAAACTGCTGCTCCAAGAGGTAATACAAGAAGTGAAACTTCAACACAGAGAGGAAACTCAAGAAGTGAAGTTTATACTCAAAGAGGAAACACAGGACAAGCGTCTGCTCCAAGAGGAAACTCAAGAAGTGAAGTCTATACTCAAAGAGGAAACACAGAACAAGCGTCTACGCCAAGAGGGAACACGAGAAATGAAACTTCAACCCAGAGAGGTAACACACGAAGCGAAGTCTATGCTCAAAGAGGAAACACAGGACAAGCGTCTGCACCAAGAGGAAACACAAGAAGTGAAGCTTCCCCACAAAGAGGAAACAGAGCAGAATCGTCTTCACCAAGAGGAAATTCTCAACAAAGAAGCGAATCTCCAAGAGAGAATAATCAATCCAGAGGTTCAGGTAGAGGTTAATATCCATTATATATATTTTAAAAAACACTGTTTAATAGACAGTGTTTTTTTTTGTTTTATACTTAAAAAAAAACTTTTATTCATTAAAAAAAAATAACACATTTGCTAATAATCTGTTTTATAATGATAAATTTGTCATCTTTTTTAAGAAACTTTTATGAAAACGCAACATCAAGATATTCACAGTAAATTATCATTAGGCGGTTTGCTATTAACTTTAGGGATAATTTACGGTGACATTGGAACTTCTCCTTTGTATGTAATGAAAGCCATAATTGGAGAAAATACAATTAATCAGGAACTGATATTAGGAGGATTGTCTTGCATTCTTTGGACTTTAACATTGCAAACCACTTTAAAATATGTGATCATTGTCTTAAATGCAGACAATCATGGTGAGGGTGGAATTTTTTCTTTATATTCTTTAGTTAAAAGAACAAAAATTCAATGGCTGATTGTTCCGGCGATTATCGGTGGTAGTTTATTATTGGCCGAAGGAATTATAACACCGCCCATTTCTGTATCATCCGCGGTAGAAGGATTACTTATTTTCAAACCAGACATCCCTACCATTCCTATTGTAATTGCAATTTTGTTTGTTCTTTTTTCCATTCAGCAATTTGGTGCTAAGATTGTCGGTAAATTCTTTGCGCCTACTATGCTTGTTTGGTTTTCTATGCTTGGAATATTAGGAATACTTCAAATTACTAAAAACTTTGAGGTTTTAAAAGCCATTAATCCATACTATGCCTACAAATTATTGACATCAGACGTTTCTGGTCACGGATTCCTTATTTTAGGAGCTGTCTTTCTTTGTACTACCGGAGCAGAAGCTTTGTACTCTGACATGGGTCATTGCGGCAGAAAAAACATTAGAGTAAGCTGGATTTTTGTTAAAACAACTTTGATTTTAAATTATTTTGGACAAGGAGCCTTTTTATTATTACACAATGGAAAATCATTGGCCCAACTAAATGAACATAATCCTAATCCGTTTTATCTAATCATGGCCGACTGGTTCCAGCCAATAGGAATCGTTGTAGCCACACTTGCAGCTATTATAGCATCCCAAGCCTTAATTAGTGGTTCCTTTACTTTAATAAATGAAGCCATGCGATTGAATTTTTGGCCAAAAGTCAGAATTAATTATCCTACAGATGTAAAAGGACAATTGTATATCCCATCCATAAATTGGCTGCTGTTTTTAGGTTGTGTTGGAATAATTTTATATTTCAAGGAATCCAAAGAGATGGAACATGCTTATGGTTTATCAATAATTTTAGGAATGATGATGACCACCACGTTATTAAATTTCTATTTAGTAATGAAAAGAGTAAAATGGTATTTTATAGCACCTCTGATTACGCTTTATGTAACAATTGAATTTAGTTTCTTAGCTGCCAATATCACTAAGTTTTATGATGGCGGTTATGTTACTATGTTTATTGCTTTTATGTTAATCGGCGTAATGTCAACCTGGTTCCTGGCTAAGAAAATTAGCAAAAGTTACACTAAAATGGTCAAAATTAACGACTATAAAAAAGTTCTTGCCGAGTTGAGTGTGGATTTATCCATTCCTAAATATGCAACACACTTGGTATATATGACTAATTCTACCCGTAGCGATGAAATAGAAGAAAAAGTGATGTATTCCATCTTGCAAAAAAGACCGAAACGTGCCGATTTATATTGGTTTATTCACGTTAATATTTTAAGTGAGCCTTATAAAAAAGAATATAAAGTAAACGAAATTATTAAAGATGATATTTATAGAATTGATTTTTATCTTGGTTTTAGAGAAGCCACAAAAATCAATCTGATGTTCAAAGAAGTAATTAAAGATATGGTGAAAAATGGCGAAGTAGATATTACCAGCCGTTATGAATCGTTAAGTAAGAATCATATTATAGGTGATTTTAAATTTGTTTTATCTGAAAAATTCCTATCCAATGATAGTGACTTAACTTTCTTTGAAAAAATTGTAATGAACACTTATTTCACAATGAAGAAATTCAGTTTATCCGAAGAAAAAGGATTTGGTTTGGATAGCAGTTCCGTAAAAATTGAAAAATTCCCAATGGTATTACATGCTCCGGAGAAAATATCACTAACCAGAATTCACTAATTATAAAAGCACTGTTTATGGACAGTGCTTTTTTTTATGCTTAAAAATAAATAATCAA
This sequence comes from Flavobacterium sp., assembly GCF_035292545.1. Taxonomy (GTDB): domain Bacteria; phylum Bacteroidota; class Bacteroidia; order Flavobacteriales; family Flavobacteriaceae; genus Flavobacterium. The sequence goes on along the minus strand of NZ_DATDPV010000006.1, from coordinate 30,107 downwards.
CCTTCATAATAAAAGTGAATCAATTATCAATAAACTGATTTTATAATTATAAATTTGCACACTTTTTAAGAATCGTATAATGAATGCACAACATAACAGTCTACACAATAAATTAACTTTTGGGGGATTATTAATTACTTTAGGTATCATTTACGGTGACATTGGAACTTCTCCATTATATGTAATGAAAGCCATTATCGGTCTTCATACAATAGATGCCGACATCGTTTTAGGAGGTGTTTCCTGTGTTTTCTGGACATTAACATTACAGACTACCATAAAATATGTTTTGATTACACTAAGCGCTGACAATAATGGCGAGGGTGGAATTTTCGCATTATATGCTTTAGTCAAACGAACCAAGGTAAAATGGCTTATCATTCCTGCAATTATTGGCGGAAGTGCGTTACTTGCCGATGGAATCATTACACCACCCATTTCTGTTGCATCTGCTGTAGAAGGAATTCGAACTTTTTATCCCAATATCAATACTGTTCCTATCGTTATTGGAATTTTGTTTGCCCTCTTTACCATACAACAATTTGGAACCAAGTTAGTGGGTAAATTTTTTGCGCCAATGATGCTGATTTGGTTTGGAATGTTGGGTGTTCTGGGACTTCTTCAAATGTTAGATCACATGGAAGTACTCAAAGCGCTAAACCCTTATTACGCCTATCATTTATTGACTATTCACCCAGAAGGAATTTATGTTCTTGGAGCTGTTTTTCTTTGTACTACAGGAGCTGAAGCTTTGTATTCCGATATGGGTCATTGCGGAAGAAAAAACATCAGAATCAGTTGGATTTTTGTAAAAACTACTTTGGTTTTAAATTATTTCGGACAAGCCGCTTATTTAATTCAACATGAAGGACAAACATTAAAAACTTTAGGCGGTTCACACGGAAATCCATTCTATTTAATCATGGCCGACTGGTTTCTGCCAATAGGAATTATCATAGCAACACTTGCGGCTGTAATTGCTTCTCAAGCCTTGATTAGCGGTTCATTTACATTGATAAACGAAGCCATGAGATTGAATTTTTGGCCAAAAGTAAAAATTAAATACCCAACAGAATTAAAAGGACAATTGTATATCCCGTCCATCAACTGGTTACTTTTTGCAGGCTGTGTAATGATTGTTTTGCATTTTGAAGAATCCAGCAATATGGAAGCCGCATACGGTTTAGCCATCGTATTATGTATGATTATGACTACCTTACTCCTTACCTATTTTATGGTTATAAAAAGGGTTTCCTGGTACATCATTTCACCGTTAATCTTAATTTATTTAGTAATTGAGTTTAGCTTTTTATTTGCTAATCTTAAGAAATTTTCACATGGCGGTTATGTGACTTTATTTATTGCCGTGCTACTAATTGGCGTAATGACCACATGGCACATGGCTAAGAAAATTAGCAAAAATTATACTAAAATTGTAAAAATTGATAATTACAGAAAAGTATTAGCTGAATTATGTGTTGATTTATCCATCCCAAAATATGCAACCCACCTGGTTTATATGACTAATGCAAGCCGAGTGGATGAAATTGAAGAAAAAGTAATGTATTCCATCTTGCAAAAAAGACCAAAAAGAGCCGATATCTATTGGTTTGTCCATGTGAATATTTTAAGCGAGCCTTATAAAACAGAATATAAAGTTACCGAAATCATCAAAGACGATTTATTTAGAGTAGATTTTAATTTAGGATTCAGAGAACCTACAAAAATCAACCTGATGTTCAAAGAAGTATTAAGAGACATGGTGAAAAATGGCGAGGTTGATGTAACAAGTCGTTATGAATCTTTGAATAAAAACAATATCATTGGTGATTTCAAATTTGTTTTGTCCGAAAAATTCTTATCTAACGACAGTGATTTACTTTGGCATGAAAAAATTATTATGAACACCTACTTCTTAATTAAGAAATTCAGTTTGTCCGAAGAAAAAGCATTTGGATTGGATAGCAGTTCCGTAAAAATTGAAAAATTCCCAATGGTATTGCATGCTCCTGAGAAAATAGTTTTGAATAGAATTAAATAATTTTAAAAAACACTGTCACAAGCAGTGTTTTTTTTTATATACTAAAAAGCACGTTTATCATTTATTATAAACATTCATCATTAAATAGTACCTTTGCACCTCAATTACAAAAAATGAGATTACACAGAAATTTAGTTTATACGACAATCGATTCTTTGAATGCGATTTTCAATGAAGGAGAATATGCCGATAAAGTGGTTGCAAGAGCTTTAAAAAAAGACAAACGTTGGGGAAGTTCCGACCGTAAATTTGTTGCCGAAACCATCTACGAAATCGTTAGGTGGAAACGATTATATGCAGAAATTGCCGAAGTAAAAGAACCATTTGACAGAGATAATATTTGGAGAATGTTTTCCGTATGGGCCGTTTTAAGAGGCTATCCAATTCCAGATTGGAGACAATTGGAAGGAACTCCGGAACGAAAAATAAAAGGGCGTTTTGATGAACTTTCAAAAGTGAGAGCCCTAAAAGAATCTATCCCCGACTGGATGGATGAATTGGGTGTAAAAGAATTGGGCGAAAAAGTTTGGGCAACCGAAATCGCAGCTCAAAACCAACCTGCAAAAGTTATTCTTCGGGTAAATACCTTAAAAACGACCAAAGAGAAACTGCATGCCATATTAATGGATTTGAACATTGAAACGGAGTTTCTGAAAAATCAACCTGATGCTTTGGTGTTGAAAGAAAGAGCCAATGTTTTCATGACTGATGCGTTCAAAGCCGGTTTCTTTGAAGTACAAGATGCCAATTCACAACTTGTAGCCGCTTTTCTAGATGTAAAACCAGGAATGCGTGTGGTAGACACTTGTGCCGGTGCCGGTGGAAAAACATTGCATATTGCTGCCCTGATGGAAAACAAAGGACAATTGATTGCGATGGATTTGTATGAAAGCAAATTGAAACAACTGAAATTAAGAGCCAAAAGAGATGGCGCTTTCAATATAGAATACCGTATTATTGATTCTACAAAAGTCATAAAAAAACTACACGAAAAAGCAGATCGAGTTTTGATTGACGCACCTTGCAGTGGTTTAGGAGTTTTGAAAAGAAATCCTGATGCGAAATGGAAATTACAACCCGAATTTATTGACAACATACGTAAAGTGCAAGCCGAAGTTTTAGAAAATTATTCCAAAATTGTAAAACCAGGCGGAAAACTAGTTTATGCAACCTGTTCAATCTTACCATCTGAAAATCAGGAACAAGTTAAGCATTTCTTAACTACTGATATTGGGAAAAGTTTTACATTCATAAAAGATTCTAAAATTCTGGCTTCAGAATCTGGCTTTGATGGATTTTATATGGCTTTACTGGAACGCAAAGAATAAATTCTGCTTTTAGCAACAAGAATTAACGCTCTAAATTACATTTAGAGCGTTTTTTTATTTAAAAAATTATCAAATAGCAATAAAAATAGCCAAAAATAATTTTTTGTTACAAAATATAACTTAGATTTGTTTCCCCCCAAAATTTTAAATTATAATTAATACCAGAATGAAAAAAACCTACTCTCTATTAGCATTGCTTTATTTTACTATAAGCTTTGCTCAAATTCCCGCTGGTTATTATAGCACTGCTACAGGCACAGGTTATACTTTAAAAACACAGCTGTACAATATCATAAAAGGACACACGGACAATGGTTATGCCGGACTTTGGACTACTTATGCGACATCCGACAGAGACAATCAGTATGAGAATGACAATACCATTATAGATATTTATTCTGAAAATCCTACCGGAACCGATCCGTATACCTATCTCCTAACCACTAATCAATGTGGATCTTATAGTGCGGAAGGCAGTTGTTATAACAGGGAACATATTATACCACAATCATGTTTCGGTGCAGTTGCACCAATGGTTTCAGATTCCCATTTTATTACTCCAACAGATGGAAAGGTAAATGGCCAAAGAAGTAATTTTCCTCATGGAATGGTTACTACACCAACTTGGACTTCTCTAAATGGAGGTAAACTTGGACCAAATTCAAATACCGGATATGCATCGGGGTACACCGCAACCGTTTTTGAACCTATTAACGAATTTAAGGGTGACATTGCAAGAATGTATTTTTATTTTGCAACCCGTTATGAAAATACCATTTCAGGCTATTCTTATCCTATGTTTAATGGCACAAGTAATCAAGTATTTACACCTACATTCCTGGCTATTCTTTTGGCATGGGACGCCCAAGATCCGGTAAGCGCAAGAGAAATTGCTCGTAATAATGCTATTTATGCCCGTCAAAACAACAGAAACCCATATATTGACCATCCGGAATACGTTCAAAGAGTTTGGAATCCTTCAACTGATGTCACAGCTCCTACAGCGCCAACAAGTTTAGCTGTAACCGGAACAACAACTACTTCCGTTTCTTTAAGTTGGACTGCCTCAAGCGATGCCGTTGGTGTAACAGCTTATGATGTTTATATGGATGGAATTTTAAAAACTACCGTAACCGGAGTAACTGCTGCAATACCAGGACTTACCCCTTCGACAACATATGCTTTTTATGTAATTGCCAAAGATGCTGCATTAAATTCTTCTGTAGCCAGCAACACCGTAAATGGAACAACAGCCGCTGATAGTACAGCTCCAACTGCTCCAACAGTTTTAACCGTTACCGGAACAACATCAACTACGGTTTCTTTAAGTTGGGTAGCTGCTACCGATGCAGGTGGCGTTACAGGTTATGATATTTATGTCAACGGTATTTTAGCGACTTCTGTAACAGGACTAAACGCAGTAATTACAGGATTAACACCTTCAACAGCCTACTCTTTTTATGTAATTGCCAAAGATGCCACGCCTAATTATTCTCCTGCAAGTAATACCGTAAATAGTACAACCTCGGCTCCAGCGGCTGATACCACTGTGCCTGCAGCTCCAATAAATTTAAAAATTACAGGTGTAACGGGAAATTCAGTTTCACTGAGTTGGGATGCTTCTACAGATAATATTGGAGTAACCCAATATGATGTCTATATGGACAGCGGATATGAAACTACCGTAACAGGTTTAACGGCAACAATTACTGGAGTAACATTTTCAGGTACATTATCTTTTAATATAATTGCCAAAGATGCCGCCGGAAATTCTTCTCCGTGGGTATGCCACTAAAATTTAATCGACATTAGACCCTGATTATCAGAAACATATTAAGCATTTCTTACCTTCTGAAATTGGAAAAAGTGCTACCTTTGCAAAAGATTCTAAATTCTGTCTTCCGAGTAAGGAATTGATTGTTTTATATGACTTTATCAGAGCAAAAAAATAAGTAATCTTTTTAAATTAATTATAACTAACGCTCTAAATTAAAATTTGATAAAAGATGCCCAATAAAACAATGAAAAATAATTTTTGTAACAGAATATAACTTAGATTTGTCGCCCCAAACTTTTTAAGTACGGTTAATTATTAAACAATACCACAATGAAAAAAATCTACACTTTATTAGCATTACTTGTCTTTACTTTAAGTTTTGCACAACCGCCGGCGGGTTATTACAATACAGCAACCGGAACAGGTTATACATTAAAAACACAACTATATAACATCATTAATGGGCATACAGATAGAGGTTACTCTGGCTTATATGTAACCTACACTACATCGGACGTTGATAATTATTATGAAAATAATGGGACAATGCTTGATATGTACACCGAAAATCCAACTGGTACGGAATGTGAATTTACTTATGGTATTAATCAAGATGATGGGACAAGTGGAACAGCAGAATGCCAAAAATACAATAGAGAGCATTTAATTCCACAATCTGTATTTAGTTCTGCAACACCAATGTATTCCGATGCTCATTTTGTGGTTCCTTCGGATAAATATGTGAATGGTCAAAGAGGTAATTTCCCTTTTGGGAGAGTCAATACTGGTGTTAGTTTCTCAACCTATTCAAATGGTTCCAAACGTGGCTCTAACTTAAATTCCGGATATTCCGCTGGATATTCCGGTACAATTTTCGAACCAATCAACGAATTCAAAGGTGATATTGCAAGGATGCTTTTGTATTTTGCCACTAGATATGAAAATACGGTTGCTGGATATCCTTACGATATGTTTAACAATACCACTAATCAGGTTTTTACCTCTACCGCAATAAATATTCTTTTAACTTGGAACAATCAGGATCCGGTGAGTCAAAGAGAAATTGATAGAAATAATGCAGTATATGCAAGACAAAACAACCGAAATCCTTTTATTGATAATACGGGTCCAACTGGATATGCAATGCAAATTTGGGGAAGTTTATTAAGTACTGAAACGTTTGATCTTTTAGCTAATAACATTTCCATTTATCCTAATCCAACAAACGACCACAGAATAAACATTGAAAGCGAAACCGTTCTGGACGAAATTCAATTAATCAACATTAACGGTCAATTGATGCAGCAAATCAAAAAACCGGTTTCTCAAAATAACACTTATACTTTAGAGAATTTACCACAAGGATTTTACTTCTTGAAATTGACTTCTGAGAATCAGACGGTGACTAAAAAACTAATTGTGAACTAATTCCTTTAGAACATTTAAAAAGCCTTTTTGTGAAAACAGAAAGGCTTTTTCATTTTGTGTAGATTCAAATGAATATCAAGTAAATTTATATATCAGACTATATTAATAAAAACAAAAAAATCCCAATTACGGGATTTTTTTTATATCAAACTGAAAAATTTAATCATTCATAGAGATCAAAAACTCGTCGTTATTTCTGGTTTTCTTAATTTTATCATTAATGGTATCCATTGCTTCAACCGGGTTCATGTCGGCAAGATATTTTCTCAAAATCCACATACGTTGCAATGTTTTTTCATCTAATAACAAATCATCGCGTCTTGTGCTTGATGAAGTCAGATCAATCGCTGGGAATATTCTTCTGTTGGCAATTTTTCTATCCAATTGCAATTCCATATTTCCAGTTCCTTTGAATTCCTCAAAAATCACCTCGTCCATTTTAGAACCGGTTTCTGTTAATGCTGTGGCAATAATACTCAATGAACCGCCATTTTCAACATTTCTGGCTGCTCCGAAGAAACGCTTTGGTTTTTGCAGTGCATTCGCATCCACACCACCACTCAATACTTTTCCTGATGCTGGTTGCACTGTATTGTAAGCTCTCGCCAAACGGGTAATGGAATCCAAAAGTATCACTACATCGTGACCACATTCTACCAGACGTTTTGCTTTTTCGAGAACAATATTTGCAATTTTCACGTGTTCTTGTGGTTCTCTGTCAAAAGTCGAAGCAATTACTTCTCCCCTAACGCTGCGTTGCATATCGGTAACCTCTTCCGGGCGTTCGTCTATCAAAAGGACAATTAGGTATACTTCGGGATGATTGGCCGCAATGGCGTTGGCAATGTCTTTTAATAACATTGTTTTACCGGTTTTGGGTTGCGCCACAATCATTCCACGTTGTCCTTTTCCTATAGGAGAAAACAAATCAATAATTCGGGTAGAAATGGAACTTCCCTTTTCTGCCAATTTAAATTTTTCAGATGGAAAAACGGGGGTTAAATGCTCGAATGAAACCCTATCGCGAACCACTTGCGGATCGTGTCCGTTTATTTTTAAAACTCTTACTAATGGGAAAAATTTCTCGCCTTCCTTTGGAGGACGCACCACCCCTTTTACAGTATCTCCGGTTTTTAAACCAAACAATCTGATTTGTGAAGTTGATAAATAAATATCATCCGGTGAAGCCAAATAATTATAATCCGACGAACGCAGGAAACCATAACCATCAGGCATCATTTCCAGAACACCTTCGCTTTCTATTATTCCGTCGAATTCAAAATCAGAATCCCTGAAATTACTTTTTTTGGCTTTAAAGTTTGGATTTTGATTCCCGTTCTGATTCCCGTTTTGATTTGGATTCTGATTCGGGTTTTGTTTTTGATTTGGGTTGGGTTTTTGGTTTGGATTTTGTGGTTTTGGAACAATTTGTTCTTCAGAAACCGCATTTTCAACCTTTGTATCTGTTGCTTCTGTTGCATTTTCTTGCGGATTGTTTTCGGCAACCTCTTTTACATTAGCAACTTTCTTGTCGTAATCTGATTTTTTGAATTTTATCAGTTTTCGTTCTTTATTGACTGGTGCTTCTGCATTTACAGGAGCTATTTCTTCCTTTACTTCAACCGTTGGTTTTTCTTCAACTGCGATTTTCTCTTCTTCTTCGTTTTCTGAAAACAATTGATTCTCTTGCTTTTTCTGAATAACTGGTTTTTTATCAGAAAGCATTCGAGCCCTTTTCGGTTTGTCTTCCGCTGGAATACTCGTTGCCGCTACATTAGAATTCGCTTCAGGATTTGCTGCCTGAAAATCTAATATCTGGTAGATTAGCGCTTCTTTTTTAACACCATTAAATTTTATGGTTTTAGTTGCTTTAGCAATTTCTTGAAGCTCGGTTAGCTTCATTTCTTTTAATACAGAAATATCAAACATGAATGTTATTTGAATTTAATTGGAAAATAATAAATGGGGTAGTGTATTTTTTTACCTTGAACTGCCCGAAGAATGAAGTACTTACGGGTTTGTTATGCAATAATACAAATAAAAATCTATTATTCAATAGTATTTATTAAAAAGAAAATATATTTTTGTGAAAGAAAACACACGTAATGATTCAGAGAATACAAACTATTTATTTAATTCTTGCCTTATTGGTAACAGGAGTTTTGCCTTATTTATTCCCTTTGTGGACAATGAGTGACGGATCTGAAATCTATTTTATGGCCAATATGCTTTACACCGTATTATTCGGGCTGAGCACTACGCTATCCTTACTTTGCATCTTATTTTACAAAAAAAGACAAAATCAATTTGTGATGAACAGATTGAATATATTATTGAATTTAATTTTATTAGGATTATTTGTATACTATTCACTAAATCTATCTGGAGAAACTGTTATGGTTTCTGAGAAAGGTATTGGGATGTTTCTACCGATTGTTGCTATCGTTTTGTTGGTTTTGGCCAATAAAGCCATCAAGAAGGATGAAGATCTCGTAAAATCTGTGGATCGTTTGAGATAAACCTATAAACTTAGTTTATTAGTGCGAAGAGAAACCTGAACTGAAAAGTTCGGGTTTTTTTTGTTCCCTATCCCTAAATTTAGGGATAAGAAAAAATCCCTAAATTTAGGGATGCGAATATTCAAAATTTATGTTAAATTTGAGAAAACTAATTTTACAAAGTGACTACAAAAATAAAAATATATCTGGCCGATGATCATCAGGTTCTTATAGATGGTATGAAAGCCGTATTGAATACCAATCCAAATTTTGAAGTCGTTGGGTTTTCTCTCAATGGAATGAACCTCACCGAAAATGTTATTCAAAGCGGAGCCGATATCCTTATCATGGACATCAATATGCCCGAAAAAGACGGACTGGATGTGATGAAAGAATTATCAGGCAAAGAATTCCATTTCAAAGTGATTATTTTATCCAGTTATGATGAACTCAAACTCATCAAAGAAATCATGAATCTTGGTGCCAGCGGCTATTTAACCAAACAATGTGCCGGAGAGAACATCGTAGAAGCCATTCATGTGGTGTTTAGTGGCGAGGAATATTTTTGCCAGACCGTTCGAGAAAAAATATTCAACTCCTTTGCGAAAAAAAACCCAAAAGTAAATCCGATCGAATCCAATACCAATTCAGCAATAACTGATAGAGAACTGGAAATACTCAAACTCATTTCACTGGAATACAGCGGAAAAGAAATTAGCGAAGAACTATTCATCAGTACCCATACCGTAGAAAGCCATCGCAAGAATTTAATAAAAAAACTCAATGTAAAAAACACCATTGGTTTGGTGAAATATGCTGTAATTAATAATTTAATTAACCCTTAAACCATTAAATATGTCACAAGAATTACTAAGAAACTACGTAGTCCAAAAAGATCCAACCGTAGAATTTAAATTAACCTTCGAGATTCCCGCCAATTGCAATTACACCACTTCTGTTGATGATTTGGTTAATTTGGTTACCATTACGCTAAACCCGGGAGAAAAAGATCCTTCTCCAAGTTATTCCTCTTACGATTTAGATTACCGCATGATTAATAATCTGCTTACGATTCAATTTGAACAGCAGGATTTGACCGCAATTGAAAATTTAGTTTATGTAAAAAAACCAACAGTCATAATTGATAATAGTCTTTTATCAATTTAAAAAATATTTTTAAATCGTATTGAGTACATAAATATTGTTAAAAACTAAAAAAACGATTCCTGCTATTGAAATTTAAAAATACATATCTACTTTTATTCGTTTTTTTACTACTAAACAGTTTCTGTTTTGGGTTTTCTAAGCAAAACCCAAAAACAGACTCTATTGCATTTTATGCAGAAAAAAGACAATACGAAAAAGCATTAAACTATGCCAATACTAATTTGGCAATTAGTTTTAAGAACAAAAAATATCAAGACTATTTTGATATTATTACTGCAAAAGCCAACATTTATTTCAAACTCAAAGACAACGACAAAACCTTTCAAGTTTTGTTCGATGCCTTACATATTGCCGAAAAACAACAGCTGATTCATTACCGAATTGTAATTTTAAGGGAAATAGCTAAAAAATATTCCCTGTTAGTCAATATTGCAAAGACAAGGAAATACATCTCGATCGGCCGAAAATTAGCTATGGCTAATAAGGACGAATATTTAACACATGATTTTAATCAGCTTTCCTATAAAATCAATAATGATGAGGCAATCCCAAATCCCGATAGTTGTTTGTATTATTTGAAAAAATTAGAGAGATACAGCAGAAAACTTAATACTGCAAATCAATTATATTTAATCCAAAATAATTATTTTGCCTATTATACATTAATAAACAAACCTGATTTAGCGAAAAAGTATTTAGACAGTGCACTTATTTATGCAACAAAAAATAAACACAAGGAATACTTAGCAACAGTTTATTCAAACTTAGCTTATTATTATTTAATTGTGGAAAAAGATTACAAAAAAGGAGAGCAGGAATACCTGAAACAATTGCAATTATACCCTAATGATTCCACTTCTTCTGAAGTCCTTTCAACTTATTATAACATAACTTATGCTTATGAAAAATTAAACGATTACAAGAAAGCCAATATGTATCTTAATAAATATATTGATGGTACTTCAGCTAAATACAGTGAGAAAACAAATGCCGACATTAAAGACCTTGAGACTAAATATCGAATAGAAAGAGTAGAAAGCGAATATAAAACCAAACAACAACTGTTAGAAGCCAAACAGTCTAAAAACAAAAAAATGTTTTTCGTTTTTATTGCCTTACTTATTTTATGTGTAATCCTGTTTTACTTTTATTTTCAAAATACCAAACTGAAACAAAAAAACAAACTCCAGGACCTCGAAAGTCAGGTTCAGCAAAATATCATCAATGCCACCATAGACGGTCAGGAAAACGAACGGAAAAAAATAGCCAGTGTTTTGCATGATAACATCAGCGCCTTGTTATCCTCGGCGGGATTGCAACTCTCCGCTTTTGTTGCCACACACCAACCGCCATCCGAAGAAATCATCAAAACCAGAACCATTCTCAAAGAAGCGCATGACAAAGTACGAGACTTATCGCATGAGTTGCTTCCTACGCTTTTGGCAAAATTCGGGTTGTTTTATGCGCTTCAGGATTTGTGCGAGAAAAATTCCAATTCGTTAATTCAGTTCGAATATATAAGCAAAGTTCCCCAAAGAACCCATTTCCATGAAGATTACGAAATGAAAATCTATTTCATCATTACCGAGCTTTTAAACAATATTTTAAAACACAGCCAGGCCACAAAATCGATTGTAATGGTCGAAGTCATTTCGAATCGATTGCTCCTTACCATCGAGGACAACGGAATCGGTTTCGACGCCAAATCAAAATCACTGGACGGATTTGGATTAACACAAATTCGAGCCCGGATTGCGAGCATGAACGGAAATCTAAACATCAATTCGAAACCGGAAACTGGAACAATCATAACCATTAAAGTGCCTGTTCCGAATACGAATTAAACCCGTTTCTCGATTTCAATAATCTCCAAATCCTTGATTTTGTCGCCCTCAATCACAAACCTAAGCATCGTTCTCACATCGTGAAAACCGCTTTTTCCGGCAGCTCCGGGATTCATGTGCAGTAAATTGAGCTTTTTGTCAAACATCACTTTCAGGATATGCGAATGGCCGCAAATAAATAGTTTTGGCGGGTTTGCCGTAAGTTCCGCCCTGATATTCGGATTGTATTTCCCCGGATAACCTCCAATATGCGTAATCCATACGTCCACCCCTTCGCACATAAAACGGTTGTGCAACGGAAATTCCATCCGCGCCTTATCGTCATCAATATTGCCATAAACACAGCGCAAAGGCTTTAGTTTTTTCAACGTGTCCGTCACCTTCAAATCGCCAATATCGCCCGCATGCCAAACCTCATCGGCCTGATTTACATATTTCAAAATCGTATCATCCAGGTGACTGTGCGTATCGGAAAGCAATAATATTTTTTTCATTTTTCTAGGAGCTGTTTCCCGCTATCCGTTGCAATCTTTTTTATTTTTAAAGAAAAAATAAAAAAGGATTTCCACTGCTATCAGGGCTAGGATTTTGTGGTAAAAATAAACAATCCAATGCCAAATTCAAATTAACATTTTGTTACCTTTTCAAATAAAAAAAATCGTGCATTAATAAGTATCTTTGCAGCTTCAAAAGAATTCCCTTGAGATATTTTATAAAATTAGCATATAACGGAACCCATTATCACGGCTGGCAATACCAACCCAATGCTTCGTCTGTGCAGGAAACTTTGAACAAAGCATTTTCGATAATCTTGAATTCAGAAGTGAATCTCATGGGAGCCGGACGAACCGATACCGGTGTGCACGCCAAGGAAATGTTTGCCCATTTTGATTTTGAAACTCCGTTGGATGTTCCCAATTTAATACACAAACTCAACTCCTATTTGCCCAAAGACATCACCGTTTTTGATATTATTCCCGTTCATGAAGAAGCGCATACCCGTTTCGACGCTACCAAAAGAACCTACGAATACCATATCAATACGTTCAAAGATGTTTTTCAGCAGGACGGAAGCTGGTATTACCATCAGAAATTAGATATCGATTTGATGAATCAGGCTGCGAAAATATTATTAAATCATACTGATTTTCAATGTTTTTCGAAAGTCAATACCGATGTCAACACGTTTAATTGTAAAGTTACAGAAGCGCATTGGAGACAAGGAAACAGCCAACTTGTTTTTACCATTTCGGCCGACAGATTCCTGCGAAATATGGTCAGAGCCATTGTCGGGACTTTGGTCAATGTAGGTTTACATAAAATCAGCCTCGAAGAATTTGAAAATATAATAGCAAGCAAAGACCGTAATAAAGCCGGATTTTCAGTTCCCGCTCACGGTCTATATTTAACAAAAATTGATTATAACTATATACCCAAATAGCCCTGATAGCAGTGGAAATCCTTTTTATTTTTTCTTAAAAATAAAAAGATTGAAACGGATAGCAGGAAATAGCTCCAAAAAATGAAAGCAAAAGCATTCGATAGTAACTTATTCAAAAGGATTTTATTCTATACCAAACCCTACAAATGGCGGTTTAACGGAGTGATTCTTTTTGCCATATCCTTGTCGGTATTTGCGGCTTTGCGTCCGTATTTATTGAAACAAACCGTAGATAACTACATCCAGACCGAAGACCCAAAAGGACTTTTGTTCTATGTGAGTTTAATGGGAATCGTGCTTTTGTGCGAGGTATTTTCGCAATTTTATTTTGTTTATTGGGCCAACTGGCTCGGTCAGGATATCGTAAAAGACATTCGAACCAAACTGTTTAAGCACATGTTGAGCTTCCGAATGAAATATTTCGATAATGCGCCTGTCGGACAATTGGTAACGCGTTCCGTTTCGGATATTGAGGCGATTGCCAAAATCTTCAGTCAAGGATTATTTATGATTATCAGTGATTTGATGAAAATGGTGGTCATTTTGTTTTTTATGTTTTACATGAACTGGAAACTGACTTGGATTGTGATTGTCGCGATGCCTATTTTGGTAATTATAACCCGAGTTTTTCAAAAGAAAATGCAAATTGCTTTTGAAGAAGTGCGTACCCAGATTTCTAACATGAATACTTTTGTTCAGGAACGCGTTACGGGAATGAAAATCGTACAGCTCTTTAACCGCGAAGAAATTGAATATAGAAAATTCAGTCAGATTAATGACAAGCACAACAAGGCTTGGATAAAAACCATTCTTTATAACTCCATCTTCTTCCCTATTGCCGATATTATTTCGTCCTTTACGTTAGGTTTTATTGTACTTTATGGCGGATATAATATTTTGAACGGGGATAATTTCACCACTTTCGGAGATTTATTCTCCTATACCATGTTCATCGGAATGCTGTTCAATCCCCTTCGCCAGATTGCGGATAAATTCAACGAGATGCAAATGGGAATGATTGCCGCCAACCGCGTGTTTGATATTTTGGATACCGAAGACCAGATTCAGGATAAAGGAACGGTCGAAGCGCCAATTTTTGAAGGAAATATCCAATTCAAAGACGTTCATTTTGGTTATATCGCCGAAGAATATGTGATAAAAGGTATCGATTTGAATGTAAAAGCAGGCGAAACTGTGGCTATTGTTGGCGCTACGGGTGCCGGAAAATCAACCATTATCAATTTATTAAACCGTTTCTACGAAATCAACAGCGGAACGATTTGCATCGATGATAAAAACATACATGACTATACTTTAGATTCGCTTCGAAAACAAATTGCTGTGGTTTTACAGGATGTTTTTCTTTTTGCAGACACGATTCTAAACAATATTACCCTTAATAATCCCGATATTTCCCGCGAGGGTGTTTTGGCTGCAGCCAAGAAAATTGGCGTTCACGATTTTATCATGAGTCTGCCACATGGGTATGATTATAATGTAAAGGAACGCGGCGTAATGCTTTCTTCCGGTCAGCGCCAGCTGATTGCTTTTCTGCGTGCTTATGTGAGCAATCCGAGTATTCTGATTTTGGATGAAGCCACTTCGTCTATCGATACCTATTCGGAAGAATTGATTCAACGTGCAACGGAAACCATTACTAAAGGAAGAACTTCGATTGTAATTGCGCATCGTTTGGCAACTATTGTCAATGCCGATAAAATCGTGGTAATGGACAAAGGTTTAATTGTAGAACAAGGCACCCATCAGGAATTGTTAAACAGAACAGAAGGCTATTATAAAAACTTATACTACTCTCAATTTTTGGTAGAGAATTCTTAGACAGTTTTTCTTCGCTTTTCAGCCTCGTTTGTCATTGCTTTGCCAGTTCGCTATCGCTCGTGTCCGACGAAGGAGGAATCTCTTTTGTCATTGATTTGCCAGTGCGTTATCGCTCATATCCGGCAAAGGAATAATCCAATTTATTTAAAACTCAGAACGTGATGAACCAGGTTCATGACGTGGTTGACCACGTTATAGGACGAGGTAAATGACGTTCAAGACGTGGTTGACCACGTTATGGGACGTGGTAAATGACGTTCAGGACGTGGCTGACCACGTTATGGGACGTGGTAAATGGGGTTCAGGACGTGGTCGACCACGTTATCCAACTGGTCAAACGGGGTTCGGGACGTGGTTGACCACGTTATAAGACGTGTTCTACCACGCTATATAACCGGAAAATTGGCGTTCAGGACGTGGTCGACCACGTTATATAACCGGACAAATGGGGTTCAGGACGTGGTTGACCACGTTATACAACTGGTCAAACGGGGTTAGGGACGTGGTCAACCACGTTATAGGCATAGCAAACTGGGCTAATAACCTTTTTATTACTCGCCTCTAGCTTTTCTTTTCAGCCTCTTTTGTCATTGCTTCGCCAGTTTGCTATCGCTCGTGTTCGACGAAGGAGAAAACCCGCGCAATGAGATTCCTCCTTCGTCGGAATGACAAATGTTGATGAATTAACGTTGACACTAATTAGTTTTCTCCTCCGTCGAGAAAACAAGTTTGACGGAATTTATAATATTTCCAAACCATGCCAGAAATTAATATGATTCCTCTTTTAGCCCCGATTGAGCTGGTATCCTCGCAGCATAGCGGAGAGATAAAGGGGAAAGCGGGAATTGCATTTATAAATAAATCCCGAACCATTCGCTTCAAAAAATCAATCCGGTTTGGTTTATGAAACTTTGCGCCTCTTAAACTTTTCTTCCGAAAAAATATTTAAATTTTGGTTGTCAGGAACCCACTTTTTATTTCATCGGAAGAAAAATATTCTTTGATGTGGGTTTCAATAATCAAATAATTCCTTAATTTCGTGCACTGAAAATTCATTTGAAATTATACATTATGAAATACGATATTATTGTTTTAGGAAGTGGTCCCGGCGGATATGTTACTGCCATCAGAGCATCACAATTAGGCTTCAAAGTTGCCGTGATCGAAAAAGAAAACTTAGGCGGTGTTTGTTTGAACTGGGGTTGCATCCCTACGAAAGCCTTACTGAAATCGGCACAAGTTTTTGATTACCTGAAACATGCAGCTGATTATGGTTTGACTATTTCTGAATTTGATAAAGATTTCACCGCAGTAGTCGGACGCAGCAGAACTGTAGCAGACGGAATGAGCAAAGGCGTTCAGTTCCTTATGAAAAAAAATAAAATCGATGTGATTGATGGTTTTGGTAAAATGAAACCAGGCAAGAAAATCGATGTTACCGATAAAGACGGTAAAGTAACTGAATATTCAGCAGACCATATCATCATTGCAACGGGGGCTCGTTCTCGTGAATTGCCAAACTTGCCACAAGATGGCGTAAAAGTAATTGGTTACAGACAAGCAATGACTTTGGCTACACAACCAAAATCGATGATTGTGGTGGGTTCAGGAGCTATCGGAGTGGAATTTGCGCATTTTTATAACGCTATGGGAACGGAAGTTACTATTGTGGAATTTTTGCCAAACATTGTTCCATTAGAAGACGAAGATATTTCGAAACAAATGGAACGTTCTATGAAGAAAGCGGGAGTGAAAATCATGACCAACTCTTCTGTTGAGAAAATTGAGATTACTGCTTCTGGTGTAAAAGCTACTGTAAAAACTGCAAAAGGAGAAGAAACTCTTGAAGCGGAAATTGTACTTTCGGCAGTTGGAATCAAAACCAACATCGAAAACATCGGTTTAGAAGAAGTGGGTATTGCCACCGACAGAGATAAAATTTTAGTAAACGATTTCTACCAAACCAACATTCCGGGTTATTATGCTATTGGAGATGTGGTTCCAGGACCGGCTTTGGCTCACGTGGCTTCTGCAGAAGGAATTACCTGTGTAGAAAAAATCGCTGGATTGCATGTTGATCCTATCGATTACGGAAACATTCCAGGTTGTACGTATGCAACACCTGAAATTGCTTCTGTAGGAATGACTGAAAAACAAGCTAAAGAAAAAGGATACGAATTGAAAGTGGGTAAATTCCCATTCTCAGCATCCGGAAAAGCAAAAGCGGCCGGAACTCCGGATGGTTTTGTAAAAGTAATTTTTGATGCCAAATATGGCGAATTATTAGGCTGTCACATGATTGGTGCCGGTGTTACCGATATGATTGCTGAAGCAGTTGTGGCGCGTAAACTGGAAACTACAGGTCATGAAATCCTAAAAGCAATCCATCCTCACCCAACCATGAGTGAAGCCGTTATGGAAGCGGTTGCTGAAGCTTATGGTGAAGTGATTCACTTGTAGATTTTTCGATTGTTAGATCTTTCGATTATTAAATATAGAATCCGTTTTGTGAAAGCAAGACGGATTTTTTTTATGGCTAAATTGATAAAAAAACATCCTTATCGATTCCCAGACTTATAATTTTAGTATCCATAACCTCTTAAACATGTTAATAATCAAATCCAAATCATATAAAATAAACTACTGAAATACAACAACATAACTAAGTAAACAGTAGTTAAATTGCGATTTTATTACTAAATTTATGGTCCCGTTTTATCCCAACAAAGTTTCAGTCTGCATGCTATGTTCACTTACAAACATTTTAAACCAATTCTCATGAATAGTCATATTGTTAAAGTGTTACAAGCAGTTTATATCACGCATGATGTAAAACGCTTCAGGGTTGAAAAACCCATTGGTTTTGATTTTGTCCCGGGTCAGGCCACCGAAGTTTCCATCAACCTTCCTCTTTGGACAAATCAATTACGTCCTTTTACTTTTACCTGTCTAAGGCAGCAGGATTATCTCGAATTTATGATTAAGATTTACCGGGATCATGAAGGCGTAACCAACATGTTAGGTAAAACCAATGCGGGTGCTGAGCTGATCCTGCATGATGTTTTTGGGGCAATCCAATACAAAGGTCCTGGTGTTTTCATTGCCGGTGGCGCTGGTATTACTCCATTTATTTCAATCTTCCGTGACTTGTACCATAAAAACCAGATTGAAGGCAACAGCCTTATTTACAGTAACAAAACCTCCGAAGACGTCATCATGCAAGACGAATTACAAAAGATGCTTAAAGATCGTTTTATTAAACTGTTCACCCGCGAAAACGTTCTTGGTTTTAGAGGAAAGAGAATTGATCGTTCGTTTCTTATTGACAATATCTCCGACTTCGGTCAGCATTTTTATGTATGCGGACCAACTGAGTTCGTAAAAAGCATTACCAAAGACTTAATGGATTTGGGTGCCGCTCTGGATGTTATTGTGATAGAAATGTAAATAAATCACTATAACCAAAAAGCTCTTTTTATTTCCCTAAAAAACTTAAATTAATCAAATTTATAGTATCCATTTTCAAAAAGCAGATACCTATCTGTTCTTCCTTTATTTTAACCGTAAAACGCTATGTAAATTTAAACCTGCTTTAGAAAATATCGGTTTAGAAGAAGTGGGTATTGCCGAAAAACAAGCTAAAGAAAAAGGATACGAATTGAAATCGGGTAAATTCCCGTTCTCAGCATCCGGAAAAGCAAAAGCGGCCGGTACTCCGGATGGTTTTGTAAAAGTAATTTTTGATGCCAAATATGGCTAATTATTAGACTGTCACATGATTGGTAACGGTGTTACCGATATGATTGCTGAGGCAGTTGTTGCTTGTAAACTGGAAACTACAGGTCATGAAATCCTAAAAGCCATCCGCCCGCACCCAACCATGAGTGAAGCAGTTGCTGAAGCTTATGGTGAAGTGATTCATTTGTAGTAATTGAAAACTGATTTATCAGTCTGCTTATAAAATATAGAATCTGTTTTGAAATACTTCAAAACAGATTTTTTTATGGCTTTAAAATTGTTAAAACCCAAAATACCAAACATAGTTCGCATACTCAAAAATCGAGTCGTAGCATCATCGTTTAATGCCTTAAAACAGTCACTTTTTAAAATAAAATTAGTAAGATTATTCAAACGTTAAATTATTTTATTTTTGCTTTAGCATCTAAAAATTACGCTTAATTTTGCGGTCTAATTAATATAAAAAATGACAACAATTACAGATTTTTGGTGGGTTTTACTTTTGGTTTTGTGTTTAGTTCTTTACAAATTTGTTTTACGTGTTTTCTTCGGAATGGTCATCGTCCCTGAAGATAAAATTGGTTTGGTAACCAAAAAATTCGTGCTTTTTGGAGCAGAAAAGTCATTACCCGATGGCAGAATTATCGCCACAAAAGGCGAAGCAGGTTTTCAAGCCAAAACATTAGCGCCAGGGTTATACTGGACGATGTGGCCTTGGCAGTATTCGGTAGATATGGCATCTTTTACCATTATCCCTGAGGGGAATATTGGTTTATTGTTAAGTAAAGATGGTGCAGAAATTCCAACGGGACGGATTTTAGCCCAAAAAGTGAGCTCGGACAACTTTCAAGACGCAACATTATTTCTTAATAATGGCGGACAAAAAGGGCGTCAATCGGCTTTTATAACCACCGGTTCCTATCGTATAAATACCCATTTATTCGAAGTGGTATTGACACCACAAATTGTAATTTATGAGAACATGGTTGGAATCGTTACGGCAATGGATGGAGAGCCTATTCCAATTGGACAAATTGCGGGAAAATTTGTAGAAAACCATAATAATTTTCAGGATTTTGATCAATTCTTAAAAAATGGTGGAAACCGTGGATTACAACCTCAAGTAATCCTTGCAGGATCTTATTATATTAATACTTGGGCAGTCCAAATTGAACAAAACCCAATGACTGATGTGCCGATTGGTTATGTAGGTGTAGTAATTTCATATATTGGCGAAGATGGTCAGGATGTTACGGGAGATACTTTCAAACACGGAAATATTGTTTCAAAAGGACAACGTGGCGTTTGGATGGAACCGTTTGGTCCCGGAAAATATGCTTTAAACAAATATACTACTAAACTAGAACCTGTACCCACGACTAACCTAGTCCTGAATTGGGCAGATGCACGTAGTGAGTCCCATAATTTAGACCAAAACCTTTCTACTATTACAGTTCGTTCCAAAGATGGTTTTCCTTTTAATTTAGATGTGTCTCAAATCATTCACGTTCCTGCCAATGAAGCACCAAAAGTGATTGCCCGATTTGGAAGTATGAACAATTTGGTTTCTCAGGTTCTAGAACCTACAATTGGTAACTATTTCCGTAATTCGGCTCAGGAAAGTGATGTGATTTCTTTCTTATCTACTAGAAAAGAACGACAAGAATCAGCTAAAAATCATATCAAAGTAGTCCTTGACGAATACAATGTGAATGCAGTTGATACCCTTATTGGAGATATTGTTCCCCCTGAGTCCTTAATGAAAACATTGACCGACAGAAAAATTGCCGAAGAAGAGCAAAAAACCTATCAAACCCAAAGAATGGCACAAGAGCAACGCCAGGGAATGGAAAAAGAAACGGCCATTGCCGATATGCAAAAAGAAATCGTGAAAGCATCTCAAAGTGTTGAAATTGCGCAACGCACTGCCGATGCGACCGTTAAAAAAGCGGAAGGTGATGCAACGAGTTTAAAATTGAATGTAAATGCGGAAGCAGAAGCAACTAAAATGCGTGCCAATGCGGAAGCTGAAGCAACAAAAGCAAGAGCCGGTGCACAAGCAGAAGCAACAAAATTAACCGCAAGTGCCGAAGCTGAAAGAATTTCAAAAACCGGTTTGGCTGAAGCCGAGAAAATCATGGCCATTGGTAAATCTACAGCAGAAGCTTATCAGTTACAAGTTTCAGCAATGGGAGGCGATAATTTTACGAAGTACAAAATCACCGAAGAAATCGGTAAAGGAAAAATTAAAGTGATCCCAGATGTATTGATTTCCGGAAACAGCGGTTCCGATGGCGGAATTAGCGGTCTACTTGGAATAAAATTAATGGAAATGATGGATACCAAAAAAGAACAATAAGATTCAAAAAAGAAATAATTTTATTTAATTAACAAAAATTCCGTTTTGAGTTTCAAAACGGAATTTTTTATATTTAAAATTGAACAAATAAAACGCTCTTAAATACGTGTGCTTAATGCATTGAAATTTTGAATGATTTATTCCTTTTCTGAAATAAATTAACTTCCTGCCAGAAATAAATATAAACAAATCAACTAATTTTTTTATATTACACCTCCTATTCCTGATAAAATAGTAAACCATAAAATTTTAAAATCAATCACAATGGAGAATCATGTTGTCAAAGTATTGAAATCGTATTATGTCACTTATGATGTAAAATGTTTTGTGGTTGAAAAACCTGAAGGATATGATTTTATTCCGGGACAGGCAGCCAATATTTCCATTAATCTTCCTGAATGGAAAGATCAATTGAGGGCTTTCTCCTTTACCAGTTTAAATGAAGATAATTATCTCGAATTTATGATCAAGATTTATATGGATCATGAAGGGGTTACCAATATGCTTGGAGGAATAAATGTAGGAGATGAACTAATCCTTCATGATATTTTCGGGGCTATTCATTACAAAGGTCCTGGTATCTTTATTGCAGGCGGATCTGGGATTACTCCGTTTATTTCTATTTTTCGGGACTTACATAAAAAACAACTGCTTGGTGGAAACAGACTTATTTATTCCAATAAAACTTCAGAAGATGTAATCATGAAAGAGGAATTACAGGTGATGCTTAAAAGTAATTTCGTAAATCTGCTTACCCGTGAGAATGTCATGGGATTCATAGGACGCCGAATTGACCGCAATTTCCTTATTGAAAATATAGCCGACTTCGGGCAACATTTTTATATTTGTGGGTCCACTGAATTTGTAGCAAATATCACTGAATATTTGCTCGATTTGGGTGTCACTCCAGATTCTCTTGTGATTGAAAAATAAACAAATATTTTATCTTCAACAGACAAATCCATAAACTCAAAAAGTATCCGGAGACACCTGCCGGCATCCTAAAAACAGCACAGGACCAATAAAGCATAAACGATTATTAAACAATTACTTAAGTTGTATTATTCGCTAAAAAAACCTCGTTTTTTGTATGATTAAATACAATAATTCATTAAATTTACAGTAGCGGTTTCAATAAGCAGGAATACCTACTACCCTATTCTTCATGTTACTGCAAAACGATATGTAAATTTCAAACCTACTTCTGAATTACAAAAATTTGCTATCGGATTAACCAAAAAAGTACGCCCCAACTATTTTTCTATTGTTCCTATTTTAACAGACAATACTGCTCTGTTTCTATTTAATAAACATACGAAATGGCAAAGTACAAACACATCCTGTTTTTCGACCAAATTGGCATTGAAGCCATTGGTCAGGTTGGCGGCAAGAATGCCTCTCTTGGCGAAATGTACAACCAGCTCAATCCTATAGGCATCAGCATTCCCAATGGATTTGCGGTTACCGCGGAAGCCTATCGCCTTTTCCGTAAAGCAAATAATCTGGAGCAACCTCTGGAAGATTTGTTATTTTCATTGGATACCAAACAGTATTCTAATCTTTCTTCCATTGGAGAAAAAGCAAGAAATCTTATTCTATCAGCAACCATTCCGGAGGAAATTCGTGCTGAAATAGAAGTCGCTTACCAATCACTTAGTGAACAATGCAATATAAATAATCTTGGGGTAGCGGTACGAAGCAGCGCTACATCTGAAGATTTGCCAACCGCCAGTTTTGCCGGAAGAATGGAATCTTTTTTAAACATTAACGGAGAACAGCAATTGCTCGAAGCAGTTCGCAGATGCTATGCTTCCTTATTTACGGACCGGGCCATCAAATACCGTTATGATATGGATTTTGCCAAATTGGATATTGCCATTTCCGTTGGTGTGCAACAAATGGTACGAAGTGACAAAGCATCCTCCGGCGTGGCTTTTACCATCGATCCGGACAGCGGATTTGAAAACACTATTATCATAAATAGTTGTTGGGGTTTGGGAGAAAATATTGTTCAGGGCACTATTACCCCTGATGAATGGATGGTTTTTAAACCCACCTTGGAAAACCCGGATTTCAATCCAATGCTGAAAAAACAGTGCGGAAGAAAAGAGTTTACAATGATCTATTCCGATAAATCGGAAAGTACCTCAGCCGAAAAAACCATTGTTAATGTTGATACACCCATTGAGAAACAAAATCAATTTTCGCTAAACGATAAAGAGGTCATTCAACTATCGCAATGGTGTTATAAAATTGAAAAACATTATCAAAAAGCAATGGATATCGAATGGGCAAAAGACGGTTTGAATAACCAACTTTACATTGTTCAGGCACGTCCCGAAACCGTTCATGGAAAAGCAAATAAGCAAGTTCGGGAAATCTATAAACTCAAAGAGAAAAGCACCCTTTTAACCAAGGGAATTGCCCTTGGCGATAAGATTGCTTCCGGAAAAGCCCGAATTCTAAACAGTCCGCAGGAAGGTGATTTATTACAAAATGGTGAAATCATAGTGACTGATTTAACCAATCCCGATTGGGATCCCATCATGAAAAGAGCTTCGGCAATTATCACCAACAAAGGCGGACGCACGAGTCATGCCGCCATTGTCGCCCGGGAACTAGGAACCGTTGCCGTTGTGGGTTGTGGTGATGCCACTTCCGTGATAAAAAACGGTCAGGAAATTACGGTTTCGTGTGCAGAAGGCAAAGAAGGCAATATATACGAGGGTTTGCTGAAATGGGAAATAACGGAACAGGATTTCAGTAAACTTGAAATGCCAAAAACAGCTCCTATGCTCATTCTTGCCGATCCGGAAAGGGCTTTTGAATTAAGCCATTATCCCAATCAGGGCGTGGGTTTGATGCGAATGGAATTTGCCATTTCGAATACCATCAAAATTCATCCGCTGGCATTGTGTGAGCCTGAAAAAATTACCGATGAGAAAGTTAAATCTGAAATAGAAGCATTAACCCAAGGCTATGCTGATCCTAAAAATTATTTCATCGATAAACTGGCAGAGGCAGTAGCTATAGTAGCAGCGGCTTTCTATCCAAAAGATGTGATTGTTCGGATGAGTGATTTTAAAAGTAATGAATATGCCAACCTGATTGGCGGAAAATATTACGAACCCCATGAGGAAAATCCCATGCTTGGTTTCCGTGGTGCTTCGCGCTATTACAGTGATTTTTACCGCAAAGGTTTCGCTTTGGAATGTGAAGCCATGAAAAAAGTACGGAACCAAATGGGACTGCTCAATGTTAAACTGATGATTCCTTTTTGCAGAACATTCGAAGAAGGTGAAAATGTCCTTAATGAAATGGCTAAAAACGGATTAGTGCAGGGCATCAATGAATTGGAAGTATATGTTATGATTGAAATCCCGAGCAATGTCTTAATGGCCGATGAATTCGCAAAACTTTTTGATGGTTTTTCCATTGGTTCCAATGATTTAACCCAACTCACTTTAGGTCTGGATCGCGACTCCGAATTGGTAAGCTACTTGTTTGATGAAGAAAATCCAGCCATAAAATATTTAATTAAAGAAACGATTCGGGTCGCCAAACGCTTCGAAATAAAAGTAGGATTGTGTGGACAGGCACCGAGTGACATCCCTCAATTTGCCAAATTTTTGGTTAACGAAGGGATTGACAGTATTTCATTTAATCCTGATGCTTTGATAAAAGGAATCGAGAATATTCTGGAAGCGGAAAAGAAAACAAAAAGAAAAATTCTAATGTAAGAAAACGCAATTATGGAAACAACCTTCAAAAATAAAGTGGCGATTGTAACTGGCGGTTCATCCGGAATCGGAAAAGCCACGGCACTTGCTTTCGCCAAAAAAGGAGCCAAAGTCGCCGTTGTGGATTGGATTGAAAACAATGAAACGGAAAACCTCATTAAAGAATTGGGAAATGAAGCGATTTTCATCAAATGCGATGTTTCCAAAACTACAGACGTAAAAGCGATGGTAGCAAAAACCATAGCAGTATTCGGCCGATTGGATTATGCTTTCAATAACGCCGGTATTGAAGGAGCTTCTGCCCCTACTCAGGATTGCACGGAGGAAAATTGGGATAAAACCATTGGCATAAATCTAAAAGGAATCTGGCTCTGCATGAAATATGAAATTCCCGAAATACTGAAACAAGGCAAAGGCGCTATCGTCAATTGTTCTTCTGTAGCCGGACTAATTGGATTTTCCGGATTACCCGCTTATGTGGCCTCCAAACATGGTGTTATCGGATTAACAAAAACGGCGGCTTTAGAATATGCTTCACTCGGAATCCGGGTGAATGCCGTTTGTCCTGGCGTAATACAAACGCCAATGATTGACCGGCTTACCGGAAAAACGAAAGAAGGAATAGAACAATTTAAAGGTTTAGAACCGCTCGGTCGTTTTGGTCTGCCCGAAGAAATAGCCCATGCCGTGGTTTGGATGTGTTCCGACGAAGCTTCTTTCGTTACCGGGCACGCGATGGCCGTGGATGGTGGTTTTGTAGCGCAATAATTATTTTCAGAATTTATTTATTAACTCAAAATTCAATAAAAATGCAAACTTACGAAGTAAATTTAAAATGGACCGGCACCAGAAAAGGGATTTTAACTTCCCCTCATTTGCCACAAAACATTGAGGTCGCCACACCTCCTGATTTTCCTAAAGGAATAGCAGGAATCTGGTCACCCGAGCACTTATTTGCAGCATCGATAAATAGCTGTCTGATGACCACTTTTATATCGATTGCCGAAAACTCAAAATTTGAATATTCAAGTTTTGAATGTAAATCTATTTGTCATGTCGACCTGGTTGATGGTAAATACGCTGTAACCGAAATTATCTTAAGACCAAAAGTCGTCATCCATTTTTCACAAAAACCGGAAAAGGCCATACATATTTTGGAGATGAGTGAAAAGAACTGTTTAATTTCCAATGCGGTTAAAGCAACCATTCGATTAGAACCCGAAATAATTGTTGAGCATAGTCTTATTCCTAAAGAGTAGCCATATGATTTCCATCAAAAATAAAACGGAACCCCATCTTTTAGATTATGAAAAAGTACTGGCTTCATTTTCATGGGAAAATACTGCCCGGGAATTAAGTGGTCTTCCTGATGGAAAAGGCTTAAACATCGCTCACGAGGCCATTGATCGTCATGCAAACATTCGTCTCAAAGATACCGTGGCACTTCGTTTTATTCGGAAAGACAGAAGTTTTGATGAATACACTTATGCTGCAATGAAAAAACAAACCTCAAAATTCGCCAATGTCCTTCAAAATTTGGGCATACAAAAAGGGGAACGCGTTTTCTCACTGGCAGGAAGAATTCCCGAACTATACATTACCGCTTTGGGTACCTTGAAATACACCGCGGTTTTTTGTCCATTGTTTTCCGTTTTTGGCCCTGAGCCCGTTTTTCAAAGACTCAGCAGAGGTGATCCTGCGGTTTTAATAACCACTTCCGCTTTGTTTGAAAAGACTGTAAGGCAATTAGTTGACCGGCTTCCTTCGCTTCGCTACATCATCCTGACCGATGTAAGTGAACCTGTTTCAGAGAAAATACTGTCTTTTTCCAAACTTATGGAAGAGGCCAAAGACCATTTTATTATTCCGGAAACGAATCCGGAAGATCCGGCGCTGCTTCATTTCACCAGTGGAACCACAGGAATGCCTAAAGGGGTATTACATGTGCATCATGGTGCACTTACCCATTATATAACGGGCAAGTATGTACTCGATTTTCATGAAGGGGATATTTATTGGTGTACCGCCGATCCGGGCTGGGTAACGGGCACTTCTTATGGAATTATATCTCCTTTGATCAATGGCGTTACCTGCATTGTTGATGAAGAAGAATTTGATGCGGCACGATGGTATTCTATTCTCGAAGAGCATAAAGTAACCATTTGGTACACCGCTCCCACTGCCATCAGAAGATTGATGCGTATGGATATAAAACCCCGGGACGTTTATCACCTTGAAAATCTTCGGTTGATTTTGAGTGTCGGTGAACCGCTGCATGCCGAAGCCGTGATTTGGGGTCAGGAAAATTTCGGGATTCCAATTCTGGACAATTGGTGGCAGACCGAAACCGGTGGCATTATGATTGCCAATTATCCTTCGATGAAAGTAAAACCCGGTTCGATGGGAAAGCCTTTGCCGGGAGTGGAAATTGCTATAGCGGAAGTTAATGACAACCAACTAAAATTAATTACAGCACCTAATATTAAGGGGCATTTGGTTTTGAAAAAGGGATTCCCTTCCTTATTTCGGGCTTATCTGCATGATGAAGAACGCTATAATAAATGTTTTATTGGCGAATGGTACCTCAGTGGTGATTTGGCCAAAAAAGATGCTGATGGCTATTATTGGTTTATCGGTCGGGCCGATGATATCATCAAAACTTCGGGGCATATGGTAGGCCCTTTTGAAGTGGAAAGCACTTTGATGCGCCATCCGGCAGTTGCGGAAGCTGCGGTAATCGGAAAACCGGAACCCACTATCGGAGAAATGGTAAAAGCCTTTGTGGTATTGAAAACCGGAAAGGAAGCGAATGAAGAAACCAAAATGGCTATCATGGGTTTTGCCAGAAAAGAAATGGGTCCCGCCGTGGCTCCTAAAGAAATTGAATTTGTGGAAAGCATACCCAAAACCCGAAGCGGAAAAATCTTAAGGCGATTATTAAAAGCCCGTGAACTCGGATTGCCGGAAGGAGATCTTTCTACCTTGGAACAAAACTAAAAATAATTTAAAGCTAACCAATTCCGGTATTTTAAATAAAGATATAAGAGATACGAAATACTAATTTTCATTAAATCAATTTCAGTCATGACCACAACTAAGAGAATGGGTTTCAAAAGTCAAAGGATATATTTGTTTGTCCTGTTTCTGCTATTTCAAGGATGTCAGGCTCAGGATAAGAAAGATGAAAAAGACATTGATGCGATTCAGAAAAATGCTGTTTCAAACTCTGCTAAGACTTCTTACACGGGCAATGTAGATTTCAAATTAGCCGCCAAAGTAGCGACACCCGGAGTGGTACATATCAAATCTATTTTTAAACCACAAACGCGGCAGTATCAAGATGGCGATGATTTTCATAATATGCCTGATCCTTTAAAAGATTTTTTTAAAGATGATCCTTTTTTCAGACAATTTAGATTCCAAATTCCGCAATCTCCACAATATGATTCTGAGCCTTTTATGGGAAGCGGATCCGGAGTCATACTGACGCCCGATGGTTATATTGTCACCAATAACCATATGGTAAAAAATGCCGATGAAATTAACATCACTTTGTTCGACGGGCGTTCCTATCCGGGTAAAGTTATAGGTAATGATCCGCAGACCGATCTGGCGCTCCTTAAGATTGATGAAAAAAACCTCTCCTTTATTATGTATGGCGATAGTGACGGCATTGAAGTTGGAGAATGGGTCGTTGCCGTGGGAAATCCTTTTAATCTGGCCTCCACCGTAACGGCAGGAATTGTAAGTGCCAAAGCCCGAAATATAAATATCTTAAGAGATCAGGGTGCCATAGAATCCTTCATACAAACCGATGCGGCAGCCAATCCGGGTAACAGCGGTGGCGCTTTGGTGTCCTTAGACGGAAAACTCATCGGAATCAATACCGCCATAGCAACCCCTACCGGGGTTTATGCGGGTTATGCTTTTGCCATTCCCGTAGAAATCGTAAAAAAAGTGGCCAATGATCTGATGAATTTTGGGTCCGTTCAGAGAGGTGTTTTAGGCATTGTTATCCGTGACATGAACAGCACCATTGCAAAGGAGCTCAATATTGACCGAGCCAACGGGGTTTATGTTGACAGCGTTACGGCTTCCGGAGCCGCGAAAGAAGCCGGCGTTAAAGCCAAAGATGTCATCATCAGCATTGATAATATGGAAACCATAACTGCTTCAAAATTACAGGAGCTAGTGATGCGAAAACGTCCGGGAGAAAAAATAAAAATTACGCTAATCCGAAATGGTAAAGATAAAAAAGAACTTACGGCCATACTCAAAAAACAAGAAGAAAGCCCTAAAATCATAAAAAGTGAAAGAATCGATTTACTCAAGGATTTGGGTGTTGAACTTATTGCCATCAGCAAGGAAGACCAAAAAAATTACAATGTCAGAAACGGGTTAAAAGTCACTAAACTTTACGATGGAAAACTCAAAAGATTCACCGGCATAAGAGAAGGATTTGTCATTACAGCCGTCAACAACAGGGCGGTGACTACCGTTAAGTCCTTCATGGAGGCCGTTGCAGCACAACAGGGAGGCATCATGCTGGAAGGAAAATATGCGGGCGACCCAACTTACTATTATTATGCCTTTGGGATGTAAAATCAGTTTTTAAAAATAAAAAACATGTTACCATCAGCCACAATACAGCAACCCATGGACGAGAAAAAAGGATTGCTGCTTTTCTATCAAATGCTGCTCATTCGGCGGTTTGAAGAAAAAGCGGCAGAGCAATACACCAAAGCCAAAATCAGGGGTTTTCTGCATTTATATATTGGGGAAGAAGCTGTTGCTGTGGGCGTAATTCAGGCTTTAACAGAAGAAGACAATGTGTTGAGCACCTATCGGGAACATGGTCATGCCCTGGCTCGCGGCATTGATCCTGATGTTATCATGGCTGAGATGTA
>NZ_DATDPV010000005.1:0-17563 GCF_035292545.1 Flavobacterium sp. | reverse complement strand
GGTTCGAACCCCCGACCCCCTCGGTGTAAACGAGGTGCTCTGAACCAGCTGAGCTAATCGCCCTACTTGCAATTTAAGAAGTAATGTTTCCCTTATTGCGTGTGCAAATATAAGCCTCTTTTCCGTATTTGCAAACAAATAACATAAAAAATTACAAAATTTCTGCAACTACAAAAGTACTACCGCCAATATAGATAAAGTCCGATTTTTCGGCTGTTTGCAATGCGTTTTGATAAGCTTCTGAAACTGAATTATATACTTTTCCCTTCAGTCCAAATTCTGCTGCTTTTTGTTCCAAAATTTTCGCGTCTAATCCACGAAGAATATTGGGTGAACAAAAATAATAGATGGCATTTTTAGGAAAAAGCGGTAGCACTTCTCCCAAATCTTTGTCGTTTACAAACCCTAGAACGATGTGGAGTTGATTATAGGTTGTGTTTTGAATTTGTTTCAGTACAATTTGCAAACCATTTTTGTTGTGTGCTGTATCGCAAATTACTGTTGGAAATTCCTTAAGTTGCTGCCATCTTCCCTGAAGTCCGGTATTTTTTATAACATTCAAAAAACCATTTTTTATAGCTTCTTCCGAAATTTTAAATTCGTTTTGGGATTGGATCACACGAATGGTTTGCAATACCGTTTTTTTATTATGAACCTGGTAGTTACCGATTAAGTCGGAAGGGTAATCTTCTTGAATCAAATTAGATGCGAAATAAATTTCGGAATTACATTCTTTGGCTTTTGCTAAAAAAACAGGTTTTGTTTCTTCTGTGTATTCGCCAATAACCACTGGAATCATTGGTTTTATAATTCCGGCTTTTTCGGTTGCAATTGATTCTAAAGTGTTTCCTAAAAATTGGGTATGATCCAATCCTATATTCGTAATAATGGAAACCAATGGCGTAATAATATTGGTGGAATCCAATCTTCCGCCCATGCCAACTTCAATTATGGCAATGTCGATTTTTTCTTTGGCGAAATAATCGAAAGCCAAGCCAACAGTCATTTCGAAGAAACTTAAGGCATTGGTTATAAAAAAAGCTTTGTGTTTTTCTATAAAATCACAAACAAAATTCTCTGAAATATCAATTCCATTAATTTTAATGCGTTCTCTGAAATCCTTTAAATGAGGGGAAGTATATAAACCGACTTTGTATCCTGCTTCCTGTAAAACGGATGCCAATAAATGCGAAGTAGAGCCTTTTCCATTGGTTCCAGCTACATGAATACATTTTATTTGTTTTTCAGGATTTCCAAGATATTCGGTAAGTAAAAGGGTATTGGTTAAATCTTTTTTATAAGCGGAAGCCCCTTGATGTTGATACATCGGAAGTTGATTGAACATCCAGTTTACGGTTTCTTGATAGTTCATTTTTTAAAACAGAAAGATTTAAAATTCAGTAAAAAGATTTTACTGCGTAAGTTTAAAATTATAAATAATTTTTCCTACCTGTGTGTTTGGTGCAGTGTCATCGGATTGCCATCTGGTATTCATGGCAGCCAGTTTTGCTTGGTCTAATAGGCATTTTGCAGCATTGGTAGTGCCTCTGATTCCAGGATTTGCACTAACGACTCTTCCGGATTTGTCTACTGATATTTGTACTACAACTATACCTTGTTCTTCACAAAGGTAATTGGGTTGTGGTTTATTAAGTGCTTTTCTGTTACCTAATTGGTAATTTCCGGTGCCATTTCCTGTACCGCTCCCAGAACCATTTCCGTAACCGCTTCCAGTTCCTAAACCTTGTCCGGAGCCGTTTCCGCCGCCACTTCCTGTTCCTGAACCACCGCCGCCATTATAACCGGTTGCATTGGGATCTCCGTTTGCTTTTCCTTTGTTTCCGCCCACTTTATCATCTCCGTCACCTTCTTTGTTCGATCCGTTTAATAAATTGGACAAAGCATCGGAAGTAGATTTTGAAGGTTTTGGGATTGCTTTTACAACGGGTTTTACCACTACGGTTTTTGTAGGTTTAACTGTTGGTTTTTTTACTTCTGAAATAGCGGGAGCATCATCATTTTCTGAAACAATAATCTCTTTTTCGTTAGATGGAGTGGGTTGCGCTTGTTGCTTTTGAGCCACAGTCACGATTTCCTTTGATTGAAAATTATCTCCGGAACCGAATTCGCTGTTTCCAAAATTCACGGCAATTTCTCCGCCGCCACCGCCTCCTTCGAGTTCGCTTAATTGTATTTGATTATTGAATTTTAGATAAAAAAACAGTAAAAACAACAATGCGAAACCAATTGTAGTAATGGTAAGGGATTTTTTTTCTTGTTCTGTTTCTAATACACTCATGACAAATTCAGATAAAATTATAAAGGTAACTCTTTGGTATAACGAATATCATGCCATTAAATTGTTTAATGCGTGTCAGAAAACCCAACACGCATTAAAGTAACTTATACCAATTGCTTCAAAGCAATTTCAAAAGCGGTTGCGCTGATGTTTGTTTTTGAACTGTTCAAAGCGTGTGCTTTAACAATTGCATTTTTTATAATTTCGGAAGTATCCTGGAAGATGGCTTCGTCGGTCATTTGTACTTTTTTCTCCATAAAATAAGCGAAAACTCTTGCCATTCCACAGTTGGAAATAAAGTCAGGAATTAAACTTATTTTTTGATCTACGTGCTCCATGATTGGTCCAAAGAAAATCTCTTTGTCGGCAAAAGGAACATTCGCACCACAAGAAATTACTTCAAGTCCAGAAGCAATCATGCTGTCTACCTGACTTTGCGCTACTAATCTTGAAGCGGCACAAGGCGTGAAAATTTCGGCACCAATAGACCATATTTTTTGATTGATTTCTTCAAAAGGAATCATGTTTTCGGCTACTAATTTGTTTCCGTCTTTGTTTATGAATAAGGTTCTGATTTCTTCAAAAGTAAAACCTTCTTCTTTAATCAAACCACCGTCTCTGTCAATAATTCCAACAACTTTCGCTCCCATATCTGCCAAATAAAAAGCAGCTGCAGAACCTACGTTTCCAAAACCCTGAACAATGGCTTTTTTTCCTTTTACAGAACCACCATATATATCATAGAAATGACGAACAGCTTCTGCAACACCGTAACCGGTAATCATATCGGCAATCGTATATTTTTTGGTCACATCCGGAGAGAAAGCTGGATTTTCAATCACTTTCACCACACCTTGACGCAATTGTCCGATTCTGTTAATTTTATCAGCTTCTGTCGGTTTAAAGTGTCCGTTAAACACCCCTTCTTGCGGATGCCAAACCCCACATTCTTCGGTCATTGGTATTACTTCGTGAATTTCATCTACGTTCAAATCGCCTCCGGTTCCGTAATAGCTTTTCAATAAAGGGGAAACGGCTTTGTACCAACGTTGCAAAACGCCTTTTTTTCTTGGATCATTCGGATCGAAGTTAATTCCGGATTTGGCACCACCAATGGCCGGTCCTGAAACAGAAAATTTTACTTCCATTGTTTTTGCCAAGGACAAGACTTCATTCATGTCTAATCCTTTTCTCATGCGGGTTCCACCGCCTGCCGCACCACCACGAAGGGAGTTGATAACAGTCCAGCCTTCTGCTTCTGTTTCAGCATCTTTCCAGTTGAAAACGATTTCAGGTTCTTTATTTTCGAATTTTTTCAGTAAATCTTTCATTGTGTTGCATTAGGTTTTAGTTATGCAAATATAGTTGGTAAGGTTCAAAGTAGCAAAGTTTAATAGAATCAAAGTTCTTTAGATGCAAAATGAATTTTTCCCGAACTATGATCGCCTTTTGCACCGGTTACGCTTGCTAAAACATTAATCTCATTCCGCAATTTTAAAACACCGAGTAAGGCAAATATTAATGCTTCTTTAAATTCCAGTAATTTTTTTTCGGGGATAATGATTTTCATTTCAGGTAAATGAAACTGAACTCTTTCTATTAAAAAAGTATTGTAGGCGCCACCACCAGTAATCAATAAATCACGGTTTTTATTAGGTAAAGCCAAGTTGATTTGGATTGCAACATGTTCTGTAAAGGTTCTTAGTTTGTCTTCAATCGGAATAGTATAACTTTCCATTAAAGGTAAAATAGTTTCCTTGACAAATTCAAAACCCAAAGATTTCGGATATTTTTTTTGATAAAAATCTAATTGGTTTAATTGATTTAATAAAGCAGTATCAAGTTTTCCGGTTCTTGAAAGTTTTCCTTTGTCATCATAATCCAATCCTAATTGATTGGCGTAAAAATTTAAAACGGTGTTTACCGGAGAAATATCAAAGGCAATTCGCTGCCCATTTTCTTCAAAAGAAACATTGGAAAACCCTCCTAAATTAAGACAATAATCATAATCTGAAAATAAAATCCGATCCCCAATAGGAACCAATGGTGCGCCTTGTCCGCCCAATTGTACATCCTGAACCCTGAAATCGCAAACTACAGTTTGATGTGTTAAATCCGCTATTTCCGGTAAATTTCCAATTTGTAACGTAAAACCATTTTGCGGTTGATGTAAAATGGTATGACCATGAGAACAGACGGCATCAATATTTTCGATTTTATGGTTTTTGATAAAATCAGAAATTATACCTCCTAATAATATAGTATAATCGGAATCGAGTTTTTGCAAAGCCTCTTTAGAAAAACCTACGGCGATTTTGAGTTGGTCGAGCCAATTTTGGCTGTAGCCAATAGTTTCGCATTCAAGAATTTCAAAACTCCATTTTTGATTTTTGATCTTGAAATGGATGTGTGCCAAATCAACTCCGTCAAGAGAAGTTCCTGACATCACACCGATAACGTTGTAGCTTTCTTTATTCATCCGCTAAAATTAGGAAAACGTATTGAAAATTCGACAATTTAAAAGTATATTTGTACGCATTTTTAAAATTAATTCTACAACTATATATCACCTTATATTATGGACTTTAAACTTACCGAAGAGCATTTAATGATACAGCAGGCAGCTAGAGATTTTGCTCAAACTGAATTATTGCCCGGAGTAATTGAAAGAGATGAACACTCAAAATTCCCAACGGAACAAGTTAAAAAAATGGCGGAACTTGGCTTTTTAGGAATGATGGTGGATCCAAAATATGGCGGATCCGGATTGGATAGCATTGCCTATGTTTTGGCGATGACTGAAATTGCAAAGGTGGATGCTTCAGCTGCAGTTGTAATGTCAGTAAATAATTCATTGGTTTGTGCAGGACTGGAAAAATATTGTAATGAAGAACAAAAACTAAAATATTTAGTGCCTTTGGCAAAAGGAGACGTAATTGGTGCTTTCTGTTTGTCAGAGCCGGAAGCTGGTTCGGATGCCACTTCACAAAAAACGACTGCAATTGATAAAGGTGACCATTATTTAATGAATGGGACTAAAAACTGGATTACCAACGGAAATTCAGCATCAACTTATATTGTAATTGCACAAACAGATATTGAAAAAGGACACAAAGGAATCAATGCGTTCATCGTTGAAAAAGGATGGGCAGGTTTTGAAATTGGCGTAAAAGAAAAGAAAATGGGAATTCGTGGTTCTGACACGCATTCTTTGATGTTTACTGATGTGAAAATTCCTAAAGAAAATAGAATAGGTGCTGATGGATTCGGATTTAATTTTGCCATGAGCGTATTAAACGGAGGAAGAATCGGAATTGCTTCTCAAGCATTAGGGATTGCCACCGGAGCGTATGAATTGGCTTTGAAATACTCGCAGGAACGTAAAGCTTTCGGAAAAGAAATTTTTAAACATCAGGCAATTGCTTTCAAATTAGCTGATATGGCAACCCAAATTATGGCTGCTAAAATGTTATGTTTTAAAGCCGCTTCTGAAAAAGATGCTGGTGAAGATATTTCTCAATCAGGGGCAATGGCTAAATTATTTGCCTCGCAAACGGCAATGGATACTACAATTGAAGCGGTTCAAATTCACGGTGGAAACGGTTATGTAGCTGAATACCATGTGGAACGTATGATGCGTGATGCAAAAATCACTCAGATTTACGAAGGAACTTCAGAAATTCAACGTATTGTAATTTCAAGAAGTTTGGTTTCATAAACATTCGATTATCAAAATAGTAAAAATCCAATCTCAAAACTTGAGATTGGATTTTTTTTTGAATAAAAAATAGACGTTTATTTAAAACTATCTGTAATTTTACTTGAATTAGTTTTAATAATTAAATCATGAAATCTGTTATTTTCACTTGGGTATTGCGACTAATTCCGGCGATAATTCTACTGCAGACTTTGTTTTTTAAATTTACGGCTAGCGAAGAATCGGTTTATATTTTCTCAATGTTGAGCATGGAACCTTTTGGCAGAATAGGCTCCGGAATTGTGGAATTGATTGCGGTAATTCTGATTTTAATTCCCCGAACAACACTTCTGGGTGCTTTGATCGGAATAGGAGTGATGCTTGGTGCCATTTTTTCACATATATTTGTACTTGGGATTGAAGTCAAAAATGATGAGGGAATGCTTTTTATTTTAGCAATAATAACTTTTCTTTGTTGTTCGATTTTGGTTATAAAAGACAAAGGTAAAATCCCGGATTTAATGAATTTTAAAATATAATATGCTAATTCCTTCCATAAAGAACAGTTTGAACGAATTGATTGATTTGCTCGATCAATTGCAGAATGCTGAATACGCAAATCCTTGTGCCGAATTGAGCAATGCAAGTATTGGGGAACACACAAGACATATTATAGAAATGTTTCAATGTCTTGAAAATCAGTATGATTGCGGGACTGTAAATTATGACAAAAGAGAACGTAATGTACTAATTCAAACCAATACGGATTTTGCTATTCAGTCTATTATAGAAGTTCAAAATAATATAGAAAAGGAAAATAAAAAAATCGAATTACAGCAAATTATCGATGGAGAAGAAATCCGAATCGAAAGCAACTATTTTAGAGAGTTATTGTATAATTTAGAACACTGTATCCATCATCAGGCATTGATAAAAGTGGCTATTTTACAATGTGAAAATGTTCAAATAGACGCTAATTTTGGCGTTGCCCGTTCCACTATAGAATACAGAAATCAATGTGCACAGTAAGTTTTGTCTGTTCCAATGATAAAATCATCATTACCTCGAATCGGGATGAAAAAGTCATAAGGCCAAGTGCTATTGAACCCAGAAATTATTCCATAAATAATAAGAATATCATTTTTCCCAAAGATCCAAAAGCGGGTGGGACTTGGTATGCCGTTGATGAAAACGGTACTGTTTTGGTATTACTCAATGGGGCTTCCGAAAAACACAAAGTAATTCTTCCCTATAGAAAAAGCCGCGGTTTAATCGTTTTGGATCTAATTGGCAGCCTTAATCCATTAGAACATTGGCAGGAGTTTGATTTGGATAATATAGAACCGTTTACTTTAGTTTTATTCCAAAATCAAAAATTATATCAATTGCGTTGGGACGGAGAAGAAAAAGAAACCACTAATTTAGATATTTCACAAAATTTTGTATGGTCTTCCTCTACTTTGTATCCAAAAGAAGTGCGAGAAACAAGATCGCAATGGTTTTATAGTTTTTTAGAAACAAAATCAGAAATTACAGCAGATGAAATGCTTAATTTTCATCGGTATACCGAAGATAAAAACACTGAAAACGGGTTGGTCATCAATCGAAACAACGAAATGAAAACCTTGAGTATTACGCAATCGGTTATTGAAAATAATAAAGTCACTATATTGCATTGTGATTTATTGTCACAAAAAGACTTTGTCACTTCATTTATTACCGTTTAAAACACAAAAATTGACCCGAGTGATAACGAACAGGCGAAGCAGACTACTTTTTCATAAGATAACCCATTGGGAATACTGGCCTTTCCAGATTGTTTATATTCCGATATACTTTCTTTGGGCGTATTATGCCCTGAAATCCAGATCTATATTCTTTTTTAATGCGGCGAATCCCACGATTAAAAACGGCGGATTTATGATGGAATCCAAAAAAGAAATTTACGATCTCATTCCCCAAAAACACTACCCGATAACAGATTTGATTAAAGAAGGAACTTCTTTTGATGAAGTTTTGGCGAAGGTTGACACTGCTAAAATTCAGTATCCGCTGATAGCGAAACCAGATATAGGATTACGAGGCTCGGCGGTAAAAAAAATTAATACTTCGGAAGAGTTAAAAGCGTATCATGAAAAAGCGGATTTTGATTATCTGGTACAGGATTTAATTCCATTTGACAATGAAATCGGAGTTTTCTATGTTCGGTATCCAAATCGAAAAACAGGAACAATTACCGGAATTGTTGCGAAAGAATTTCTGATCATTTCTGGCGATGGAACGGCTACTATGGAACAATTAATCAGACAAAATCCACGCTATGAACTGCAATTGGAAACCCTGAGAAAAGAATACGGAGACCAGTTCCAGGAAGTGGTTGCAAAAGGAGAAAATCGAAATTTGGTTCCTTATGGAAATCACGCCCGCGGTGCAAAATTTATTGATGGAAGCCATTGGATTACACCAAAAATGACTGAAACAATAAACAGAATGTGTCTGGAAATCCCAGGATTTTATTTCGGGCGCTTGGACATTATGTATAATACTTTGGAAGAATTAGAAAACGGACAAAACTTCGCCATTGTCGAATTGAACGGAGCGGGAAGTGAGCCAACGCATATTTACGATCCGAAACATTCGCTCTTTTTTGCATGGAAAGAATTGCTTCGCCATATCCGATATATGTATGAAATCAGTATCGAAAACAATAAAAAAGGTGCTCCATTTTTATCTCATAAAGTCGGAATGGAGCAATATAGATTGCATTTGGAACAAAGTAAAAAAATCGTCAATTTCTAATAGATGAAAGCGCTAAAAAACATAATTGTTGGTTTTCTGGTAAGCTTTGTCGGTTCAATTCCTTTGGGTTATTTGAATATTATTGGATACGAAGTATATTCGAAATCAGGAATGGATAGTCTGATTTTCTATTTGTTCGGCGTGATTTCAATAGAAGTTTTTGTCATTTATTTCACGCTGATTTTCGCAAACAAATTGGCAAGCAATAAAAAGTTAATCAAGGGAATCGAGATTTTTTCTATTTTTTTCATGTTTTTGCTGGCCTATTCGTTTTATTCTCAATCCAAAATGGAAGCTTCCAATCAGAATGATTTAGAAAAATATATTAATTACTCACCCTATTTAATTGGCGTTATTTTCAGTGTATTGAATTTTATCCAAATCCCTTTTTGGATCAGCTGGAATTTGTTTTTGATTAATGCAAAGTATGTTTCCGTAGAACGAAATATCAAATATTTATATATAATTGGAACTTTGATAGGAACCTTTTTCGGAATGCTTTCGCTAGTGCTGTTTTTAAATTTAGTGACTGAAAACACCGATAGTGTTTCCAAATACATGCTGTCTCATATTATTCCGTTGTTTTTTATCGGTTTAGCCCTGTTTCAAATTGTTAAGTTTTATAAAAAATATTTCAAATCTAAAAATTGATTTATCTTTACAATTCATAAATATCGAAATGAAAAACATCATTATAACAGGAACGAGTAGGGGAATTGGTTACGAATTGGCTTTGCAATTTGCCAACTCCGGCTATCAGGTTTTAGCACTTTCCCGAAAAACGCAGCAAACCCTAATCGATCACCAAAATATTACCTGCCTGTCGGTTGATTTGTCAAATGAAGAAGACTTGCTTCAAGTGGAGCATTTCTTGTCTACATCTTGGAAAAAAATAGATGCCGTGGTTCATAATGCAGGCACTTTATTATTGAAACCTTTTTCTGAAACTTCGATTGATAATTTTTTGACTATTTATAAAGTAAATGTTTTTGCCGTTGCAGGCTTAACGCAAGTTTGTTTGCCGTATATGCAAAAAGGAAGCCATGTGGTTACGATTAGCAGTATGGGAGGGGTTCAGGGAAGTATGAAGTTTGCAGGACTTTCAGCGTATAGTTCAAGCAAAGGTGCCGTGATTACTTTGTCTGAATTATTGGCAGAAGAATACAAAGAACGCGGCATTGCGTTTAATGTGTTGGCTTTGGGCTCCGTTCAGACTGAAATGTTAGCGGAAGCTTTTCCAGGTTATCTGGCTCCGCTTTCAGCAAAAGAAATGGCAGATTATATTTATAATTTTACTTTGACCGGAAATAAATATTACAACGGAAAAGTGTTGCAGGTTTCGTCATCTACACCGTAGAGAATTACTATTTTTATGAGCGAGACTTTATCAAAATATATACCCGAACATGCTGTAAAACCAGTTTTCGAACTGATTGTTGTAAATAGTGTGCATCTGAAAATTGTTAACGAAAGGGTGACCCGTCACGGTGATTATAGAAAAGGACCTAACGGAAAACACGAAATTACGGTTAATGCGAGTTTGAATAAATATAAATTCCTGATTACGTTAATTCACGAAATTTCCCATTTGGTGGCGTTCGAAAAATTTGGAAGAAACATCAAGCCGCATGGAACCGAGTGGAAATACTCGTTTCAAAGACTGATGATTCCTTTTATCCGTCCTGAAATTTTCCCCAATCATTTGTTGCCTTTATTAGCAAGACACTTCAAAAATCCGACTGCAAGCAGCGATACGGATGCAACTTTATCCTTGGCATTGAAACAGTTTGACAAACAAAATGATAAAAACTATATCTTTGAAATCCCTTACGGCAGTGTTTTCAGAATTCACAACGGAAAGATTTTCAAAAAAGGCGCCTTGCGAGTAAAAAGATATGAATGTTTAGAAATGAGTTCTGAAAAAATGTATTTGTTTAATCCGAATGCCGAAGTAGAATTATTACCGAATTAGAATCAATATAAAAATGAATAAAAATTATTACGCGATATTAATGGCAGGTGGTGTCGGTTCACGGTTTTGGCCGGTAAGTACCACTGAATTTCCGAAGCAATTTCATGACATGTTGGGTTCCGGAGAAACATTAATCCAAAAAACATTCAGCAGATTATCAAAACTAATTCCAGCAGAAAACATTCTTATTTTAACCAATGAGAAATACAATGATTTAGTTTTAGAACAACTGCCAATGGTAAAACAAGAGCAGGTTTTATTAGAACCAGCCATGCGGAATACGGCACCTTGTATTTTATATGCTTCCTTAAAAATTAAAAAACAAAACCCAGAATCCTTAATGGTGGTTGCGCCGAGCGATCACTGGATAGAAGATGAAGTGGCGTTTATCGAAAACCTTAGGCAGAGTTTTGATTTTTGTGCCAAAGAAAATGCGTTGATGACATTGGGAATCCAACCGACTTTCCCGAACACAGGTTATGGTTATATTGAATTTGACAAATTAGATGAAAATCCTATAAAAAGAGTCAGTCATTTTAGAGAAAAGCCTGATTATGCGACTGCAAAAGAATTTATTGAAAGCGGTAATTTTCTTTGGAACGGCGGAATTTTCATTTGGAGTGTTAAAGCTATTATCGAAGCTTTCGAGAAATTTCAACCGCAAATGTACGCGTTGTTCCTAAAAGGTTATGAAAGTTATAATACGAATGCAGAAGTGGATTTTATAAATGATACTTATGCATTGGCAGAAAACATTTCTATCGATTATGCGGTCATGGAAAAAGCGGATAATGTCTATGTTTTACCGGCTACTTTCGATTGGAATGATTTGGGTACCTGGGGTTCTTTACACGAAAAACTGCCTAAAGATGACTACAATAATGCGGTGGTAAATGCGACCGTAATTTTAGAAAACGCTTCAAACAATATCATCAGAACCGAAGGAACAAAACTAATTGTTATTGATGGCCTGAACGATTATATTATCGTTGATAAAGACGATGTGCTATTGATTTATCCAAAAAATAAAGAGCAGGAAATTAAATCGATTGTTTCTAAAATTAATATATAGAGATAAAAAAAGTGGAGTAATATCCACTTTTTTTATCCTTTTAAATATGCTTCTCTTACTTTTTTAAATAAA
Source organism: Flavobacterium sp. (assembly GCF_035292545.1). Taxonomy (GTDB): domain Bacteria; phylum Bacteroidota; class Bacteroidia; order Flavobacteriales; family Flavobacteriaceae; genus Flavobacterium. Next base: position 5,652 of record NZ_DATDPV010000005.1, on the reverse strand, counting down.
TTAGAAGAATATACAAACTCAACAACCGCTTGGTTGTCTGTAATAAATATTTCTTCTTTGGAGCCTTCCCATTCTTTTAAACCATCTTTCAGGAAAATAATTTTTTCGCCAATTTCCATTACCGAGTTCATATCGTGCGTATTAACTACGGTTGTGATATTGTATTCTTCGGTAATTTCCTTAATCAAATTATCAATAACAATAGCAGTATTTGGGTCTAATCCTGAGTTGGGTTCATCACAAAACAAATATTTCGGATTATTAACGATGGCTCGCGCAATTGCCACACGTTTCTGCATTCCTCCGGAAATTTCAGAAGGGAATTTTTCACGGGCATCGGTAAGATTAACTCTTTCTAGAACAAAATCAACACGGTCTTTGGTTTCTGATCTGGAGTTTTTGGTAAACATTTTTAGTGGGAAACCAACGTTTTGTGCAACAGTCATAGAGTCAAAGAGTGCACTTCCCTGAAATACCATTCCGATTTCGGTGCGTAATTCTCTTTTTTCATCTGGTGTTAATTCGGAATAAATTCTACCGTCAAAAGAAATTGTACCCACTTCAGGCGTATGAATTCCCAATAAACTTTTTAGCAAAACTGTTTTTCCGGAACCACTTTGACCGATAATTAAATTGGTTTTTCCAGTTTCAAAAACTGCAGAAACACCTTTTAATACCTTGCTGTCGCCAAATGATTTTTCGATATTTTTTACTTCTATCATTAGGTTAAAAGTAATTGGGTTAGAATATAATTCATCAAAATAATGGTAACTGAAGTCCAGACGAAAGCAACGGTACTGGCTTTCCCTACCTCAAGTGCGCCGCCTTTCATATAAAAACCATGAAAAGAAGGAATCGTAGCTAAAAGCAATGCGAATATAAATGTTTTTATAAAAGCATAAGCAATATGAAAAGGCAAGAAATCCCTTTGAATTCCATCAATATAATCAGCGCTGTTACCAAATCCCCCATAAACACTAGCTATAAAACCTCCTAAAATACCAAGGAACATCGCAATTCCGATTATAAAAGGATATAATAATAAAGCAATCAGTTTTGGAAAAACTAAATAATTCAGGGAATTAACTCCCATCACTTCCAAAGCGTCGATTTGTTCGGTTACACGCATGGTCCCGATGCTTGAGGTGATGAAAGAGCCCATTTTTCCCGCCATAACAATGGAGATGAAAGTAGGGGCAAATTCTAATATTATAGATTGTCTCGTAGCAAAACCAATAAGGTATTTTGGAATTAACGGATTAGTTAAATTTAATGCGGTTTGAATGGCCACAACACCACCTACAAAGAATGAAATGAAAGCCACAATTCCCAGAGAACCAATAATTAAATCATCGATTTCTTTGAAAATAAGACCTCTCATTACCGACCATTTTGTGGGTTTCTTGAAAATCTCTCTCCACATCAAAAAATATCTTCCGATTTGCGATAAATAACGAATGAGCATCATAGGCTTAAATAATGGCAAAAATACGAAAATAGTTGTGAGTTATAAGACAGGAGTAACGAGTTTTTTCGAATAAACGAAGAACCAAATTAACGTGTTAACTTGTCCTTCATTTTTTTCCAACGATAATCTTTGATAAATTCAGCTTGTTCTTTGGTGACTAATAATGGAGTATTTGCAGATTTTGCTTTCAAAAAACCATTTATATAATCCAAAAACAAAAGCGGTTTCTTTTTCATCATCGCCAGTTTTGCGGATGCAATGGCAGTAATAAAAAAACCATATCCTAAAGTGTAGAATGCTTCACCCTGTTTATAACGGGCCGTTTTATTGTAGTTTGCACCAGTTGGTTTAAGATGTTTTATTTTTAATGTTGAATCAGTCACCACTTTCCAATTGTAGAATTTGGCCAGTAATTCATCCACGGTATCCCAGCCCATAGCAGGTTTAAGGTTCCCAATTTGCTCGAAACATTTTTTTCTATAGGCTTTGAAAGCACCGCGAATATGGTCTTTATCAGTTAAATTTTCTAAAATCCAATCGCCATTTTTTTCAATGTAAGCAAAACCACCAACCATTCCAATAGTTGCATCGGATTGGAAATGTTTGATGATGGTTTCAAAATAATTGTTAGGCAAAATTAAATCGGCGTCTAATTTTACTATAATATCGTGTTGGTCATCCAAAGTTTCAAAACCTTTATGGAATGCCTGAATCACTTTACTTCCCGGAAGATGTATGGCTTCCGAAGTTTTATTTACTAAAGTAATAAATGGATTTTCATTGGCGAAAGCCTCCACAATTTCAGCAGTTTTATCGGTAGAATTATCATTGACAACCACTACTTTTTTAGGCAAAATCGTTTGAGAAATCAAAGATTGCAATGTCAAAGCGATAAAAGCTTCTTCGTTGTGCGCCGGGATGACAATGTAGTAGGTCATTATTTTACTTTTTCAGCGTAAACAATGTAATATCTGTTGGTGAATTGTCTTAATAACGGACGAATTCCCAATTTCTTTACCGGATTGGTCCATTTTTGTCTGTCGATGATTTTCCAGCCTGTTTTTTCAAGAAGCCAGTCCAATTGCCAATCTTCAAATTCATGGTAATGCCTGTCCCACATATCGGTTTTACTGCGATAAGCAGGTGAAAACCACAAACGCATCGGAATAGAAATAAATAATTTATCGGATTTTATCTCTTTTAAAATGGTGTACGGATTTAATAAATGTTCAAAAATTTCGAAAGCTGTTACCACATCCTGTTTTTGGTTTTGAAAAACGGTTTGGTTTTCATCCAAATCTTCTCCGGTAGTATTGGTAACGGAAAACCCTTCGTTTTTCATAATTTTTGAAAACGGGTTTTCGACCCCTAAATCTAAAACGGTTTCAGAAGTGGAAATGTGCTTTTTTAGAAAATCTAAGGTATGTTTGAATCGTTTATTCGGAAATGTTTTTTCGTACATTGTTTTTAGTTTAAAGTTTAAGGTTTAAAGTTTAAAAGACACAAGCTGTGTCAGTCTAAAACCTTAAACTTTGAACTTTTTTAATATTTGTAAACGATGGCGTTGATATTCATTCCGGCGCCAACGGATGCAAAGATAATAACATCTCCTTTATGGAGTTCCTGATTTTCGATTTTTCCGTTTGTAAGTAAATCATAAAGCGTAGGAATGGTAGCCACACTGCTGTTTCCGAGATGGGTGATGCTCATGGGCATGATTCCTTCGGGAACTTTGCGGTCATATAACTTAAAGAAACGATGGATTATCGCTTCATCCATTTTTTCGTTTGCCTGATGGATAAGAATTTTTTTCACATCATCAATGCCGTATCCACTTTTTTCGAGACAGCTTTTCATAGCTGTTGGAACATGGTTTAGGGCAAATTCATATATTTTTCGACCGTGCATTTTGATATATCGCACGTCTGGATCTAAGTCTTTATTGTAGGAACTTCCAAAGAAAAGATAGTCTTTTTCGCTATAAGTATGAGAAGCGCTTTCGTGAGAAATAATGCCGCCTTCTTCATTTGAAACTTCAAGGATTGTAGCGCCAGCTCCATCGGAATAAATCATAGAATCTCTGTCATGATCATCAACCACTCGGGATAATGTTTCGCCACCAATGACCAAACATTTTTTTGCCATTCCCGCTTTGATGAATGCATAGGCCTGAAGCATTCCTTCTATCCAGCCCGGACATCCGAAAAGGATATCAAAAGCAACACATTTTGGGTTTTGAATTTGTAACTTATGTTTTACGCGAGCGGCTAAACAAGGTACGGCATCCGATTGAATAGTGTCCTTTTTTACATCTCCGAAATTATGAGCCAAAATAATATAATCTAAAGTTTCAGGATCAATTCCTGAACTTTCAATGGCTTTTTTTGCAGCAAAATAAGCCATATCCGAAGTCATGATATGCGGTTCGGCATACCTTCGTTCTTCTATTCCCGTAATGCTTTTGAATTTTCCAATAACAACTTCATTGGTACTAACAAACGGACTTCCGTCTTCATTCATAAAGAGATGTTCGCTAAAATCGATGTTACTGATTTTTATCTCTGGGATGTAACTTCCAGAACCAGTTATTTTTATGTTCATTGTGTCGTTGACAAGATTATAGTGCTAATTTATAAATAAAATTTTTAATTAAGCCAAAAAATTTACTATGCATGCATGTAATTATTGAATAATCAATTTTGAATGGCAAAAATAGTGATTATGTAATTTTTTTAGCCATTTTTATTTTCATTACCGTTGCAATGGATAAGGCGCGGGTTTTAATTTTCTCTGCGTTTTCTCCGATAAACAATTCGTTTACGGTTTGGTTGAAATGGTTTAACCAAGTTTCGAAATGTTCTTCAGAAAAAGAAATTTTCGCATTCAAATCCAAATGAATTTGAAGCACGTTATTTTTGTAACCTCCAATATTAAATAAGGTTTGTTGCCAAAAATCAACTAATATTGGCAAGTGCTTTTCTAAATTAATTTGCGCAATTTCGGTAAATATATAATTGATTGAAGCATCCTGCAATAATTTTTGATAAAAGGAGTTCATCAGTACTTCTAAATCGTTTCGGGTAGAAAGATCTTTCATTAAATTTAAATATAAAAAAACGTCCCGATTGCTCAGGACGTTTTGTGTAAATTATTTAGCTTTCCATATAGGCTTCAATCGGAGCACAGGAACAAACTAAGTTTCTGTCGCCATAAGCATCATCTGCTCTTCTAACGGTTGGCCAAAATTTATTTTCAGCAATATATTCCATTGGGAAAGCCGCTTGTTCTCTTGTGTATGGGAAATCCCAAACTTCGGTAGTAAGCATCGCTAAAGTATGAGGTGAGTTTTTCAAAACATTGTTTTGATCGTCAGCAGTACTGGCTTCAATTTCTTTTCTGATGGAAATCATAGCGTCACAAAAACGATCTAATTCTTCCAGATTTTCACTTTCTGTTGGTTCAATCATCAAGGTTCCTGCCACTGGGAAAGAAACGGTTGGCGCATGGAAACCATAATCCATCAAACGTTTTGCGATATCGGTAACTTCGATTCCTTTTTGTTTGAAAGGACGACATTCCAAAATCATTTCGTGAGCCGCACGACCCATTTCACCGGAATATAAGGTATCGTAATGACCGCTTAATCTTTCTTTGATATAATTGGCATTTAAAATAGCGTGTTTAGTAGAATCAGTCAATCCATCTGCGCCTAGCATAGTGATATAACCATAAGAAATCAGGCAAACCAAAGCAGAGCCCCATGGAGCAGCAGAAATAGCCGTAATAGCAGTTTCACCACCTGTTGGAATTACCGGGTTTGTTGGTAAAAAAGGTACTAAATGTTTTGCTACACAAATTGGTCCAACTCCAGGTCCACCACCACCGTGAGGGATAGCGAAAGTTTTGTGTAAGTTTAAGTGACAAACGTCAGCTCCGATAGTTGCAGGATTGGTCAATCCAACTTGAGCATTCATATTGGCGCCATCCATATAAACCTGTCCTCCATTTTCATGGATAAGATTCGTGATTTCGATAATTGCACTTTCAAAAACTCCGTGAGTCGAAGGATAGGTAACCATCAAACAAGATAAGTCATCTTTGTGTTCAATTGCTTTTGCACGCAAATCTTCCACATCAATGTTTCCGTTTTCCAGTGTTTTGGTTACAATCACTTTCATTCCGGC
>NZ_DATDPV010000004.1:0-58679 GCF_035292545.1 Flavobacterium sp. | reverse complement strand
ATCGCCATTTGTCGTTTATTGGAACCTTATGGATTTTATGAATTCGACTATGTAGACGAAGACGGTTGGCCGCATTACAGAGTAAAAGAAGAACTGCCGCCATTAAAAGCAGGAGAACAATCGGTTTTAATGAAAGAAGCGATTGTGAATTATTTCATAGAAAAAGAGCTGATCGATTAAGGTTTTGTTTTTAGAACGCAAACTTTAGATTTTAACTTTAAACCTGAAACAAATTCCTTAAATTTGCACCTCAATTATTGAATGAAAATGACAGATAAGATAAAAGAATATATTGGCGAAGCAGAAGCTTTTCAAACCCAAAATGCAGCAGATTTAGAAATATTTCGCATCAAATTTTTAGGTAAAAAAGGACTTTTAAATGACTTTTTCGCCGAATTCAAAAACGTGCCTAACGACCAGAAAAAAGAATTCGGTCAAGTCATTAATTTGCTTAAAAACACGGCCGAAGAAAAGGTAAAAACCATTCAGGAAGTACTGGAAAGCAAAGAAGAAATCAAAGGTTTCTATGGCGATTTAACGCGTCCGGCAGAACCTTTAGTGATTGGTTCGCGTCATCCTATTTCAATAGTTAAGAATCAAATCATCGATATCTTTTCCAACATCGGATTCAATGTTTCCGAAGGACCGGAAATCGAAGACGACTGGCATAATTTCACCGCATTGAACTTACCGGAATACCATCCGGCGAGAGACATGCAGGACACGTTTTTCATCCAGACCAATCCCGATATCCTTTTAAGAACCCACACCTCATCTGTGCAAGTTCGTTACATGGAAAACAACAAACCGCCAATCAGAACCATTTCTCCGGGGAGAGTGTTTCGTAACGAGGCCGTTTCATCGCGTTCACACTGTATTTTTCACCAGGTTGAAGGGTTGTATATTGACAAAGACGTTTCTTTCGCCGATTTAAAACAAACGCTTTTATATTTCACCAAAGAAATGTTCGGAAAGTCGAAAATCCGCCTGCGTCCGTCTTATTTTCCATTTACAGAGCCAAGCGCCGAGATTGATATTTACTGGGGACTAAAAACAGAAACCGATTATCGCATCACCAAAGGAACTGGCTGGTTAGAAATTGGAGGCTGTGGAATGGTCGATCCCAATGTATTGAAAAACTGCGGCATCAACCCTGACGAATTCAATGGTTTTGCTTTCGGAATGGGAGTAGAGCGCATCGCCATGCTATTGTATCAAATCGGAGACATCCGAATGTTCTACGAAAACGACGTTCGTTTCTTGGAACAATTCAAGTCTATTATATAAATTTTAAGGAGCTGTTTCCTGCTGTACGCTTGTATCTTTTCTTTTTTAAAGAAAAAAAGAAAAGGATACCGCTTCCATCAGGGCTAGGGCAATTCGTTATAATCCAACAATCGAATCATCAAAATGAAAAAAGACATCACCATACCCGAAGTAGAAAATGTTTTCCTTGCCGCTGTCCCGGAATGGAGCGACGATTTCATGGAAAAGGTTTGGTATGTGTATTTGGTAAATGACAGCGACTTCTTATTAGACGGCGTAATGGTCGTTTCCAAAGCTTTTGGAACTATCGATGGCGAGATGAAAAAAACATCGCTCTTACGTCATGCCTTTGTTGAAGTTCCGGCCGTCTCAGTAGTAAAAATTGAAATGGTAGAAAAAAGTGTTTTGGCGCTGAACAATGAGTTTATGGTCACTTTTTTCATTGGGAACACACTTTACGATAAAAAAATAATTTTCAAAGCCAATTCCATCAACGAAGATGCAATGGAAGAAGTGCCAATTTTATTTGTAGATGGCGTGATGGTGAAGTAACCTATTGCTTATTTTCATTTTTTACTTTCGCTCTCCAATTGATATATCCCAAAACAAATATGCCAAGAACTAAATAACCGGCAGCACGAATATAAAAATTAGGAGTTGAAATCTGTTCCGTAAAAGACATTTCTTTTAAACCAAATATAGTAGTGAAGGCAATCATGAAAACGCCCCAAAAACCACCGCTTTTAATTTGATATTTCCATCTTTCGCTCATACTATTTTTTCTACAAAGGGTTCTTAATCTAACTTATCCGTTAATTTTTTAAACACTTTTTTAGCATCTTTTCCTTCGTATAGAATTTCATAGACGGCATCTATTATTGGTGTTTTTGCTTTGTATTTTTGGTTAAGCATATGGGTGCTTTTTGCTGCATAATAACCTTCGGCAACCATACTCATTTCTAACATTGCATATTGTACCGTATACCCTTTTCCAATCATATTTCCGAACATTCTGTTTCTTGAAAATACCGAATAACCGGTAACCAACAAATCGCCCAGATAAGCGGAATCATTGATATTGCGTTTCATCTTATGTACTTTCTTAATGAATTTTTTCATCTCACGAATGCCGTTACTCATCAAAACTGCCTGGAAATTATCTCCGTAACCTAAACCATGTGCCATTCCTGCAGCAATCGCATAAATGTTTTTTAGCATCGCAGCATATTCTGTACCGATGATGTCATCGGTAATTTTTGTTTTGATATAGTTCCCGGATAAATGTTTGGCCACCACTTTTGCTTTATTAGCATCGCCACAGGCAATTGTCAAGTACGATAATCGTTCTAAGGCAACTTCTTCGGCGTGGCATGGGCCAGTGATTACCCCAATATTTTCGAGCGGAATATTATAAGTTACATTAAAATGCTCTCCAACAATCAAATTGGTTTCGGGAACAATTCCTTTTATGGCAGAAAAAATCACTTTGTCTTGTAGGCTCTCCGTTAATTTTTCTAACTCAGAACTTAAAAAAGCTGATGGAATTGCAAAAATAATGTAATCGGCATAAGCCACCGCTTCATTGATGTCGCTGGTTAATTTTAGCTTGTCGGTATTAAATTCAACAGAACTCAAATAATTTGGATTGTGATGAAAGTTTTTTATATGTTGAATGGCATCCGTATTCCGCATGTACCAAGAAATTTCCGGTAGGTTAACACATAACATTTTTGCAATTGCTGTAGCCCAGCTTCCACCGCCGATTACGGCAAATTTTGGATATTCTGTCATTTTTTTATTTTTTAGCCTCGAATGTTTTATTACGCTCTTATTTTCAGAGGAGTTCACTACCATATTATGTCTGATAAGAACAAACCCTTATGATGTTTAACTTCAATAGAAAAGAGTGCAATGCAATTCGAGAAATAGCTTCTAAAATTTAGAGTTTTCAAAAGTACTTAAAGATGGACGAAGTACAAAGAATTGAGATAGAAGATTTTCCTTTTTGAGCCTAAATTCTAGGATCAGTATAAATTTTATAACTTTTTGTTAAAAATATTTTTTTCTGGATAGATAAATCAATTACTTATGGTTTAAAGCAGCTTTTTTTAAAAGAGGTTAGATTTAGCTTCTGATAAAATTTTAACATAAAATTATGAATTTCCACACAATGCAACGAATAATATGCCGTTATTAATCATAACGAAATCAAATTGTTACATTCGGCTTTAGTAACAGCATAGAAATATGATGCGAAGAACAGAGCTTCGATGTTAATTTGAAGAGTTAGTTAATTTTGTTTTGGTCTTATAAGAAAGGCGTTCTTGAATTATATTCAGGAACGCCTTTTGATTTTATGCTGATGAAGTACAGCATTTATATTTATGGAATTAATAACTCATTTCCACAATTGATTTTACTTTCTCTAAAGTAATATTTTGTTTTTCGCCTAAACCTTTCCAGCCTCTTTCATCAAAACGATTGACAATAAAATCAGCGGTTTTACTGAAGTCTTTGGTGTAATCGGATAGTTTGGTTTCCATTCCCATCGTGTGAAAGAATTCCACTGTTTTGTTAATGGCTTCTTTTGCGATTTCATCGTCATTTCCGGTTAAATTGAAAACACGTTTTCCATATTGGGCCAATTTCCCTTTTTTGGTTTCAAACATGACTTTATATAAACTTGGAGCAATTACCGCCAAAGTTCTGGCATGATCAATTCCGTATAAAGCAGTCAGTTCATGCCCAATCATGTGTGTTGCCCAATCCGTTGGAACTCCTTTTTGGATTAAACCATTCAAAGCCATGGTGCAACTCCACATAAAGTTCGATGCTAAGGCATAATCAGTTGGATTCTCAACCACTTTTGGACCAATTTCCAATAAGGTTTGCAATATGCTCTCGGCAAGCCGGTCTTGTAAATAACCTTCGTGCGGATAGGTTAAATATTGTTCCATTACGTGCGTGAAGGCATCCACAACTCCGTTTTGCAATTGTCTTTTTGGTAAAGAAGCAATAACAGTCGGATCGCAAATCGAGAATTTGGGAAACAAGGCAGAACCGCCAAAAGCCAGTTTTTCGTGAGTAGCTTCAATAGTGACAACCGCTCCGGAATTCATTTCGCTACCGGTTGCAGGCAAAGTCAATACGGTTCCAAAAGGAATGACTTTAGATAAATCAGTAATCAGAATACGTTTTTGAAGAATTTCCATCGGATTTCCTTCATAATGTACTGCAGCCGAAATAAATTTCACGCCATCAATTACAGAGCCACCACCAACAGCAAGGATAAAATCGATTTTTTGTTCTTTGATAATCTCCACGGCTTTCATCAGCGTTTCGAAATGCGGGTTGGGCTCAATGCCTCCAAATTCAACGATTTCAAAACCTTTTAAAGCAGTTTTTACCTGATCGTAAATCCCGTTTTTAAAGATACTTCCGCCGCCATAAGCAAGCAGGATTTTTGCGTCTTTTGGGACAAGCGTTTGAAGTTTTTCTATTTGCCCTTTTCCGAAAACTAAATTCGTGGGATTGTATAATTCGAAGTTTAACATGTTCTTATTTTTTTGAATTCAATTGGTGTAATATTTTTTCAGCCACTAATTTTGAAGAAGCAGGATTTTGACCTGTTATTAGCAATCCGTCTTCAACTGCATGGGGCTGCCATTTGTCAGCTTTGGTATAAATGCCTCCGTTTTTTTGCAAAACATCTTCTAATAAAAAAGGAACAATTTTGGTTAAACCTGCAGCATCTTCTTCATCATTTGTAAATCCGGTTACGTTTTTTCCTTTTACTAAAAAATCACCATTTTTTGCTTTTACATTTTTAAGTACGCCGGGCGCATGACAAACAAAAGCGATTGGTTTATTGTTATTGTAAAAGGATTCAATCAAAGCAATGGAGTTTTTATCTTCGGCTAAATCCCAAAGTGGTCCGTGACCCCCAGGATAGAAAACGGCATCATAATCGGCTTGATTCACCTCGCTTAATTTCAGCGTATTTTTGAGTTTTTCCTGAAGCGCAGTATCTTTATCAAATCTTTTTGTGTCTTCTGTTGCTGATGATGGATCTGCACTTTTTGGATCAGTAGGAGGCTGTCCGCCAAGAGGCGAAGCTATATCAATTTCAACGCCCTGATCTGCTAAAACATAATATGGTGCGGCAAATTCTTCTGTCCAAAATCCTGTTTTTCTTCCTGTGTCGCCCAGTTTATCGTGACTGGTAACAACAAATAATACTTTTTTCATAGTCCTGACTTTTTCTTTATCGACGTTTGTGTTTTTACAACTCACGGTTAATGCAATAATGGCAAATAATGCGATTTTCTTCATAACGAATTTTGTTTATACAAATTTAGGGCAAATATGATATTAGTAAAAATAATTTAAATTATGTTTGTGATAAATATATTTATAACATGGTTAATCTGGAATGGTACAGAACGTTTAAATCGGTTTATAAAAACGGCAATTTTTCTTTGGCTGCAAAAGAATTATTTATCAGTCAACCGGCTGTGAGTCAGCAAATTTCAATGTTGGAAGCACATGTGGGCTATAAATTATTCAATAGAAAATCCAAAGGAGTGGAACCAACGGAATACGCTAAGTTACTGAATAATTTAATTATTGAAGCTCTTGACCGACTTGAAAATGTTGAAAATGGTTTTCGCACCAAAGCATTTAATGCCAACAGATTGATAACGATTGGAATTTCTAAACATTTGATGAATAGTTTGGGAAGTGCTTTGATTTCAAAATTTGATTTTATAGATTTTAGTTTTCATGAAAATGAAATGCTTTTTGAATTGGTGAATGCCAAAAAACTCGATTTTGCCATTGTCACCAAAAAATATGACACTTTTGATACCATTCAGAAAAAGATTGGCGAAATCAAACAAATCATAGTTGGCTCGGCCAATATTGATGCTTCCGGATTAAAATCAAGTATTAAAGCAAAAGATTTTAACGCCATCGAGCTTTGGCTAAATGAACAAAAATGGTTTAGTTTTGATGCCGGGATTCCACATATTAAATTATTTTGGCTGCATGTTTTTAATAAAAAAAGACCTTCGATGGTGCCCAATTATATTATCCCGTCAGAATATGAAATGCTGGAAATACTTTCAAAAAACACGGGAGTTGCAATAGTCTGGGATATTAATGCAAAACATTTTATTCAGGAAGAAAAAATACAATTGTTATGGAATAGCAAGCAAATGCCTGATACGGAAGTGTTTTTATTGTCCGGTAAAAAGGAAGAATTGAGTTCTTTTTTTGAAGATATCGAACAGCAGTTAAAAAAAGTATTGCAATAATTATTTTCTGTAAAAATTATTATGATCAATGTATTCCCAAACTTTTGACGGAAGTAGCGGTTTTACATTCTTGTTGTTTTTAATGCTTTCGCGAATAAAAGTCGACGAAATCTCTACAATCGGAGCCTCAATAAAATGAACTTTCGGATGATTTCTTAATTCAAGATTTTCTACATCCTTTGAAATTCGCGGATAAACATAAATACCATGGTTTTGTAGAATCACTTCGTAGTTTTTCCATTTGTGAAAAGACTTTAAATTGTCTTCGCCCATGATTAACGAGAATTCGTTTTTCGGAAATTTTTCCTGTAAATGTGCCAGCGTATTTACCGTATAATTCGGTTGTGATAACTTGAATTCAATATCCGATGGTTTTATTTTTGGAAAATCTTCGGTAGCCAAATGAACCATTTGCAATCGGTGGTAATCATCGAGCAACGTATCTTTCTTTTTAAACGGATTGTGCGGTGTCACGACCATCCAGATTTGATCCAAATCAGCATGTTCCGCAATATGATTAGCGATAATCAAATGCCCGATATGGATGGGGTTAAACGTTCCGAAATAAAGACCGATTTTCATAGTTTACGAGTTCACAAAATTCTTAACCAACTGATACGCTTCTTCTTTGGCCGTATCCAAATCGTAGTTTTTGATAATCACATCAAACTGAGGCGCGGTGGCCAATTCTACAGAAGCTTTGGCAATGCGCATGTTGATTTTATCATCGCTTTCGGTAGAACGTTTTTTCAAACGGATTTTCAACTCATCAATGCTTGGTGGTTTTACAAAAACGGCCAGTGTTTCCTTTGGGAATTTTGATTTGATACGCAATCCGCCGGCCACATCAATATCGAAAATCACATTTTTGCCTTTTGCCCAAATTCGTTCTACTTCGGATTTTAGTGTTCCGTAAAAATTATCGCGATACACTTCTTCCCATTCCAGGAAATCTTCGGCTTTGATGTGTTTTTTGAACTCTTCTGTCGATATAAAATAATAATCCGTTCCGTTGATTTCTTCACCTCGTGGCTCGCGCGAAGCTGCCGAAATGGAAAATTCCAAATTCAGATCTTCTTTTCCTAATAAATGTCTAACTATGGTAGTTTTTCCTGAACCTGACGGTGCAGAGAATACGATTAATTTGCCTCCTTTATTCATTGTTGTATATCCTTTTAGGATTAAAGAACATTCAAAACCTGTTCTTTTATTTTTTCCAATTCATCTTTCATCATCACGACCAATTTTTGCATTTGTGCATGATTGGATTTTGAACCCATTGTATTGATTTCACGACCCATTTCCTGAGTAATGAAACCTAATTTTCTACCATTGGCTTCTGTTCCGTCAATCGTTTCCAGGAAATAATCCAAATGATTGGTCAAACGTACTTTTTCTTCGGTAATGTCTAATTTCTCTAAATAATAAATCAGTTCCTGCTCGAAACGATTTTCATCCACATTCACTTTTAATTCAGAAATAGCGGTTTGCAAACGGTCTTTTATCGCCTGCACACGTTCCGGGTCTAAAGCCAAAGCATCATTCATGTGTTGACGAATATTGGCAATTCGTAATCGGAACTCTTTCTCCAAAGAAGCGCCTTCGTCTTTTCTGAAATTCAGAATATTCGCTAATCCTTCCTGAATAACAGTTTGAATTTGAGTCCAGTCGTTTTCGTCGATTTCGTCGCGTTCTGTTTTTAAAGCATCGGGCATACGCACCGCCATTTTCATCAATTCAGTTTCATCGGCATTAGCATACACTTCTCTCAACTGGTTGATATAGGCTTTTATGATAGGCACATTTACTTTCGTAGAAGTTTGTTCCGCCGTACTTTCGATGAAAATCGAGAAATCAATTTTACCGCGTTCCAGAGCCAAAGCAATCTGATTGCGCAAGCCCAGTTCCATTTCTCTATAAATGGAAGGCATTCTCACGTTTAAATCTAAACCTTTACTGTTTAAAGATTTTACTTCTATCGTTATTTTTTTGGTTGGAAGCTGCAAAGTTGCTTTTCCGAAACCGGTCATGGATTGTATCATAGGTATATTCTAAAAGACTTCAAAGATAATGAAAAGTGAAAGTGGAAACAGAATTTATGGGTATTTAATAAATGAATCAAAATTAGGATGCTTCTTTTTTCTGTGTAACCAAATAAACGCCGGAGAAAACCAAGACTGCCGCGCCAATTTTAACCCAACTCAATTCGTCTTTTCCTAAACTAATGGCAAATATGGTTGCGAATAACGGTTGTAAATAAATAAATACCGCAACGGTTGTGGGTTTTAATTCTTTCATCGAAAGTAAATTCAATAGATAAGTAAAAAATGTAGAAAAAACCACGACAAAACCTATTTTCCAGCCAATCGCCGTTGGAACAACCGACCAGTCGACTGCTTCAAATTGGCTCCAGCCAAAGGGCAGCACCATTAAAAATCCAAACAGATAAATCCATTTTACAAACGTAAAGGCATTGTATTTATCCATCAATTTTTTGACAATAATCAGATAAAGACCATAAGAAACAGCATTTACAAATACTAGAAAATTACCCAAATTGGCGTTCGTGGCACTTCCGACAGATTTTCCGTAAAGGATTAAAAAAGCGGTGCCTACGAGTCCGAGAACAATTCCAAAAACACTTCGTTTTCGCATGCGTTCTTTCATGATTATAGCCGAAAGCACGAGTACAATTATCGGTGTAGTAACCATAATTACTGAAGCAGAAATAGGCGAAGTCAAACTCAAACCTTTAAAAAAGGTCAGCATATTCAAGGCTACGCCAAACAAGGCTGCGGCTATAATTCGGGGAAAATCATTCAACGCAATTTTTTCCTTTGGCATAAAAAGCCAAACCAGCCAAAACAACAAAACAGAGCCGCCAACTCGCAAAAGAATAAAACCATACGCATCGATATATTGCGGCATGACATCTTTGGCAATCGTAAAAGTGACTCCATAAATCAGAGAAACCAGCGTTGCACCAATAAGGGCGAGCGTTCTTTTAGACATTAGCGAAAACCTTCATCACCTGAAGCATATTTTGCTGCGTATTGCCAATATAAATCTTACCGTCAATAATAAAAACGGGACGACTTAAAAAGGTATAATGTTCTAAAATGTATTTTTTATAATCATCTTCGGTCAGCGACTGATTTTTTAAACCCATCGATTTATAAAGTTGTGCTTTTTTGCTGAAAAGTGCTTCGTAGCTCCCGGAAAGTTCCCGCATAGCTTCTAATTCTTCTATGGTAATCGGGTTTTCTCTGATATCCCGGAAAACCAGTTTGTTGTCCTTCGGCAAAGATTTTATGATTTTTCTACACGTATCGCAGGAAGCGAGATAATATATTGTATCCATTAGGGGAAATTAATTTTGAAAATTCGTTGTGCAAAGAAAATTCATTTGAAACGAAATTTACTATTTTTATAAAAAAATTAAAATGCATCAGACATTCGATATTACCAAAACGAGCAGAAAAGTATTGTCACAAATTTTGGAAAATCATACTTTGGAACAACTCAACAAAATTCCGGAAGGTTTCAAAAACAACCTGATTTGGAATATAGGCCACATTATCGTGGTGCAGCAAATGTTGGTTTATAAATTATCGGGTTTGCCGATGATGATTTCGGACGAAATGGTCGAAAAATATAAAAAAGGCACCAAACCAGAACACATTGTCACACAAGAGGAAGTGGATGAAATGAAATATTTGCTTATCGAAACCATCAATCAGACCGAAGTGGATTTCAATAATAACATCTTCAAAAACTATCAGGAATTCACTACAATGTTAGGTTTTACCTTAAAGAATGCTGAGGATGCTTTGTCTTTCAACTATTATCATGAAGCCGTTCACACCGGAATCATGTTGGGAATTAGAAAATTTATTTAAGCTTCAGCAAATTTTCTATTTCTGCATAAGGGAATAAAAGTTCAATTGGACCTTCGGCGTAAGAAGCAATCTCGTATTGGTTGTAATATAAAAGCAGTCCTTTTTCAGTATAAAAAATGTTGTTTGGCAAGTGAAATTTTTCGTTTTCAAACATCATTCCAGTTGAGTTGATCGGGTCTTTTGTCGGTATTTTAAATTGGTTTCTGAATTTTTGTTCTGCCAGTTTTTCAAAAGTTTTTACATCATGAAACAAAGCGACATTGGCAATGGATTTTCCGGTATTTGGATCAATCAAAATGGAACGTAAACCGCCATAACCGTGTGCGCCGCCAGTAAAGGAATAATGCTTGATTTCGATATTGAGGATTTCGTCTGTTTGATGAATTACTTTTCCATCAATAGAGGCTTCCCAAGGAATATTGTAATCTGGAAATTCTTTGAATAATTGCTCGTACGAACCAATGAAAGACGATAATAATTCATCATAATCCTTAGAAGTATATGGTTTTTCGCCAAAATAGATGATTTCTTTCGCCACCGAAAAAACCGTGTTATTGATGCTGTCGGCAATCGTTTCCATGTTACCAGCAATGGGAACTGTTACTTTTACCGATGTGGAATTTCCTTTACCTGCCAAAGTTGATTTTTTCACAAAAGTCCGATCCGTAAAAATTAATTCTTCCGCAGCACAACTCACAAGTAAAAGTGCAAAAATAAAATAGGGTGCAAGCTTTTTCATTTCAAAAAATGTTAATTAATTACAAAGGAATTTCCCTGAAACTTGGTTAGAAAGAATTAAACGGTAAATTTGTTTAATTATTGAGAATTTTAAAAAATAAAGATATGAAATTTAATACAAAAACCATACACGGAGGTCAACACCATGACCCAAGTACCGGAGCGGTCATGCCGCCGGTGTATCAAACATCAACCTTTGTGCAAACAAGTCCTGGAAAACCATTAAGCGAATACGAATACAGCAGAGCGGCAAATCCAACGCGTTCCGCATTGGAAAATGCGTTGGCCAGTATCGAAAACGGAACCCGCGGATTGGCTTTCTCATCCGGTTTGGCAGCTACTGATTGTGTTTTGCGTTCTTTCAAAGCAGGAGATGAAATCATTGCCATGGATGATTTGTATGGCGGAACGTATAGAATGTTTACCCGCATATATAAAGACTCCGGAATAAAGTTCCATTTTGTGGATATGAATGACATCGAGAAATTCAAGTCATTAATCAACGAAAACACCAAATTGGTTTGGGTGGAAACGCCAACCAATCCGTTGATGAAATTGGCTGATATTCAGGAAATTGCTAAAGTGACGAAAGAAAAGAAAATTCTTTTTGCAGTAGATAATACTTTTGCAACACCATATCTTCAAAAACCGTTGGATTTAGGAGCTGATATTGTAATGCATTCGGCTACCAAATATTTAGGAGGACATTCCGATGTTATTGCAGGGGCTTTAATTGTAAAAGACGAAGCTCTAGGAGAGCAATTGCATTTTCAGCAATTCGCTACCGGGGCCACACTTGGACCGATGGATAGTTTTTTGGTTTTAAGAGGAATTAAAACCTTGCACCTAAGAATGCAAAGACACTGTGAAAACGGGGAAAAAGTCGCGGCATTTTTGAACAACCATCCAAAAGTAAAAACCGTTTATTATCCGGGATTGCCATCGCATCCGTTTCATGAGATTGCTAAAAAGCAAATGAGTGGTTTTGGTGGAATGGTTTCTTTTACGTTTGTTACCGGTAAAAAAGAAGATTCTATTTTATTCTTGGAGAAACTGGAAGTGTTTACTTTGGCAGAATCATTAGGCGGAGTTGAGTCATTGGCGAATCATCCGGCATTAATGACCCATGCGTCGATTCCGGAAGACAAAAGAAAAGAAATCGGAATTACCGATGATTTGGTTCGACTAAGTGTCGGAGTGGAAGATATCGAAGATTTACTTAAGGACTTAGAACAAGCATTTCTATAATTGCTATAGTAGTTTAATAAAAAATGCCCGATGTGAATCGGGCATTTTTTATTATGTTTTATATAAGTCTCATCTATTGTAAATAGTAAATGTATCCAACATTTAACCAAACATTCCAGTCGTTAGCTCTATTTTCTTCATAAACAGCTGGATCAGGATTTAAACCATCAACCCAGTTAGAAAAGTAGTATTGAAGACGCATATCTATCATTAAATCAGATAAAGGAGCTAGTTTGTAACGGGTTCCTACACTTGAAACAACAGACCAAACCGTTCCACCTGCATTGGTAGTTGCACCATAATATTTAATTGGTGTTGTAAGAGGAGTGTCTAAAGGACCTAAAGTAGAATAAGCTTCAGGGTCATAAAAACTGAATTGCCCACCTAAACTTATAAACGGACCCAAACTACCCACTCTTGCGGTAAAATCTCTAATACTCCAAGGGAAAAATTCTAATTGCATTCCAATATTGCTAACAGCAGTACTTCCTCTCATTCCTCTTAGCTGCTGGGCAGTTAAAGAAGTTTTACCGGGAGCAACCCATCTTCCAAAATGTTGTAATTCTGTTTTATTATAAGACAACTCACTTCTCAGTTTAAAGTGGTCGTTAAAATAAGTTTCAGGGGTATAACAGTTACATTCCGCTTTATAGGAAAAGTTTAAATAGTGAATGATACCGACCCCATAGCCAGTATTTCCAGAATTTGTAGAAAAATCATATCTTTCTCCATAATCGGATTGAAAAGCAACTGGGCCTGCAATTGCGCCAATTTCATGAGAAAACCCAAATTGCGCAAAAGCACCACTGGAGTAGCCAAACAGAAACAAACAGAGCGTGATAATGTACTTGTACATTGTTTATAAAGTATTTACAATTCAGGACAAATATATAAAAACATCATTCACTTATAAAATAAAATCACAAAATACTTGATAAAGAAGAAAAAAATCATAAAAACTTTAAAACGTCGGCATAAAAGTCACAGTTAGATAAAAATTCTTAATAAAAAGATAAAACCACTGAGAATACAAAAAAAAGCACGTCATTATTTTTATAAAATGTATATTTGCCGGAACAAACAAAAACGTAATTTAAACGTTAATAATTTTAATTATTATGTCAAAAAGTATTCAATCTTTTGTTGAAGCAGTTGCTAAAAGAAACCCAAATGAGCCTGAATTCATGCAGGCTGTACACGAAGTTGCTGAAACAGTAATTCCGTTTATTGAAGAAAATAAAAAATACCAAAACAAAATGCTTTTGGAAAGAATGGTAGAATCGGAGCGTATTATCATGTTCAGAGTAGTCTGGATTGATGATAAAGGGGAAACTCAAGTGAACAGAGGGTACCGTATCCAAATGAATTCTGCTATCGGACCATACAAAGGTGGAATTCGTTTTCATCCATCTGTAAATCTAAGTATTTTGAAATTCTTAGCTTTCGAACAAACATTCAAAAATAGCTTAACAACATTACCAATGGGTGGTGGAAAAGGTGGAGCTGATTTTGATCCAAAAGGAAAATCAGATAATGAGGTGATGCGTTTTTGTCAAGCGTTTATGACAGAATTGTCTAAACACATTGGTGGAAATACAGACGTTCCTGCCGGAGATATCGGTGTTGGAGGAAGAGAAGTTGGTTACATGTTCGGTCAATATAAAAGACTTAGAAACGAATTTACAGGAGTTTTAACTGGAAAAGGAATTTCTTTCGGAGGTTCATTAATCCGTCCGGAAGCTACAGGATATGGTGATGTGTATTTTGCACAAAGTATGTTGAAAACCAAAGGAGACAGTTTTACCGGAAAAACGATAGTAGTTTCTGGTTCAGGAAACGTGGCGCAATATGCAGCTGAAAAAGCAACTCAATTAGGAGGTAAAGTAGTTACTATGTCTGATTCATCAGGATATATCTACGATGCTGACGGAATTGATGCTGAAAAGTTAGCGCACGTAATGGAAATCAAAAACGAACTAAGAGGTAGAATTGGAGATTATTTAAAAAAATATCCAAAAGCAAAATTCGTAGCAGGAAAACGTCCTTGGGAAGTGAAATGTGATGTGGCTTTACCATGTGCTACCCAAAACGAATTAAACGAAGAAGAAGCAAAAGCTTTAGTAGCTAACGGATGTATCTGTGTGGCTGAAGGAGCAAATATGCCTTCTACACCGGAAGCAGTTATCGTTTTCCAAAAAGCAAAAATCTTATTTGCACCAGGAAAAGCATCAAATGCAGGTGGAGTGGCTACTTCAGGTCTGGAAATGTCTCAAAACTCTTTGAGATTAAGCTGGGCTTCTGAAGAAGTAGACGAAAGATTAAAAACGATTATGTTAGATATTCATGCTTCATGTGTGAAATATGGCTCAGACGCAACAGGTTATGTTGACTACGTAAAAGGAGCTAACATTGCCGGATTTGTAAAAGTGGCTGACGCTATGCTTGCACAAGGTGTTGTGTAATTTACAAACACAATATATAAATATGAAAATGCCTTCCTTTTATGGGAGGCATTTTTTTTACTTCCTATATGAAAATTCAAATATTTCCGTTTTGTATTATATTTGTCTTTCAATCTGATTAAATTATAATGAAAAAATATTTTATTACTTTCCTTTTCCTCCTCACAATGCAAATGGGTTATGCCCAAAACAATCAATTATGGAAAGGGTATTTTTCATATAATGAAATAAAAGATATTTCTCAGTCGCCAACAGTTTTCTTTGCGGGTTCAGAGAATGCTTTATTTTCTAAAAATTTAAGCACAGAGACATTAAAAACAACCAATACAATCGACGGGCTTTCGGGACAAACCATAACTTCAATTTACCATAGTCCGACCTTTAATAAAACTCTGATTGGTTATCAAAACGGATTGATGATTGTTATCAATGAAGCCGACGGCAGCATGCTGAATGTAGTTGATATAATCACGAATGGGGTAGCCCAAAATTTAAAAAAAATCAATCACTTCATGGAGCATGACGGAATTGTATATGTTTCCTGCGATTTTGGAATTGTACAATACAATCTGGCTACTTCAGGATTCGGAGATACCTATCGGATTGGAGATTCAGGTGCGGAAATCAGCGTAACGCAAACCGCTATTTCCAATGGCTATATTTATGCTTCAACTTCCAGCGGTATCCGAAGGGCATCAATTACAAATCCAAATCTAAATGATTACAATCAGTGGGCTCTGCTTGCCGGAAATAGTTGGTCAAGTATTGAAACTTTTGGTAGTGAGCTTATGACTATCGCAAATTGGGGCGAAATATTTAAGATTAACGGAACTTCACTTGTTTCCTTTTTTCAACTTCCAATGCCTGCTGCTGATATGAGAGCAAGCGGCGACTATTTGATTGTCACTACCCAAAATACAGTTTATGTTTACAATCAAAGTCTGAGTTTAATAGCCCAAGTAAACAGCAATCAAATTCCAGATATGACTGCCAAATTTACTTGTGCAACAATTATCAATGGTGTTATTTTTATAGGAACATTAGAGAATGGGGTGATAACAACAGCAATTAATGATCTTTCAGCATTTGAATTTATAAACCCTGACGGTCCTTTAAGAAACAATATTTTTGCCATAAACACCGCAACAAACAATCTCTGGGCAGTTTATGGGGATTATAATATCTCTTACAATCCGGATCCCTTGGATTATTATGGGATTAGTAAGTTTACATCAACCGGGTGGCAAAACACGCCTTATAATGATATTCAGCAATCTGTTGGTCAAGATGTCGCCTCAATGGTCAGAATCGCGGTTAATCCCAACAACGAAAATGAGGTTTATGTAAGTTCTTTTCATTCAGGATTGCTTAAAATAGAAAATGATATTCCGAGTGTGCTTTACAATCAAAACAATAGCGGTCTTGAGTCATTTGTTGGAGCAAATACACTCAGAATTAACGGGACGGCATTTGATAAATCCGGAAATTTATGGGTTACAAACAGCATGGTAAAAAACGGATTGAAAGTTTTAAAAACAGACGGACAATGGCAATCCTATAGTATGGAAAACTACTATCAGGAAGTTGGAAAATTCAATATGGGAAGGTTGTCCATTGATAAAAACGGGACTAAATGGATGGTTACACGAGACGATGGAGTTATAGCCTTCAATGAAAATGGGAATGTTTACCAAAAAATAAAAATGGGTTCAGAAGATGGCAACCTTCCCATAAACGACGTAAGAGTTGCTACGGTTGACAATAGAAACCAACTGTGGATTGGAACCAGAAAAGGATTACGGGTACTTTCGAGCGTAGATCGTTTTTTGAGTGAAGAGCAATTGACAACCAACGCCATAATAATTTTAGAGGACGACCTTGCCCAGGAATTATTATTCGAACAGTTTATAACCGATATTGTAGTTGATGGCGCCAATAATAAATGGATAGGAACCGCCGATTCGGGAATTTTCATGGTTTCGCCAAACGGTCAGGAAACGATTTATCATTTCACTATAAACAATTCTCCATTGCCAAGCAATACCATCAATGATATCGATATAAACGGAACAACAGGAGAAGTTTTCATCGCAACAGACAAAGGATTGATTTCTTTCAAAGGAACCTCGACAAAACCAAGCGAAGATTTGAGTAATGTAATAGTCTATCCAAATCCGGTGCGACCAGAATTTGAAGGAACCGTAAAAATCAGCGGATTGTTGAATAAATGCAATGTAAAGATCACCGATATCGAAGGAAATCTCGTTCATGAAGCCATCGCCGAAGGCGGAACCATCGAATGGGATACCAAAGTTTTCGGAAAAAACAAAGTAACTTCAGGTGTATACATGATATTTATTTCGGCCCAAGACGGCATTGAAACCAAAGTCAAAAAAGTAATGATAATCAGATAATTTCCAAAAACCATGTTGGTTAAAACAAAAGCCATTGTAATCAGTTCCCTCAAATACCAAGAGAAAAGCCTGATTGTAAAATGCTTCACCCAATCCGATGGCTTAAAATCCTACTTTGTCCGCGATGCCTTTTCATCCAGAAAAAGCAATCAGAAAATAGCGTATTTTCAACCGTTGACCATTCTCGAAATCGAAGCCGTTCACAAAAATAAAGGCACTTTAGAAAATTTCAAAGAATTAAAATTAGCGAACACTTTTCAAACTATTCATAACGATGTGGTCAAAAGTACGATTGTTATGTTCCTGTCCGAAATGCTGCACCACAGCATCCATGAGGAAGAAAAAAATGAGGCGTTATTCGTGTTTTTAGAAACTGCTTTAATGTGGCTCGATACTCATGATGAAACTGCCAATTTTCATCTGATTTTACTGTTGGAAATCACCAAATATTTAGGATTCTATCCCGATATTTCCGATATGGATATGCCTTTTTTTGAAATGACCGAAGGAATTTTCACGCCATTTCACGGTATAAATTCCTTGTCTGAACACGAAACCAATCTCTTCAAAAAACTCATCGATTTAAAATTCGATTATGACATGAAAACATTCCACGTCATCGAAAGACAATTGCTGTTAAAAATTGTAATCGATTACTACAGTTTTCATCTGCAAGGATTTAAAAAACCAAAATCTCTCGACGTTTTAAAAGAGGTTTTCTCCTAACTGATTTGGGCGTGACCCGCAAGAAAAATGCGGGTCGGGCTGTCCGTTTCAATCTTTTCCTTTTTAAAGAAAAAAAGGAAAAGGATTTTCACTACTATCCCTCACGCAAAAACTCCCCACTCATAACTCATAACTCATAACTATTTATTACTTTCGCAAATCGATTAAAGAAAACGACAAAATGAGCACAAAATTCACTGAATACAAAGGACTTGACTTGCCAACGGTAGCGTCAGAAGTTCTTGATTTCTGGAAAAAAGAAAACATCTTCGAAAAAAGCGTTACCACACGTGAAGGAAACCCACCATTCGTATTTTTTGAAGGTCCGCCTTCAGCAAACGGATTGCCTGGTATTCACCACGTTATGGCCCGTGCGATCAAAGATATTTTCTGTCGTTATAAAACTCAAAAAGGGTTCCAGGTAAAGCGAAAAGCCGGATGGGATACGCATGGTTTACCCGTAGAATTGGGAACCGAAAAAGAATTAGGAATTACCAAAGAAGATATCGGAAAAACCATTTCCATCGAAGAATACAACGAAGCGTGTAAAAATACCGTAATGCGTTATACCGACGTGTGGAATGACCTGACCGAAAAAATGGGATATTGGGTAGATATGGAAGATCCGTATGTGACCTACAAACCCAAGTATATGGAAACCGTTTGGTGGATTTTGAAACAAATCTATAACAAAGAGTTGATGTACAAAGGCTACACCATCCAGCCGTATTCACCAAAGGCAGGAACCGGATTGAGTTCTCATGAAGTCAACCAGCCGGGAAGTTACCGTGATGTTACCGATACAACGGTTGTGGCTCAGTTCAAAGTTATTGAAGAACACAAAGAACTTTTGTTCTCTAAGTTTTACGATTACATCACTTCGAAAAACTTGCAGGATTACAAATTAGAATTCTTAGATTTAGATGAAATCCATTTCTTAGCCTGGACCACAACTCCATGGACTTTACCGAGTAATACGGCTTTGACGGTTGGACCAAGAATCGAGTATGTATTGGTAAAAACGTTCAACCAATATACCTTCCGACCAATTTCAGTGGTTTTGGCTAAAAACTTAGTCGGAAAACAATTTGGGAAAGGGTTTTTCGAAAGCAATGAAATAACCGATTTTGAAAATTTCAAAGAAGGAGATAAAAATATTCCTTACCAAATCCTTGCCGAATGCAAAGGTTCCGATTTAGTTGGAATCCGTTACGAACAATTATTGCCTTTCGCTTTACCTTATCAAAATCCGGAAAATGCGTTCAGAGTAATTTCAGGAGATTTTGTAACGACAGAAGACGGAACCGGAATTGTACATACAGCCCCGACTTTTGGTGCGGATGATGCTAAAGTAGCCAAAGAAGCTACACCGGAAGTGCCACCATTATTGGTTTTGGACGAAAACGGAAACCTAGTGCCATTGGTAGATTTACAAGGAAAATTCACTTCGCACATGGGTGAATATGGAGGGAAATACGTTAAAAACGAATATTACAACGATGGCGAAGCCCCGGAACGTTCCGTAGATGTGGAACTTGCCATTCGTTTGAAAGAAGAAAATAAAGCATTTAAAGTAGAAAAATACGTGCACAGTTATCCGCATTGCTGGAGAACCGACAAGCCTATTTTATATTACCCTTTAGATTCCTGGTTTATAAAAATTTCGGAAGTTAAAGACAGAATGTTCGACTTAAACGAGACCATTAACTGGAAGCCAAAAGCAACAGGGGAAGGCCGTTTTGGGAATTGGTTGAAAAATGCCAATGACTGGAATTTATCACGTTCAAGATTCTGGGGAATTCCATTGCCAATATGGAGAACCGAGGAAGGAACAGAAGAAATTCTAATAGGTTCGGTAGAAGAATTATACAACGAAATAGAAAAATCAATACAAGCAGGTTTTCAAAAAGAAAATCCTTTTAAAGGATTCGAAATTGGAAATATGGATGAATCCAATTATGATTTAATTGATTTGCATAAAAATGTAGTCGATGAAATCACCTTGGTTTCTGCTTCGGGAAAACCGATGAAACGGGAAGCTGATTTGATTGACGTTTGGTTTGATTCCGGGTCAATGCCTTATGCACAATGGCATTATCCTTTTGAAAATAAAGATAAAATTGATCAAAATAAAGATTTTCCAGCGGATTTCATTGCCGAAGGAGTGGACCAAACGCGTGGTTGGTTCTATACATTACACGCTATCGCAACATTGGTTTTTGATAAAGTAGCTTACAAAAATGTTGTTTCTAATGGATTAGTTTTAGACAAAAATGGACAAAAAATGTCCAAACGTTTAGGGAATGCTGCCGATCCTTTTGAAACATTAAGAGAATATGGTCCTGATGCCACCCGTTGGTATATGATCTCTAACGCGAATCCTTGGGACAACCTAAAATTTGACTTAGAAGGAATCGCTGAGGTACGTCGTAAATTCTTCGGAACCTTATACAATACCTATTCATTCTTTAGTTTATATGCTAATATTGATGGATTTAAATACGAAGAAGCTGAAATTCCATTAAAAGAAAGACCGGAAATTGACCAATGGATTATTTCCGAATTGAACACTTTAATTGCAGATGTAGACGGTTTTTATGCGGATTACGAACCAACCAAAGCCGCTCGTGCAATTTCGGAATTTGTTCAGGAAAATTTGAGTAACTGGTATGTTCGTTTGTGCAGAAGACGTTTCTGGAAAGGCGAATATGCGCAGGATAAAATTGCGGCTTATCAAACATTATATACCTGTTTGCTAACCATAAGTAAGTTGGGCGCTCCAATTGCTCCGTTTTTTATGGATAAACTTTACAGAGATCTAACACAAAGAACACAATCAGAAAAATTTGATAGTGTACATTTGGCGGAGTTTCCAAAAAGCGTTGAAAACTTTGTTGATAAATCATTAGAGAGCAAAATGCAGAAAGCACAGACCATTTCCTCGCTTGTATTATCACTGAGAAAAAAGGAAATGATTAAAGTGCGTCAACCATTACGAAAGGTAATGATTCCGGTGCTTGACAATGCCTATCGTTTGGAGATTGAAGCTATTTCCGACCTGATAAAAGCGGAAGTTAACGTGAAAGAAATTGAACTTCTGGATGATGCTTCAGGAATATTGGTAAAACAAATTAAGCCTAATTTTAAAACATTAGGACCGCGTTTCGGAAAAGATATGGGGTTGATTTCCAAAGAAATACAAGGTTTCTCTCAAGAACAAATCAGTCAATTGGAAAGAGATAGTGAAATTAGTGTTATTATTGCAGGAAAAAGCATAACTTTAACATTAGAAGATGTAGAAATAGCATCACAGGATATTGAGGGTTGGCTGGTTGCAAATTCTGGAAATATTACAGTAGCTTTGGATATAACGATTACCGAAGACTTAAGAAAAGAAGGAATTGCGAGAGAGTTGGTCAACAGGATTCAGAATTTAAGAAAGGATTCCGGTTTTGAAGTGACGGATAAAATCAAAGTGTATGTGCAAAAAGATGGCGCTATTGAAGAAGCCATAAAGTCTAACGAGCAATACATAAAAGACGAAACGTTAACCGAAGAAATAGTAATTCAGGATAAAATAGAAAACGGTACAGAAATTGTATTCGACGAAGTAAAAACAATGTTATTAATTTCAAAGTAAGGGATTATGGTAGATCAAACCACTAGATACTCAGATGCTGATTTAGCAGAGTTCAAGGAAATTATTTTAAATAAAATAGAAAAAGCGCAGGCCGATTTAGATTTAATCAAAAGCGCCTATATGAACGATTTGAATAATGGAACAGACGATACGTCGCCAACATTCAAAGCATTCGAAGAAGGAAGTGAAACTATGTCAAAAGAAGCCAACTCGCAATTAGCTATCCGTCAGGAAAAGTTTATTCGTGATTTGAAAAATGCACTTTTCCGTGTTGAAAGCAAAACCTATGGGGTTTGTAAAGTAACCGGAAAACTAATCAACAAAGAAAGATTGAAAATAGTTCCTCATGCCACCATGAGTATCGAAGCAAAAAACTTGCAACGATAATAATTCCTTCTGATTACAATAAAAAAACGCTCCAATTCAATTAGAGCGTTTTTTATTTATGCTATGTTTTGATTTAAAAATTCACGACACTTAACTGTTGCAATGAAAAATTAGTACCATAACTATATTGGATGATTGTATTTGCTCCAACGGCAATTAAATGGCTTTCCAATGGAATTACATCAGTCACATTGTCGGCATAAGAATTTTGTAAGGTAAGACCGGAAGAATTTGATGCATCAAAGACTTTTAAACCCTCAGAACCACAGCATACATAAAGAATATTGTTGTTAATTCCCAATCCATAAGGCTGGTTTAATAAATAGGTCGAAATCAGGGTTGGATTTGAAATGTCTGTAATATCAATCACATTTACCTGGTCTGCAATGGCTCCACAGGTTGATCCGCCCCTAACAGTTATATAAGCAGTATTTCCAAAAACCACTACGGGATCGCAAGCTGTGGCGTGAGAGAAACCTGAAACAAAATAAGGATTAAATTCGTCAAATGCATTCACAATTTGCATCCCGTTTGTAGAACCCACAAACAGATATTCTTTTTGCTGGAACAAAGTCTCAAATTGCCCTCCGCCAAACCAATCGGTCATATATACTGCTTTGTCAAAAAAGGTATTCGCTGGAGTACTAATATTAAATACATTCAGCTGAAAACTATCTATCGCATACAAAGCGTTATTGTTAATCTGAAAACGAGCATAAGAACCGCCTGTTCCTACAGTATTTCCATTCGAACTTTCAAGACCTCCCATGGCATCACCCGCCAAAATCAAATCTTGTCCGTAAGGACGGTTTCTGGTTTCTAATTGATATCCAACAACAATTTCATTTGAATTTGGCGTTATGGTATAATCATAAAATTCCGCAGTATCAGGGAACAATGCATAAAAAGACAAAGTATTCTGAACAGTTTGTACCAAAGTAATGTTTTGGATATTGGAAATATCAAAAACCAATAAGTCCACAAAATTATCGGCATAAAGGTAATTGCCTTTAACGGCAATATCATGAACACCCTCAAGGTTGATAAAAGCTATGTTTTGTGGTGATGCGGGATTTTGATTGTCAAAAATGTGAACCCCTTCTTCTTTTGCTATGTAAAATAAGTAGTCTTCGGTAACATATATTTTACCATCAGAATTGGTTTGTCTGGCAGCAGAAACAGTAACACTGTTCCTAATGGCGGTTAAAGATTTTACAACAGGAATAGCAAAGACCGCTTTTTCATTAGAAGTATCATCAGAATTGCAAGAAGCAAAACAGATAAGCAAGCAACTGATTAATGTGAATTTTAATGATTTCATAATAATATGCTTTAAAGTTAAACAAATGTAAATAAAAGCGTAACATAAATCATTATAATTGAAACTATTAAATCTTTCAAAACATTTGAATCATTATCATTTTTTGTTTGATAATATTACTATTTTTGCACCACAAAAAATCATAAAATGTCTTTAAAGAAAGCCTATTTAATTATTTTCATACTATTGCTGGTTGATCAGATTTCTAAAATTTACATCAAAACTAATTTTGTTTTAGGAGAAGAAGTTGAAGTGTTTAGCTGGTTTAAAATCCTTTTCATAGAAAATGAAGGAATGGCTTGGGGAACTGAAATACCTGGGGCTTATGGTAAAATAATTTTAACTTTATTCAGATTAGTTGCCGTAACAGGAATTGGATATTGGTTATGGGATTCAGTAAAAAAAGAAAGTTCGAATTATTTGATTGTGGCTATCGCATTAATCCTTGCCGGCGCTTTCGGAAATATTATTGATTCTGTTTTTTACGGTGTGATTTTCGATGACAGTTATAATAATGTCGCCACTTTGTTTTCTGACCAACCCTATGGAACCTATTTTCACGGAAAAGTCGTGGATATGTTTTATTTTCCATTTTGGAGTGGAAATTTGCCTTCTTGGTTGCCTATTTGGGGAGGGAAAAACTTCACTTTCTTCAATGCCATTTTCAATATTGCTGACATGGCCATCTCAACAGGAGTAGGGGTTTTAATTGTATTCAATAAAAAAGCGTTTCATAAGGACTAAATTTAACACTTTTGTAAAATAAAAAAGACCTATTCATAATTGAGTAGGTCTTTTTCTTTTATTATTTGTTATGTCCGGGAGCAAATCGTTTAGCGCTTTTTTGCCCATGGATTTTCTTAGCATGTCCTGGCGGAAGCGATTTGGCTTTATAGGAGGTTCTACTGCTTCTGGTGCTAGTGTGAACACTACAGTTTGATAATGAAATTGCAAATACAGCAACCAAAAGGGTTAGTGCAAATCTTGAATATTGAAATGTTCTCATAGCTTTAAATGGTTTTATCCGCTGCGAAAGTACGAATTAAAAATTAAAAGAATGAATGGCATCCGGGGTCACACAAAAATTCATTTGAACATCACTTTCAAACACATCAGTAATGATTTCTTCAGATTCAAAGAATGACAATCCAATTTTGATTACATCAGGCTTGCATTCGGACAATAGTATGTCATAAAAACCTTTGCCATAACCTACGCGATGTCCTTTTTTGTCAAATGCCAAAAGCGGTACAAAAACGACATCAATTTTGTTGGATGGGACTTCAATGCCATCAACGGGTTCAGGAATATTGTATGCGTTTTTCCTGATTTTGGTATTATCGGTTAATAGAAAATGAATCATCTTTCGGGTTTCAAAATCACTTTTCGAAACGATAATTTCTTTGTCTTTCCCTGATAAAAGATGCAGGATAAACTCGGTATTCACTTCTTTTTTTTCTGTAATAGGCAGGAAAATATGGAAATACGTTTTATCCCAAATTGGAAGTTTCAATAGTTCATTGGCTATAGCCAAACTTTTAACTTCAATTTCTTCTTCGGAAAGTTGGTTACGTAATGTCAAGTATTTCGCTCGTAATTCCTTTTTTAGCATGGACTGTGGCTTTTAAATCGGTTATAAAAGTACTCAAATGATCTATTTCCACGTGATCCATGATTACAATTTTATACCATAAATTACCTTTGCCATGTTTTTGAGGAACCAAATCGTATTTTTCTTCCAATTCTTTTGTGATATATTGAGCCTGAATAGTTACAATATTCATAAAAGGTTCTCTAAAATATTTCACCCCCAAAGCATCTAATTGTTCGCACAACCATTCGGTTCTCATTTGTAAAACCCGTATTTTTTCACACCATCCAAAAGGACCATACGTAAATAAAATCATCCAGACTGCGATGGCATTTGAACCCGAGCGGCTTCCGCAAAGCGTCAAATCCATGCCTTCGACATATTCGGCTTCTTTGGTCAGTACGTTTTCAATCAATCCTTTTCTGCAGATGAATACGCCGGTTCCATAAGGTGCCTGAAGCATTTTGTGAGCGTCGATAGTAATGGAGCTTATCTTTGGATTTTCAAAATTAATGTCACAATTTTTATTGCTGAACGGATATACAAATCCGCCATAAGCACCATCAATATGCAATTTATAAGTCAATTTATACTTTTCCAGCATTTGAATATAGTCATCCGGATTATCCACAGCGCCAAACATGGTGGTTCCCATATTTGAAACTACAATGAAATATTTTTTGCCTTGTGCTTTCGCTTTTATGATAATGGTTTCGAGAGCAAAAACATCAATTACGCGGGTATAAGTTTCAACTGGGATTTTCAGCCAGTCGAGCATCAATAAATTGGCTGCTTTCGGAATAGAATAATGGGTGTCTTCCGAAGCAATAATGGCAATTTCTGTTGGTTTTGCATTCAATTCATACATGAAATAATTACGGTACATCCAAATCGCCTGGATGTTTGCTTCGGTTCCGCCAGGAGCAATATAGCCATCGAAAGAATTGGGTTCTGCTTTGAAAATATCTACGGCAAGAACGTTTAAAACTTCACGTTCTATTTCCTGGGTGCCTTTAAATGCTTTTTCGGAAGTGCCAAAAGTATGACAGCCGATATGATTGGGGTTTGCAACATAAGTTTGTAAAATGGGTGCGTCCTTTAAGAATGAGGCCTCACTATTAAATACTTTTCCGTCTAACTTGGATGCGGGATAACCTAAAGAGGTGTCATGTGTAAAATTTACATTTTCTTCTAACGCTTTTTGAATGCGTTCTTGTTTCTCTTTTTGAGATAGTTTTTTCCAGTATAACATGTACAGTAATTTTCACCAAAATTAGCACTACAAAATGATTAAAAATATGATAATTGTTAGGTTTTAGTTTTTCAATTTTTTTGATATATGATAAATGGCATCACCCTGATACACAATGGGTGCGTCGTTTACATTGAAAATATAACCCGAATCTGTTGCTTTTACTTTGTGCTCAACTTTCCCGTAAGGATCAGAAATGGTGGCTAACAGCTGCCCTTTTTCAACATAACTTCCAATTTTGGTATAACCATGAAACATTCCTGAATATTTAGCCCGAATCCAAGTTGATTTTTCTATGTAGATGGTCTTGTTTTTGGGGATTGAAATTTTCTTTGTCGAATTTAACATTCCGAGATAATCCAAGACCCGTTT
Organism: Flavobacterium sp.; assembly: GCF_035292545.1. GTDB lineage: Bacteria > Bacteroidota > Bacteroidia > Flavobacteriales > Flavobacteriaceae > Flavobacterium. The sequence continues at coordinate 32,048 of NZ_DATDPV010000004.1, read as the reverse complement.
AGACCCTTCAAAACCTTCCCGCGTGATTTCGTCATTGATGTCGATGGATTTACCGCCTTCAAACAACAACATTTTTACACCCAATTTGTCGCAGGAATTTCTAAAAGTGCCTGATATGTTTTTTGAATAGTATGAAAACGGAGCATGAAAAACATCGGCTAAAGCTTTCAATTCAGGATTATCAGGAACAACGCGAATTTGTGGTGCGTTGAAACGACTTGCTCCGCCCGAATGAAAATCAATCACATAATCTACATGCGGAATAATTTCTTTCAGTAAATTATAGGCAAATCTGCTTGCCAAGGAACCCGTTTTGGTGCCCGGAAACCCGCGATTCAAGTCACGGCCATCGGGAAATTCACGCTTTTGATTCAGAAATCCAAAAACATTAATCACCGGAATACAGATGATGGTTCCGATTTTAGGCTTGTTGATTTTTTGAGTTATAATTTGACGAACAATCTCAATCCCGTTAATTTCATCGCCATGCAAACCAGCTGTAAACAAAATTGTCGGGCCATGAAATTTGGAACGTTCGACAATTATTGGAATTTTCAGTTTGGTCATAGTATGGAGTTTCGCAATTTCCATGTTAATGGTTTTGCTTTCTCCAGGCAAAATAGTTTCCTTTAAAATCGTGATATTTTTAAGTTCGTGGTGATTCATAGCAGGTTAAAAAGATAAAAATATACAATTATGAGTTATGAATTATAAGTTATGGACTGTTTTTCGTATTTAACAGTTCTAATTTGTAATTTTGAGGAATGAACTTAATCAATCCCGATAGCTTTCGGGTTATTAACCGGTAGTAATAAATGATAATTCCTTCTTTAGAACTTCAAATACTAACCTTGCCTGATAGTGCGGGGGTGTATCAGTATTATGATAAAGAAGATAAAATCCTTTATGTCGGGAAAGCCAAAAACCTAAAAAAACGGGTGGCTTCCTATTTTAATAAAATCCACGATACGGCAAAAACCAATGTGCTCGTAAAGAAAATCGTTACCATAAAACACATTGTCGTTCCTACCGAAACCGATGCGTTACTGCTGGAAAACAATCTGATAAAAACCTTGCAGCCCAGATACAATGTGTTGTTACGAGATGACAAAACCTATCCTTGGATTTGCATAAAAAAGGAACCTTTCCCGAGAATATTTTCTACCAGAAGAATGGTCAAAGACGGTTCGGAATATTTTGGTCCTTATACCAGTTTCAAGACCGTTCATACCATATTGGATTTAATCAAAGAATTGTATCCGCTCCGAACTTGTAATTATGATTTGAATAAATCGAATATCGATAACGGAAAATTCAAAGTATGTTTGGAATATCATATTGGCAATTGCAAAGGACCATGTGAAGGACATCAATCCTTAGAAGATTATCAGAAACAAGTGGATGCCATCCGAGAAATTCTGAAAGGAAATTTCAAGGAAAGCATGAAAGATTTTAAGAAGCTGATGACCGATTTGGCGTCCGAAATGAAATTTGAAGAAGCGCAGAAAATAAAAGAAAAAATAGAAACCCTTGAAAACTACCAATCGCGTTCTACGATTATCAATCCAAAAATCACGAATATCGATGTGTTTTCGATTGTTTCCGATGAAAGTGCCGCTTTTGTGAATTTCCTGCAAATTTCTCATGGATCCATCATTCGTTCACACACGATGGAAATTAAAAAGAAACTAGACGAAACCGACAAAGAATTATTAGAATTGGCGATTGTCGAATTACGGGAACGTTTTCATTTATTATCAAAAGAAATTATCGTTCCGTTTGATGTAGAAGTGGGCGAAAATATAAAAGTTACGGTTCCGCAATTGGGAGATAAAAAGCAAATTCTGGATTTATCCATTCGCAATGCAAAATTCTACCGAATTGAACAATTGAAACAACTGCAAATTGTAGATCCTGAACGTCATACAAACCGGATTATGGCGCAAATGCAAAAAGATTTGCGACTTTCGGTCGAACCACGCCATATTGAATGTTTTGACAATTCGAATATTCAGGGAACCAATCCAGTTGCGGCCTGTGTTGTTTTTAAAGATGGAAAACCCAGTAAGAAAGATTACAGGCATTTCAATATCAAAACCGTCGATGGACCCAATGATTTCGCGTCAATGGAAGAGGTGGTTTACAGAAGATACAAAAGATTATTGGAGGAAAACGAACCTTTGCCGCAGCTCATCATCATTGATGGCGGAAAAGGGCAATTATCATCGGCATTGAAAAGCTTGGATGAATTAGGATTGCGAGGAAAAATTGCCATTATCGGCATAGCAAAACGTTTGGAAGAATTGTTTTATCCGGGCGATTCCGTTCCGTTATATTTAGATAAAAGGTCAGAAACGCTTAAGATTATTCAGCAATTGCGAAATGAAGCACATCGTTTTGGAATCACTTTTCACAGAGACAAACGAAGCAAAGCAGCAATTCAAACCTCGATTGAAACCATTCCCGGAATAGGCGAAAAAACGATGCTCACGTTAATAAAACATTTCAAATCCGTTAAAAGATTAAAATTAGCTACCGAAAAAGAAATTTCTGATATCGTTGGGCTTTCAAAAGCAAAAAAAATTACCGACTTTTACAAAACCAATTAGCTAATTAAATGAAAAGATTTGCATTATTAATTCTTTTATTTCTCGCTTCCCTAACCTCTTTTTCACAAGAAACAGAAAAAAAGCCTTTAAAAGTCGGGCTTGTTCTTAGTGGTGGCGGAGCAAAAGGATTTGCGCATATTGGTGTTTTGAAAGTATTGGAAGAAGCAGGTGTCAAAATAAGTTACATTGGCGGAACCAGCATGGGCGCCGTTGTCGGCGGACTATATGCTTCTGGATATAATGCAAATCAGATTGATTCTATTTTCAAAACCACTGATTTTGATAAGTTACTTAAGGATTTTATTCCAAGATCTTCCAAGAATTTTTATGAGAAAAGAAACGACGAATTGTATGCGTTTACTTTGCCTTTTCATAGATTTAAAGTAGGAATCCCTACCGCTTTGTCCAAAGGAATGTTCAATTATAATTTATTGACCCGGCTCACGCATAATGTCAGACACGTTAGAGATTTCAATAAATTGCCAATTCCATTTTTATGCATGGCAACGAATATCGAAACCGGCGAGGAAGTCTTGTTGGATAAAGGATATTTGCCACAGGCTATGTTGGCGAGTTCGGCATTTCCATCATTATTTTCTCCAGTAGAAATCGATGGAAAATTATTAGTAGATGGAGGGGTTACAAACAATTATCCGATTGAGGAAGTAAAAAAACTTGGAGCAGATTTCATCATTGGAGTTGATGTTCAGGACGATTTAAATGACAGAACACAGTTAAAAGACGCTACAAAAATATTGGTTCAGATTTCCATTCTTCAATCGATGGAGAAGATGAAACAAAAAATAGCAAAAACGGATATTTACATAAAACCAGACATTACCGGTTTCGGAGTGATCTCATTTAGTGACGGTCAGGAAATCATTGAAAAAGGAGAAGAAGCGGCATTTGCTGTCTATGAGAAAATAAAAGCAATAGCGGATCAATCTAACGGTTTTGTAAAAAACAACAATCGTATTTTGAGCGACAGCATACCGCTTAAAAATATCCGTATTAATGAATTAGAGAACTATACAGACTCTTATGTGCTTGGAAAATTAGGATTTAAATCAGGGAAAAACATAAGTTACAACGATTTCAAAATAGGAATAGATAATTTGACCGCGACGCAAAACTTTAGCGCCATTAGCTATTCATTAGACCCCAATAATTCCCGGGATGATTTGAATATTTATCTGACAGAAAATCCGGTTAAAACCTTTTTGAAATTTGGATTGCATTATGATGGATTATATAAAAGCGGCATTTTGCTTAATTTAACCCAGAAAAAAACATTTTTTAAAAATGATATCGCCTCTTTTGATATAGTACTTGGGGATAATTTTCGATATAATTTTGATTATTATTTAGATAATGGTTTTCACTGGAGTTTTGGTTTTAAATCCAGACTCAATAGATTTAATAAAAACGTGGCAACCGATTTTAGTGATGGTCAGTTATTGGCTCAGCTGGGAATAAACAGCATTAATATTGATTTTTCGGACTTTTCAAATCAAGCGTATCTCCAGACTGTTTTTATTCAAAAATTTCTGATCGGCGCAGGATTGGAGTACAAACATTTAAGGATCAAATCGAAAACATTAGAAAACTCAACGCCAACTCTTGAAAAAAGCGATTATTTAAGTGCTTTCGGTTATTTGAAATATGATTCTTTTGATAATAAATATTTTCCAAAAAGCGGATGGTATTTTTCTGGAGATTTCCAGTCGTATTTGTTCTCCTCTGATTATACAAATCAATTCAACAGGTTTTCAATTGCAAAAGGCGATATAGGAATAGCAAAAACTTTTTTTAAAAAGGTAACGCTGAAACTTCAAACCGAAGCTGGTTTTGCGATGGGTAAGAATAGTGTTCCTTTTTTCAATTTTGTGCTTGGAGGCTACGGCTATAGTCCGGTTAACAATTTCAAACATTTCTACGGCTATGACTTTTTAAGTATAAATGCCAATAGTTATATTAAATCAGCTTTTACTTTAGATTATGAAATTTTCAAAAAAAACCATTTGAATTTCTCTGCAAATTATGCCAATCTTGGGGACAATCTTTTTAAAAATACAGATTGGATTTCAACACCTAAATATAATGGATATGCAATTGGATACGGTATGGAAACTATTATTGGTCCAATAGAAATTAAACATTCATGGTCGCCAGAGTTAAGCAAAGGGTTTACTTGGTTTACTGTTGGTTTTTGGTTTTAATAAAAAAATGGGGTTAGGTTCATTTTATTGTTTGAAATTATAGAAAAAGCAATATATTTGGATTCTAAAAAAAATTAAAACTGTAGATATGTCTATTTGGAAAAGAAAACCCTTAGCACAACTATTAAATGAAGCCTCAGAATCTGAGAAAGGATTAAAAAGAACACTAACCGCCTGGTCTCTTATCGCGTTAGGAATTGGAGCAATTATTGGAGCAGGATTGTTTGTAAGAACGGCAACAGCTGCCGCTCAAAATGCGGGACCATCAGTAACCATAGGATTTATTGTTGCCGCTATAGGTTGTGCATTAGCAGGATTATGTTACGCGGAACTTTCTTCCTCTATTCCAATCGCCGGAAGTGCTTATACTTATACTTATGCCACCATGGGCGAGCTGCTTGCCTGGATTATTGGTTGGGATTTAATTCTGGAATATGCTGTTGGTGCTGCCACAGTAGGAATCGCCTGGAGTGAATATCTCAATAATTTACTGGTCAATGTGCTCCATACGAGCCCCATTCCGTATTCCCTTTCGCATTCCCCTTTCCAAGTTTCAGATTTAGGAGAACAAGGAATCATTAATTTACCAGCACTTTTTATTGTTGCTGCAATTAGTTTACTTTTAATAAGAGGAACACAAGAATCGGCTTTTGTAAATGGAATAATCGTAGTGGTTAAAGTTGCTATTGTAATTTTAATTATTGTTTTAGGCTGGAGTTTTATAAATCCGGTAAATCATACACCTTATATCCCGGAAGCATCTATTTTCACAGATGAACACGGTATTGGTCACAGTTATGGAGGAATTATGGGGATTCTTGGCGCTGCCGGAACGGTATTCTTTGCCTTTATTGGTTTTGATGCAGTAAGTACAGCAGCACAGGAAACTAAAAATCCTAAAAGAGACATGCCAATTGGTATTTTAGGCTCACTGGCAATTTGTACTGTTTTGTATATTCTTTTTGCTCACGTTTTAACGGGAATGGCAACAGTGGAAGATTTTAGAACTGGCGGAAAAGAAGCTTCAGTCGCTTTTGCAATCAGTAAATACATGATTGGATATGAATGGTTGGCCCAGTTTGTAACGGTTGCTATTCTTGCTGGATTCTCTTCTGTGATTTTAGTAATGTTGTTAGGACAATCCAGAGTATTTTATGCGATGGGTAAAGATGGCTTGTTACCAAAAGCATTCGGTGATTTGCACCCAAAATACAAAACGCCATACAAAGCAAATCTTGCTATTTTAGTAATTGTTGGATTATTTGCAGCATTTATTCCAGGAGATATTGTTGGAGACATGACCAGTATTGGAACTTTATTTGCCTTTATCTTAGTTTGTATTTCGGTTATTGTTTTAAGAAAAACGGAGCCAAATATGAAAAGAGAATTCAAAACGCCTTTCGTGCCTTTCGTACCAATTCTAGGTGTTATCGTATGTCTTGCCATGATATATGGTTTAGGATGGACAAACTGGTTGAGATTAGCGGCATGGTTAGCACTAGGACTTGTGATTTATTTTGTTTACGGAAAGAAAAACAGCAGATTGAATAATCCAGATAAATAATCCAGATTTATAAATTATAAAAAGGCATTAAAAAATTGATTCGTCAATTCTTTAATGCCTTTTGGTTTTATAAATATTTCACAAGAAACAAGGTCAAAATTTAAATTTTTACGATATTTGTTACCATGAAAACAACTTGGGTCGGGTTATTAGGTTATCTGAAATTCCTTATTAAGAGAAATCCGGAATGAGTTGGGTTTTTTTCAGCTTTATAATTTAAACTTAAATCAAAAAAAAACCATGCCAATATATCATAAATTGGGAAATTTCCCCCAAAAACGACATACACAATTCGAGAAGCCAGACGGCGGTTTGTATTACGAACAGCTTTTTGGAACCGAAGGCTTTCACGGACATTCTTCGTTGTTATATCATGTTCACAGACCAACGCAAGTCAAAGAAATTCTAAAATCCTATTCGGTTGAACCCAAAATTGCCATAGGAAAGAACATAAAATCTTTACTTTTAAAAGGATTCGAATTGAAACCCGAAGACGATTTCCTGGACAGTAGAAAACCCATGTTAGTCAATAAAGACTGTACTATCGGATTAGCAGCACCAAGAAAATCGTTAAGAGATTATTTCTATAAAAATGCCGATGCTGACGAAATGATTTTCATCCACAAGGGGAAGGGAAAATTACGGACCATGGTTGGAAATATTCCTTTTGAATACGGCGATTATCTCATAATTCCACGCGGAATGATTTACCAGATTGATTTCGAAACTACAGAAAACCGATTGCTTTACGTTGAATCTTTCGCCCCTTTTTATACGCCAAAACGTTACAAAAACGAATCCGGACAACATTTAGAGCATTCCCCATTTTGTGAACGCGATTTTATCTTGCCAACCGAATTGGAAACACACGATGAAAAAGGGGATTTCCTAATCAAAATCAAAAAAGAAGGCATGATGCATGAATTTGTTTATGCGACACATCCCTTTGATGTTGTGGGTTGGGACGGATATAATTTTCCGTACGGATTCAGCATTCACAATTTCGAACCTATAACCGGTCGTGTGCATTTGCCACCACCCATTCACCAAACTTTCGAAACGTCGACTTTTGTAATCTGTTCCTTCGTTCCAAGATTGTACGATTACCATCCAAAAGCCATTCCCGCGCCTTATAATCACAGCAATATCGATAGCGATGAGGTATTGTATTATGTAGATGGCGATTTCATGAGCCGAAACAATATAGAGCAGGGACACATTACGTTGCACCCAAAAGGAATTCCTCACGGACCCGCGCCAGGAGCAATGGAAAGAAGTATCGGTCATAAAGAAACCCAAGAACTCGCAGTAATGGTAGACACTTTCCGCCCGTTAATGGTGACAGAGGAAGCCATGGGATTAGACGATGGGCAATATTATAAATCTTGGGTAGAATAAAGTCATCCTGAGCGTAGTCGCAGGGAGGAGCTGTTTCCTGCTGTACACTATATCTTTTTCTTTTTGGCAGCAAAAAAAAGGATGCCGTTTCCATCAGGGCTAGGAATTTTGAATCAATATCAACAATTTCGGTAATCAAATACAAGATTATCCGAACAAAAAAAATAAATACAATGTCAAAAGAAGTAAAATCAGTAGAATACGGACTAGAAAAAATATTTGAAGGAGCACAAGATTTTCTTCCATTATTAGGAACCGATTATGTAGAATTCTACGTAGGAAATGCAAAACAAGCCGCACATTATTACAAAACCGCTTTCGGATACCAATCATTAGCTTATGCAGGATTGGAAACCGGCGTAAAAGACAGAGCTTCGTATGTGTTGAAACAAGATAAAATCCGTTTGGTATTAACTACGCCATTAAATGCGGATTCTCCAATCAACGAACATTTAAGAAAACACGGAGATGGAGTAAAAGTGGTAGCTCTTTGGGTAGAAGATGCAACCAGTGCATATGAGGAAACGATGAAACGTGGCGCCCGTTCCTTCATGGAACCAACTGTTGAAAAAGATGAGTTTGGTGAAGTAGTGCGTTCCGGAATTTACACTTACGGAGAAACGGTTCATGTTTTCGTGGAACGTAAAAATTATACTGGAATTTTCTTGCCAGGTTATAAAGAGTGGAAATCAGAATATAATCCGGAATCAGTAGGATTAAAATATATCGATCACATGGTTGGAAATGTGGGATGGAATGAAATGAATACTTGGGTTAAGTTCTATGAAGACGTTATGGGCTTCGTGAACTTCCTTTCGTTCGATGACAAACAAATCAATACCGAGTATTCAGCCTTGATGAGTAAAGTAATGTCAAACGGAAACGGACGCATCAAATTCCCAATCAACGAACCTGCTGAAGGAAAGAAAAGATCTCAAATCGAAGAATACCTTGATTTTTATGGAGGTCCCGGAGTACAGCACATTGCCATTGCAACGGATGATATCATCAAAACGGTTTCGGAATTAAAAGCTCGTGGTGTCGAATTCTTATCTGCGCCGCCTCATGCTTATTACGAAGCAATTCCGGAAAGATTAGGCGTTCATATGGATATGATGAAAGAAGATTTAAACACCATCGAAAAATTAGCCATCATGGTTGATGCCGATGAAGATGGTTATTTATTGCAGATTTTTACCAAGCCAGTGGAAGACAGACCAACACTTTTCTTTGAAATTATCCAAAGAATGGGCGCTAAAGGTTTTGGAGCAGGTAATTTTAAAGCCCTTTTTGAATCAATAGAAAGAGAACAACAATTAAGAGGAACATTGTAAAAAAACTAAAAATCTTAATTATATCATAATTTCAACCGCCGAAAAGACTTAATTTTTGCAAAATATATGTTAAAGTTGGTTTTTTACTAAACATAAGTCAATTCTTTGAATATCTTTGCACTCACAAAAATGAAGGAGTGGTTTCCTGATTTTTTATATAAGTTTTCATAATTTATAGTTTTTTGGTTGGTTAATAGCATAAAAACTCAGTCATTATTTGACTGGGTTTTTTTGTTTTAATACATTTGGAACGGAAATTGCATTTATGCTTATAAATCAAACCATTTAATTATGAAAAAAGTAATCGTTTTCTTGTTGTTTATCGTGACCGTAGGTTTTGGAACCCAGAAAGAAGACGCCTATGATACTGGGGAATGGTTTAAATTCCGAATCCATTATGGTGTTGTAAATGCAGGATACGCTACTATGGAAGTCCGAGATGCAGTAAAAAACAATAAAAAAGTTTATCATGTTATTGGTAAAGGTTACACTACAGGAATGTCGAGATTTTTCTTTAAAGTGGAAGATGTGTATGAAAGTTACATTGACAAGGTTACAGGTAATCCATACCAATTTGTCAGAAAAATAGACGAAGGAGGATATAAAAAGAATCAGGAAGGCTTTTTTAATCAGTCTTCAAATAAAGTTGTGGTAAAAGACTACAAGAAAAAAACAGAAAAAAACTTTTCCATTCCAGAGAATACACAAGACATATTGTCTGCGTTCTACTACTTAAGAAATCATCCCAATATTGATAAATTGAAAGTAGGAGAATCTATAGCTATCGATATGTTTTTTGATGAAGAAACCACAAAATTTAAGTTAAAATTCGTGGGACGAGAAGATATAAACACTAAATTTGGAACGATATCGACTATGGTTTTTAGGCCATTAGTAAAGTCGGGTCGTGTCTTTAAAGAAGAAGAAAGTCTTACAGTCTGGATTTCAGATGATAATAATAAACTGCCAGTCAGAATAAAAGCCAGTCTTGCTGTTGGGTCTATAAAAGCAGATATAGATGCTTACAAAGGATTAAAACATTCCTTTAAAATAAAAAGCTAAACCATAATGAACAACATAAATATTTCCGAAGGAATACTCGAAAAATTAGAACAAAAGTTCCAGGCAATTGATCAAAAAACCGAAACACATCTTGAAGGGTTGCTTTGGTCCAAACCAATGACATATTGGGATTATATCCAGACAGATGCACTTTTAAATCTTCAGATCCAAAGAACAGTATTGCCCGATGAAATGGTTTTCATCATGTACCATCAGGTCAATGAATTGCTTTTCAAAATGATATTATGGGAAATGAAGCAAATTTCTTATACTGAAAAACTGGAAACAGTGTTTTTTACCGAACGATTAATGCGAATTAGTCGTTATTTCGATATGCTTACTACTTCGTTCGACATTATGGGCGAAGGAATGGATGTGGAGCAATACATGAAATTCCGAAATACTTTAACGCCTGCCAGTGGTTTTCAAAGTGCGCAATACCGATTGATAGAATTTTCTTCTACCAATTTAATCAATTTAATCGATCACCGTTTTAGAGCAACTATTGACAGAAACACATCATACGAACATGCCTTCGAACATTTGTACTGGCAAGCCGCCGGAAAAGATTATAAAACAGGTAAAAAATCATTCTTAATTGAAGAATTTGAAAGAAAATACAAAACGACTTTCTTATCTTATATGGAAGAATACAATACCATTAATATTTGGCAAAAATTCAGTCAATTGCCAGAAGAAGATCAGAAAAACCCTGATTTAGTAAAAGCCATGCGTCATTATGACTATACTGTAAATATTACTTGGGTTATGGGCCATCTGAATGCCGCCAAAAAATATATCGATAGTGGTAAAGGTACCGGAGAAGCAACCGGAGGCAGCGATTGGAAAAAATACATGCATCCAAAATACCAAAAAAGAATTTTTTTCCCGGAGTTGTGGAGTGAAGAGGAATTGAAAAATTGGGGGGAAGAATTATAGTTTAATAGCATAAAATAAAAAGTTTGAAAAAAGTAACACTAATCATATTACTACTTCTTTCACTAGTATCTTGTAACAAATCCGAAAAAGACAAAGTTGTTAAGGTTGAAAAATCAATTCCAATTCCAGTTGTTGTGGAATTTGGATTTAAACTCAATGATTTCGATGTAATAAACGATACCATCGTCGCCGGAGATACTTTTGGAACCATTATCCAAAAACAAAATCTGGGGGACAAATGGGTTCATGAAATTGTTAAAAAAGTTAAAGATACTTTTGATGTCAGAATCATAAGAAAAGGAAAACCCTACACCATGCTTCGCTCTAAGGACAAAGCAAAAAAACTTCAGGTGTTTGTCTATCAACCCGATCGATTAAGCTATTATGTTATTGATTTGAGGGATTCCATAGTGGTTTATAAAACCACAAAACCAGTTACCATCAAACGACGAACTATTGCAGGAAAATTAGATGGATCTTTGTCCGAAACACTCGAAAAAGAAAAAGTCGAAGGTGCATTAGCCAGCAAAATTTCTAAAGTCTATGCATGGTCAATTGATTTTTTTAAATTAAAAAAGGGCGATAAATTTGCCATCACTTTTACAGAAAGATTTATTAATGACAGTATTTATGACGGAGTTGAAAATCTGGAATCTGCTTTTTTCGAATATAAAGGAAAAATAATCTATGCTTTTCCCTTTGCTCAAAATGAAAAATCAGGAAAATTGGATTATTATGATGAAGAAGGAAAAGCGCTCAAGAATTTTTTCTTAAAAGCACCTTTAAAATTTGCCCATATCACTTCAAGATATGCAAAAAATCGATTTCATCCCGTACAACGAATCTGGAAAGCACATAAAGGCACCGATTATGCTGCGCCAAAAGGAGCGCCAATTATGACAACCGCTTCCGGAGTCGTAGAACAGACCGGTTTTACCGCCGGAAATGGAAATTTTGTCAAAGTAAAACACAGCCGAACCTATTCAACTCAATATTTACACATGTCAAAAATTTTGGTTCGAAGAGGACAACGGGTCAATCAGGGGGATGTTATTGGGAAAGTAGGTAGCACAGGACTTGCCACGGGACCACACGTATGTTATCGTTTTTGGAAAAATGGCGTTCAAGTGGATGCTTTAAGACTAAAATTACCGAATTCAGAACCTATGGATAATAGAAATTTACCAAGATTTATGGCTCAAATGAGTCCGCTTAAAAGAGAATTGGATAGTGTAGCAAAGTTAAAATTCACAAAATAATGGCTTTAGAAAAAATAAATCCTTCCGAAACACAAGTTTGGAAAAATCTTCAGAAACATTTTGCAGCAATGAAAGATGTTTCCATGAGTGAAATGTTTACAAATGACGGTTCCAGAGCCGAAAAATTTCGTTTGCAGTGGAATGACTTTCTGGTTGATTATTCTAAAAACAGAATAACTCAGGAAACAATGGATTTATTATTGTCTTTGGCTAATGAAGCACAATTAAAAACCGCAATATCCAGCTATTTCGAAGGCGATATCATCAATGAAACCGAAAACAGAGCGGTACTTCATACTGCTTTACGTGCGCCCCAAAACACTATTGTAAAGGTTGATGGACAAAATATTATTCCGGAAATTTTTGAAGTAAAAGGTAAAATGAAAACCTTTACTGACGAAATCCTAAATGGTGGCAGAAAAGGATTTACAGGAAAAACCTTTACCGATGTTGTCAACATTGGAATTGGCGGTTCTGATTTGGGTCCGGCAATGGTTGTAGAAGCATTACAGTTTTATAAAAACCATCTGAACCTTCATTTTGTATCCAATATTGACGGAGATCATGTAAATGAACTGCTTAAAAAAATCAATCCGGAAACCACACTTTTTGTTATTGTTTCCAAAACATTTACGACACAAGAAACACTGACCAATTCAGAGACTATCAGAAATTGGTTTTTGCAATCGGCTTCACAAAACGATGTAGCCAGACATTTTGTTGCGGTTTCTACCAATGTCGAAAAAGTTAAAGGTTTCGGTATTGACGAAAATAATATTTTCCCTATGTGGGACTGGGTTGGCGGCCGTTTTTCTCTTTGGAGCGCGGTTGGATTATCAATCAGTTTAGCCGTTGGGTATGACAATTTCAACAAATTATTAAAAGGCGCAAATGAAATGGATGAACATTTCAAAACTGCTGATTTTGATAAAAATATTCCAGTTGTTTTAGCATTGCTAAGCATTTGGTACAATAACTTTTTTGGATCGGAAAGCGAAGCATTGATTCCATACACACAATATTTACAGAAACTGGCGCCCTATCTTCAACAGGGTATTATGGAAAGCAACGGAAAAAGTGTCGGTCGTGACGGGAAGCCTGTGAATTACCAAACCGGAACTATTATTTGGGGAGAACCAGGAACCAATTCGCAACATGCTTTTTTTCAATTGATTCATCAGGGAACAAAGTTAATTCCGACAGATTTCATCGGATTTGTGCATTCACTTCATGGAAATGAAGATCATCATAATAAATTGATGTCGAATTTTTTCGCGCAAACGGAAGCATTATTAAACGGAAAATCGGAAAATCAAGTTAAAAAAGAGTTCCAGCAGCAGGGAATTTCTGCTGAAAAAGCGAACTTTCTTACTCCTTTTAAAGTGTTTGAAGGTAACAAGCCAACGAATACCATTTTAATTAAAAAATTAACCCCGGAAACATTAGGCTCTTTGGTCGCTTTGTATGAACATAAGATTTTTGTTCAAGGGATAATTTGGAATATTTTCAGTTATGACCAATGGGGAGTTGAATTGGGGAAACAATTAGCCAATTCCATTCTTGATGAAATTCAATCTGGTGCTGTAAAAAAACACGACAATTCTACAGAATTCTTGCTGAATTATTTTCTGAAAAGCAAATAATTCTAAGTAAGCAACCTCATTTTGAATAAGTTGGGTTTTTCGTAAAATTTTAAAAAACCAATTGATTCTTTAAAATTATTCAAAGCAAATGGTCTTAAACTGATTATTGTGCAATAAAAAATCTTTTCTTAACATTTGCTTAACATATTTTAGGCTTTTATTTTGGAGTTTTGCACAAAATTTTTAAACCAACAACAAAATGAAAAATTTCAAAAGCAATTTACTCTCAGGATTGTTTCTTTTGATGACAACAGTAATGTTTTCACAAGGAAAAATCAAAGGAACAGTTGTCGATAATGAGCTTAATGGTGCTATACCAGGTGTGAATGTTTTAATAAAAGGAACAACTACCGGTTCTTCTACAGATTTTGACGGAAAATTTACTTTGACTACAACCGCAACATCTGGTCAAATAGTAATTTCTTATATTGGTTATGCTTCAACAACAATCAGTTTTTCGGTTAAAAACGGGGAAACAGTGGATTTAGGAACAATAAAATTAATCGGAGACTCTAACGAATTAGAAGAAATTGTAGTTGTAGGAAGAGGAATTATTGATATGGCAAAGGATAGAAAAACGCCTATCGCTGTTTCAACTATAAAAGCAACGGATATTCAAGCTAAAATAGGAACAGCGGATATCACCCAAACACTTGTGAATACGCCTTCGGTATATGTTGCAGGACAAGCTGGTGGTTTTGGCGATTCTAGAATTAGCGTGAGAGGATTTCAACAGGATAACACCGCATTTTTACTTAATGGCCAGCCAATTAACGGAATGGAAGATGGTAAAATGTATTGGTCTAACTGGTCTGGGATGTCTGACATAGCCAATGTAATCCAAATTCAAAGAGGTTTAGGTTCTTCTAAATTAGCAATATCTTCTGTAGGAGGAACGGTTAACTTTATTACCAAAGCAACGGATAAAAAAGAAGGTGGTTTTACCTCTTTTGGTATTGCAAATGATGATTATTTCAAATCTACTGCAGCCTACAATACAGGAATGAGCAAAAGTGGCTGGGGAACTAGTGTGATGTTTACACACTGGCAAGGTGATGGTTACAATGAAGGTACAAAAGGAGAGGGACAAAATTATTTCATCTCATTTGGATACAAGCCAAACGAAAAACACAACTTCAATTTCTTGCTTACTGGTGCACCACAATCACATGACCAAAACTTTACCAAGCCATTGTCTGATTATTTAGCTTATGGAAGAAAATACAATAATAACTGGGGAACTTTAAATGGGAAATATTTGTCCGAGAGAACAAATTTTTATCACAAACCTGTAGCTAACCTTAACTGGGATTACAGTATAAATGATAAAACTGAATTATCGACGGTAGTCTATGCCTCTTGGGGTAGAGGTGGAGGAACCGGAAATTATGGATCAAAAAAATTCAATAAAACAGCCAACAACCCTATAACAGGTGAAGTAGCCGATAAAACATATATTGATTTTGATGCTATTTATGCGAACAATCAAAATGCAGTTAATGGTGATGGAACAAATGCCAATAACTATGTAATCAGATCATCAATGAATAACCATGAATGGTATGGATTGGTTTCAAACCTTAAAAATGAGTTAACCGAGAATCTAACCCTAAATGTTGGACTTGACTTAAGAACCTATAAAGGGACGCATTACCGACAAGTAGCTAATTTTCTTGGATTACAAAGCTGGACCGAAAGCAGAAAATTAAGAGACAACTCGCATTTGCCGGTTTCTGCCAATGTTTCTAATACGGTAACAGATCATCAAAACACGAATCCTTGGAATGCGATGTTTAATAGTGTTCCGGATAACCAAAAAATCGATTACGATTATAGCGAAACTATTTCTTACGGAGGTGTCTTTGGTCAATTAGAATATAGCAATAAAAATTTATCAGCTTTCTTCCAAGGGGCAGTTTCTAATCAGTCACACCAAAGATTTGATACCTATGATTATATGCCAGAATTTAAAGATTCTGAAAAAGTAAATAATATAGGATATAATGTGAAAGCCGGTGGTAGCTTAGCTATTAATGAAAACAACTCTTTTTATGTGAATTCAGGGTATTATTCCCGTCAGCCATACCATGATAATATTTATTTGAATTTTACCAATGCGGTTAATCCATTGACAAAAAATGAAAAAGTATTAGGATTAGAAGCAGGTTATACTTTCAAATCAAAATTTTTTACTACTAGTTTAAACGGTTACAGAACTTCTTGGAAAGACAGGGTAATTACAAGCAGTAGAGCAGTAACTTTGGCAGCCGGAGAAACGATTGGAACTACACTTCTTCCTGCAGGAAGTATTGTATACAAAACAAACCAAGGTGTAGAACAGGTTCATATGGGACTTGAGTTAGACTTTGTAGCTAAACCAACAAATAAATTAGATCTAAGAGGATTTGGTTCAATTGGTGATTGGCAATATAAAGGAAGTGTTGTAAATACTCAAAGAGATGAAGATTTAAATTTTTTACTTGAAACAAATGATGATGTTGATGGTGGTAAAGTAGGTGATGCAGCTCAAATAACTTATGGTTTAGGATTTAAATATGAAATATTCGAACGTTTTTCAATAGATGCTGACTGGAGAAATTATGACAAATTATATTCTAATGTAGGTGCGGTGAAAGAGAATTTAGAATTGCCATCTTATGATTTAACAGATGCAGGAATCTCTTATAAAATGTTAGTAGGGAAAAACAATATGAACTCTGTATTGTTCCGCATCAATGTAAATAATGTTTTTGACGAAGTATATTTGTCAGAACTTACAAGTACCGTAAAACCGACAGACAACATTAGTAGTTCTAATGCTGCTTTAGGAACTTATGAATCTAACGGAAGAGTTTATAAAGGAATTGCAGATGGTAACCAAGGTTACTTCGGTTTCGGCAGAACCTGGAATGTTTCATTACGATACAATTTCTAATTTGTAATTGTTAAAAATAGAAAACCTCGCAGGAATGCGAGGTTTTTTTTATGCTTTTTTTCTTATATTTGATTTTAATAAAACTTAAACTATGTACGAATTTATCCAAAAAGCGCACTCTGGCTTTGCTTACCTTGCTCTTTTATTACTTGTAGTTGCTGTTGTCAATTCAATCATGGGAATGTCTTCCAAAAAAGAATTTACCTTCAAAGATCGAAAAATTGCCCTATTTGGTTTAATAGGAACCCACACCCAATTATTGATTGGTCTGATTCTATATTTTGTTTCTCCGAACGGATTGAACATGATAAAATTATCCGGAATGGGCGGATTAACCACCGAAAGCAGGTTGTTGGCACTGGAGCATCCATTGGTTAATATTATTGCAATAGCATTAATAACAATAGGATGGGTAAAACATAAAAAATTAATCACAAGTGAATCAAAATTCAAAACATTTTCCATTTATTATGGTTTGGGATTGCTTCTGATTCTAAGTAGAATTCCATGGAAATTATGGTTCTAAAAATATAAAAAGTCCTGTTTTCAGGACTTTTTTTCATTTGGGTATGGTATTTGTAAAATGAATAATTCCGCAATAAAATATTTATTATGAAACATAAAACTACAAAGCTGTTATTGATAATAATTGCTGTAATTTTTTCGACAGGATTTTCTTTTAAAGCCAGACATTTTAACCAACTTCAACAAGGAAGAACGCCTCAGGATACTTTCAAAAACAAGATGGTCACCGTGGATAGTCTTGGGAATCTTAAAAATGTAAAGCTTTTAGTATATAGAAAGAAGGCGCATGCCTCTTATTATGCAGATAAATTTAACGGAAGAAGAACCTCCAGCGGAGAAAAGTTTGACAACAACAAATATACGGCTGCCCATAGAAAATTTCCTTTCGGAACAAAACTAAAAGTTACCAACGAAACAAACGGTAAATGGGTAATCGTAAAAGTTACCGACAGAGGGCCATTTATTAAAGGGAGAGAAATTGATTTGTCCAAACGAGCCTTCATGGACATTGCTTCACACAAGGGCAACGGAGCCGTGATTGTTACAATAGAATTGGTGGTGGATTAAGAAAAAGTTCTATTTTTTCCAATTTTTATAAGGATTCTGACTTAAATACGCATTATAATACCGTTCGTCATTTGTAACTTCCTGGCCCAACCAAAGCGGTTTTTCAAAACTTTCGGACTCAGAGCCAAGTTCTATTTCAGCAACAACCAAACCCAGGTTGTCACCATAAAATTCATCAACTTCAAAGGTGTGATTGCCTATTTTTATTTCAAAACGGGTTTTCTCAATGACACCATTTTCACATAAATGCAACAGTTGTCTCGCTTCGTCAACAGGGATTTCTTTTTCCCATTCAAATCTTGACATTCCCGATGCGTTTCCTTTTCCCTTTATGGTCAAAAAACCTTTTTCGCCCTTGATTCTTACACGAACTGTTCGCTCTGGATTTGAATTTAAATAGCCCTGAGCAATTTCATGACTGGTAAAGGCATCAGCTTTAAATTCTTCGGAGGTTACAAGAAATTTTCGTTCTATTTCTATCATTTTAAATTCAGTTATTTTGTGAGTAAGTTAATATAAATTGACGCACCAATTTGTATTTTTACAAAAATTGATATAAAAGAATGAAGTTATTTTCCAAATTGAAATCAAAATCAAAGCAAACACCAACCGAATTCATCGCCAATTATTGTGATGAAAAGCAGTCTTGGCGAAATAAGGAAGATGATTTAGAAGTATTAGTTAAATTTATACGATTGATTCGACCTTCGAAGCCAAAGAAAGTCGAGACAGTTGATTTACAGGAAATAATTTCATTTCTAAATGTGAATCATTCCTGCCGACACCAACTTTCTATTTATATCAAAGAAATCTTAAAAGATAAAAAATTCAATAAAATCCTTTCAGATGCCGCTATTTTACAAGATGTAGATTTTATTTTTGAAGTAAAAAAAAGGATTTCCGCTAAAATTTTGCCCTATCAGTCTCAAAAAGATACTTTAGAATATGTCCTGAATCAGGTATTTTATTTGGACAACGATATTGTTTGGATTAATAAAATCCCGTTGCGTCAACTGGAAGAGTTATATAACATTTTGAAGTTTAAATCGATATATGAAACCACGGAACCTTATTCCAGTTTGTCGGAATTATTGATTGCCATGTCGCTGATTACGCAAAGAATTAGTGGCCGTGCCATGGAAACTGACGTTATCAAAATGGTGCCTGAATTTGATGATTATGAAAGCCCATTTTCAGCTTTTGAGAAAGAACTATTCAGAATTCACGACAAAATCAGAAAATCAGAAAATCATTATATTTCTTCGGATGATTTATCGTACAGGCAAGTTTTGGTCTTGCACAAGCAATGTGAAGAGTATGTGGATAAAGCCTTTAGCAACAGCTCAAAATACGGGATTTCACTTCGAGTCAACCAGAATTTATTAAAAATAAGACAACAATTAGAACGATTGAAAGTTTTGATTCCGTTATTAGTAATTGAAAATACCAGCGATAAAAAAAGCAATGGAATTGAATTGGCTTTGAAATTAATCAAATACAACTGTTACAAAAACAATATTCGAAAATTCATAGCAGAAAGCACCCAGTTGATTTCCTATGAAATTACGCAACATACCGCAAAAACGGGAGAACATTACATTACAGAAAGTCGAAAAGAATATATTAAAATGTTTCGCACCGCACTCGGTGGAGGACTTGTGGTGGGAATCATGTGTATTATAAAAGTGCTGCTTTCGAAAGTAGAGGCGAGTTTTTTTGGACATGCTTTCTATTATAGTATGAATTATGCTTTTGGATTTATCGCTATTTATATTTTAGGGTTTACTTTGGCAACGAAACAACCGGCGATGACTGCTTCAGCATTGATTAAAGCTTTAGAGGAAGGAGCCCAAAAACAAGGAAAGGATTCGGAAAAATATGATGCTTTTGCTATTCTTTTTGCACGGGTTTTTCGTTCGCAATTCATTGCTTTTGTTGGCAATGTGATTATGGCTTTTCCTGTTTCATTATTAGGAATCTGGCTTATTGATTACGCTTTCGATTATAATATTGCCGCAGCCAAATGGAAAACGCTGCTGACCGATTTGAGTCCGATTCATTCGCTGGCTATATTTCATGCCGCTATTGCCGGAGTTTTTCTATTTTTATCCGGAATCATATCTGGAAGCGTTTCCAACAGAGACAAACACAATCAGGTGCATTTTAGGATTGCCGAACATCCTTTGTTGAAAAAGAGATTGGGAAAAGTCCGTACTTTGAAATTGGCAAATTTATATGAAAAAAGATGGGCCGGTATCATCTCTAATTTCTGGTTTGGTATTTTCATGGGAAGCACGGTTTCTATAGGTTTGTTTTTAGGATTGAATTTAGACATACGACACATTACTTTTGCCAGCGGAAACTTGGCTTTAGCTTTATACGGAGCAAATTACGAAGTTAGCAATACGATGTTGTATTGGGGAATTTTCGGAATCGGGATCATCGGGTTAGTCAATTTTATGGTAAGTTTTAGTTTATCATTGGGTTTGGCCTTTCGATCCCGGGCAACTTCGCTATATGAGTTGCGATTTGTTACGATTTCGATTTGGAATCATTTTAAATCAAGACCCATAAGTTTCTTTTTTCCAACAGAAAAGAAACAGAAATCAGCTGTGGTTGAAAATTATCTGAGTTCTGATACTGAAAAATAAAATTTTTTAGAATGTAAAATGCAGGAGCCACGTCCAAATAGAAAAATTATTCATGTTGATATGGATGCATTTTATGCCTCTGTAGAACAAATGGACAATCCTGCTTTGCGAGGAAAACCAGTTGCTGTAGGCGGAAACGAGATTAGAGGTGTCGTTGCAGCAGCCAGCTATGAAGCCAGAAAATTTGGGGTTCGAAGTGCCATAAGTGGTGTTTTGGCTAAGAAATATTGCCCGGAATTAATTTTTGTTAAACCAAGATTTGACCGGTATAAAGAAATATCAAACAAAATCCGGAAGATATTTAATGATTATACAGATTTGGTAGAACCGCTTTCATTAGATGAAGCTTATCTCGATGTCACTCAAAACAAAAAAGGAAATCCCAGCGCTTCACTAATTGCACAGGAAATCAGGCTTCGTATTCTAAATGAAGTTGGGTTAACGGCTTCTGCGGGTATTTCAGTCAATAAATTTATTGCCAAAGTAGCGAGCGATATCAATAAACCCAATGGTCAAAAAACGGTCAATCCTGATGAAGTTTTGACGTTTTTGGAAGAATTACCAATCAGAAAATTTTACGGGGTAGGGAAAGTTACCACCGAAAAAATGTACCAACTTGGCATTTTTACAGGAATGGATTTAAAAAGCAAATCACTGGAATTTTTAGAAAAACATTTTGGGAAGTCAGGGAACTTCTATTATCATGTGGTGCGTGGGATTCACAATAGTGAAGTAAAATCAAATAGAATTACAAAATCAGTTGCGGCAGAACACACTTTTGATGAAAATCTATCTTCTGAAATCTTTATGCTCGAAAGATTGGAAATAATTGCTATTCAACTGGAGCGAAGACTAAAAAAATACAATATAGCCGGAAAAACGGTTACTTTGAAAATCAAATACAGCGATTTTACACAACATACAAGAAGTAAAACACTGCCTTATTTTATTTCCGATAAAGCGTTATTGTTTGAAACTGTCAAAGAATTATTGTATCAGGAACGGATGAAAGACTCCGTCCGATTACTCGGTATTTCGTTGAGTAATTTAAATACAGAAATCAAAAAAACCATTGTGGTTCAGTTGAAATTTGATTTTTAGAAACAAAAAAATCCGACAATTGCTCATCGGATTTGTATAGAAAATTCAAAAAATCATTCTATTTCTGAAACTCTTAACGTGTTTACCATTCCTTTGTCAGAAATTGGCATAGCAGCAAGATTGATTAACATATCGCCTTTTATCACGCATCCTTTGTCCTTTGCAATTTGATTCACATCGGCAATCGTATCATCAGTGCTTTCGAATTTATCGTAATAGTACGATTTAACGCCCCAAAGCAAATTCAGTTGTGTCAATATCCTTTTGTTTGACGTGAACACTAAAATGTGCGCGTGAGGCCTCCAGGCCGAGATTTGAAAAGCAGTATAACCACTGTTTGTCAAAGTACAAATCGCTTTTGCTTTAATCACATTAGCCATTTGCGCGGCATGATGACAAATCGTTTTTGTTATGTATCGGTTTGTTTTAATCTGTGGCGTGTTTTGTGGTACCAGAATAAGCGGAGAATCTTCAACAGCTTCAATAATCTGGGTCATTTTTTCGATAACCTGAACGGGATAATTACCAACAGAAGTTTCTCCGGAAAGCATTACGGCATCAGCACCATCCATTACGGAGTTGGCCACGTCGTTTACTTCGGCACGGGTTGGCGTTAGGCTGGTAATCATCGTTTCCATCATCTGGGTGGCAATAATTACAGGAATACGAGCCGTTTTTGCTCGGTGAACCAGTTTTTTCTGGATTAATGGCACTTCATGCGCAGGGACTTCTACACCAAGATCGCCACGGGCAACCATCAGACCATCACAATGGGCAATGATTTTATCAATATTTTCAACCCCTTCAGGTTTTTCAATTTTGGCTATAATCGGAATTTTATGATCAGAATGTTCGGCAATCAATTCTTGTAATTCTATTAAATCTTCAGCCGTTCTCACGAAAGAAAGGGCTATCCAATCTACTTTTTGTTCAATAGCAAAAATCGCATCTTTTATGTCTTTTTCTGTCAAGGCAGGTAAAGAAACTTTAGTGTTCGGAAGATTGACTCCTTTTTTGGATTTCAACGGGCCACCTTGAATCACGACACAAACTACCTCTGAAGTTCTATTGGTTTCTAGGGCTTCAAACATTAATTTACCATCGTCAAGAAGAATTTTTTCACCAGGATTTACATCTCTTGGGAATTCTTTGTAATTCATATAAACCCGGTCTGCTGTTCCCGGAACGTCTTCTGAGGTTTGAAAAGTAATGATATCGCCAGGATTTACCACAACATCTTCTTTCATCACGCCTATACGAAGTTTTGGGCCCTGTAAGTCACCAAGAATGGCGGTGGTATATCCAAATTCATCGTTTAGACTTCGAATCAGGTCTATTTTTGATTTCACATCTTG
This sequence comes from Flavobacterium sp., assembly GCF_035292545.1. Classification (GTDB taxonomy): domain Bacteria; phylum Bacteroidota; class Bacteroidia; order Flavobacteriales; family Flavobacteriaceae; genus Flavobacterium. The sequence continues at coordinate 8,887 of NZ_DATDPV010000004.1, read as the reverse complement.
ATAATCTGCATGCGAAAAATTTACGCGGAAAACATTTACTCCGGCATCAATCATTTTTTTTAAGACTTCTCTTGTACTGCAAGCTGGTCCTAATGTGGCTACAATTTTAGTTTTTTTGTTTGTTAGCATTGGTATTAAAAAATTAAATTGTTTTTTGATTTTATTTGATGGCTATCAACGGCATAAACAGTCGATATTCGATCTATTGTATTTAAGTGACTTACTATTTCTTCCAGGGCTATTTCCGCATTTTCAATTTTCAGAAAATAATCTACTTTCTTCAATTCGGGCAAAAGATATACTTTGGTGGAAACTTCTAAACTCGTATTGGCAAAAAGATTTTGATTATTGTCTTTTTTATGAATGGTTACTTCGTTTTTGTTTTGGATCAAATTCCAATAGATGTCTTTTTCCGCATCTTCAAAAATATATCTCGAAAAATGGGTTTCTCCTTCTTTGATATTAATCTGAATTTCGTTTTCACTTTTGCTTAAAAGGATTGGCAATTTCTGATTTAAAAAATAAGCTAACCGATAATCTTCTAATGAGGTATGAATGGCAATGAGTTCATAATCAACCTCGTCAAATTCATCAAAATGCAACTTATGGATCGCCATTCCTGTTTAATTAAGTTGTAAATATACTGTTTCTAAGTAAGCAAAAATTCAGAAAACAAAGATGTTTATGTTAATTTAATAACGAAAACGATATAGTTTGAAAAAAAATAAGTTATTTTTTATCTATTTTTTCCTGAAAAGCAAAATAGGCTCTTTGAGAGGCTTTTTCTTCTGCTTTCTTTTTTGAAGTAGCTCTCGCTTTTGCAATCACTTTCCCATCAATACTCAGTTTTACGCCAAAGAGACGTTCGCCAGTAATTTCATTATCTTCATAAACGTCGTAATGAAACGTTTTTTTCTCTTTTTGACACCATTCAATCAATAAGCTTTTATAGCTAATGACTTTACCTTCCAATTTGGCAATATCAACATAAGGGATAATGACTCTTTTTTGGATGAATTTTTCGCAATATGGATAACCTCTGTCAAGAAATACAGCGCCGACTAAAGCTTCAAAAAGATTTCCGTGAATGTTTTCTCCAAAATGCTGAACAGGGACTTTGCTTTCGATAAATTTAATTAAATTTAAATCTCTTCCCAATTCATTTAAATGCTCTCGGCTAACAATTTTAGAACGCATTTTTGTTAAATAACCTTCGTCACCCGCGGGTGCTTTGTTGAAAAGATGTGCGGCGATTACAGAACTAACCATAGCATCGCCAAGAAATTCCAATCTTTCGTAGTTAACAGGATTTCCTTTAATGTCGATCTTGCTTAAGGAACGATGCGTAAATGCTTTTTTGTAATAACTAATGGTAATGGGTTTGAAACCAAGTATTTTTTGAATATCAGTAAAAAAAATCCCGTCTTCCTGAGAGCGGGATTTTTGAAATATTTTTCTGATTATACTCATAGAATAAAATTAAAGCTCTAATTTTTTAACCAATACACAAGCATTGTGTCCGCCAAAACCAAAGGTATTACTCATAACCACTTTCATGTCTCTTTTTTGAGCTTTGTTGAAAGTAAAATTCAATTTACTATCAATGCTTTCATCATTAGTAAAATGATTAATGGTTGGAGGAACAATTCCGTGTTTTAATGAAAGTATGGATGATATAGTTTCCACAGCTCCGGCAGCGCCTAATAAATGTCCTGTCATCGATTTAGTCGAATTCAAATTCATCGTATAAGCATGTTCTCCAAAAACATGAAGAATCGCTTTGCTTTCAGCCATATCGCCAAGTGGAGTTGAAGTTCCGTGCATATTCACACCGTCAACGTCCGTTGGTTTTAAACCTGCATCGCGCAAACAGTTAATCATTACATTTTTTGCGCCTAATCCTTCCGGATGTGGTGCGGTAATATGATGTGCATCGGCTGACATTCCGCCACCGCCAATTTCACAATAAATGGTAGCACCACGGGCAATGGCATGTTCATATTCTTCCAGAACTAAAGCTCCGGCACCTTCGCCTAAAACAAAACCGTCACGGTCTTTGTCCATTGGTCTTGAGGCTGTTTTTGGATCGTCATTTCTGGTGGATAAAGCGTGCATAGCATTAAATCCGCCCATTCCTGCAATAGTTACCGCTGCTTCAGAACCACCGGTTATCATGGCATCTGCATGACCCAATCGAATATAATTGAAAGCATCAATGATGGCATTTGTTGAGGATGCACAAGCAGAAACTGTTGCAAAGTTCGGTCCTCTGAAACCATATTTTATAGAAATATGCCCAGAAGCTATATCCGAAATCATTTTTGGAATAAAGAAAGGATTAAATCGAGGTGTTCCGTCGCCTTTGGCATATTCAAGCATTTCGATTTGGAAAGTTTCCAATCCGCCAATTCCTGAACCCCAAATCACACCGATTCTGTCTTTATCTAATTTTTCTAAATCGAAATTAGCATCACGAACCGCTTCGTCTGAGGAAACCATGGCATATTGTGCATAACGGTCCATTTTTCTGGCTTCTTTTCTGTCCATGAATTCTTCGACATTAAAACCTTTTAATTCGCAGGCAAATTGGGTTTTAAATTTTGAAGAGTCAAAATAGGTAATTGGAGCAGCGCCACTAACACCGTTAATTAGTCCGTCCCAAAAGTCCTGAATATTATTTCCAATAGGAGTAAGTGCACCTAAACCCGTTACTACAACTCGCCTTAATTCCATACGTATAATTTTATAGTTATGAATGTAAACAAATAATACCTATGCTTTCTTCTATGTATAAAATCATAAAAAGACATAGGTATTACAATAAAATATCTTAATGATTGATTGAACAATCGGGGATTTTAAATTTAATAAATTATAACACCCGTAGACATATTATGCCTACGGGTGCAAAATTTATTATTTTTTAGCTTCTTCTATGTAAGAAATCGCTTGACCTACAGTAGCAATGTTTTCAGCTTGGTCGTCTGGAATTTGGATATCAAATTCTTTTTCAAACTCCATTATAAGCTCAACAGTGTCTAATGAATCAGCTCCTAAATCATTCGTGAAGCTTGCTTCTGTAACAACTTCGTTTTCGTCAACGCCTAATTTGTCTACGATAATCGCTTTAACTCTTGATGCAATGTCTGACATAATCTTTAATTTTAAAATTTAATTGATGGCAAAAATAAAAAACTTTATTTTAAAACCACGCTTTAGTTAATAAATGTGACTACGAATTTAAAAAAATTATTTAATAAAGACTTCTTAAATCTATTTATTATCATTTATTATTCTTTTTTTTGTGTAATAAAAATCACAGGATAAATGAAAAAGATAGTATTGTTTGCTTCAGGGACGGGGACTAATGCCGAAAATATTATAGTACATTTCAATAAAAAAAATATTGGAACTGTAGCTGCGGTATTTTGTAACAATCCTAATGCTAAAGTATTAGACAAAGCTAAAAAATGGAATGTTCCAACAGTAGTTTTTTCAAAAGAGGAGTTTTCTACCGATAAAGTACTCCAAAAATTAAACTCTTTTCAACCCGATTTAATTGTTCTTGCCGGATTTTTATTAAAATTCCCCCAAAACATCATTCAGACTTATCCTAATAAAATAATAAACATACATCCCGCACTTTTGCCAAAATATGGAGGAAAAGGAATGTACGGAATGCATGTGCATCGCGCCATCATCGAAAATAAAGAAACAGAAACCGGAATTTCTATTCATTTTGTAAACGAACATTATGATGAAGGAAATGTTATTTTTCAAAAAACCGTAACTTTAGCCGGAAATGAAACACCCGAAGAAATAGCCGAAAAAGTACACCAACTGGAACACCAACACTTTCCGGAAGTTATTGAAAAACTCATAACTCATAACTCATAATTTTGAATTCTCACGACGTACATATTTATACCGATGGTGCTGCCAAAGGAAATCCAGGTCCCGGCGGCTACGGAGTGGTGATGGAATGGGTTGGAAAACCGTATCGAAAAGAATTCTACGAAGGGTTTCGCCATACAACCAACAACAGAATGGAATTATTGGCTGTAATCGTGGGACTCGAAAAATTAAAAGTTCCAAACACCAAAGTCCTTATTGTTTCCGATTCAAAATACGTTGTAGATTCAGTGCTTAAAGGCTGGGTTTTTGGCTGGGAGAAAAAAGGATTTGCCGGAAAAAAGAATCCCGACTTATGGGCAAAATTTCTGAAAGTATACCGAAAACATCAAGTTGATTTTAAATGGATAAAAGGACATAATAACCATCCGCAAAATGAAAGATGTGATGTGCTGGCCGTGATGGGTTCGCAAAGTCCACAACAGTCTATCGATGCTTTCTATGAAAAAGAGGAGCAAAAATTATTATAACACATTAGAATTCAAGGTGATAATTTGGCAAAACTTTACAATTAAGACCCTTTGCAACTTTCAAACTTATGAAGTATCTTTGCGCCTTAATTCGAAACTCAGAATATGAATAAATTATTGATTGTTGGAACCGTTGCTTTCGACGCTATTGAAACTCCTTTCGGGAAAACAGATAAAATTTTAGGTGGTGCAGCAACTTATATTGGTCTTTCTGCCTCGCATTTTAATTTAGAATCTGCTATTGTTTCTGTTGTTGGTGATGATTTTCCACAAGAATATTTAGATTTATTGACTACAAGAAATATTGATATAACAGGTCTTGAAGTGGTAAAAGGCGGGAAAACATTTTTCTGGAGCGGTCGTTACCATAACGATTTGAATTCCAGAGATACTTTGGATACCCAATTGAATGTATTGGCCGATTTTCAACCAAAAGTACCTCAAAATTTCAAAAATGCTGATGTAGTAATGTTAGGAAACTTACATCCAATGGTACAAAGCAGTGTTTTGGACCAAATGGAAACACAGCCTAAATTAGTGGTTTTGGATACGATGAATTTCTGGATGGACTGTGCTTTACCTGAATTATTGGCCGTAATCAAACGTATAGACGTAATTACCATTAACGACGAAGAAGCAAGACAACTTTCTGGCGAATATTCGTTAGTGAAAGCTGCCGCAAAAATCCATACCATGGGACCAAAATATGTGGTGATTAAAAAAGGAGAACACGGTGCCTTATTGTTCCATAACAAAGACGTTTTCTTTGCTCCGGCATTACCTTTGGAAGAAGTTTTTGACCCAACAGGAGCAGGAGACACTTTTGCAGGAGGATTTGCAGGATTTATTACGCAAAGCGAAAATATCTCTTTTGAAAACATGAAAAATGCGATTATTTACGGTTCAAATTTAGCTTCATTTTGTGTAGAAAAATTCGGGACTGAGAGAATGATTGACCTTGATAACGAAGAAGTTGTTGAAAGATTGAAACAATTCAAATCATTGACACAATTCGAAATTACATTATAATGCAATTTATTGCGAAGCCTCGGAAACGGGGCTTTTTCAATTAATAAAATCAGACACGAATTTCACGAATTTAATCAGTGGAATGATTGTTGAGAAATAATACAACAACTACAAACAACTACACAATGAGCGATGCAATAAAACACGAATGTGGAATAGCATATTTAAGACTACTAAAACCGCTTGAATTTTATAAAGAGAAATACGGTACCGCTTTCTACGGGATACAAAAAATGTATCTCCTTATGGAAAAGCAACACAACCGTGGGCAGGACGGAGCCGGTTTCGCCAGTATAAAACTCGATATGGAACCTGGTGAAAGATACATCAGCCGTGTGCGTTCAAATGATCCTCAGGCGATTCAGGATGTTTTTGCCCAAATCAACGAAAGAATCAACGAAGAAATGGCTTCACATCCGGAATATGCTGACAATGTGGCACTTCAAAAGAAAAACATTCCGTACATCGGAGAAGTTTTTTTAGGACACGTTCGTTACGGTACTTTTGGAAAAAATAGTATAGAAAGCGTTCACCCATTTTTACGTCAAAATAATTGGATGCACCGAAACTTAATTGTTGCCGGGAATTTCAATATGACCAATGTAAAAGAACTTTTCAACAGTCTGGTTGAACTCGGTCAGCATCCAAAAGAGTTGGCGGATACGGTCACCGTAATGGAAAAAATCGGGCATTTTCTTGATGACGAAGTGACGGATTTGTATCATGAATGCAAAATGAACGGCTTGTCAAAAAGAGAAGCTTCACCAGTAATCGCAGAAAAACTAGACATCGCAAAAATATTGCGTCGTGCTTCCAAGGAATGGGATGGCGGTTATGCCATGGCGGGACTTTTAGGACACGGAGATGCTTTTGTTTTTAGAGATCCGGCAGGAATTCGTCCAGCATATTTTTATCAGGATGATGAAATAGTGGTTGTGGCTTCGGAACGACCTGTGATACAAACGGTTTTCAACATCGATTTCGAAAAAGTACAGGAACTAAAACCCGGAAATGCTTTAATCATCAAGAAAAACGGAAAAGTTTCCGAAGAAGAAATCATCACGCCAACCGTAAAAAAAGCCTGTTCTTTCGAAAGGATTTATTTCTCCAGAGGAAGTGACGCAGAGATTTATCAAGAACGAAAAAATTTAGGCAAATTGATTTTACCAGCCGTTCTGGATGCTATTGATAATGATACAGATAATACGGTTTTCTCTTATATTCCAAATACCGCCGAAACTTCATTTTACGGAATTGTCGAAGCAGCGCAGGATTTTCTGAATCAAAGAAAAAACAATTACATTCTTGCAAATAAGGACACTTTAACTACAGAAACGTTACAGGAATTACTTTCTGTGAAAATCAGAACCGAAAAAGTGGCAATTAAAGATGCCAAACTGCGAACTTTTATTACCGAAGACAGCAGTCGTAATGATTTGGTTGCTCATATTTATGATGTGACTTACGGGGTGATAAAACCAACGGATAATTTAGTGATCATCGATGACAGTATCGTTCGAGGCACAACGCTAAAAATGAGCATCATCAAAATGATGGACCGTTTGAAACCTAAAAGCATTATTGTTGTTTCATCGGCACCACAAATTCGTTATCCGGATTGTTACGGAATCGATATGGCAAAATTAGAAGGACTGGTTGCTTTTCAAGCCGCATTAGAACTATTAAAAGAAAGAAATTTGTATCACATCGTTGACGAAGTTTATAAAAAATGTAAAGCTCAGGAAAATCTAAAGGATAGCGATGTCATTAATTATGTGACCGAAATTTACGCGCCATTCCAACCTCAAGAAATTTCAGACAAAATAGCGGTGATGCTTACGGATGTTTCTGTAAATGCTGAAGTGAAAATTATTTTTCAAACGGTTGAAAATCTGCACATTGCGTGCCCTAAAAATCTGGGGGACTGGTATTTTACAGGTGATTATCCAACGCCTGGAGGAAACCGTGTAGTGAATAGAGCATTCATGAATTTCTATGAAGGAAAAGACGCCAGAGCGTATTGAATCGTAACAAAAGTGTATTTTATCGGTTTTATCGAACAATTCATCTAATTTATTTTTTATAGCACTTCATTCAATATAGATTTGTTCCACCATAGCATTAGTAGGTTAAGTTTATGGTAGATTTGGGGCAAAAAGGGTGGAAGTAAAATTCCACCTTTTTTATTGGAATAAAGTCAAGAAAACAGTAAAAATTGTTGATTTTGAAACCTTCAACCACCGATTTTTAATTAATCGATTTTATTAAGCAATTCATCTAATATATTTTTTATACCAATTCATTCAGTATAAATTTGTTTCACCATAGCATTAGTAGGTTAAGTTTATGGTAGATTTGGGGCAAAAAAGGTGGAAGTAAATTCCACCTTTTTTATTGAAATAAAGTCAGAGAAAATAAAATATAAAAAAAGCGTCGAGATTTTATCCCGACGCTTTTTTGCTTTTAAAAAATAAAATTTTATTTCTCCAGAGCAAATCTTTTAGCCACTTCCGTCCAATTGATTACATTAAAGAAAGCTTCAACATAATCTGGTCTTCTGTTTTGATAATGCAAGTAATAAGCATGCTCCCAAACATCCATTCCTAAGATTGGCGTTCCGCCACAGCCTACTCCGGGCATCAATGGATTATCCTGATTCGGTGATCCGCAAACGTCTAGTTTTCCGCCTTTTTGTACACAAAGCCAAGCCCAACCTGAACCAAATTGCGTAATTCCTGCTTTGCTGAACTTAGCTTTAAACTCCTCAAAAGTTCCAAAATCTTTTTCGATAGCCTCCATCAAATCTCCAGTTGGAAGTCCGCCACCGTTTGGAGACATTACGGTCCAATACAAATTGTGGTTATAAAATCCACCGCCATTGTTACGAACAGCTGCGTTTTTCATATCAAGATTAATCAAAATATTCTCAATCGTCTTACCTTCCATATCTGTTCCTGCAATCGCAGCATTCAGGTTGGTCGTATAGGCATTATGATGCTTTGTGTGATGAATTTCCATCGTGCGCGCATCAATATGAGGTTCCAATGCGTCATGCGCATAAGGTAATTGTGGTAATTCGAAAGCCATAATATAGTTGTTTAATGATTAATAAATATAATATTCAAATTTAAACATTTAACTTTGGAATTGAAATAGTACCTTGTTATAATTTAATTAAATATGTGAATTATATAATTTTCAGGAGCTGTTTCCCGCTTTCCGTTACAATCTTTTCCTGGCTAAAGGAGCCAGAAAAAGGATTTTCACTTCAAACGAAGTTCACTGAACTCCAAATAAAATAAAAGTTAAGTGAAGTAATCGGGGCTAGGGCTTTTGTAATAAAATAAAATTCCTGTTTTCAAACTAACCCTTCCCGATTTTAAACGCTCAAAAGGTTGAATAAAATTTAAAAAATAAAAATGCAAAGACCATCTTTCTCTATATACGACGCATCGGCAGGTTCCGGAAAAACCTAC
>NZ_DATDPV010000003.1:0-4808 GCF_035292545.1 Flavobacterium sp. | reverse complement strand
TTACAAACCGCAGGAGGTATGATTTCTAATGCCAAAGAAATGGCTGACTGGATTATTGCCTTACAAAACAAACAATTATTAAAAGAGAATAAGAGTCTTATGGCACTTTGGACACCGGCCATCCTAAACAATGGAAAAACGGGTGGTTTTGATAATTTACTTAACGGATATGCCGCTGGTTGGCCAACTATAGGCCGATCTGAACATCCGGCTGTAGCTCCAGTTGGCGGAGGACGTTCAGCCCTATTTGTTTATCCAAAAGACAATCTTTCCATTATTGTGCTGACCAATTTAAGTGGCGGTTCACCGGAATCGTTCATTGACGACCTAGCCAGATTTTATATTCCAAATATGAAAAAATCTGAGACTAATGGCTTTTCGCCAGCCGTTAACAGTTTGAGAAATGTATTGGAGAAATCAGGGTATAAGTTTGCCATTGAAGAGGCCAAAAAAGCAAACACTGTTTTTGAAGAAAATGAATTAAACAATTGGGGCTATTCACTTTTAAAAGAAAAGAGAATCAAGGATGCCATTGAAATATTCAAGTTAAATGTATTTCTTTTTCCAGAGAGTGCCAACACCTATGACAGTCTTGGAGAAATGTATGCGTTTATGGAAGAAAGGGAATTAGCAATCAAAAATTACGAATATGCCTTTAAGCTAAATCCAAAGAACAAAAATGCGGAAGAACAATTGAAAAAATTAAAAAAATAACTTCAAACTAAACCACTATGGACTGAAAGCCCATAGATTTCGATTGGCAGATTTAAAATCTCTAGGTTAAAGCTTTTAAATTTGTCTCAGATTAGAAAGATTCACACAGATTAATCAGTGATAATCTATTTAATCTGTGGCAAAAAAATTAGAAGCTAAAGCGAAATGCACTAAAGTACCTAGTTTTAACTATTCCTGTGGCCAATAAACTTTACTCCACATGCATAATTTTTTAAAAAAACCTCGTTTAAACTTTTTAAACGAGGTTTTTTACATTAGAATTGATGCTTATTGAATTTTATTGTTTTCCCAACCGTTCTCCAATTTTTAAGGCACATTTTTCCCCATCAATAGCTGCCGAGATAATCCCTCCCGCATAACCCGCGCCTTCACCACATGGATACAATCCTTTTATCTGCACATGCTCCAAAGTTTCCTCATTTCTGGGAATGCGTACCGGGGAAGAAGTTCTCGATTCGGGCGCATGAAGTATCGCTTCATTTGTCAAATACCCCTTCATTGATTTTCCAAATTCAGAAAAACCTTCGCGTAATATCTGGGTTAAAAATCCTGGAAAAACCTGTCCCATTTCGACAGAAGTCGTACCGGGAACATAAGACGTTTTCGGAATTTCGGAAGACACTTTGTTTTGTGTAAAATCAATCATTCTCTGGGCGGGTACCTTTTGAGTTTCCCCTGCCAGATGCCACGCTTTTTGTTCGATGCTTTTTTGGAACTCCATTCCGGCTAAAGCGCCAAATTTTGCATACGGTTTGAAATCTTCCAATTTCAATTCAATCACAATACCGGAATTGGCTGTAGCCTGATCTCTTTTGGAGGGCGACCAACCATTGGTAACCACTTCACCGGGACTGGTCGCACAAGGTGCAATCACGCCGCCGGGACACATACAAAAAGAATACATACCGCGCCCACCCACTTGTTTTACAATCGAATAAGGAGCCGGCGGAAGAAATTCGCCTCGATAATCACAGCTGTACTGAATGCTGTCTATTAACGATTGCGGATGCTCGGCTCTTACGCCCAAGGCAAAAGGTTTGGCTTCGATAAAAACTTTTTTTCTGTCCAATAATTCAAAAATATCACGGGCAGAATGTCCTGTGGCCAGAATGATATTACTGGCTAGAACCGTATCGCCGTTTTGGGTAACAATCCCTTGTACTTGATTATTTTTAATTAAAATATCGGTTAATCGGGTATCGAAAAGGACCTTTCCTCCCATTTCGACTATTTTTTCGCGAATATCCTGAATGATTTGCGGCAATTTATTGGTTCCAATATGAGGATGGGCTTCTATCAAAATGTCCTCGGAAGCGCCAAAGGCAACGAATAATTCCAGGATTCGGGTTACATCGCCACGTTTTTTGGAACGCGTATATAGCTTTCCGTCCGAATAGGTTCCTGCTCCGCCTTCGCCAAAACAATAATTAGAATCTTCATTGACGATATGTTCTACATTAATGGCTTTTAAATCTCTTCTTCGGCCACGAACGTCCTTTCCGCGTTCGATAACTATTGGTTTTAAACCTAGTTCTATTAATTGTAAAGCCGCGAAAAGTCCCGCAGGTCCGGCACCAACAACAATTACTTCTTGGGCATGCTCCACATTTTTATAATCGGGCAATTGGAATTTATGCTCCGTAAATTCCTCATCCTGAAAGAAAACCATTACTTTCAGGTTAATTTTTATAGCTTTCTGACGCGCATCTATAGAACGTTTCAGAATAGAAATATGTTGGATGTCTTTGGAGGAAACCTTAATTAATCTGGAGATATGATCTTTAAGCAACTGTTCGTTTACAGCTACTTCAGGGGATACTTGAGTAAGAAGTTCTTTTGGCATTTTTTTATTGATTATTCATTGATGAGATTATTCGATGAGTCGAAAAACGGCATCAGAGTGCAAAAATACTAATTTGAAGTGGATTTGTTATTTGTTGGTTTGGTTATTCGTTTTTCAGGCAACAAACTTTGTAACTTTGAACCTTTGCGACTTTAAACCTTAACTTAAAAACAATGTCTCGACAAATAAAACTTATCTGGGATTTTCGTGGTCCTGCTTCCGCAAAAACTGCCGAACATCATGAAATTCATCTTAAAGAATATATAATTTCAAAAGAATTACCCTTAAATATAACTGGTTTTAAAATCATAGACGAGATGTATGCCATGGCTTTCATGGTCGTAACCGATGAGCACATGATCGCAGTGAGAGATGCCTTGAAACCGCATCGGGGTGAGATTTTTGAAAAATAACCAATAACAAACCGATAACCGATAACTAAAAAACAGATAACCGAATATTCCTAATTTGCCACTTCGCTAATAAACTTAATACGCATCAATCTTAGTTCATTGATGTCATATTCGCCATCAAATTCTTTTAAGGCATCTTCAATTTTATCGGTATCGGATTCCATGAAATAATCATGAATTTCCTCTTGTTGGTCTTCATCAAGCATTTCATCTACCCAATATTTGATATTCAGTTTGGTTCCTGAATACACAATTTGCTCCATTTCTTTGATTAGGGTATCCATCGTCAAGCCTTTAGCCTTAGCAATATCCTCTAAAGATAATTTCCGGTCGATGTTTTGAATGATGTATAATTTATTGACAGAATTGGCTCCAGTGGATTTTACCACCAAATCATCCGGTCTGATAACATCATTTTCTTCTACATAGCGATTGATTAAATCTACAAACTCCTTACCGTATTTTTTGGCCTTTCCTTCTCCAACACCATGAATATTGCTCATCTCATCCAGTGAAACCGGATATTTGAGCGCCATATCTTCCAACGAAGGATCCTGAAAAACCACAAACGGAGGAACGCCTAATTTCTTAGCTACTTTTTTACGCAGATCACGTAACATGGCCATCAAAGCTTCATCGGCTGTACCGGAAGATTTTGCGGCAGTTACAATAGCTTCGTCTTCGGTTTCATTGTATTCATGATCTTCGGACATCATAAAAGAAGTGGGGTTCTTGATAAAATCCAATCCTTTTTCGGTTACTTTAACAATACCGTAGGTCTCAATATCTTTAGACAACAAACCATCCACTAAAACCTGTCGGATTAAAGCCATCCAATACCTTTCTTCGAAAGCCGCACCTCCTCCAAAAAACTTCTGGGTATCGGTTCTATGGGCTTTGATAACGGCGTTTACTTTTCCTATCAGGGTATAAACGACTTCTTTTGATTTATATAAATGTTTGGTGTCCCGAACCACTTCCAATAATTTCACCACTTGGTTCATGGCTTCCACTTTTACTTTGGGATTGCGGACATTGTCATCCATATCGGCACCTTCTCCGGTCTCGCTGTCGAATTCTTCACCGAAATAATGCAGCAGGAATTTACGTCGCGACATCGAAGTTTCGGCATAAGCCACGACTTCCTGTAAAAGAGCAAAACCAATTTCCTGTTCGGCTACCGGTTTTCCTGACATGAATTTTTCGAGTTTTTCTACATCTTTATAGGAATAATAAGCCAGACAATGGCCTTCACCACCATCTCGTCCGCCACGACCCGTTTCCTGATAATAGCTTTCCAGTGATTTTGGAATATCATGGTGGATTACAAAACGAACATCCGGTTTGTCAATTCCCATTCCAAAGGCAATGGTAGCCACAACCACATCCACATCTTCCATAAGGAACATATCTTGATGTTTGGCTCTGGTTTTGGCATCAAGACCCGCGTGATAAGGAACGGCGCTTATGCCATTAACTTGTAGAACCTGCGCAATGGCTTCTACTTTTTTACGGCTCAGGCAATAAATGATCCCGGATTTCCCTTTGTGTTGTTTGATAAAACGGATAATATCGGATTCTACATTTTTGGTTTTGGTCCGTACTTCGTAATATAAATTAGGCCTGTTAAAAGAGGCTTTAAAAGTATTGGCATTGGGCATATCCAGATTTTTCAGGATATCTTCCTGTACTTTTGGAGTCGCCGTTGCGGTCAGGCCAATAATCGGCACATCACCCAATTGCTTTATAATATGTCTTAGATTTCTGTATTCCGGTCTGAAATCATGCCCCCATTCTGAGATACAATGCGCTTCATC
>NZ_DATDPV010000002.1:0-80294 GCF_035292545.1 Flavobacterium sp. | reverse complement strand
GATTATGTTTTGGCTGGTTATGGAACAGGCGCAGTTATGGCGGTTCCTTGTGGCGACGAAAGAGATTATGCTTTTGCGAATTTCTTCAAAGGGCAAAACGGAATGCCGGAAATCAAAAACATTTTTGCCGATGTGGATATTTCAAAAGAAGCCTACGGATCGAAAGAGAATGTGATTTTGGCCAATTCCGGTTTCCTAAACGGATTGAATTACAAAGAAGCGACCAAGAAAGTAATCGAAGAATTAGAAAAAATAAGCCAAGGACAAGGTAAAACGAATTACCGTTTGCGTGATGCCGTTTTCTCCCGCCAGAGATATTGGGGAGAACCGTTTCCGGTTTATTATGTAAATGGATTGCCGCAAATGATTGATGCGAAACATTTGCCAATCGCCTTACCGGAAGTAGAAAAATACTTGCCAACCGAAGACGGACAACCGCCATTAGGCAACGCCACCGTTTGGGCCTGGAACACCGAAACCAATCAAATAGTAAATAATGATTTGATTGATAACAAAACTATCCATCCATTAGAATTGAACACGATGCCGGGTTGGGCGGGAAGTTCGTGGTATTGGATGCGTTATATGGATGCGCACAACGAAAACGAATTTGCGAGTAAAGAAGCACTTGCCTATTGGCAAAATGTGGATTTATACATTGGCGGAAGCGAACACGCGACCGGACATTTATTGTATTCCCGTTTTTGGAATAAATTTTTGAAAGACAAAGGATTTGCACCAACCGAAGAACCGTTCAAAAAACTAATTAATCAGGGAATGATTTTGGGGATGAGTGCTTTTGTCTATAGATGGGAATATGGTTTGAAAGATGATTCAATTAATTCAACTCGCAAAAGTATATTTATAAGTAAAGGGTTGATAGAGAATGCAGTTAAAGAGAAAATGCTTATTTCTGAAATTAATGAGAATACTAGAAAAGTATATTTAGATTTGAGAAGTTTTCATAGGAATGTGGGAGATTCGGAAGCACATTGGGGTCATTTTACACCAATTCACGTTGATGTTAATCTTGTTAATTCTTCAGATGAATTAGTTATTGAAAAATTTAAAAATCATCCTTTAAATCAAGATTATAAAGACGCAACCTTCATCACTGAAGAATCTGGAAAATACATCGTTGGACGCGAAGTCGAAAAAATGTCCAAATCAAAATACAACGTAGTTACGCCAGACGACATTTGTAATGATTACGGAGCCGACACGCTTCGTTTATACGAAATGTTCCTAGGCCCATTAGAACAAGCAAAACCCTGGAACACCGCTGGAATTACGGGCGTTTTCGGATTCCTGAAAAAACTGTGGCGTTTGTATTTTGATGAACATAATGGTTTAATCATAACCAATAATGAACCATCGAAAGAAAGTTTGAAAACCTTACACAAAACCATCAAGAAAACCACCGAGGATATTGAGAATTTCTCTTTCAATACTTCAGTAAGCCAGTTTATGATTTGTGTGAATGAATTATCGACGCAAAATTGTCATGAACGTGCGATTTTGGAACCGTTAGCGATTTTGATTTCGCCTTACGCACCGCATATTGCTGAAGAATTATGGAGTCAATTAGGGAATTCCGGTTCGGTTTCTACGGTTGCTTTTCCAATATTTGATGCGAAACATTTAATAGAAAGCAGCAAGGAATATCCGGTTTCTTTCAACGGGAAAATGCGTTTCACCATCGAATTGCCTTTGGATTTAACCAAGGAACAAATCGAGGAAATCATCATGAAAGACGAAAGAACCATCAAGCAACTCGAAGGAAGAACGCCAAACAAAGTGATTATAGTTCCGGGAAAAATTATTAACTTGGTCGGATAATGACAAAATTGCAGTGCTAAAAATTGGCTTGTAATTTGCTATAGGTTTACAAACTTTATATTTTAAAAATAAAAATTATGTATTGGATATTAATAGGTTTAATTATGTTAGTCAGTTGGTTGGTCAGCAACCGATTGAAAAATAAGTTCGAAAAGTATTCTAAACTGCATTTGCAAAATGGAATGTCCGGTGCCGAAATCGCCGAAAAAATGCTAGCCGATCACGGAATTCGCGACGTGAGAGTCATCTCAACTCCAGGACGATTAACGGATCATTACAATCCGCTTGATAAAACAGTCAATTTAAGCGAAGCGGTTTATAACCAAAGAAATGCTGCCGCAGCTGCCGTTGCTGCCCACGAATGTGGTCACGCCGTGCAACATGCCACAGCTTACAGTTGGTTAACCATGCGTTCCAAATTGGTTCCCGTGGTAAGCGTAGCCTCGAATTATGTACAATGGATTCTGATTGCCGGGATTCTTTTAATAAAAACGTTTCCGTCCTTATTATTAATCGGAATCGTGGTTTTCGCAGCAACAACTTTGTTCTCAATTATCACTTTGCCGGTAGAATATGATGCGAGTCATAGGGCTTTGGCTTGGTTGGAAAACAAAAATATGTTGACCCGTGAGGAACACGCAGGAGCAAAAGATTCATTGAAATGGGCTGCAAGAACTTACGTTGTCGCTGCCATCGGATCCATCGCAACGTTATTGTATTACGTTATGATTTACATGAACAGAAGATAATTTCAGTAAAATAAATAGAAAATCCGCATCGAAAGTTGCGGATTTTTTTTTGGAGCGAAAAGTCCGGGCTTTTTTATAAATGCAATTCCCGCTGTCCGCAGTATCTTTTTATTCTTAAAGAAAGAATAAAAAGGATACTTGCTCCCATCGGGGCTAAAAGATTTTTCATTTGAATTTTTATAGATTTTTCAGATTACTAAAAAACTACAACTGTATCTGTCGTTCAATTTGCTGGTCTAAAGAAATAAACGTTTCTGTTCTCGAAACGCCTTCAATCGCCTGGATTTTGGTGTTTAATAATTGCATCAGATGTTCATTATCCCGACAGATTATTTTTATCAAAATCGACCAGTTTCCGGTTGTATAATGACACTCTAACACTTCAGGGATTTTCTTCAGCTCTTTTACCGTTTCCGGGTTTCGAGCGGCTTTGTCTAAATAAATGCCAACAAAAGCCATCGTGTTATAGCCCAAAACCTTATTGCTGACCATGAACTTCGAACCCGAAATCACGCCTGATTGTTCCAGTTTTCGCAACCGCTGGTGAATGGCAGCTCCCGAAATCCCGATTTTATTGGCAATTTGAAGTATCGGTTTTCGGGCATCATCCATCAGGAAACGCAATATTTCTTTGTCGATACCGTCGATTTCTACCGTATGGGCGTTAATTTTCATAACTTATAATTTGTAATTAAAATTTAATTTATAGTTTGAGTAGAAAAGTAAAAATACAAAAAAGCCGTTATTTAGAAACAAATAACGGCTTTTTAATTTTTTAGCCCTGATTGAAATGGAAATCCTTTTTATTTTTGCTACCAAAAATAAAAAGATTGTAATGTAAAGCAGGATTAGCTTCAAATGACACAATTAGCCAATCACACCATTCGGGTTATACCCTTCGTAATGCATTTCTTTTTCATGGAATACCACGCCAAATTCTTCCAGTTCTTTCAAAATCGGCAAGTAGACTTCTTTGTTAATCGGTAATTGTACTCCAGGTGTTTTGATATTTCCGTTTAGGATTTGTAAAGTCGCCATAGCCACCGGTAAACCTACGGTTTTTGCCATTGCGGTATACGTTTGGTCATCGCCAAGGCACACCATTTTAGAATCGATTTGTTTTTTTACACCATTGATTTCAAAACCAAATTTGTGGTACATCACAATCATGTCTTTGTCATCCGGTTGCAATGTCCAACTGTCAGTAAGGATTTTTTCTAAAATTTGGGCAGGAGTAACATTTTTTAAACCAACGATTTTATTAGGATTGAAAAGGTCTAATTCTACCAATTTGTCCCACATCACATCATCCTGATCGATTTTAAGGACATGGCGCAATTTAATAGCGACCGAATCTGTAGGATGATAGGGTAAGAATAAATTCACGAAACTGCGGTAACTCATGGTTTCCGTGTTGTCGACAATATAGCTGTCATCCGTCATCCCTAATTGAACAAACATGTCCCAAGCTTTTGAAAAACCAACTCTTCTCAGAGTACCACGATACAAAGTAAGAACATCGTCAAGACCATAAATGCTTCGGTATTTTAGGGAATCACGGTTGGCATAGCCTTCGAATCTACCGTAACCTTCAACTTCCATAAACTCCGTTCTACGGAATAATTTGTGATACGGAATGTATTTATAAGTGCCTTCCTGAATGAATTTCGCCGCGCCGCCTTGTCCTGCAAGCACTACGTTTCTTGGAGCCCAGGTAAATTTGTAATTCCATAGATTATTATCCGATTCGGGTGCGACTAATCCGCCACAGAACGATTCGAATAAAATCATTTTTCCGCCCTGATCATGAACTTCATCAATAATTTTCATGGCACTCATGTGGTCAATCCCGGGATCGAGACCAATTTCGTTCATGAAAATCAAGTTATTTTCTTTGGCAGCAGCATCCAGTTCCAGCATGGCATCGCTGATATAAGATGCGGTAACCATGTGTTTTTTATAAACAATACAATCTTTCGCCACCTCAATATGCAGGTGTGCCGGCAGCATCGAAATAACGATGTCGGCTTTTTGAATTTCAGTATTTCTCTGGTTTTTATCAAAAATATCCAAAGCAATCGCTGTGGCATTGGGATGATTGTTGGTTTTTTTTTGCGCTAAAGCTAAAGATAAGTCGCCAATAGTAAGGTGTAGGTTTTCCTGGACGGCTTTGTTTAATAAGTACTTTATTAACGAAGAAGCCGATCTCCCGGCTCCGATAATTAGGATGTTTCTCATGGGGTTTGTAATATAACACAAATGTATGAATTTGTTATATTTATAAAAATTTTAAAACTGCAAAAAAAAGACTTATGATGAAAAATCGTGAGTTAATGGTTTATTTAGAATGAAAATTAATTCAGTTCTTATTTTGTTTCTTTTTTTAAGTTGCAAATGTATCATTATTTTTTAGGGCCATAGTGCTAATTATTTTTACAAAAGACACAAATTTCATCACAGAACATATATTTTTGTCTTCTATTTTACAAATCTATAAAAATGGAACGAAAAATTATTTCAACTGCGGCTTTATTAGGGATGATAACAATTGTTTTGGGTGCTTTTGGAGCGCATGCTTTAAAGAAAGTCCTGAATCTTGATGAGTTGAACACTTTTGAAACGGGTGTAAAATATCAAATGTATCATGCGCTTTTTTTGCTTTTCATCGGAACCACAAATCTGATTTCTGAGAAAGCAAAAAAAACGATATTGTATTTGGTAATAACAGGTGTAATCTTCTTTTCAGGTTCCATTTATTTATTAGCCACCAATAGTTTAACTGCTTTTGATTTTAAAGTGATTGGCTTCATAACGCCAATTGGTGGTTTATTGCTGATTTTGGCCTGGTTCATTTTGTTTTTAAATATTTTGAAGAAAAAGGCATAATATTCCGTTAAAAAAATCATATCTGAAATATAATTTTTACTTTTGCGGTCAATATTGCTTAGCAATAGAATAACGCAGAGTAATAACTACAACTACACAATAATAATATACAAATAATAAAAGTTATGACGCATAACAGTCTATCTACTATATCGATTTCGTTAGAAAAATATGGTATAAAAAACACCGAAAATATAATCTATAATCCGTCGTATGAATTTTTATACAACGAAGAATTAAATCCTGATCTGGAAGGTTTCGAGAAAGGACAATTATCAGAACTTGGTGCTGTTAATGTGATGACCGGTGTTTTCACGGGAAGATCTCCAAAAGATAAATATATTGTTGAAGACGCTGTTACGAAAGATACTATTTGGTGGACTTCTGATAAAGCAGTGAACGACAACAAACCAATTTCACAAGATACTTGGAATGCCTTAAAAGAAACAACAGTTAAGGAACTTTCTGGAAAAAGATTATATGTGGTAGATGCTTTTTGCGGTGCGAATGAAAACTCTCGCTTAAAAGTGCGTTTCATCATGGAAGTAGCTTGGCAGGCGCATTTCGTAAAAAACATGTTTATTCGTCCTACTGAAGCAGAATTAGAGAATTTTGGAGAGCCTGATTTCATTGTAATGAACGGTTCTAAAACAAGTTTCAAGGATTATGCGGCACACGGATTAAATTCTGAAGTGTATGTAGCGTTCAATTTAACCGAAAAAATTCAGTTAATTGGCGGAAGTTGGTATGGTGGCGAAATGAAAAAAGGATTGTTCTCGATGATGAACTATTACTTGCCATTAAAAGGAATCGCGTCTATGCACTGTTCGGCTAACAAAGGAGCAGAGGGTGATGTTGCCGTTTTCTTTGGATTATCAGGAACAGGAAAAACAACTTTATCGACTGATCCAAAACGGGAACTAATCGGTGACGATGAACACGGATGGGATAACGACGGTGTTTTCAACTTTGAAGGAGGTTGCTATGCAAAAACGATTGACTTAAGTAAAATAAACGAACCGGATATCCATAATGCAATTCGACGTGACGCATTATTAGAAAATGTTACGCTTGACGCAGATGGTAAAATTGATTTCACCGATGGTTCGGTTACCCAAAATACGCGTGTTTCTTATCCGATTTATCATATTGATAATATTGTAAAACCAGTTTCAAAAGCGGGTCACGCTTCAAAAGTAATCTTCCTTACTGCGGATGCTTTTGGTGTAATGCCTCCGGTTTCTAAATTAACTCCGGAACAAACCAAATATTTCTTCTTGTCAGGATTTACGGCAAAATTAGCCGGAACAGAACGCGGAGTTACAAAACCAGAGCCAACATTCTCGGCTTGTTTTGGTAAAGCTTTCCTTTCGTTACATCCTACAAAATACGGAGAAGAATTGGTAAAGAAAATGGAGGAACACAACGCTACGGCTTATATGGTTAATACAGGCTGGAACGGAACAGGAAAACGTATTTCTATTAAAGACACCCGTGCAATCATCGACAGGATTCTTGATGGTTCTATGGAAAAAGCAGATACACAAATTATTCCAATCTTTAATTTAGAAGTGCCAACCGCTTTAGAAGGAGTGCATACAGAAATTTTAGACCCAAGAGATACTTATGCAGATGCTTCTGAATGGACTGCAAAAGCTACCGATTTGGCACAATTGTTCATCAAAAACTTTGCACAATATGCCGTTAACGAAGAAGGTAAAAACTTAGTGAATGCAGGGCCACAATTGTAATCTAAAGTTTTAATTATACAAAGAGTCTTTCGAAAGAAAGGCTCTTTTTTTGATCAGTGCAGGCTGGAATATATTTTACCATTCTTTATAAATATAATAAGTATACCCTGCTAGAAAGACTGATAACGCTAAATATAGATAAACTAGAAAAGTGTATTTACCTAATTCATAATTACTGTTTTCAATAATTATTTTTTTATTGTTCTTTGTCTCATAGTAATAATAATTCACAATAAACAAAACGATTATACTTACCAGATAATATTTTGGAATGTCATAATTATTATTGATATGTGTAAAAAAGAAGAAAATATTTAATAATGAAAGTAAATTGTTAGTTTGACAAAATGAGATAAAACCAATAACCGGAATCTCTGGGGATGCATTTTCTACTCTACTAGTCTTATAAAGATTGTAGTAGATATATTTATAAAATTTCATGTTTAAAAATTTAAAAATCTGATACGACAGGATTATATATTCCGTTTCTATTTTCAACTATAAAAAAAGCTTTCAGAAATATTTTCTGAAAGCTTTTTTATATGAATTATAAAGTAGTTTTTCTATCGATATTATTTTTCTTTAGGCTCTTTGGTTTCTTTATTTACTTTTGCAATATATTTTTCAAGCGCCATAGTCATGGATGGAGCTTCTGGTGAAGGCGCCATAATGTCCACACGCAATCCGTGGTCTAGAGCTTCTTTTTGAGTAGTACTTCCGAAGACAGCGATTCTGGTATTATTTTGTTCGAAATCAGGGAAATTCATAAACAATGATTTGATTCCTGTTGGACTAAAAAAGGCCAAAACATCATAATAAACATCTGCCAAATCTGACAAGTCACTCATTACGGTTTTATAAAAAACAGCCTGTGTCCAGTCTACTTTTAAATTATTCAGTGTATTCGGTGCTTCTGCATTCAATTGATCTGATGCCGGTAACAAGAATTTTTCGTCCTTGTATTTTTTTATCAATGGAGATAAATCGACAAAATCTTTCTGACCAACATAAATCTTACGTTTTCTATACACTACATATTTTTGCAGATAAAAAGCAACGGCTTCCGACTGGCAAAAATATTTTAATCCTTCAGGAACTTTATAGCGCATTTCTTCAGCTACCCTGAAAAAATGATCCACAGAATTCTTACTCGTTAGGATAATTGCAGTATAATGATTGATATCGATTTTTTGTAGTCTAATGTCTTTCGCATTAACTCCTTCAACGTGAATAAAAGGTCTGAAATCAATTTTTATTTTATGCTTTTGTTGAAGCTCAAAGTAAGGGGAATTCTCTACTTTAGGCTCGGGTTGTGACACCAAAATTGTTTTCACTTTCATATTTGACATTTTCTAATATGCTAACTTTTTGTAAACCAATAATACATAAAATAGTAGGGAGCTATTTCAAGTGCGCAAAGATACAAAATAAAATAAAACATCTTGCTAAATAGTAAGTTTTGATAATTCTTTAAAGAAACAAGATAAGTCAATAAGTTTATTATTAATACAATAGCAATAATCGCGAAAATCAGCGTTTTTGACACATTATTATTATAAAAGAGCATAACGTTAATCGGCAGAAGAAGTAAGCCAATGTAAGTTCTGTAACTTACTTTTTGTAAATTGAACTGTTCTATAAATTCTTCAATATTAAATGAAGTAGCAATGATTTTTTCAATCAGATATTTGGACAAAATAAAAACCCCAAGAAAAGTGACAATTTGAATGTATAGTAGCCAATCGGTTTTTGAAGCATATCCGAAATAATGGAGTGCCAATTGTATAAAAAAAGCAAGAGAAATCAAATGAACAATAAACAGCGTAATATTAAACCAGCTCATTAACTGGCTGTTATCCCGATAAATTTTAATGTATTTATCCGACACCAACAACCTTGAAAACTCACTGAATCTATTCTCAAAAACAGATTTTGTGACAGCAATCAATGCAAAAGACATGACAAATAAAATGGTTGCCCAGTCTTTATTTTCAATTATTCGAGGATGAAGTACGTTTTCAATCATAACGGTACAAAATTACTAAATTTTTATCGCTTTCATTTATTATAATTTTATTAAGAATCGGCAAATATAAAAAGTTTATTTTTGTGACGAAATTCACATCAAGATATGAGCGATAGCCTTGTTATAATCCCCACCTATAACGAAATTGAAAATATAGAAAGTATTGTTAGAGCAGTACTTTCTTTGCATAAATCATTTCACGTTCTTATTGTCGATGATAATTCACCGGATCGAACGGCTGATAAAGTAATTGAACTTCAACAACAATTTGGGAACAAATTATTTTTAGAAAAAAGAGAAAAAAAATCCGGACTCGGAACAGCATATGTGCATGGTTTCAAATGGGCTTTGGCTCGAAAATATGAATTTATTTTCGAAATGGATGCGGATTTTTCCCATAATCCAATGGATTTGGAAAAATTATACGATGCCTGCCATTTCGGTGGTGCCGATGTTGCCATTGGTTCGCGATATGTGACTGGGGTTAATGTGGTCAATTGGCCTTTAAGCCGTGTATTGATGTCCTATTTCGCTTCGGTATATGTGAAAATGATTACCGGAATGAAAATTCATGATGCGACTGCTGGATTTATGTGTTATAGGAGAAAAGTTCTGGAAACCATTAATTTAGATAAAATAAAATTTATTGGTTATGCTTTTCAAATAGAAATGAAATATAGGGCTTATGCCAAAAATTTCCGAATTGTTGAAGTGCCGATTATTTTTACCGACAGAACAAAAGGAGAATCCAAAATGAGCAATGCCATCATAAAAGAGGCCGTTTTTGGAGTAATTTCACTTAGAATAAGAAAGTTTTTTAATCGATTATAAGAAAAGAGATAACATGAATAGGGTTTTAATCAAGAATGCCAAAATTGTCAACGAAGGAACTATTTTTGAAGGCGATGTTTTAATCGAAAACGAATTTATAGTTGAAATTGCCGAAAATATCAGTGCCAAATACTCTGATTGTAAGATTATTGATGCCGAAGGAAATTATTTAATTCCCGGTGCAATCGATGATCAAGTGCATTTTAGAGAACCCGGGCTAACCTATAAAGGTGACATTGCTTCTGAATCCAGCGCAGCTGTTGCCGGAGGAATTACGTCGTTTATTGAGCAGCCAAATACGGTTCCGAATGCCGTTACCCAAGAAATATTAGAAGAAAAATATCAGATAGCTGCCGAGAAATCCTATGCGAATTATTCGTTTATGATGGGAGCAACAAACGATAATTTGGATGAGGTATTAAAAACCAATCCTAAAAACGTTGCGGGAATAAAAATATTTTTGGGTTCTTCCACCGGAAACATGTTGGTGGACAATGAAGCGACTCTGGAAAGAATATTTTCAAGTACGCCAATGTTGATTGCCGTCCATTGTGAAGATGAAGAAACGATTAAAAATAATTTAGAAAAATATAAAGCGGAATACGGCGAAGAAGTTCCTGTTCAGGTTCATCATTTGATTCGGAGCGAAGAAGCCTGTTATATTTCTTCTTCAAAAGCAGTCGCACTAGCCAAAAAAACAGGTGCGAGATTGCATATTTTTCATCTTTCGACAGCAAAAGAGATGGATTTGTTTACAAACAAAATCCCATTGGAAGAAAAGAAAATCACCGCGGAAGTTTGTGTACATCATTTGTGGTTTACCAATGATGATTACGACACCAAAGGGAATTTTATCAAATGGAATCCAGCAATTAAGACCGCCAAAGACAGGGATGCTTTGTGGGAAGCGTTGCTTGACGACAGGATAGATGTTATCGCTACTGACCACGCACCACATACCCTAGAGGAAAAACAACAATCCTATTTAAAAGCACCTTCCGGAGGGCCATTGGTTCAACATGCCGTAGTGGCAATGTTTGAAGCACACCATCAGGGAAAAATTTCGGTGGAGAAAATCGTTGAAAAAATGGCGCACAATCCGGCGAAAATATTCAAAATTGAAAAAAGAGGATTTATAAAAGAAGGATTCTATGCCGATTTGGCTATCGTAAACCCGGGTTTGCCATGGAGCGTCAAGAAAGAGAATATTCTTTCCAAGTGCGGCTGGTCACCTTTTGAAGATTTTACTTTTAAATCAAGAATAACGCATACTTTTGTAAACGGACAATTGGTCTATCATAATTTCAAAGTAAAAGACATTCGTTGCGGTAAAAGATTATTGTTTGACCGTTAATATTGTTTTTAAAAGGTTTGCGAGAACGGGCCTTTTAAAAAATAAATAAATTTATAAATGAAAAAAATTGCCATTTTATTTTTGATATTTTCTGTTTTTGCAAGTTGTCAAAAATCAGCCATAGAAAAACCGGACAAACTTATTGAAGAGGATGTTATGGTTAATATTATTTATGATTTAGCAATTTTAGAAGCTATAAAATCTCAAAATCTGACGCCTCTCGAAACGCATAGTATAAATCCGAATGATTATATTTATAAAAAATATAAAATAGACAGCCTTCAGTTTGCGAAAAATGATAAATATTATGCTTCTGATATTAAGAAGTACAAAAGCATATATGACAGGGTAAACAAAAGAATGGAAGAAAAACTGGCTGTTACCGATACAACTAAAAAGCCTAAGTTAGATTCAGAAACACAAATAGTTCGATAAAACTACTTAGAATGTTTAGATTGTAAAGCAACAATTTCTGTGATATATTCTTTTACATCCCGGAATTCATGATGTAATGTTGTTTTTACTTTTTCGTTTGAATATAAAATAGTGGCGTGCGATGCCCTTGCAGTATCTTTTGAAAACTTTGTTTTCTGTCTAAAAATAGTTGATAAAATCCAGTCTGTTCTCCAAGCTATTTCTGTCATCCAAATTGGGGCATATAGCGTTGGGTTTTTTACTTTTAATGCCTCGGCAATTGTATTCAGAACTTCTCTAAAAGCAATATTTTCTGCAATAACTATAAATCGTTCTCCGTTGATTTGTTTTGCTTGTTCGCTATTGTCCGGGTCACTTTTCATTATTTTTACTAATAGCTGAACCACATCCGTAACGGCAACAAATCCGGTAAAACCTTTGGTATAAAAATGCAACCCTTTGGCTACAGCCGAAAAAATTTCACCACTTCCTTGTTCCCAAAAACCAGGTCCGATGATAACACCAGGATTTATGATTGCTATTTGCAAACCTTCTTGTTGTCCACGCCAAATTTCCATTTCCGCGCCATATTTTGAAATGGCATAATCGCTATGCGGCTTTTCAGGATTCCATTCTATTTCCTCGGTAACGATACTTTCGTGTGGTGCCAAATCGCCAAGTGCGGCAATAGAGCTTACATGGCACAACTTTTTTATTTTGTTGGCAACCGAAAGGTTTACGATGTTTGCGGTTCCTTCAATGTTGACTTTGCGAAGTTGTTCTTCGGATGCACCATCAAAAGAAATTAAGGCCGCACAATGATACACATAGTCAATATTCTCAAAAGCAGTTTCCAAAGCAGGAACATCAGTAATATCCGCTTCCATCCATTCGATTTTATCGAATAAATTTTCTTTTTGATACAGATTAAAAAGAGATTTGGTTTTGTCTATAGATGCTTTATTTCTATAAATGGCACGAACAGATTCCCCATTTTCAATTAAATGAAGTGCTAAATGCGAGCCCACTAAACCTGTTGCGCCTGTGATTAAAATCATGCTGCGAAATTACGAATTATCAATTATCAATTACGAATTATTTTTTTGAATTACCGAATAAACAAATTACCGAAATCAACAATAAATTTTATCTTTGCTCAAATTGATTTAAAAATGAAGAATATAGTTGCAGAATTACAATGGCGCGGTTTGGTTCATGATATTATGCCGGGAACCGAAGAACAATTATTGAAAGAAATGACCGTTACTTATATCGGATTTGATCCAACTTCGGATTCGTTGCATATAGGAAGTCTGGTTCCGATTATACTTTTGGTTCATTTAGAGAAATATGGTCATAAACCAATTGCCCTTGTAGGCGGAGCAACCGGTATGATTGGTGATCCATCCGGAAAATCAGATGAAAGAAATTTATTGGACGAAGCGACTCTGGATAAAAATGTAGCTGGAATAAAACGTGTTTTGTCCCGCTTTTTGGATTTTAATTCCACAGCAGTAAATGCCCCGATATTGGTGAACAATTACGATTGGATGAAAACGTTTTCTTTTATTGATTTTGTGAGAGAAGTCGGAAAAAGAATCACCGTTAATTATATGATGGCCAAAGAATCGGTAAAGAAACGTATATCTGGCGAAGGCGAGGGGATGTCTTTCACGGAATTCACTTATCAGTTAATTCAGGGATACGATTTTTATCATTTGCACAAGCATTACAATTGTTTGCTTCAAATGGGCGGTTCAGACCAATGGGGGAATATTACAACCGGAACAGAATTGGTGCGCAGAATGAATCATGAAGGAGCAAAAGCCTACGCCATGACTTGTCCGTTAATCACGAAAGCTGATGGTTCTAAATTCGGAAAATCGGAAGGTGGAAACATTTGGCTGGATGCCGATAAAACTTCAGTGTATAAATTTTACCAATTTTGGCTGAATACAACCGATGTAGATGCGGAAAAATATATTAAGATTTTTACTTTTTTAGATAAAGATGCTATTGATGCATTAATTGCAGAACACCATGTAGCGCCTCATGTACGGGTATTGCAAAGAAAATTAACTGAGGAATTGACTACGTTTGTTCACTCCAAAGAAGATTTAGAAAAAGCGATTAAAGCCTCCAATATTTTATTTGGAAATGCCACTGCCGAAGATTTGAAACAATTGGATGAAACGACTTTTTTAGAAGTTTTCGAAGGTGTTCCTCAAGCTGAAATTGCAAAGGAGGATATCGAAAACGGAATTGATATCGTTACCGTTTTAAATGAAAAATCAGGCTTTTTAAAATCAAATGGAGAAGCAAGACGTGCGCTGGCAGAAAATTCAATTGCTGTAAATAAAGAGAAAGTTACGGAAGAATTTGTGCTTTCTACAAAAGATTTAATCAACAATCAGTTTGTATTGTTGCAAAGAGGAAAGAAGAATTATTTTGTTTTGAGAATTGTATAAAGAACAATTTTTTACAAAATCATCAAATTGCAACCCCGAATATCAGAATTATCAAAACGTCCCAATACTTCGAAAGAATTGTTGGGATATTTTTTGCCCAAATCCTGTGTGGCAATAAAAGAACAGGAATTAATGTTGGCCAAATCAATCACGTTGATTCCGCCCGTTTTTCCGTTGTCGATATAACTCAAAGCATCTTCGGTATCGCGAACAAGGATTTGCATCCAGGACGGGCATTCAAAAACTCCGTTTCCTAAAGAATAGGCTTGCGATAACAATTCGGTCATTCCATACTCAGAATGGATGGCAGAAACGCCAAAACCTTTGCAAAGTTGTTCGTGTAATTCTTCCCGAATCATTTCTTTTCGTTTGCCTTTCATACCTCCTGTTTCCATGATGATGGTATTTTGCAATTTGAAACTTCTCTTTTCAATTAAATCTAAAAGAGCGTATGTTACGCCAATTAAAACAACATTTTGTCCGGCATTATCCAAAGTGATTAGTTTTTCAATCAACTCTGCATGATTGTGAAGATAAAATCCGCTATCGGGATTATTTGACATTCGAATCAAATCCTCTACCATATAAATTAATGAAGAACCCTCGCGCTCCAAATAGGACGGGAGCAATGCCAAAATGACATAATCTTCGATGTTTCCGTAAAATTGCGAAAAACCGCTGCGGTAGCTTTCTTCATATAAAGTCACATCAGTAACCAAATGCTTGCTGGTAATCATTCCTGTGGTTCCGCTGCTTGTGAAAGTGACTTCAATAGGATTCTCATTGGAAACTACCTGATGGCTTTTGAAAAACTGTATTGGAAGAAATGGAATCTGCTCCAGTGATTTGACTTCTTGTTTATTGATATTTAAATAATTGCAAAATTCGTTGTAAACGAAGTTATTGTCATATTGAAAACGAAACACTTTGAGTGCTATTTTTTCAAATTGCTTTTGATTGGAAATACTAAATATGTCGGAAGCTGTAATCAAGAATTGTTTTTTACAAAAGTAATTAAATAAAAAAAACTCCAACTTTTCAATTGGAGTTTTTAAAATAATATAAGAGAAATTAATTATCTGATGATTAATTTTCTTGTAGCCGTTTTTCCTTCTTCAGTGATTTTCACGATGTAAACACCAGAATTCAAATTAGAAACAACAACAGTATTGTTTATTACTTTAGAAGAAAGTACTTCTTTTCCTAATACATCATATACTTTGATAGACATATCTGCATTTGCAGCAGAAGAAAAGTTTAATATTTTTCCTGATAATGGATTTGGATACATGGATAAACCATCAATTGCATCAAAATCATTTCTTGATAATGTTAAGTCAGCCAAAGAACGGGCAGCAACTCTCGCAACACCATTATTTTCAGAAACTAATACAGAAATATTTCTTGGTCCTTGAGGAATTGCAGCTCCAATATAATCTACTTCAGTAGTTGGAAACATTGTTCTGAAAACCGAAGCATTAAGGTCATTAATAACATAGTCAGTGTTAACTGTGAATACTGCTGTACCGTCACCGGCAGCAAAAGTAACTCCGTTAATTTGTACCAATCTGCTTTCGTAAGCGTCAATGTTTGCTGCAATATCAGCAAGTGTAACCACTTGTGGAGCAATAACATTTCCAGTTGAAGGTTTTGTTGCGTCTTGATTAGGAACAAATTCCATTACGCCATTAAAGTTTATTAATTGACCTCTTAGGCTTGAAATTCCATCTCCAGCTGCAAATGTTGTTGTTATTAGTCCTGCACTATCATCAACCAATATACCAACTGTGGCATCTTGAATGTATTTTTGATTACGTCCTGTAGACAAAGGTCTTGAGAAAGAAACAATAGAGGTACCTGTATAATTTACCCAAGCATTAACTCCTGCGGCTCTTACAGCAGCTAAAGTTACTGCATTCGTATAACTAGCCACTGTAAAGGTTACCGTAGCATTTTTTGCAGGAACTAGTGCAGCATGAGCATTGTCTACTAATTCTACATATACTGTATAAGCTCCCGGGGTAGTTGGAACTGCGATTGGCGTAGTGTCATATTTCATTACTAAAGCTCCGCCATTAATTGTGTAATGTATGTGTCCGTCACCAGTACCATTTGCAACATTAAAGTTACTTACTGATAGTCCCACATTAACATTAGTTGTTTCAGGAGATAGTATCACAGCATTTGCCGGAGAAGTAATTGCAATTGAAGGCGCTGTAGAGCAAATTGAAATCGTAGTTAGCGTATTTCTTGCGCTAGGAGTACCTGTAGTAAAGTCAGTTGCATTGTTATCTGCATCAACGCAACCAGCATTTAATCTTTGTGCTGATAATGAATTGGAAAGTACAGTTCCTGTAGGACCCGTTCCTTCAAAACCATTAGGAGTTGTTCCAAAACCTACTTTGTCGATAATTTGTGTGCCA
Source organism: Flavobacterium sp. (assembly GCF_035292545.1). Lineage (GTDB taxonomy): Bacteria > Bacteroidota > Bacteroidia > Flavobacteriales > Flavobacteriaceae > Flavobacterium. The sequence goes on along the minus strand of NZ_DATDPV010000002.1, from coordinate 63,553 downwards.
GTAGGATTAACTCCGGTTTGAGCGGTTGTTACATTTACTAATATTACTTTTCCTGTTGTGCCACTCATAGCTATAGTGCCTGTTGCATCTGGAGTTGGTAAAGCAACACTTGGGGTTCCGCCTGCGGCTTCTTGAACAAGATAGTATTGACCTGGTAATAAAACAACAGGTGTAAGATTTGTAACAGCCCATGAAGTACCTGTCGCAGATGCATATTGCACGGACCATCCTGTTAGGTCTTGTGCTACAGTACCACGATTGAATATCTCGATAAAATCATTTGTATATGTTGCGCCGGAATTACCACCACCACCATAAATTTGACTGATCACTACTTGAGCATTAGACGTAAATCCAGCTACCAGTGCGAAAAGTAACGTAAATAAGTAACTTTTTTTCATTTGATTTGATTTTTTAATAAACACAAAGATAGTAGTATTTTTCTTTGTAAGAAAAAATCAATGTAAAAAAAACATTAAATTAATCAAATAGTGTAATTGTCAACTATTTGATTATTAGTTTTCTAGTGGCGGTAGCTTCGCCTTCTCTGATTTTAATGATATAAACACCAGGGGAAAGTGCAGAAACATTTAGTTCTCTGGAGTTTAAAAGCGTTTGAAGGACTTTTTTCCCCAAGACGTCAAAAATCGTGATTTCTTTGTCTAAAGATAATTTAGAATTAATGTAGATTTTGCCATTACTCACAGGGTTTGGGTAAAAACTCAAGCCTTCGATAGGGTTGTCTTGGTTTTTAGATTGCGGTTTGTTTTCCTGTGCTGAAGCACTGAAAGAAAGAAAACAAAACAAGAAAGCGATAATATAAAAGTAGTTTTTTGCCATCAGTGAAAAATGTTAGGTAAAGATATAAAAAATATTTCAAATAGTATGCCAAAAAAAAACACCTCTCGGAGGAGAAGTGTTTTAAAATAAAAATTATAATCTGTAATCTCTAATAAAATTATTGTATTAGGTTGGTAGTCCCAACAGTTGACCAAGCTCCGGTAGTTAAAGAAGCGCCAGCAGCTGTTGAATTAGTTGTAAATTGACCAGCAGGAAAAGAAACAGTAAACGAAGAACTTCCGGTACCAATGTCAGTAGTTCCGCCATTGATTTTAACGTTTGTCAGTTTTAATTTATTACCATTTACCTGATCGGTGTTTGTCAAGGCATCTTGAATTCTAACTGCTACCGCACCGCTTGTTGTATAACCATCAATTAAAATATTAGTGTACTCTCCATTTCCTTGTTTCTTGAACTGGATGGCATCATATTCAACTGATGCATTTTCAGTAAGTGTACCAGCGGCTCTTTTTAATGTGATGTTAGAAACAATAGGAAAAAAGGAATTGTTTACACTTTTAGCCTCAATCTCCATTCCGAAATTTCCGGTTCCTGTTTGGTAGGCATACCAGTTAGAGTTGTTTTGACCTCTCCATCCATCTTGCCAGTCAAAAGAATCATCATAATTCCCGTAAGAGATTAAGTTTCTTGCGCTTACAGTTCCGCCGTAAAATTCAAATCCATCATCAGCACCTTTGTAAGAAACTAAATTTTCTAAAACGGTACCAGAACCTACTGAGTAGAATGAAAATCCATTCATTTCACTTGTTCCGTCAGTAATTTTTTTACCGGCATATTGTACTTTTACATATTTTAAAGAACCTCCGTTGTGGGTTGCATTTGTTCCTCCGTAAGGTAAGTTAAGACCGTCTTCAGAGGTTGCTGTTGTTACGCCTGCTGCTCCAACAATTGGTGCGTCACCATACATAATAATACCTCCCCAAGAACCTGGAGTACTTGATATTTCTGTGAATACCACTGGCTCAGCAGCAGTTCCGTTTATGATTAATTTCCCGCCGTTTTCTACTACTAATGCATCTACACCACTAGTTACATCTGCAGTAATAATTGATCCGGCATCGAAAGTTACTGTTGCCCCTGATTTGATTTTTACAATTCCTTTTAATGTATAAGTGCCAAAAGCATAAGTTTTGTTTGCTGTAATATCTCCTGTGATTTCTCCAACTACAGGTACTATTGGAGTTGTGTTTTCATCGTCATCAGTAGTACAACCGGTGAAAGCTAAACTCAAAAGACCTAAACTAAATACTAATTTTTTCATTGTGTTATTGTTTTAATTTGTTTTATCAAAAGTACGTCTGGAGTTCAATTTTCTGGTTATCTAAATATTACTAAAACATTATATAAGAATAAATTATATGTAAATTTTACGTTACTTAGGAAACAAAAAAAGAGCCTTTTAAAGGCTCCTTTCAGATTGATTGTTTTTTATTAAAAAGTGTATGAAAGGTTTAAAGAGAAACCAACTCCTTTTTTATATTCTTTTAGTACTAGTGAGCTTTCGGTAATAGGCTGAGAACTTTCTTTACCAAGTTCCAGTTTGTAGGCTGGGTTCAGGAGATTGTCTGCCGAAAACTTCAAATCCAGGTTTTCAGAGATTCTGCTTGACCATACAAAATCCAGTTTGTTGAATTGTTTTTCATAGATATGATCTAATCCGGCTGTTCCGACGGCGAAAATTCGATCACCATACACACCATAAACTAATGATATGGAATTTTTCATAATTTCGTTGAATTCAAAGTCATATTTTAAGTCCGAGTTGAATAACCATGCTGAAGCTCCCTGGAGTTTTCTGCTTGAATTATTTTCTAATGGATTTTGAACTAAATCAACATTAACATCAGTTTTCATTAAAGAAGTATTTAAACCCAATGAAAAATTAGATAAGGATTGGTGAATTCTGCTTAATTGTAAAAGAAATTCTAACTCCGCGCCAAAAAGAATCGCTTCTTTTGAATTTTGATAAGTGGTAATTTGTCCGCCACTACTGGCTGTTGGAATAAAAATTCGTTCAATTGGATTTTTTAGTTTTTTTCCGAATAAACCAACTGCAATTAACTCTTTGTTATTTGGAAATAACTCATATTTTAAATCAATATTTATGTTTTCTGAATCTTTCAAATCCTTATTTCCCGACTCTACAGTTCCATCAGCATTTACATATTGGTTTGGAAGTAATTCCATGGTAATTGGTCTTGTAATCGTGTTTGAAGCGGCAAAACGAATGTTGCTTTTTTCATTCAATTCATATTTGATGTTCGCAGAAGGTAAAATGTTTAATTTATCATCATTTCTCTTTACATAAGGATCGCCGATGGACAGAGAGATAGGTCGATATTTCATCACCCGATTAGAATTTTCTGCCCTAACGCCTGCATTTACTTCCAAAGATTCTCCGAAGTTCCAAAACAAATTGAAGTAACCGGCATTTACAAATTGATTCAGTTTCACCTTGTAATCCGCATTTGATTCTTCCTGGAAAGCCAGTATTCCGTTTTCGACATCACTTGAAATTTGTGTGTCAATAGTATTTAATGTGGTTGTAAAAGGAACTTGAAAAAGAGGTTTTCCAGACAAGAAACGATAAGTAGAGGAAAGATCATTTCTGAAAGTATTGTAACCTACGGACAATTTATTTGATTTTCCGTCAATTTCTTTGCCAAATTTCCAATTGTATTCTAACAAACCCGAAACATAATAATTTCCTTTTACATCAAGGTATTGACGGTTTAAATTATTACCACCATAAGTCGTGGAGATTTCAGTATCGCTCACTTTGTTCCCGATGATGAATTTTCTGTCCGGTTGTTGGAATGTAGTTTTTACGAATGACCCGCCGGCTTTTATAGTGTGTTTTCCATCTTCCGTTAAAGAATAATCACCAAATAATTGAGTATTGAAATAATCGGATTGCTCAAACTGATTTAAACGGATAAGCATGTTTGGATTATTTGTCAAACTGTTGGTGTACCCCAATTGATCCTGAATTCTGCTTTCTGTAGAACGAAGGTAAAATGTGTTAAAGCCAATATTTGCTCTTTTTGCTTTGTATTTTACACCTAACAAGGCAGACGTAGCCGTTTGATAGTTGTATTGTGTTTTGTATAAATTATTGTCATAGTTTCCCTGACCCTGATTAAAAGTCCGGTCTACTCCTTCGCGGATAGTGTATTTGTTATCCGCATTCAACGATAAAAGATAATTGACACTGCTCTCATTTTTTAAATTGAATTTTTCGGTATGTAAAAACCCAATACTCGAATTAATGGGGCTTGAAGATTTGTCAACATTCCAGGAATTGTCCTTGAAAGCCTCTTTAGATTCAGTAGAAGTAAGTTTTCTTCCAGAAGGAGCATTCCCAAATACAGCAGGCAATTTTCTTTCATCTCCAACCAATCCAAAGAATCCTTGCGTAGTATTGGCATCACTGGATATTAAAAAATCTTCACCATTATTGTTGGTGGTATATCCAAAACCAACATTCAGTTTTGTCAGGCTTCCTTTTGCCTGGGCGGTTTCAATATTTACAGTGGCTCCTGCAAAATCACCTGAAATGTTTGGGTTAAATGTCTTATAAACATTCAAAACCCCTACGATATCAGTCGGAAATAGATCCAAAGGAATTATTTTCTTAAATGGACTGTTAGAAGGCGCTTGTAAACCATTAATCAGTAAATTGTTGTATCGGTCTTCTAATCCTCTGACAAATAATCCTCGGGATTCCACTTTCGTGATTCCGCTGATTTTTGTCAATCCTTCTTCCACATCGCTAATTCCTTTTCGAGACATTTCCTGCGCTCCAATACTTTGTTTGATCTCGACTGCTTGTTTTTGATCGAGTAATAAAGCTGTTTCTTTTTCCCGGCTTGATGAGGCTTTTATAACCACATCTTCGAGTTTGTAACTTCCGGAACCTAATGTTTTATTAATGGTAATAGTTTCTCCTGCAATAATGGTAAAAGGAACTTCGACATTTTCATAACCTAAAAAGCTAAATTCGATAACATAATCTCCGGGATTTAAGTTTATGGCGTAGTTTCCATTTTCGTCAGTTGTAGTTCCCGTAGCGGTTCCTTTGATCATGGCGTTGGCAAATGGTAATGTAGCGTTATTTGAATCTTTGTCAGTAAGAACTCCAGATATCGTACCTTTGTTTTGTGCCAAAGCAACTGAACAAATAAATAGTGTGATAAATAATAGTCTAAATTTCATTATTAGTTGTGTTTTATTTTTTGCAAAGTAATGGCCGTTTTGTAAAGTTGAAGTTACTTGCCTGTTACTATTTAGTATGCTAATTATTACGAAATCGTTAACATATTAAATTACCGTTAACACGTTTTATCAGATTGTTTTATCTTTACATTTACAATCGCAATTGAAAATCATCGGATACATTTAACAATTAAAATCCAATGAAATAAACAGACAATTTTGCTATTATGAAGAAAAAAGACATTAAGATTTTATTGGTAGATGACGAACCGGATATTCTGGAAATTGTCGGATACAATCTCTCTCAGGAAGGGTATCAAATTGTTACTGCCGTAAATGGCAAAGAAGCGATCGCTAAAGCCAAAAAAGAATTGCCGCAGCTTATTATTATGGATGTCATGATGCCAGAAATGGACGGAATGGAAGCCTGTGAAAACATCCGAAAAATTCCGGAACTGAGCAATGTTATCATTACGTTCCTGACGGCAAGAAATGAAGATTATTCGCAAGTGGCCGGTTTTGATGCCGGTGCGGATGATTATATTGCAAAACCAATAAAACCAAAATTATTGGTTAGTAAAGTCAAAGCTTTATTGCGCCGATTGAAACAGGAGGAGAAACAAAATTCCGAAACGCTTAACGTGGGCGGAATAGAGATCAACCGTGAAGAATATAAAATCGTAAAAGACAGTATCGAAATTGTTTTGCCAAGAAAAGAATTCGAATTGTTCTATTTGTTGGCTTCAAAACCGGGTAAAGTATTCAAAAGAGAAGAAATTCTGGATAAAGTTTGGGGCAATGACGTTGTTGTTGGCGGTAGAACCATAGACGTTCACATCAGGAAATTACGGGAAAAAATAGGAGAAGATTTATTCAAAACCATCAAAGGAGTCGGATATAAGTTTGAAGTATAAATGGCGATAATTTATAAAAAAACATACAAATTTGCTGTAAAATCAGCCCTCTACATCACCTTTTTTTCTACAGGATTAGTGGGTGTTTTAACCTATTTGTTTTTTACATTTTCCATTTTATTTTGCTTGGTTTTTGCGCTGTCTATCGGTTTCTTTTCTTTTTTTGTCATACAATATCGAGTGGAGCGTTTCATTTATCAGAAAGTAAAAAAAATCTACGATGACGTTTCATTATTAGAATCCAGCACGTTCAGGAATCAACCCATAACTACCGATATGGCTACGCTTACCCTTGAGGTAAAGAAATTTGCCACCGATAAAAAACTGGAAATAGAAACGCTAAAAGTCCGTGAAGAATACCGAAGAGAGTTTCTGGGTAACGTTTCCCATGAATTAAAAACCCCGCTTTTTACCGTTCAGGGCTATTTATCCACACTGCTTGACGGAGCGATGAATGACAAAACAATCCGAAAAAAATATTTAGAACGTGCCGAAAAAGGCGTAGAACGACTCATATATATTGTCCAGGATTTAGACATGATTACCAAACTCGAAATCGGAGATTTAAACTTAGAGATAGCTAAATTCGATATCGTAAAACTAATCCAGAATGTCTTTGATTTACTCGAAATGAAAGCCTCAAAAAAGGATATCCTTTTGATGTTTGATATGAAATACAACAAACCCATTATGGTTGTTGGCGATCAGGAAAAAATCCAGCAGGTAGTGATGAACCTTATCGTAAATTCAATTAAATACGGAAAACTAAAAGGTTCGACAGAAGTAAGTATCGAAAATTTGACGGATGATAAAGTCATCGTTCGAATAACCGATAATGGTGAAGGGATTGAGAAACGAAATATTCCGAGGCTTTTTGAACGTTTTTACCGAGTCGATAAAAGTGGCGCAAGAACCGAAGGCGGTTCCGGTTTAGGATTGTCCATCGTAAAACACATTATCGAAGCACACAACGAGAAAATTTATGTCAACAGTAAATTCGGAATTGGATCTGAATTTTCTTTTACCCTCGAAAAAGCTAGTAAATCCGGTAAATAAATATAAAGTCAAATGTCATTTTAAAGTTTGATTATTTTTTAAAATGACGTAAAGATTGTTGTTTGATATAAAAAGCATATCTTTATAATGCGTTAATAAACAATGAAGTATGATTTGTTTATAACGTTATATTAACATTAGTTTATTATTTAACACTTGCGTAATGTTTAGTTAACATTACGCAATCACCTTTGTTGCACTAAACAAACAACAGCTAATCGTGAAAAAAGTATTATTAATTATCGCAAGTATATTTGTAGCAAATCAAGCATCTGCACAAGTTACTCCAGTTGTAGACAATTCCAAAAAAACGGAAAATGCTACACAAACAGTTACCACTACCAGTAAAGAGGAACTTACTAAGTCTATAGTTCAGGTTATGGATTCCATCAAGAAAGTCCAAGAAAAAACTAAAGAAAAAAAAGAACAGTGGTATGATAAAATCAGCATAAGAGGTTATGTTCAGGTGAGATACAACGGCTTATTTTCTTCTAATGATAAAGTTTCTTGCGACCAATGTGATAAATCTTGGGGAACAACATCTACAGCTGTTGATGCAGAATCGAATAATGGCCTTTTCTTAAGAAGAGCCCGTATCGTGTTTTCCGGTCAAATTCATCCCAATGTGTATTTTTACATCCAACCGGATTTTGCAAGTTCGCCAACATCAGGAGTTAATAATTTTGCTCAAATCAGAGATGCATATTTTGATTTGTCTTTTGATTCTAAAAAAGAATATCGCGTAAGAGTAGGACAAAGTAAAGTGCCTTTTGGATTTGAAAATTTACAATCAAGTCAAAATAGATTAACTTTAGATCGTAATGATGCTTTGAATAGCGGCGTTTTAAACGAAAGAGATTTAGGAGCATTTTTTTACTGGGCTCCAAGCAAAATCAGAGATCGTTTTGCAATGTTGGTAAAAGATGGGTATAAAGGTACCGGAGATTACGGTGTATTTGGGTTTGGGGTTTATAATGGGCAAACTGCCAACAAATCGGAAGCGAACAAAAACTTACATGTGGTAGCAAGAGTAAGTTATCCTTTTGTAATTGGAAGTCAAATCATAGAGCCGGGACTACAAGCTTATACTGGGAAATGGGCTTTTACAAATGAACTTTCTACAGGAGTAACTACTGCGGACAAGCAATATACAAAAGATCAAAGGGTTGCTGCTTCTTTCGTACTTTATCCAAAACCATTTGGGGTTCAGGCCGAATACAATATCGGGAAAGGACCTCGTTATAATAAAGTGACTAATACTGTTGACGTTTCTGATTTAGAAGGAGGTTATGTAACCCTAAATTATAAATTAGATTTACCAAAACATCAATTGATTTATCCGTTTGCTAAATTTCAATATTATGACGGAGGGAAAAAATTTGAGAAAGACGCCAGAAGTTATACGGTAAGAGATTATGAACTTGGAATAGAATGGCAGCCTATTAAAGCATTTGAATTAGTAGCGACATGGGTAATTGCCGACAGAACTTTTGAAGACAGTGCGCTTCCAAATAATAGACAGCAAGGTAATTTATTAAGATTACAAGCCCAGTTCAATTTTTAATAATTAACCAACAAGATTATAATATCATAAACATAGTATAATGTTGGCTTAACATATTGTTAATACAGAGTATGTATTTTTGTACAAAATTTAAAAACCTATAAAATGACCAAAACAAAATTATTCTTAATCTTACCTTTAATAGGTTTGTTAAGTTGTGGTAAAGCAAAAAACGAAGATAAAGGAACTGAAGACAAAGCAGCTGCTATTTCTGTTACAATCAAAGGAAGTGATACCGTTTTGCCATTAGCACAAAAAGAGGCTGAGGAAATGATGAAAACCAATTCTGATGTTAGTGTGACTATTGTAGGAGGAGGAACCGGAGTTGGTATTACGGCGCTATTAGATGGAACTACCGATATCGCGATGGCTTCCAGAGATTTGAAAACGGAAGAAAAATTAAAATTTTCTGAAGCAAAAAAAGATATCGAAACAGTGACAATTGCCTTTGATGCCTTAGCGGTTATTGTTAATCCTGCTAACAAAGTAGGCCAGTTAACACGTGAGCAATTAGAAAAAATCTATACAGGACAAATCAAAAACTGGAAAGAAGTTGGTGGCGAAGATGCTAAAATTGTAGCGTATTCAAGAGAATCTTCTTCTGGAACTTATGAGTTCTTTAAAGAAGAAGTATTGGATAAAAAAAATTATGCTGCTGATATCTTGAGTATGCCAGCAACAGGAGCTATTGTTCAGGCGGTAAGCCAGACAAAAGGAGCTATCGGATATGTTGGACTGGCTTATGAAACTAAAGAAGTAAAAAAACTTTCTGTTTCTTACGACCAAGGGAAAACTTTTGTTGCTCCAAGTGTAGCTTCTGCAAAAGATAAAACTTATCCAATTTCAAGACCATTGTTCTATATTTTTGATAAAGTAAATGCTGCAAAAGTAAAAGCGGTTGTAGATTTTGCTTTGTCTCCAGAAGGTCAAAAAATTGTTTCTGAAGTGGGTTACGTACCATTATAATAAAGTTTATTTTTAAGTTACAAAAGGCTGTCTGTTTTAGGCAGCCTTTTTTGTTATTTCATTTTCATATTTTTTTTTACAGAAAGCAGAAACGATTTGCGTACTTTTATACTTAACTTTAAATTAACATAAGGTTAATGTATAAAACACATTCGGAATACAAGGCTCATGTACTTTTGCTGCTAAATAAACTATAGATTTGAAAACAAATTTTAAAAAAATAAAAGAAAAAATAATAGAAACAATATTGATGCTAAGTAGCGCCGCTACCAGTATTACCGTTGTTCTGATTGTTTTTTTTCTATTTATTGAAGGCGCAGGAGTTTTTACCAAAAAGCCTATTGAAGAAGGTTTTTTATTGGCAGTACATTCGACCAATCCAATAAAAAAATTAGAGCCTTCCCAAGTAAAGGATATTTTCGATCAAAAAATCACCAATTGGAAACAGTTAGGCGGAAAAGACGAACCCATCGTTTTATTTAGAACCGAAGATATTACCGAGTTTTATTCCGATGAGGAGCTGGGAGAAAACTTCGAACATTTCCCAGCGAAAATTGATGAGTATGTTTCAAAAACCCCTGGCGTAATTGCGTTCTTTTCAGATAAATACAAAGCCAAAAACTTTCATGGAAAAGAATTGGAAATCAATAAAATTAAAATTTTCGAATTTCTTTCCGGAGAAGAATGGTTTCCAACTGCACAGCCTATTGCGCAAATGGGCGTTAAGGCATTAATTTACGGTACGCTGTGGGTGAGTTTTGGAGCAATATTAATAGCATTGCCCATTGGTTTGGCAGCAGCCATCTATTTGAGTGAAATAGCCCGAAAAAGAACCCGTAATATTTTAAAACCGCTCATCGAGTTATTGGCAGGTATTCCATCGGTGGTCTATGGTTTTTTTGGCTTAGTGGTTATCGTACCTTTAATTCAAAGTGTTTTCGGATTGCCTGTCGGAGAAACAGGTTTAGCAGGAAGCATTGTTTTGGCAATCATGGCATTGCCAACGATTATCACCATTTCAGAAGATGCGATGCGCACCACGCCACGCGCTATGAAAGAAGCCAGTTTAGCTTTGGGCGCGAGCCATTGGCAAACGATTTATAAAGTAACCATACCTTATTCTGCTTCCGGAATAACAGCAGGAGCCATCTTAGGAATTGGTCGCGCTATCGGTGAAACGATGGCAGTTTTGATGGTAACGGGTAATGCTGCCATAATTCCACATACCCTTTTAGCTCCGTTAAGAACCATTCCCGCTACCATTGCGGCCGAATTGGGCGAAGCTGCAAATGGCGGATTGCATTATCAATCGTTGTTTGCTTTGGGATGTATTTTATTCCTAATCACGTTCTGCATAAATATGTTGGTGGAATTGGTCACCAACAGAGGATCTCATAAAAAACATTAAATGATGACTAAAGAAATTCGTTTAGCAAAACAAAAAAGAAGAAACCAAAAAATTGCTTTTGGACTATTTCAATTCACCAGCTATGCCGTAGTGGGGCTCTTATTTGTAATATTGGCTTTCATAGTAATAAAAGGAATTGGCGTTATCAGTTGGGAGTTTATTTCAGAAATGCCAAAAGAGGGGATGACCCAAGGAGGAATTTTTCCTGCAATCGTAGGAACCCTTTGTCTGGTTTTTGGCAGTATGATTTTTGCCTTTCCAGTAGGTGTTTTGGCCGCTATTTACATGAATGAATATGTAAAAGATGGCTGGATGAAAAAAATCATCAAACAAATGACCAACAATCTGGCCGGAGTTCCATCGATAGTATTTGGACTTTTCGGTATGGCGTTGTTTGTTAATAAACTTGAATTTGGAGATTCCCTTTTGGCGGGGTCTTTAACCTTAGGATTGTTGGTTTTGCCAGTGGTAATCAGAACAACCGAAGAATCATTGAAGTCAGTTGATGATACCTTCAGGCAAGCCAGTTTAGGTTTAGGCGCAAGTAAATGGCAAACCACCAGTAAGGTAGTTTTTCCTATTGCGTTTCCAAATGTTATTACAGGATTAATCCTTTCTATAGGAAGAGTTTCCGGAGAAACAGCCCCTATTTTATTTACCGTTGCGGCTTATTTTTTACCAAAATTACCCACTTCGATTTTCGATCAGGCGATGGCGTTACCGTATCATTTGTATGTGATTTCAACCAGTGGAACAAATATAGAAGCGTCTCGGGCAATGGCTTACGGAACGGCACTTATTTTAATTATAATCGTATTAATTTCTAATTTATTGGCGAATTCACTTCGTAAATATTTTGGAAAAAAAGTAAAAATGAATTAGCATGAACAAAATAGAATCAAAAGATATCAATTTTTATTACGGGGAAAGTCAGGCTTTGCATAATGTTTCGCTGTCTATGAAAGAGAATACGGTTACGGCATTAATCGGGCCTTCAGGTTGCGGGAAATCGACTTACCTGCGTTTGCTGAATCGGATGAATGATTTGATTGATAATACGCATTTAAGTGGTTCAATTTTGATTGACGGTCAGGATATTTATGACAAAAACACCAATGTGGATGATTTGCGTAAAAATGTGGGTATGGTATTTCAAAAACCAAATCCGTTTCCAAAATCCATTTTTGAAAATGTGGCTTATGGCCTAAAAGTAAACGGAATTACCGATAAAAAGATCATCGAAGAACGCGTAATTACTTCTATAGAACAAGTGGCGCTTTGGGGAGAAGTAAAAGACAAACTGAAGAAGTCGGCTTTTGAACTTTCAGGTGGGCAACAACAACGTTTGTGTATTGCACGTGCGTTGGCGATTCAGCCTTCTATATTGTTGATGGATGAGCCTACTTCTGCTTTGGATCCGATTTCTACCTCCAAAATTGAAGAGCTGATTTTCGAATTAAAAAATAAATATACCATCGTCATTGTAACGCACAACATGCAACAAGCGGGTCGTGTGAGCGATACTACCGCTTTTTTCTATATGGGCGAATTGATTGAATATGATAAAACAAAGACTATATTTACAAAACCGGCACAAAAACAAACGGAAGATTATATAACAGGTAGATTTGGATAATTTTTTCAATTTCAAAATATTCTAATCTTTAAATTAAAAAAATGGCATCACAATTAGAAACAGAATTAGCGAAGCTTAAAAGCGCAATTATAAAAATAAGCAATCTTGCAGAAAACCAAGTTTTTGAAGCAATGGGCGTGTTGCTTTCCGAGCCTATTTCCGAAAAGAAAGAAGTAAAGAAAACGGAAAGTAAAATCGATAAATTGGATGTAAAAATCGAAGATATCTGTCAGGGTGTTTTTGCTTTGCAACAGCCGGTGGCCTCGGATTTAAGATTTATCATGTCTGCCATGCAAATGAGCAATGAGATAGAACGAATTGGAGATTTGGCAATGAGCGTGATAAAATTATCGAAAAATATTAATGCGAAACACGAATTAATAGCCAAATTTAATATTACAGAAATAGCCAAAGAAGTAGAATCCATTGTAATAAAGACAAATCTTTGCTTTCAGACTTTGGATGAAAAGGCGATAGGAGAAATTTTTGGTTTGAACAGCAGCATTAAGCTGAAAGGGGAAGCCGCCATTCAAAATATCATTGGCGAAATGAAAGACAATTCCAAATCAGTGGTTTCAGGGACTAATCTTATTATGGTTTTGAAACATTTGGAAAGAATGGGAGAGCATTGCACGAATATAGCCGAATCGGTCTATTTTATGATTAATGCTAAAATAATCAAACACGAGAAAAATTTGGATAAGAAATAGTTCTATAAATAAATTTTTAAACTGGCTTTTGTTTCTGATTAAGAAGTGAAAGCCAGTTTTTTTATGACCACAAATTGTTATTTAAAAATAAGAAATAGATTTTCCCAATCCACATTATTATTAAAAGTTTGCAAACCTCGGTATAATTCTGTTTCAAGCAGGTTTTCAATTTTGAAATTGTCTTGTTTTGCAAAGGGAACCAAACCTTCTCTTTTTAATTTTTTTGCCAGATATTCCTGTTCGTATTGCCCGGGAGTCGGGATGAAAAAGGCTTTTTTTCTCAATTGTGCCAAATCCATAATGGTGGTGTAGCCCGAACGGCTAAGCACGAGTTCACTTTCGTTAAAAGCCTGTTCCAGTTCTGATGAATTCATGAAATTATAGTAAGTGACATTTTCGATGATTTCCGTTTTTTGTTCGGATTCTACTTTTCCTTTGATGAAAATCACTTGACCTTTAAATCGGGCTGCTTCGGTTTTTAATCGGTCTTCCAAAATGCCGCGTTGAGGTTCGGGTCCGGAAAGCATTACGAGTAAGTCGTATTTTTTAGGAACTAATTTTTTTTGCAGTCGGCTTAATGGTCCGATGTATTTTATTTTGAGATAAGGATTATCAAGATGCCCTAACTTTCCGGTTAGATTTGGTGTTCCGGCCACATCTGGAACCCAACATTCTGTATATTTTTTAATGATATTCTGATGGAGTTTACTGGTAATCCAGGAAGTATTTCCGGTTAAAACATTCAGTTGGTGGGTGATAAAAACGGACGGAACCTTTTTACTGAACACGCCCAGACGGTTGTCTGAAATAATTCCTTTAAGGGTATATTCCTCAATCCATTTCGAAACGATTTTTTTTTCCTGGAGAATGGCCCGGATCATTTTTGGACTATTCTGAATCATTTTCCATTTGAAAAGGGCGCCGTTTTTTGCATATTCAATTTGGTACGAAGGCAATTCCAGGGTTTGAAGATGCGGAAATTCTTTGCGTAGCATCTCCAAAGCAATTCCGTCGGAAGCAATAATGGGCGTAAATCCGTTATTTTCGAGCTCTCGAATAATCGGAATACAGCGCGTGGCGTGGCCTAAGCCCCAATTTAACGGTGTGATGAGTATGTTTTTTTTTGTTTCTCCCAAAATTAATTGATATTCAAATGATTGGTTAGCCAACCCTGATGGCAATGGAAATCCCACGCTTTTTTGCGTGGATTGCAATGTACAGCAGGAATTGCATGGCTAAAAAAGCCGGAAATGCTGTTCCTAAATTATGCTTTTCAGAATGTAAAGATAAAAACATTTCAAATCATTTATATTTCCTTAATTTTGCCAAAATATTAAGAAACGTCGTGGGAAGTAAAAATAAATTAAAAAGGTTCAGGGAAAACGAGACATTTGAAAACGTTTTTCAACCAACGAGAGAAGAAGTGGTGGGTGATTTATTTCCTTTGAAAGGGAAATGGAATTCAGATTTTTTCAAAAATGACAATCCGTTAGTTTTGGAGTTGGGTTGTGGAAAAGGAGAATATTCCGTTGGTCTGGCCGAAAAATATCCGAACAAAAATTTTGTAGGAATTGATATTAAAGGGGCCCGTTTTTGGCGTGGTGCTAAAACGGCGGTTGATACCGGTTTGCATAATGTGGCTTTTATTCGCACGCAAATCGAATTGATCAATCATATTTTTAGTGAAAATGAGGTCGATGAAATTTGGATTACGTTTCCGGATCCGCAAATTAAATACAAACGCACGAAACACCGAATGACGAATTCCGAGTTTTTGCAATTATATAAAAAAATCCTGAAACCGGATGGGGTGATGAACCTGAAAACCGACAGCGAATTCATGCACGGATATACTTTGGGATTGCTTCATGGCGAAGGTCACGAAGTATTGTATGCCAATCATAATGTGTATGTAAACGAAGGTTCTCCGGAGGAAGTAACTGCTATTCAGACGTTTTATGAGAAACAATATTTGGAAATTAACAAAGCAATTACGTATATTCGTTTCAAAATAAAATAGAATGGTTTTCACTTTGCCGTTATTTTTGGGTTTTTTAACAGCTGCTGTTGGCATCACGCCACCAGGGTTAATTAATATGACGGCAGCCAAAGTGAGCTTGAAAGACGGAAGAAATGAAGCGATTTCTTTTGCCATTGGAGCGACTGTTATTGTTTTTTTTCAAACTATTTTAGCCTTATTATTTGCGGAATTTATAGACAGGACCCCGAATGTCATTAATATCCTTCAGGAAATCGGATTGGTTATTTTTAGTCTGTTGACCGTTTACTTTTTTTGGACGGCCGGAAAACCAAAAATCCCAAAGGAAGAACTCAAAATAAGAAGTAAAACCAATCGTTTTTTTCTCGGAATGCTGCTTTCAGCGTTGAATTTATTCCCAATTCCTTATTATGCTTTTATAAGCATCACTTTGTCTTCTTACGGTTATTTTTCTTTTAGTAAATCATTCGTTTTTACCTTTGTTTCAGGAGTGGTTTTAGGTTCTTTTTCAGTGTTTTACCTATATATTTTATTTTTCAAAAAACAAGAAGGGAAATCCTCTTTTCTGATGAATAACGGGAATTATATTATTGGTTCCATTACCGGATTGGTTTCGTTGATTACTCTTTTTAAACTCCTCAGACCGTATTGGTTTTAAACTAAAATGGCAGAACCAAACGATAACTTTTTTGAAAGAGTCTATGCTGTCGCGCGACAAATTCCCTACGGAAAAATCACCACCTATGGCGCCATTGCCAAACATCTTGGAGCTGCCCGTTCTGCCAGAATGGTCGGTTGGGCCATGAATGCATCGCACAATAGCGAAGATATTCCTGCCCATCGTGTCGTGAACAGAAAAGGCTTGCTTACTGGTAAACACCATTTCGACGGGACGAATTTGATGCAACAATTACTCGAAAGCGAAGGAATTGAAGTAGTCGATAATCAGATTATGGATTTTGAAAAGCATTTTTGGGAACCGAAAAGTATTCAGTAATGGATTTTGTATTCAGATCTTAATTTTTCTGTTGCAAAAAAAAACATTTACTCATTAAAATTTAAACTTGTTTTTTAAACTTTTCCTTTAGAACTACAACGTTTTCGCCCGTTTTTTCTTCATAAAATTTTCTATCTTTTATTTATATACCTGATATATGTCATGTTGTTCGCTTTATTTTTGCCCGTAATTTGTCCTATAATTAAAACAGAACAAAATGAAAAAGTTAAAAATAAATCGCAACATTTTTTTGGTATTCCTGCTATTATTTTCTTCAATCTATACATTAAAAGCTCAAGAGTCTAAAGTTGTGCTGGCAGAAAGTAAATTAACAGTTTTAGGAACCTCAAATGTTCATGATTGGGAAATTGAAGCCAAAGCAATGAGCGGGAAGTCCGTTGTTAAGATTGAATCGGGAGATTTAAAAGCAATTAAAAGTTTGGATTTTGCAGTTGAGGCAGAGCAATTGATAAGCGGTAGAAAAGGCATGGATGCAAACACTTTTAAAGCTTTAAAAAGCAAAACGTATAAAACAATAAATTTTAAGTTGATAAATGTTACAAAAATCACTAAAACCTCTGAAAACAATTATACAGTGGACACTAAAGGCGATTTAACCGTATCTGGCGTGACAAAAAGAATAAATCAAACTTTTGAGGTTAAAGTGTCAGGAAGAAGAACAATTTTTTCCGGAAAAACAAAAATTGATATGACGCACTATAACATTAAACCTCCAAAAGCCTTAATGGGCACCATAAAAACCGGAGCGATAGTAACGGTAGATTTTAAAGTAACATATAACTAACAAGAATAAAATCAAACAAAATAATAACTAAAATAATCAATTAATATGAAAAGAATTTATCTTATAACTGCTGCTTTATTAAGTATGGTAGCGGTTAATGCTCAAAATACCTTTGGGCATATACAGAACCAAATTTCAAGAGATCAAAACGGAATTAATCAATTTGATGTAAAAAAAGACTCGGTAGAATACAAAGGGATTAGTGTAGATTTGGGTGCTGCTTTCGCATTGCAATTTCAAGGCGTAAAATCATATAATAATCAAGAGAATTTAGCAGCGCCAATTGCAAACTATAGATTAAATAATCTGGAAAATAATTTCAATTTGCCTACAGCGAATTTAACCATTGGAGCTCAGTTGTATGATGGCGTTCGTGTAAATTTAGATCTTTACCTAGCATCACGACACCATAATGAAACATGGGTTAAAGGAGGATATTTACAAATTGACAAGTTGGACTTTATAAAAAAGGATTTCATGTCAGGCATTATGAAATATGCTACTATTAAAATTGGACAAATGGAAAACAACTATGGTGATGCCCATTTTAGAAGATCAGACAATGGAAATGCTTTAACAAATCCATTTATTGGAAATAACATCATGGATGCATTCATCACAGAAATGGGAGCTGAAGTTTATTATAACAGAAGCGGTTTTGTAAGTATGTTAGGAGTAACCAATTCAAAATTAAACCAAAATGTTAAAGAAATAGTTCAGGCAACTCCTACTGTAGCTGCTCCAGATCAAAACACTACCATTAGCCCAACTATTTTGGCTAAATTAGGATACGATAAACAAATTGATAAAGATTTGAGAGTGAGAATTACAGGGTCTTTATACCACACTTCAAATTCTAGTTCAAACTTGTACACTTCTGACAGAGCAGGAAGCCGTTTTTATGGTGTGATGTCTCACGCTGCATATACTGGAGCTTCTGGCGCAGTAGCTGACAATTTTGATCCGGCTGCAAACAAAGACACCGGTAGATTCAATCCAGGATACGGAAACTGGGCGACTTCTTATATGATTAACCCGTTTGTGAAATTTAAAGGATTTGAGTTCTTTGGTACTTTAGAATTTACTTCAGGAGGAGATGCAAAAGGTATTGATGAATCACGTTCAGTAAACCAATACGTTGGAGATGTATTGTACAGATTCGGTAAAAATGAAAGCTTTTATGTTGGAGCAAAATACAATGTGGTAACAGGAAAACTAAGAAATGCCGATGCTGAAGAGGTAACTGTAAACAGACTTGAAACCGGATTGGGTTGGTTTATGACCAAAAACATTTTAGCTAAAGTAGCCTACGTTAATCAAAATTATGAAGATTACAGTCAATTTACCAACGGAAATCCAAATGATTTATATGGAGGAAGTTTCAATGGAGTGATGTTTGAAGCCGTTATCAGTTTTTAAGTAATGAATAAATGAAGAGAAAGGCGAAAGTCTTTCTCTTTTATAAAAAGCCATGAGAGTAGTTAGCATTATAATATTAGTTTTCGTCCTTTTAAGTTTTGGTCTTAATCCCATTAAAACCAAAGTTAAAATTACATCTAAAAGTGAGGTAACCATTAAAGGTAAATCAAATGTCAATTCTTTTGAATGTAAATATGATTCAGATTGTATCGAAGATGAAATTTCGGTTACTATAACAAGAAGTAATGCAAAAATACTTTTTGACGGTGCGAAAATCGCGATAGAAAGTAAAGGTTTTGATTGCAGACATAAAATGATTACCAAGGATTTCAAAAAAATATTAAAAGCAGACGATTATTCCCATATTGATATTGATCTGGAAGAATTAGTGACCAATAAAAACGAAATTACAGCAAAAATTTGTGTTGAAATTGCAGGAGTAAAAAAACAATACGCAGTACCTGTTACTTTTGACCAAAAAAAGCTTAATGTAAAAGGAATATTAAAAATCAATATCAAAGATTTTAATTTAAAATCACCCAAAAAGTTATTAGGCATTGTCGCACTTAATGACAATGTTGCCATTAATTTTAATTTGTTTTTGCAATATTAATGATTAGTTTTTTTATTCAATTTAAAGAGCACTTTTTTAATGTGCTCTTTTATTATTATATGATGCCCTGTTAATCTCCATTATCGCTTTCATTTTCATCGTTTTTCTTACGATTCATTTCGGCAATTCGCAACAGATAGTCCTCGATAGATTCATTTTCTCCAATGGGAATGTTCTCCAGTAAACTATCAAAACCTTCAATAAAATTGCTGTATTTCGTAAAAGTGTCTTCGAGCAATTGCTCGTTTTTTGATTCCCAATAATTGCCTTCGTCGTTTAAATCAAAATTCTCCAAATATTTTTTGTTGATATAATCAAAAAACACCATCAGCTGTTTGTGGATTTCCGGACCGGCAAACTGGGTTTTTACGGACAGATAATCCTCGTTTAAATCATTTTTCGGAATCTTTGGTTGTTCAATCTCCCAAAAGGGACTCAGCTTTCCATTAGAAAGGAAAGTCAGGCAAACCACTTCGCAATTGGGTGGACTGAAACAAATGCCGTAAACAGTATTGTAATTAGGTTCAATAGTAAAAACATCGTTTGGAAACTGATCTTCAAAAATATGGTGGCTCCACAGGTTGGTTTGCGCAATATCGGTCACTTCTTCAATCATTTTTTTTAATGAGAGAGGATTTTTTAAAGCGCCTTTAAAATGAAAACTTAATCCCATAACCAATGCTGATGAATGTGAATTACGAATTTAGTCTTTTTATGTTTAAAAGTGATCTTTTATCGAATTCTCAGAATTATTAAATAGCCATAACCAATTACAACATCAATAAATCCAATCCAAAATCTTTATAATAAGAACTTTTCATAGTATATTTGTAATCTAAAATCAGTTTAAATAAAGATAACAATAAAACGGGAAACCGGTATCTTAAAAACAGCACACTCACAATGAAATTAGATAGAAAAGATATTCTTAAAGCTTTAGAAACGATTACTATAGCCGGAGAAGGAAAAAACATGGTCGAAAGCGGAGCCGTTACCAATGTAGTTACTTTTGGAGATGAGGCAGTAGTCGATTTAGTATTACACACACCGGCAATGCATATTAAAAAACGTGCCGAAGAAGACATCAAAAAAACCATTCACGATTTGGTTTCTCCTGATGCCAAAGTCAAAGTCAATATCAAAATAGAAGCCAAAGAGAATCCGAACGAAATCAAAGGGAAAGCTATTCCAGGAATGAGAAACATCATTGCCGTAGCTTCAGGAAAAGGAGGCGTAGGAAAATCTACCGTTACCGCAAATCTAGCGGTGACTTTAGCCAAAATGGGTTTCTCCGTTGGTGTTCTGGATGCTGATATCTACGGACCTTCGATGCCGATCATGTTCGATGTCGAAAGCGAAAAACCGATCTCAGTTGAAGTGAACGGAAAGTCAAAAATGAAACCTGTAGAAAGCTACGAAGTAAAAATATTATCCATCGGATTCTTTACCGCACCAAGTCAAGCCGTAATCTGGAGAGGTCCAATGGCTTCCAAAGCGTTGAACCAAATGATTTTTGATGCCGATTGGGGAGAACTAGACTTCATGCTAATCGATTTACCGCCAGGAACAGGCGATATTCACCTATCTATCATGCAATCGCTGCCAATCACCGGCGCTGTTATCGTGAGTACACCACAAGCAGTAGCTTTGGCCGATGCCAAGAAAGGAGTTTCCATGTTCATGCAAGACAACATCAATGTTCCCGTTCTCGGAATCATCGAAAATATGGCGTACTTCACACCCGAAGAATTGCCAAACAACAAATATTACATCTTCGGAAAAGAAGGTGCCAAAAACTTAGCCGAAGATTTAAATGTACCATTTCTTGGGGAAGTGCCAATCGTACAGTCCATCCGTGAAGCCGGCGATTACGGACGTCCTGCAGCGATGCAAACCGGTTCGGTTATCGAAAGTGTATTCGAAACCATCACGCAAAATATCGTTCAGGAAGTAGTAAACAGAAATGAAAGTTTACCTGCCACCGAAGCCATTAAAATTACAACAATGGCGGGTTGTTCAGCAGTAAAAAAATAATATTATGACAACAGAAGAATTATTAGAGAACGTACAAAAAGCACTCGAAGAAATCAGACCGTTTCTGAATTCCGACGGAGGTGACATCACTTTAATCTCGATTGAAGATGGTAAGCATGTCAAAGTTCGTCTCGAAGGCGCTTGCATCAGCTGTAGCGTAAACCAAATGACACTCAAAGCAGGCGTGGAAACCACCATCAAAAAGTTCGCTCCACAAATCGAAACCGTAGTCAATATATTATAAATAATCAGGGCGTGACCCAGCTGAAAAAGCTGGGTCGGGCTTTCCGTTGCAATCTCCCGATGAAAAATCGGCAGGATTTCCACTGCAATCCCTCACGCAAACGCCATATCGGTCAAAACAACTTTAATTGTTTTAAACTGATAAATGTCATAAAAAAAGGACTGCAGTTTCAAGACCTTTGAACTTCAGAAATTTTACAACTTTGAACTTAAAAAAATGATTGAAACAGATATACTAATCATTGGCGCAGGTCCTACGGGGCTTTTTACTGTTTTTGAAGCAGGACTTTTAAAATTAAAATGCCACATCATCGATGGTTTACCACAACCCGGCGGACAGTTAACCGAATTGTATCCCAAAAAACCTATTTTCGATATTCCCGGATTCCCTTCCGTATTAGCGGGCGATTTGGTGACCAACCTAATGGAACAAATCAAACAATTCCAACCCGGCTTTACCCTTAACGAAGTAGCCGAAAAAATAGAAAGATTAGAAGACGAAACGTTTATAGTTACCTCCAATAAAGGAACGAGACACCATGCCAAAGCCATTGCAATTGCAGGAGGCTTGGGGAGTTTCGAACCAAGAAAGCCTATTCTAAAAGACATAGAATTCTATGAAAAAGAGAATAGAGGCGTAGAATATTTTATTAAAGACCCGGAAAAATTCAGAGATAAAAGAGTCGTGATTTCAGGCGGCGGAGATTCAGCTTTAGACTGGAGTGTTTTCCTGGCTAATGTAGCTTCTGAAGTGACCTTAATTCACAGAAGAAACGAATTCCGTGGCGCATTGGATTCTGTAGAAAAAGTACAGGAATTAAAAGCATCAGGCAAAATCAAATTAATCACGCCCGGTGAAGTGATAGGCTTTAAAGGTTCTGAAAGAATAGAGTCTGTTGATGTCGAAATCAATGGTGCGCGTATGAACGTGCCCACCGATTATTTTATTCCGCTTTTTGGATTAACTCCAAAATTGGGACCTATCGCAAACTGGGGATTAGAAATCGAAAAAAATGCCATCAAAGTCGATAATGCATTGGATTATCAAACCAATATACCGGGAATTTATGCCATTGGCGATGTAAATACCTATCCAGGAAAATTAAAACTGATTCTCTGTGGTTTTCACGAAGCCACTTTAATGGTTCAAAGCGTGTATCAAAGAATGAATCCAGGAAAAAAATACGTATTGAAATATACCACCGTTTCAGGCGTGGATGGTTTTGACGGAACCCGTAAAGAAGCGGAGAAAGCAGTGGTAAAATCAATAGATTAACTTTTTCGATAAGCTTTAAAAAAAACTTATGAAAACTATTTTATTATAATATGTCACAAGACGTCACAATAAAAATTACAGACAGAGAAGGGGTAACCCACGAAGTGCAAGCGCCAACCGACATGAATATGAATGTCATGGAACTCGTTCGTATGTATGAACTTGCTCCGGAGGGAACTATTGGGATTTGCGGAGGTATGGCCATGTGTGCCTCCTGTCAATGCTATGTTATAAACGAGGTTGCTTTGCCGGAAATGGGCGATGATGAAGAAGCGATGCTTTCGGAAGCTTTTAATGTAAAACCAAGTAGCCGACTTGGATGTCAAATTCACCTTTCCGAAGATTTAAATGGATTGGAAATAGAGTTAGCGCCAGAATATTAATGAAAAAGCGTTTGCCGAGGCAAACGCTTTTTTTATTTATAATCTTCTAGATTGGCTGGACCTTCAAGCACTTCTCTTACAACCTGAAGAATACCATTTTCCTGAGTGTCTATAAACCATTTTATAAGTGTTATCGTTCCATTTACAATTTCAATTCCAGTGATACTCCTGGGATGCACGCAGCTTCCGTCATTAAAATAAGGGGTTCTTTTTTCATTTGGATATGAAAAACTAGGGCGATGCGTATGGCCCACAATGGTAATTTTGCGATTGTTGTTTTCAATCCATTTTTTAATGCGCAGTTCGATTCTTATCCGTTCCAAATAATTTTTGGCAGGGCTTGTAGGATCGGATATTCCCCAAATTTGTAACGGTTTCCATAAAATGCGCACCATGAATCTGTTGATTTTCCAGAGTACATAATTCATAAAATCGGCTTGATGACCATGGGTTAGAAACAATTCTTGTTTGGTTTCCCGATGAACTAAAACAAGAGCTTCATGGCATTTAATGCCGGTGAATAAAGGTTCAAGCTTATCATTTTGGGTGTTTGTATAGGTCGTAAGCGTTTTTTCTACATGATCTTTATCTCTAAAAGTCATTTCATGATTCCCCCAAATTTTTAGGTATCTGCCGGAATCGTGAAATTTTTTAAGCAAAAGATATACGTTTTTGTGTGCTTCGAAAATGGTTTTAAAAAAAATATTTTCCCATAATTCATCGCCATCACCCAACTCACAATACGTAAATCCATCGTTATAATATTGGGTCATCGCATGAAAATACACATTTCGATTGCTCGCAAAATCATCAGCAAAACTGTTGTCGCTTCTGTGACAGTCACTAAAAAGTATAAATTTTGATTGATTGTCAAAAGGAATTCTTTGTGCTTCTTTGTAAGCCCTGGTTAATCGTTCTTGGGATGACATTTATTTATTTTAAAAAATAAAGATAAAAAAAATAGCCAATAAAGCTATTTTTTCATCGGTACCTATTTAAGGAATTGTTTTTCATTATTTTGAAATTAGATTTAATTCATTTCTAAATAATAGTTACGTTTATTTGGGCGAATTGTTTCTAAGCCAATGCTACATTCATCATAATTGTTTCTTCAATAGCATCCCAAAGGCCAATGCGTTTTTCTAACGCTTCAATGGAAATGCTTTCCACATCTTTCCATTTCTGTGCATCGGTTCCGCAAAGCTCAGTAACCATTTGCATTGCCATTGGACCGTGTTCGTCAGCATCCAATTCGATATGTCTTTCGAAATAATAAATTAATTTGCTTAAATCGGTTGCCGGAAAATTAGCTTCAAAGTTTTTCAAAATTTCGGTAAACATTGATGGAATCAAATCTTCCCTTCCAAAGGTAAAGGCGGCCGCAATTTTGTGCGACTTGCCTTCTTCGATTACTCTGAAAGTAAAATCTAAAAACGCTTTAATATTTGGATGTAAAGCACTTTGTTTTATAGCCACAAATATATTTTGTAACGAATGTACTTCAGATAAAAAATGCGCGACTTCAGATGTATTGGCACCGCAGGCCTCCATTGCTTCAATATACATTTCATAGTGACTTTGGCGATGACCGTCAATAGTCAAATCGGTTTCTTCGGCCAGCACTATTTCGTTGATTAAATAACGAATTTCTGGATTGCTGGTGGCAAACCAAGGCGTTGTGGTGCATGTTAGTTTGGATTGCAAAGCCTTTAAAAGTGACATAAAATCCCAAACGGCGTACACATGGCTTTCAAGAAAATGATGTAAATCGTCAATAGTTTGTACTTTTTTGTAAAGTGGGTGTTGCAATAAAATATCCTTTTGGGGCTGGATATTTTCGTTTATAGTTTTAATATTCATAACATTAGTTTAATACAAAATTAAAAAAGCTTCTCGTTTCCAAGAAGCTTTTTATACTTTTTTTAATACTTGTTGAAGCTTATTTAAAAGCAGGAATTCCTGTAATATCCATACCTGTAATCAACAAGTGAATATCGTGCGTTCCTTCGTAAGTAATTACTGATTCTAAGTTCATCATGTGACGCATAATAGAATATTCACCTGTAATTCCCATTCCGCCTAAAATTTGACGTGCTTCACGAGCAATATTGATTGCCATGTCCACATTATTTCTTTTTGCCATAGAGATTTGTGCAGTTGTAGCTCTGCCTTCATTTCTCAAAACACCTAATCTCCAAGTCAGCAATTGTGCTTTGGTTATTTCGGTAATCATTTCGGCTAATTTCTTTTGTTGTAATTGTGTTCCAGCAATTGGCTTGTCGAATTGGATTCTTTCTTTTGCATAACGCAAAGCGGTATCGTAACAATCCATGGCAGCACCAATAGCACCCCAGGCAATTCCGTAACGCGCTGAATCAAGACAACCAAGCGGCGCGCCCAATCCAGATTTGTTTGGCAACAAATTTTCTTTAGGAACTTTTACGTTGTCAAAAATCAATTCTCCTGTAGAAGAAGCTCTTAATGACCATTTGTTATGTGTTTCAGGAGTAGTAAACCCTTCCATACCCCTTTCTACGATTAATCCGTGGATTCTTCCTGTTTCATCTTTTGCCCAAACCACTGCGATGTCAGCAAAAGGCGCATTAGAAATCCACATTTTAGCACCGTTCAATAAATAATGGTCGCCCATGTCTTTAAAATTGGTGATCATGCTTCCCGGGTCAGAACCGTAATTAGGTTCTGTCAGACCAAAACAACCGATGAATTCACCTGTCGCTAATTTTGGCAAGTATTTCATTCTTTGCTCTTCATTTCCGTATTTCCAAATGGGATACATTACCAAAGAAGATTGCACAGATGAAGTAGAACGAACCCCAGAATCACCACGCTCAATTTCCTGCATGATTAATCCATAAGATATTTGGTCTAATCCCGCACCACCATATTCCACAGGAATATAAGGGCCAAAACCACCAATTTCCGCTAAACCTTTAACCAATTGTTTTGGGAATTCGGCTCTTTGGGCATACTCTTCAATAATAGGAGTAACTTCTTTTTTAACCCATGCACGTGCAGAATCGCGCACTAATTTATGTTCGTCTGACAATAAATCGTCTAGTAAGTAATAATCAGGAGCTTGAAATAAGTCTGGTCTCATTTGGATAGTTTTTTAATCGGTGCAAATTTACGCAAAGAAATTTAACTATTCTACGAACAATTGTTATAATTTCGGCATTATTTTATAAAATGGGTTTTGATAAAATTATTCGTGAAAGTTCATCGAATAAGATGTTATCTGTTTTATTAAAATTTCTTATAACCTAGTTTTCGGATTGGCTCAGGGCCTTAAAAACACAACGTCCATGAAATATTTTACATACGGTCTTCTTTTTTTAATTACACAAACCGTTTTCTCTCAAAATAAAGGCACTTTATCTAATAAGGAGTATGTTTCTTTGCAAGATAAAGTAAGATCTCATTTTAATTCTCATATTGACAGTTCTTTTTTTTACGCTGCTAAAATTGATAAATCTGATAACATCGTTCACAAAGCTTTTGTGTCTGGAGTAAAAGGATATCTGTATGCTGAAAAAGGAAATTTCAATAATGCTAAAAAACATTATATTCATGCTTTAAAATTGATTGATAGTGCACCTAATTCATATCTAAAAACACAAAACGAATCCTATATATATAACTATGGCGGAATTATTGATTGGAAAAATGGGGAGTTTTCTAAAGCATTAGATAAATATTTTATTGCAAAAAAAATTTCTGAGGAGATAGGTGATCTTGTTCAAATTGTCAAGATAAATAATAATATAGCGATTATTAATAGTGATGTTGAAAATTATAAAAAAGCAATTTCAACGTATAGGGAATCAAATAGCATTGTAGATAATAATAAATATTTATTCTCAGATAGTCAATATTCTCAAAACAAGAGTAATATAAATTTAAATCTGGGGATATTTTATGAGAAATATTATTTTAAAAATAAGGATAAAGAGCATTTGTTAGATTCAGCATTTTATTATTATAATAAAACAATATTTTGTTCTAAAGATATTTTTAAAAACAAATTAAAAGCCCAAAAAAATATTGGAAACATTTATTTGCTGAAAAACGATTTCGTCAGAGCTTCCAAAGTATATTATAATATTTTAACTTTTGCAAAAGAAAATAATTTTCAAAAAGAGTATTATAGTGCGAATTTCAATTTAGGATATTTATTTTATAATCAAAAAAAATATGATAAAGCATTAGTTTATTTTAAGAAAGTAGATTCTTT
Source organism: Flavobacterium sp. (assembly GCF_035292545.1). Lineage (GTDB taxonomy): Bacteria > Bacteroidota > Bacteroidia > Flavobacteriales > Flavobacteriaceae > Flavobacterium. The sequence goes on along the minus strand of NZ_DATDPV010000002.1, from coordinate 36,202 downwards.
GTATAATTCAGAATCTGATATGGTTCATTTATGTTATATTTATTCTAATTATTTCCAAGCAAAGATTTATAATTCTTATGAGGATTCAGAAAACGCATTAAAATATTCAAAAATTTATTTGGATATTTTTGAAAAAAATGAATTCAAACAGAATAGTGAAGCATTAGAAGTCAATTATAAATTAGGCAATCAGGATTTAGAAAAAGAGATGACTGTTTTACAAAAGGAGCATAAAAATAAAGTTTTACTTAAAAATGGGTTACTTGGATTCTTAAGTATTTTCTTAGCAGGTCTAATAATTCTTTTTTTAAAAACTAACCAAGGAAAAAAAACAGCAGAAAAAAGAGTCTCGGAAATACTGGAGGAAAATAAATCAAATTTGAATAATCAGGATTTATTTTCTAAAACTAATACTTTAATTGGTAATGATGAGATTAAGCCAAAAAATGGAACATCAATAATTAGTATAGATAGCGAAAAAAAAATGATGCTGCAGCTGAAGTTTCTTGAAGATAAGCTGTATTATTTAAAGCCTGAATTTACACAACAGGAAGTGGCTAAAAAAATAAAAACCAACACTACCTATTTGTCTTATGTTGTTAATAAAAATTATAACAAATCGTTTAGTGTTTATTATAATGAGTTAAGAATTGATTATGTTATCAACGAGATAATTAATAACACAAAATATAGAGAATATACAACCCAGGCTATAGCCGAAAGTGCAGGGTTTAAAAACGCAGATTCCTTTGCTAGTTCTTTCAAGAAAAAAACAGGGATGACACCCTATCGGTTTGTTAATGAAATTAAAAAAAGGGAGTTAATTTAATTCCCTTTTTTTAATTAATCCAATGAATATAATTTCTAAAATTTACACCTGATTGATCGGTAAGTTTGGATTAGTGGTTGGGTCAATATCTCCTGAGGGAACATTACTACCCGTTAAAGGGTCAGATTCAATAAATGGGTCTAATCCAACTGAAATAGTGCCGCTGCCTCCACCGCCTTGTACAGTAATTGCATGTTTTTTGTTAAGTTCATTGTTTATGAAATCCTCGATTTTCAATTTTTCTTTTTTCATCTTTTTTTAAATTAATTTATTTTTTCAAATTTATTGAAATTATAGTCGAATAATTATCGTTTAATTTTTTGATGATATATAATTTGATGATATAATTTTTAAATTGCTGACACTTATTGTTTTAAAACATAAATTTGTAAGCTATAATTTATGAATTATAGTCCTTTTATTTACATATTCTATGACTATTCGTTTTTTTTAACCCCTTTTTCTATACATTTTTGCTCCGGAATTATTTGTTGAATGATATTCATCATGATAATTTTTTTGCCAGTATTATAAAAAAAGATAATGATAAACATAGTTAAAAAGTATTTAGAGCTCAATCATTTTTCAAATCAAAAAGAGCATTTTGAGGATTTATTTCTTTCGCATCCAAATTACCCAAGTGTATTTGCGATCACGGATTCATTAGATATGTTATCTATAGAAAATGTAGCGATAAAAGTTCCGAAAGAACAGTTCGTAGAATTGCCCGATTCTTTCTTGGCTATTTTCAATCAGGATTTGGTTTTAGTTTCAAAAACAAGTGCTTCAATACGATTAGAGACAGATAAAGGAGAGAAACATAATTTGTCTTTTAATGAATTCCTTACAGATTGGAACGAAGTTATTATCGCAATTGAGACAAATGAGGTTGCTCCTAGCAAACGATTTGAAATAAACCAGGAATGGCTAAAAGTTTTGTTGCCATTAACTGTTCTGATTCTATTGTCGGTAATTTACAATAATTATGATTTAAAAGATTTTGTATTCCTGATAACTTCATTAATTGGATTACTATTTAGCATTTTCATTATTCAAGAAAAGCTTGGAATAGAAAATCAAGTGGTTTCAAAGTTTTGCAATATTGGTGATAATACTTCATGTGATTCTGTTATTAAATCAGATGAAAGCGAAATTAACAAATGGATTAACTTTTCAGATTTACCATTACTGTTTTTTAGCGTCAGTACCCTGTCAATATTATTACAACCGAATTATTCAAGCGTAATTGTAGGGTTTTTAAGTGTACTAGCTGTCCCTTTAATTGTTTACTCTATTTGGCTGCAAAAAATGAAATTGAAAAAATGGTGTGTATTATGTTTAGCCATTTCATTTGTACTTGTAATGCAGGGTTTGGTTTTTAGTTTTATAGAGCAGCCTACTTCTGAAATCGATTTTTCTGTTTTTTCCACATATTTATTTTCACTCATAATTCTAGCTTCTATTTGGATGGGTATAAAGCCAATCTTGGAAACTAAAATTAAAGCCGAAAAAGAGATAAATGGGCTTAAAAAATTTAAAAGAAATTATAGTGTTTTTAATTCCCTGTCAAATAAAATCCCTGTTATAAACGGATGGAATCGGCTGGAAGGCTTGCGATTTGGTAATAGTGAGGCAGATATTAAACTCACTATAATAATTAGCCCAAGTTGCGGACATTGTCATACTGCATTTCAAGACGCTTTAGGACTGGTTTCAAAATTTCCAAAAAAAGTTTTTTTAAATGTCTTGTTCAATGTTAATCCGGAGAACAATGACAATCTCTACAAAGTAGTTGTGGAGCGTTTATTGGCGATTAATAATTCTAATCCTGATAAGGTAGAAGAGGCAATATCCGATTGGCATATAAAAAAAATGGGATTAGAAAGCTGGAAAGAAAAATGGGAAGTCGATACCATTGACATGAAAGTGAATGATCAAATTTATCAACAATATTTTTGGTGCTTAGAAAACGAATTCAATTATACACCAATAAAGATTGTAAACGACAAGTTATTCCCTAATGAATATGAAATAAGTGAATTGAAATACTTTCTTAATGATTTTTCAGAAGAAAAAGAAGTTTTGGAAAACAACAGTTTAGTTCAGGCTTAAAAATATAAAAACATTCTTGCGCGAGAATAGACATAAGATCCAAGTGTCTTAAAACGATTGGGTTATTAATCAATTTTATTAAATTATTTATATCATGTTAAAAAACATTTTAAACTTAGAAGGTGCTCAAAAATTAACTAAAAATGAGCAAAAATCAATTAATGGAGGTTTAGTTGTTAAAGTTTGTGAATCTCAATGTCTATCTAATGTTGAGTGTTCTGGCGGTGCTTATTGCCAAATTACTGTATGCAACGGGGAAAGAGTGGGTAAATGTGTGGGTGGAGAAGGGACTTCCAACTAATTATTATTATAACAATCGGGAACAGTCGCACAACTGCTGAAGATTTTGTCCTAGGGGAACTTTGTTACAAATAATCCCACAATCGATTGTTGTGCCTAAAATACCGTTTTTATGGTATACCATCTATTTCTGCGATTTTATAATTTTGGATAATTAAAATTTATAAAATTCATTGGGTAGAATATTTTTTAAATCAATTACACGATTAAATAAGTAGAAAACAGACATAATTTCAAGTGTCTTTAAATGATTGAATATTTATCAAATTTTAAAATCAATATCATGTTAAAAAACATTTTAAACTTGGAAGGTGCTCAACAATTAACTAAGATTGAGCAAAAAGAAATTAATGGCGGTAAGCCAGTATGGTGTGGTTACTGCCAATGTGATAATTATGTGTTAGTAAGTGCTTGTGGAAGCGGCCCAAGTATTTGTTCTACTATTTGTCTAACTGAAGCATAGTACTCTCATGTTTTAAATCTAAACTGTCTAAAATTATTTTTAGACAGTTTTTTTAAATTACTTTTGAAAACAAAATAAAAAATTGAAGAAATTCCCAAACTATATACAAGCCGATTCTAAAGATTGTGGTCCTACTTGCTTAAAAATAATAGCAAAACATTACGACAAAACCATTAACATTCAAGAGTTACGTGATTTTAGCGAAACCACTCGCGAAGGCAGTAATTTACTGTTTCTAAGTGACGCTGCCGAAAAAATAGGTTTTCGAACTTTAGGCGTAAAACTCAATCTGAAAAGATTAGAAGAAGCGCCATTGCCCTGTGTCTTGCATTGGAATAAAGAGCATTATGTAGTATTGTACAAAATAAAAAAAGGCAAGTATTTTATTTCAGATCCCGGATATGGATTAATAGAATACAACCAAAACGATTTTATAAAATTCTGGATTGGAAACAATGCAGATGAAAATACCGAAGAAGGCATTGCCTTATTGCTTGAACCAACGCCAAAATTCTTCCAGTCGGAATTTGATAAAGAAGATAAAAAAGGGCTGGGATTTGGTTTGTTATCCCAATATGTATTGCGTTACAAATCATTCTTAATACAGTTGAGCATTGGTTTATTAGCGAGTAGTTTATTGCAGCTTATTTTTCCGTTTCTAATGCAGAGCATCGTGGATGTTGGAATTCAAAATCAGAATATACATTTTGTTTATTTGATTCTGTTTGCCATGCTTTTTCTGTTTGCCGGAAGAATAGGATTGGAATTCATCCGAAGCTGGATATTATTGCATCTTTCGACAAGAATAAATATCTCCTTAATTTCCGATTTTTTTATCAAATTAATGAATCTGCCTATTTCGTTTTTCGATGTTCGAATGACTGGCGATATCATGCAGCGCATTAACGACCATCATCGTATAGAACGAATATTGACCACTTCATCATTGAACGTATTGTTTTCGGTAATCAATATGTTTGTTATGGGAGGGGTTTTGGCGTATTATAACCTTCAGATATTCTTCGTGTTTTTTACGGGAAGTTTATTGTATTTCGGATGGATTTCCTTGTTTTTAAAACGAAGAGAAGAGTTGGATTACAAACGATTTTCTGAAGTTTCTCAAGAACAAAGCAAAGTCATGGAACTCATCAACGGAATGCAGGAAATAAAACTGCATAATGCCGAGAAACAAAAACGTTGGGGATGGGAATATGTCCAAGCGAGATTGTTTCGGGTTTCTATAAAAGGATTGGTTTTAGAACAAACACAAACTATTGGCTCATCAGTAATTAACGAGCTAAAGAATATTTTTATTATTTTTCTTTCTGCTAAATTGGTTATCGATGGTTCAATCACCTTAGGGATGATGATGGCAATAAGTTCCATTGTGGGAAGTTTAAACGGCCCAATTGCACAACTTATCGGTTTTGTTCGCGAAGTGCAGGATGCCAAAATATCGTTAGCCCGTTTATCCGAAATTCATGATAAAGAAGACGATACGCAACAAGAAATCCATCAAACACATGATATTCCGAAAGATTGTGCGATAGAAATAAAAGATTTGTCTTATCGCTATTTGGGTTCTGATATTCCGGTCTTAGAAAATTTAAATTTAACCATTCCTGCTCGTAAAGTTACTGCCATTGTAGGCGTGAGTGGAAGCGGAAAAACGACATTAATGAAGCTATTGCTTAAATTCTACGAACCCGATAAAGGCGAAATTAATTTAGGAAACACCCAACTTAAAAACATTGCCCAAAAATCCTGGCGTGCTAATATTGGAGCCGTAATGCAGGAAGGATTTATTTTTAATGATACCATTGCCAATAATATTGCGGTTGGAGTTGATAATATTGATAAAGAACGATTGGTTTATGCTGCAGATGTTGCCAATATAAAAGAATATATTTCTGGTTTGCCATTGGGCTATAACACTAAAATTGGTTCAGAAGGAGTGGGAATGAGTACCGGTCAAAAGCAACGATTGTTGATTGCAAGAGCCGTATATAAAAACCCGGAAATGTTGTTTTTTGACGAAGCTACTTCGGCCTTAGATGCTAATAATGAAAAAGAGATTATGGGTAAACTGGACACTTTCTTTAAAAATAAAACAGTTGTAGTTATTGCGCACCGATTAAGTACGGTAATGAATGCAGATCAAATTGTAGTGCTTGATAAAGGAAAAATTATCGAAATGGGAAACCATTCTGCATTGGTAGAACAAAAAGGAAATTACTTCGAATTGGTTAGAAATCAATTGCAACTAGGAAATTAAGAACATGGCAGAAAATATTACTACATTCGAATTAAGAAGTGAAGAGGTTCAAGATATACTCACGCGTGTCCCTCATTGGATGATCCGTTGGGGTACCGTTTTGATTTTTGGAATCATCCTGATGCTGCTGTTTGTCTCTTGGTTTGTTAGATATCCTGATGTTATTGCAACGCAAGTGGTCATTACGACAAACATCCCGCCCGAAAAACTGGTAGCCAAAACTTCAGGTAGAATTGAAGCTATTTTAATAATGGATAAGATTAAAGTTGCAGCAAATACACCTTTAGCCGTAATCGAAAATCCTGCTAATTATAAAGATGTGTTTTTATTGAAAAGCATCATCGATACGATAAATATCAATGCTACGAATAATGATTTTCCTTTTGAATTATTAAAAAACAAACAATTGGGAGATATTGAAAGTGCCTTTTCGGTTTTTCAAAAAGATTATATAGCAAATGAACTCAATCAGGATTTGCATCCTTTTCAAATTGAAAATAACGCGCAGCATTCAGAAAGTGCCCAAATCAGAGAACGTTTAAGTCTTTTGCAACAGCAAAAAAGTATCAATGAATCGGAATTGTTACTTCAAAAGAATGATGTGAATCGATTTGAAATTTTATTGAATAAAGGGGTGGTGTCGGTCCAGGATTTTGAAAATAAAAAACTAGGATATCTTCAGGCTCAAAAAAATTATAAAAATTTGTTGAGCAGTATTTCACAATTAAAATCCTCTTTAATTGATAATAACAGAAATAGTGAAGGCACGAGAATTAGCGGAACTAAAGAAGAAGTTAATTTGGAAAGCAATAAAATGCAGTCTTTCTATCAACTGAAAAAAGTGATAAAAGATTGGGAATTGACTTATGTATTAAAATCATCCATTGCCGGACAGGTTTCTTTTTTGCAAATTTGGACAGAAAATCAAACCATAACAGCCGGTGACAATGTGTTCTCTATAATTCCCACTTTAGAAAAAGGGTATGTGGGCAAAGTAAAAGCTCCTGCCCAAAATTCGGGTAAAATAAAAGTGGGACAGCAAGTTAACATGCGTTTGGCAAATTTTCCTGATAGGGAGTTTGGTGTGTTGAGAGGGAAAGTAAAAAATATTTCTCTAGTTCCCGATAAAGATGGAAATCTATTAATAGATATTTCGCTTCCGGAAAATTTGAAAACAAATTACAATAAAGCAATTCCTTTTCAACAGGAAATGACAGGTTCTGCAGAGATTGTAACCGAAGATTTACGTTTGTTAGAAAGGATATTGTATCAGTTCAGAAGTATCCTGAAAGCAAATTAAAGTTTCAGATAAAAATCTTTTGTAAGTGAAATATATTCAGCAGTATATTGATGACGGGCGGTTTCGATAACCAATTCGTCAACTGGGAAACTATCTGATTTTGTTCGGCTAAAAGCCAATAAACTGCGTTTGATTTCGGTAGTTGGCGTTCCTTTTACACGAGTGATTTTTATAGGATACAATTCACATTCATCGGCTAAAGCAATAAACTTTTCTTCTTCTTTAAAGGGAATAATTACAGCAAAAACTCCTTTTTCGGAAAGAAACATGGCGGCCGCTTCGATTAAATCTTCAAAAGGCATGGCATTGGCAAAACGGGCCAAATCGCGTTGTTCGTTATTGGAATAATAATCTTCAGTATAAAATGGAGGATTGGATACAATCAAATCGTATTCGTCTTCGGGTTCTTCTACAAATTCATCCAAACCGGCATGAAAACAAAACAATCGGTCGCTCCAGGGACTGTTTTCAAAATTATCTACCGCTTGTTCGTAAGCTTCTTCGTCAATTTCCAGAGCATCAATTTGTTCGGCAAAACTGCGTTGGGCCAGCATCAAAGCAATCAATCCGGTTCCGGTTCCAATATCTAAAATACTGTTGGGATTATTCTCAATCGGAGTCCAGGCACCTAATAAAACACCATCGGTACCTACTTTCATAGCACAACGACTTTGTTCAATTTTAAATTGTTTGAATGTAAACATGAAGAGGTAAGATTGAGGATTAACGATTTGATTTTTTACAAATAACCAAATTAGCGATTAACCAAATAGACTTTTAAAGATACATTTCGATAAGTCCTTCCGGTAAATCCATGATAACTTTTTTGTTTTCTCTGTCAATTTTGACAAGGAAATGATCAATCATTGGAATGAGGATTTCAACCTCGCCATTTTCAACTTCAAATAAAGGTTGGGCTGTTGAATCGTTTATAGAAACAATTTTTCCGACAACACCTAAACGTTTGTCTTCGACTTCAAAACCTATTACTTCGTGAAAATAGAATTTGTTGCCGGTAAGTTTTGGCAACATATTTAAAGGAAGATAAATCGCGTTACCCATGATGGCATCCGCTTCTTCCTCGGTATTCATGTCCTCAAAACGAATTCTGAGAAAATCGTTCTTGTGTATGGAACTGGTTTCAATAAAAAAAGGAACCAAGTGTTTGTTGCATTCAACAAACACTGATTCCAGGTTTTCGTATAACTCTGGTTCGTCCGTGTCTAAATAGGCAAGAACTTCCCCTTTGAAACTAAATTTTTTAGCGATTTTACCTAAGTAGAAACAATCTTCTTTACGCATTGTCGCCTTTTATAATTAAGCTTGAGCTTCTTCGTTGTTTTCTTCTGCAGCAGGAGCTTCTTCAGCTTCAACTTCAGCAACTTCTTCTTCAACAGCAGGAGTTGCAGCAGCAATAGCATCCGCTTCCGCTTTAGCAGCAGCTGCTAAACGTTTTGCATTTACATCTTGTTCTGCTTTGAAAGCTTTGGCTTTAGCATCAGCTTGCGCTTTTGTTAAACCTTCTTTTTTAGAATCTACTTTTCCAGTTTTTGCTTCTAACCAAGTAGCTAATTTAGAATCAGCTTGTTCTTGAGTTAAAGCGCCTTTGCGGATTCCTCCGTCAAGGTGATGTTTCAATAACGCTCCTTTGTAAGAAAGAATCGCTTTTGCTGTATCAGTTGGTTGAGCACCATTGTGCAACCATTGAACTGCTTTATCAAGGTTTAACTCGATAGTTGCAGGATTCGTGTTTGGATTGTAAGTACCGATTTTCTCTAAGTATTTACCATCTCTTTTTGAGCGAGCATCAGCCGCTACAACCCAGTAAAAAGGTTTTCCTTTTTTACCGTGTCTTTGTAATCTAATTTTTACAGACATAATCGTGTGATTAAATTTTGAGGTACTCGACCTCTGTTAATTAAGGGTGCAAAGATACAATTTTTTTTCAAAGATGCTAATCGGGGTTTTATATTTAAAAGTAAATAGGCGCTTAAATTCATTTCCCCTGAATTTTATTGATTTTTATTTAGCATTTTTGGTTTAAAAAACTATTTTTGTAATATTAAAATCTACCAAAAAATGAAAAATTTAATATCACTTTTAATGCTATTGGTTGTTTTTACTTCTTGCACTGAAGATGTAAAATTCAACAATCCCGCTGTTCAGGGGCTTAAAGATAATGTATTATGGAGAGCCAATGATTCTCGAGCAACCCTTGGACCAAACAATTCTTTAGTAATAGAAGCGCTTACTCAATATGAAACGTTAACGCTAAAAACAACATCAACAAATGTAGGTGTCTATCCGTTAGGTACGAGCGATTCTAAAAAAGCTACCTTTGTATTTTCTAAAGACGGTGTAGAATTGACCTATGCTACCGGAATAAATATTGGAGATGGAGAAATAAAAATAACAGAATTTGACCCAACGAATATGACTATTTCAGGTACTTTTAGGTTTAATGCAAAGAACATTAATAATAACCCATTGGGGGGTGACATATTAAATTTCCAAGAAGGAGTTTTTTATAAAGTTAGGATTTTACCAGCTTTATAAAATCAAAATATAATGAATTGAAAACCATCTTATTTAAGGTGGTTTTTTGTTTTTTAAAGTAATTTTATTTTTCATTTTTAAAATAAAATCATAAATAATCTAATACATAGTTGATTACAGGAAAAATAAGATTACATTTGTTGTAATTATTATAAATTCGTACATATGAATATTTTCGTTGGAAGCCTTCCTTTCAGTATTGAGGAAGCAGATTTAAGAGAGTCTTTCGAGGCTTATGGAACAGTTGATTCTGTTAAAATTATTACTGATAAATTTACTGGAAGAAGTAAAGGATTCGGTTTTGTTGAAATGCCAAACGATGACGATGCTCAAAAAGCAATCGATGAATTGAACGGTGCTACTGTTCAAGGTCGTGCAATTGTTGTAAATAAATCTGAGCCAAAACCAGAAGGCGAAAGAAGAAGTTTTAACAGCAACAGTCGTGGTGGAGATTCACGTGGTGGAGATTCACGCGGTGGTTACGGTGGTGGAAGCAGCCGTGGTGGAGATAACCGTGGTGGTGGAAACAGAGGTGGTTACTAATCACTTTTCTGGATTTAACATTCAAACAAATGCCATAAAGTAGCGTTAGCAATAACACTATATTTATCACATATGAAAACCATTCGTCAATAGATGAATGGTTTTTTTTTTGTTGATAACTTCTCCGGTTTTTTACTTCAAAAAAAACTACTTTTGAAATTCATATTTTGTAATTTTTCAGAATTGCAAAACCTTCACATTCAGCTATGTATTTAATATTCGATACCGAAACTACCGGACTGCCAAAGCGTTGGGATGCGCCCATCACCGATACCAATAACTGGCCTCGCTGTATCCAGATTGCTTGGCAATTGCATGATGAAATGGGAAAACTCATCGAGCATCAGGATTATTTAATCCAGCCCGAAGGGTTTAATATTCCGTATGATGCCGAGCGTATTCACGGAATTTCTACCGAATTGGCACAAGCGGATGGTATCGCATTATCGGAAGTTTTAGAAAAATTCAATATCGCTTTATCAAAAGCCAAATTTATTGTGGGTCAAAATCTAAATTTTGACGTCAATATTATGGGCTGCGAATTCCACAGAATGGGAGTTACTTCTGCCATGAGCAGTATGCCGGTTCTTGATACCTGTACCGAAGTAACCGCTTCGTTATTAAAATTACCGGGCGGTCGTGGCGGAAAATTCAAATTACCAACCTTAACGGAATTACATAGTTATCTTTTTAACAAGCCTTTTTCGGAAGCGCATAATGCCACTGCCGATGTCGAGGCCACTACGCGTTGTTTTCTCGAATTAATTCGTCGTGAGATTTTTACCAAAGAACAACTCGATGTTCCGTCGGGTTATTTTCAGGATTTTGCCAATTATAATACCGGAGAAATTCAGCTGATAGGATTAAAACATATTAATCTGAAAGCGGCTTCAGAAACGATTCGTCAAAATTTCCAAAAAGTGCAGGAAGCACCTGTTTCAAAACAGGCACTTTCCAATAATAAACAGGTTTTAATTGATACCGATTTCGTGCATTTGCATAATCACACACAATTTTCGGTGCTGCAGTCTACGATTAGCATTGCGGCTTTGGTGAAAGCGGCAGCACAACATAAAATGCCCGCGGTTGCCATGACGGATCACGCCAATTTGATGGGTGCTTTTCATTTTGTTCGCGATATTTTATATCATAATAAAGCGGCGGTTGCCAAGAATAAAGAAGCTATTGAAAAAGGGGAAGAACCTACCGAAGTTCCTATGAAACCTATTGTAGGCTGTGAATTTTTTGTGTGCGAAGACCATAAAGATAAAACCCGAAAAGACAACGGCTATCAAATTGTCCTTTTAGCAAAAACGAAGAAAGGCTATCATAATCTGGCCAAAATGTCTTCGATTGCCTACACGCAAGGGTTTTATTATGTACCTCGAATAGACAGAAAAGTTATTGAGGAATTCAAAGAAGACATTATCGTTTTATCTGGAAATCTCTACGGAGAAATTCCAAGTAAAATTCTAAATATAGGTGAAAACCAAGCCGAGGAAGCTTTAATTTGGTGGAAAGAACAATTCGGTTCCGACTTCTATATTGAGGTAATGCGTCACAATCAGGAAGATGAAAATCGGGTGAATACCGCATTGATTTCTTTGGCAAATAAGCATGAGGTTAAAGTCATTGCGACCAATAATATTTTCTATATCGATAAAGAAAATGCTAATGCGCACGATATTTTATTGTGTGTTCGTGATGGTGAAAAACAAACTACGCCGATAGGTCGCGGTCGCGGATACCGTTACGGAATGCCCAATCAGGAATATTATTTCAAGTCGGGTGACGAGATGAAAAAAATCTTCAACGATTTGCCGGAAGCCATTACGAACATTTCGGAGATTGTAGATAAAATAGAGATTTACGATTTGGCTCGTGAAGTCTTATTGCCAAAATTTGAAATTCCGACAGAATTTGAAAACCCAGAGGATGCGGATGGTGGCGTAAGAGGAGAGAATGCTTATTTAAGACATCTTACTTTTGAAGGCGCCAACAAAAGATACAAAGAAATTACACCCGAAATTCAGGAACGTCTCGATTTTGAGTTACTGACCATTTCGAATTCAGGTTATCCGGGTTATTTCCTGATTGTACAGGATTTGATTGCTGAAGCCCGAAGTATGGGCGTGTCTGTTGGGCCTGGTCGGGGTTCTGCAGCAGGTTCGGTGGTGGCCTATTGTTTAAAAATCACCAATATCGACCCCCTAATGTATAACCTGCTTTTTGAGCGTTTTCTGAATCCCGATCGTGTGTCACTACCCGATATCGATATCGATTTTGATGATGAAGGCCGTAGCAGCGTAATGGATTATGTGATTAGAAAATACGGTTCTAAGCAAGTGGCGCAGATTATCACTTATGGTAAAATGGCAACCAAATCGGCCATTCGGGATACGGCACGGGTACTGGATTTGCCTTTATTTGAAGCAGATAAGATCGCCAAATTAATTCCCGGCATGATGCCTTCAAAATGGAATTTAGCGCGTTTTTTAAGTGATGATGAAAATCTGATAAAGAAAGCCGTTCGCCCCGAAGAGTTTGATAAAATCAAAGAATTAATTGGCCTAGCCAAAGAAGGAGATTTAGGAGGAGAAACCATCCAGCAAGCGAAAGTTCTGGAAGGGAATTTAAGAAATACCGGAATTCACGCCTGCGGAGTAATCATTACGCCAAGCGATATTACGAATTTCGTTCCTGTGGCTACCGCCAAAGATTCCGATTTGTATGTTACCCAATTTGATAACTCAGTCGTAGAAAGTGCCGGGTTGTTAAAGATGGACTTCTTGGGTCTGAAAACCCTGACCCTGATAAAAGATACCGTTAAATTAGTAAAATACAGAAGCGGGATAGACCTTAATCCGGATGAATTTCCTATTGATGATTTAAAAACCTATGAGCTTTTTCAACGCGGAGAAACGGTGGGAATTTTCCAATATGAATCTGCCGGAATGCAGAAATACATGAAGGAATTAAAGCCAACGGTTTTCCCGGATTTAATTGCGATGAATGCGTTGTATCGTCCTGGTCCAATTGCTTATATTCCTAGTTTTGTTAAAAGGAAAAATGGCGAAGAAGAAATCATTTATGATCTTGAAGCCTGCGAAGAACTATTAAAAGATACCTACGGAATTACCGTTTACCAAGAACAGGTAATGCTTCTGTCCCAAAAACTCGCGGATTTCTCCAAAGGGGATGCCGACGTTTTGCGTAAAGCGATGGGGAAAAAGCAAAAGGATGTTTTGGACAAAATGAAACCCAAGTTCATCAGTCAGGCCGCCGCAAAAGGGCATGCCGAAGATAAACTGGAAAAAATATGGAAAGACTGGGAAGCCTTTGCCGAATATGCGTTTAATAAATCACACTCGACATGTTATGCATGGATTGCGTATCAAACAGCCTACTTAAAAGCGAATTACCCTGCGGAATATATGGCAGCGGTTTTGTCGAACAATATGAGCGATATCAAACAGGTTTCGTTCTTTATGGAAGAATGCAAGCGCATGGGATTGCAAGTTTTGGGTCCGGATGTGAATGAGTCCTTTTATAAATTTACGGTAAACGAAAATTACGCCGTTCGTTTCGGAATCGGTGCCGTAAAAGGTGTCGGAATGGGAGCCGTAGCCACGATTGTCGAAAACAGAAAAGATGGAAAATATAAATCGATTTTTGATTTGGCGAAGCGGATTGATTTACGTGCAGCGAATAAAAAAGCATTAGAAAATTTAGCATTAGCCGGAGGTTTCGATTCGTTTTTAGGAACCACCCGAGCGCAATATTTTCATGACGATGGCGACGGAATTACCTTCTATGAAAAAGCGATACGGTACGGAGCGAAATTTCAGGAAAACGAAAATTCATCACAAGTGAGTTTGTTTGGGGAAAGCAGTGATGTGCAAATTGCAGAACCGGTGGTGCCGCCCTGTGAAGACTGGAGCACGATGGAAAAATTAGCCAAAGAAAAAGAAGTCGTCGGGATTTATATTTCTGGACATCCTTTGGATGATTATAAATTTGAGATGAAATATTTCTGTAATGCCAAACTGGAAGCCCTTAAAAACATGGAATTGCATGTCAATAAAAACCTGACTTTTGGTGGAATAATCACCAATGTGCAGCATCGTGTGGCCAAAAACGGAAAAGGCTGGGGAATGTTTACTTTAGAAGGCTATGACGAAAGTTATGAGTTCCGAATTTTTGGTGAAGAATATTTAAAATACCGCCATTTCCTGATTCAGAATAATTTTACCTTTATGAAAGTGTTGGTAAAAGAAGGCTGGGCAGATAAAGAAACGGGCAAAAAAGGAGAGCCAAGATTGCAGTTTATGCTGGTGCAGTATTTACAGGATGTATTAACGACGTTTGCTAAAAAATTAATTATTCATCTGAATATTAATGATTTGCAACCCGAATTTATTCATAAATTGAGCGACGTTTTCCAAGCCAATAAAGGAGACAATACCGTAACATTTGAAGTTATGGAATTGGAGAAAACAAAAAAAACAATTGAAGTACTGCCTATCGTTGTTGAAACGGAAGCAGTTGCCTTTGATGAAGATGCTGAAATTTCAGAATCAGAAGAACCCGAAATGAATGTGGTTACCGAAGTAGAAGAAATAAAAATAATCACAAGGCTGGAAATGCCTAGCCGAAAGCTGAAAATCAAAATTTCTAACGAATTATTACAGGAATTAGAGAAAATGCAAATCAATTTTAAGCTCAATTAATATACGAAAGCCCTAGCCCTGATGGAAGCGGCATCCTTTTTCTTTTTTGTTTAAAAAGAAAAAGATACAGCGGACAGCGGGAAACAGCTTCAAATAAAGATTGACAATACACTCATAATCAAAACTGATTTTCGAAAGGAAAACAATCCAAAAAAAAGCAGTATTTTTGTCTAACAATTATAAAAAAGAACAAAATGGCATTAGCAATAACAGATGCTACTTTCGAGGAAGTAGTTTTAAAATCGGATAAACCAGTAATGGTAGATTTTTGGGCAGCATGGTGCGGTCCTTGCAGAATGGTTGGACCAATCATCGACCAAATCAGCGAAGAATATGAAGGAAAAGCAATCATCGGAAAAATCGATGTGGATGCCAACCAGGAATTCGCAGCAAAATACGGAGTAAGAAACATCCCGACAGTATTGGTTTTCCATAACGGAGAAGTAGTAGGAAGACAAGTAGGTGTGGCTCCAAAACAAACATACGCAGATAGTTTAGACGCATTATTGTAATCTAAATAGCACAATAAACAAAAGGTCTGACGAAAGTTGGACCTTTTTTTGTTTAAATAAAACGCCTTTCATTTTCAGGAGCGAAATTTGGTTTTGTATCTACAAATGCAATTCCCGCTGTCCGCAGTATCTTTTTTTAAAAAAAAAAAGGATACTTGCTCCCATCGGGGCTAAAGGAGCAATTATTCGCATTTTTATAAATATCCTCAAGATTAAATCCCGATGGCAACCCTCAAATTTTCAATCTTTTAATTTTTAAATCATTCAATCTTTTAATACATTTGAAAGATGAAGATCGAATCTCAAATAGAAAAAATTTCCAGCTTTCAGCATCTCGAATTGTTGGCCAACCAAGTCGTGGAAGGCTTCATTTCCGGCATGCACAAAAGTCCGTTTCATGGTTTTTCCGCCGAGTTTGCCGAACACAAAGTCTACAATGCTGGCGAAAGCACCAGACATATCGACTGGAAATTATTTGCCAAAACCGATCGTTTATATACCAAACGCTACGAAGAAGAAACCAATTTGCGTTGTCATCTGATAATCGATAATTCATCCTCGATGCATTATCCGAAATTAAAAGACAGCCAGCAGTTCTACGAAAGTAAAATTGGTTTTTCGGTCCTGGCTTCCGCCGTTTTAATGAACTTGCTCAAGAAACAGCGCGATGCGGTAGGATTAAGCGTTTATTCGGACACGTACGAGTATTATGCGCCCGAAAAAGGAAGCGATCGACATCACAGGATGTTAATAAACAAACTGGAGCAACTGCTGGTGCCGCAAAAAGCATCAAAGAATACGGATACCATTACCTTTCTGCATCAGATTGCCGAAAAAATGCACCGCCGTTCGATGATTGTCTTATTTACCGATATGTTTCAATCCGGTCCCGAAACGTCGGGAGAACAAGCACTGTTTAATGCGTTGCAACATCTGAAGCATAACAAACATAAAGTCGTTTTATTTCATGTCATCGACAGCAAAACGGAACTGAATTTCGATTTTGATAACACCCCGCGTAAATTCATCGATGTGGAAACGGGCGATGAGGTCAATATTTTTGCAGACAATGTGAAGCAGGAATACGAAAAAATGGCAGAAAGGTACTTTAAAAAACTAGCCTTAACCTGTGCGCAGAACAAAATTAAGTACGTTCCTGTTGCCGTCGGCGAAAATTTTGAAAAAATATTAACCACATATTTAATTGAAAAACAAACCTTTGGGTAATAAGGCGAAAATTTATTTGAAATTTATTTTAAAAACGCTTGCAGAACTCAAAAGAGATTGTATATTTGCACTCGCAATAAAGCGCTGGTTTGGTAGTTCAGTTGGTTAGAATACATGCCTGTCACGCATGGGGTCGCGGGTTCGAGTCCCGTCCAGACCGCTTAAATTGGGAGAAGCCTTTCGTAAAGAAAGGCTTTTTTGCCCCAAAAAGGTTTTTAAGATTAGTTGTGTTGTTTCGGTACGCAAGTACCAGGTTTAGTAGTTAGACCAATGAAAAGCTTTCCACTTTATTGTGGATAGCTTTTTTGATTTAGGGAAGTTTTATTTTTTGGTTATCAGTAGTTTAAAATTTGTATCTTGCGTAAGTTTCTTACAAATGAACGCAACCTTTTGTAATAAATTTCATCTAAGGCTATATACAAACCAACCAATAACTAAACTTTATGAAAAAACTATTACTTCTCTTTATTCTGTTTTTTTCGACTTCAGTTCTTTTTGCGCAAGGATTAAATCAGCCTTCCGTCTTCAATAATCAGTGTGATACCAATAATGATGGTATTGAAACATTTAACCTACTGGAAATTTCATCTGAGATTCTGGCAGGACTAAATTCAAATGATTATGTTATAATGCATTATCTTACACAGGCTGATGCTGCCAATAGCGCTAATCCTTTGCCAAACGCTTACACTAATTTTACTAATCCGCAATCCATATTTGTACGGGTAGTCAATACGATTACAAGTGAAGTGCAATACCTTACTTATGTTTTACATGTAAATCCTTTGCCTATGGCGAATCCACAAACGCTAACTGCATGTGATGGTAATGGAGATGGATTTGCATCATTCAATCTAGATTCGTTGATCGTTGGAATTATAGGAAATCAGCCGAATACGATTGTTACTTTTCATGAAACACCAATGGATGCTCAAGTGGGAATTAATTCTTTATCTAGTCCATATTCTAATATTATACCATTTCAACAAAACCTTTACTTTCGTGTTCAAAACACAATGTCGGGTTGCTATTCTGTCGGAACTGTTAATCTCTTAACGTCTAATTGTCAACAAGCGGGACAGCCTGTAAACTTATCGCAATGCATCAATAATGGTCAGACGTGTTTTGATTTAGCTTCAAATGACAGTAATATTATGGGGAGTTTAAACCCATCGAATTATACTATTTCGTATCATATTACTCAAGCGAATGCCCAAATCGGTTTTAATGCCCTGACTTCGCCTTATTGTACTGTTAATAATTCTCAGGTAATTTACGCTCGATTAAAGAACAATGCCGATCAGACTTTTCAGATATTTACCTTTACTGTAACATCACAAACTGTTTCTGCAAATGTGACCATTCTGGCTAATATGGATCAATGTGATGATAATAATGATGGAGCCGTTATTTTTAATCTGACTAATATTCAGGCTCAAATCAATAGCAGTAATACACTGGCTTATTATTTGAATGCTCAGGATGCCACATTAGAAGTTAATGCTATAACAAATTCAACTGCTTTTTCTGTTGGTGCTCAATCTACAATAACTAACATATTTGTTAGAGAAATTGTGACCAACTCTTGTGATACCTTATATACTTTTCAGGTAAGGGCTTTTGCCAATTGTAATTTGGCTTCATCTTGTGGTTTAGCCAATTCTTTGTGTAATGCTTTAGGCGTTCCATTTGCTAATTCGCAAAATATTACGATTAATGAAGTCGGAGCCAGTTATGGCTGTTTGGGTTCTCATCCTAATCCTACTTGGTTTTATTTGCCGGTTAGTCAGGCTGGAAACATTAATCTTCAGATAGCTCAAGTTTCCATTACTGGTCAGCCAAGAGATGTTGATTATATTGTTTATGGGCCATTTTCAAATCCAGTTACGCCATGTAGCGGACAACTTACCACTAATATGATTGTGAGTTGCAGTTATTCGGCCGCAGCTATTGAATATCCAGTGATTCCTAATGCTCAACCAGGACAATTTTACTTAATTATGACTACGAACTTTAGTAATCAACCAGGTTTTATTACAATTACTGAAGCAGCAGGTACGCAAGGAGCAATAAATTGTTCCGGGATAAGACTGAATGCCTTTTTAGACAGCAACAGCAATGGCAATCAGGATGGTGGCGAACAAAATTTCCCGTTGGGAGAATTTCATTATGAATTGAATAATAATGGTAATGTCCATAACATCACTTCACCGGTGGGTGTTTATAATATTTACGACCTCAATGCTGCAAATTCTTATGATGTAAGCTATACTATAGATCCAAGTTATGCTGCTTCTTACGGAATTTCAACTTCATCCTATAACAATATTAGTGTGGTGCTTGGAGCGGGAATGCAAACCTATAATTTCCCTATTACGGTTACACAGACATATAATGATTTAGCAGTGACTATTATCCCTCTTGGACAGCCAAGACCAGGTTTTACATATGAAAATAAAATTGTTTATGCCAATCTTGGAAATCAAATAATTGCTTCGGGAACCTTGACATTCAACAACGATGCATTAGTTACCATTACTGGAAATACACAAACGGGAACCACGCCAACTGCTAGTGGGTTTACTTATAATTTTACTAATTTGATGCCTTTTGAAGTGAGAATGATGACCGTGACGATGCAAGTACCAACCATTCCAACGGTTACCATCGGGAATTATCTAACAAATAATGCCTCAATTACACCTTTAGCAGGTGACGTCGTTCCTTCTAACAATAGTTCTATCGCGACGCAGATGATTGTTGGCGCCTATGATCCGAATGACAAAATGGAATCCCATGGGGAACAAATTTTGTTTTCCAGTTTTTCATCAAATGATTATTTGTATTATACCATCCGTTTTGAAAACACCGGAAATGCAAGTGCCATCAACGTAAGGGTTAATGATGTTTTAGATGCTAAGTTGGACGAAAACTCAGTAAAGATCATTAATGCCAGTCATGCTTATGTTATGGATAGAGTAGTTAACAATCTGACTTGGAGATTTGATAATATTCAATTGCCTGCAGTTTCTCAAAACCCGGCAGGAGGAAAAGGATATGTAATGTTCAAAGTGAAACTTAAACCAGGTTTTGCGGTTGGTGATATCATACCAAATACGGCTTCTATTTATTTCGATTATAATCCGGCAATTATTACCAATACGTTCAATACTGAATTTGTATCGCAATTGGCAGTAGATGAATTTGAAAACGGAAATTTTGTTTTCTATCCAAATCCGGTAAACGACATCGTGACCATTTCGTTAAAAAACAATGCCAATGCTATTTCAAGTATTGTGGTTTATGATGTAATAGGGAAAGTGATTATGACCAAAAAACCTGCTAATACAATGGCAACGGAAACGATTGATTTGTCATCTGCAACAAGTGGCATTTACTTTCTGGAAGTAACTACAGATAACAATTTGAAAGTAGTGAAAAAATTAGTAGTGAATTAAAATTTCAATTTATATTAAAAGAGAGCTGTCGAAAGACAGCTTTTTTTTTATGAAAATAAGAGCACTTTATTTTCCAAAACAATATAAATAAACAGAATAAAAAACGAAATGCAAACCACAACTTTCATAAAAGTAGAAGCCAGAAACCCGATAAATGAACCTATAGCTGCTTTAAAAGCCTGTTTTTTGTCTTGGGAATTATAAATCATTTCACCAATAAAAGCCCCAACAAAAGGGCCGATAATAAAACCTATCGGAGGAAAAAACAAACCCAGAACCAAACCAATATTCGTTCCCCAAACACCATATTTTGTTCCGCCAAAATGTTTCGTCCCTTTTGCCGGAATGGTATAATCCAGAATCGTAACCACAATAGTAATGAGTAAGGTAATGCCCAAAACCCAATAATTGGCCGTAACAGCATTCGTAAAATAAAGAAAAAGCAATCCAATCCAGCTAAGAGACGGGCCAGGTAAAACCGGTAAAAAACTACCGGCGATTCCAATAATCATACAGGTAAAACCTACGAGGAGCAGTAAAATATCCATAAATTAATTTTTAGTAATTTTGAAAATTAAAATTGTACTTTTAAATCCATCAGAAACCCTTTGTTTCGTTAACGAATATGAGAAAAATTATTCTAATAACAATACTGTTGTCCTTGCTTTTTAACTCTTGTCAGTATTTCGACAAGCAAGTTCCGTCACAGGAAGAATTATTAAAAAAAGAATTGAAATCCATCAATTGGAACGAAGTCGATG
Source organism: Flavobacterium sp. (assembly GCF_035292545.1). Lineage (GTDB taxonomy): Bacteria > Bacteroidota > Bacteroidia > Flavobacteriales > Flavobacteriaceae > Flavobacterium. The sequence goes on along the minus strand of NZ_DATDPV010000002.1, from coordinate 15,136 downwards.
AGTTTCCATCAGTTTCCGAATGCGAAAAAATCAAAGATGAAGCGATGCGAAAACAATGTTTCTTCGAATTCCTGACGCAGACCATTCAGCAAAAATTAAGCATCGATACATTGTCAGTCCTTTATCCGGAACTCGACACAATCGAAGTAAAAGTCACAGTTTTTCCGGATGCTACGATGCGTTTTGAACCGCAATTTCCAAAAGATTCGGTGGCTTACGATACCATAAAAATTGATAGTATTTTGCATGCCCGTCTAGTCGATTTTCCAAAAGTAAATCCTGCCATCAAAAGAGGAATTCCAGTAAAAACGCAGTTCGTTTTACCGGTTATTTTAAAAATAGAGTAATTTTCAGGAGCTGTTTCCCGCTATGCGTTGCAATCTTTTCCTTTTTAAAGAAAAAAGGAAAAGGATTTCCACTGCAAACGAAGTTCACTGAACTCCGATGAAAATAAAAATCAAGTGAAGTAATCGGGGCTAGGCTTTATCCTAAAATAAAACCTAAATCCTAAACTTCCGACCTTTCCACTCATAGCTTCCAAATAAAGTATACAAAGCCACAGCCGTACTAAAAAAAGGATATAGTAAACTGCTGAATATTGGAAACAGGAATTTCCCTTTATTCAAAAAACGACCCGTTTGAATCAGCAAAACCATATCAACAGTGAATTTTATCAGGAATAAAATCAGAAGAAGATGCCAATACAGTAATTCAGTCAAGCAAAATATAAAAGCCACCACTAAACTCAAATTACCAAAGAAAACGCCCATAGCCAAAATTTCCCCGTAATCACTTTCATACGAAGTCGTTTTCGAGGCCCAACGCACCCGCTGATAAAACAAAGATTTCCAGTCATTCAATGGTTTTGTATGTACAATGGTTGATTCAGATTTTAAATAATGTATTTTTTCCGGAAATTTAGAAACCGCTTTTTGAAGCAAAAAAACATCATCGCCACTGGCAATGCTTTCATTTCCTTTGAAGCCATTCAAATCCTGAAATAATTTTTTGGTGTAGGCAAAATTAGCGCCATTGCACATAAAACCTTTATTCAAGCCAAAACTCCCAATGGTGGCGCCCTGCAAACTCATCAGATCCATTTGCTGAAAACTATGTAAAAAAGAACGATTTGCATCATAAGTTACCGCGCCAACCAGCATCGAAACGTCATTACTTTGAATGAAATGGTCTAAGGTAAGCAGCCAGTTTTCATCAACCTTACAATCCGCGTCAGTTGTAATAATCCATTCATTGGTAATAATAGGAATGGCTCTCGAAATAGCATCTTTTTTTGGGGAATTTGAAATCCGCACATTGTCTAAAACGGTCGTATGGAATAACCCGTTTTCCATGCGCCATTTTGTAATTGCTTTTACGGAATAGTCTTCTGACACATCGTCTATAAAAATCAATTCAAATAAAGTGGTAGGATAATTAAGTTTTGAAAAACTAGCTAAAAGATGCGGCAAATTTCCTTCTTCATTCCGAAAAGGAACAACGATGGAAAAAGTGGTTTTTGGAGTTAAATCCTTATTTTTAAACGATTTTATTTTTGTAAAACCATAAATCAATCCCAAGATAAAAAGGACATAAACAAAAATGTTGAGGTATAATAAAATTGTTACTGCTTCCATTTCGATTTAAAATTTAATACATAATAACTTCCTATTACGACAGGCAAAACCACATTTAAAAACCACATCAAGGTACTGATAAAAACTACAATCCATTCGTTGACGCCTAACAATCCAAAGAAATAAACCGCCACACTTCCTTTTACGGCAAAGTCCAAAAATTGGAAAGTAGGCAAGGACGAAGCTAAAAAATACACCGCGAAAATCGTTGCCATTAATAGGGAATATGGCAATTCCACATCAAAAGCCCTAAACAAAAAATAATACTGATGCGAGAAAACCAAATAACGGCCAATGGCTAATAGTATGTTTTTCTGATGGATTCGTTTTGGAATTTCATTAATCTTATGAATCAGTTTTTCGATCGAATAGCCTTTGATAGCGATTTTTTTCACAAAAAATAAAACGCCAAAACCCAAAAACAAAAGTCCAAAAAGCAGTGCCACTGTTTTGGTGGTTATCACATTGTAATTCGCATTGAAATACAGCAATCCGAAAATTCCGAAAATAACCGTCAAAACCATTTGAATACCATTGCAAATCAAATTCAGGAAAATGACTTTTTTTGTTTCTGATTTCTCAAAAAACAACGCTTTTCCGGCATATTCGCCAATGCCATTAGGAGTAAAAAGCGCGGCCGTAAGCGCGCCTAAAACCTGTTTTGTCGCTTCTCCGACAGTTATTTTTTTGATGACTTCCACCAAATTTTGCCATTTCAAAATCTCTAAAAACCGATTGAGAAAACTCAGAAAAAGGATGAACAAAATCCCTAAAACGGATTGGTTTTTCTTAAATTTTTCGGCAAAAAGGACCCAATCCAATTTATCATTATTCGCCAATTGGTTGTAAATAAAATAAAAAGCACCGCCAACCACCAAAAGTTTAGTGACGAGTATCAGGAATTGTTTAGCTTTGTGAGATATTGAAATCATGGTTACAAAATAACAAATTAAAATTGGCAAACGAACGCATCATCTTAGGAATCGACCCGGGAACGACCATTATGGGTTTTGGATTGATAAAAGTCATTAATAAAAAAATGGAATTTTTGCAGCTCAACGAATTGCAATTATCCAAATATGACGACCATTACAAGAAACTGAAAATCATTTTCGAACGTACCATTGAGTTAATCGAAACGCATCATCCCGATGAAATTGCGATTGAAGCACCTTTTTTCGGTAAAAACGTTCAATCGATGCTAAAGCTAGGAAGGGCACAAGGAGTTGCAATGGCCGCAGGATTATCTCGAGGAATTCCCATTACAGAATATGAACCCAAGAAAATTAAAATGGCCATTACCGGAAACGGAAACGCCAGCAAAGAACAAGTGGCCAAAATGTTGCAGCAACTTTTAGGATTAAAAGAATTACCTAAAAATCTTGATTCCACAGATGGTTTAGCCGCTGCGGTTTGTCATTTTTTCAATTCCGGAAAAGTAGTTGGTGAAAAGAGTTATTCGGGCTGGGATGCCTTTGTGAAACAGAACGAAGAACGTGTAAAAAAATAAAATTGTCAGGAATCTATCTCCATATCCCATTCTGCAAGCAGGCTTGTCATTACTGTGACTTTCATTTTTCGACTTCGATGAAAAAGAAAGGCGAGATGGTTTTGGCTTTGGCCAAAGAATTGCATCTGCGCAAAAATGAGTTTGAAAACGAAATTGTTGAAACCATCTATTTCGGCGGAGGAACGCCTTCGGTTTTAACTTCAGACGAAATTAATTTCCTGATTAATGAAGTATATCAAAATTATACCGTTTCCGAAAATCCTGAAATCACACTCGAAGCCAATCCGGACGACTTATCCAATAATCGAATAATCGAATTATCTAAAAGTCGAATCAACCGCTTAAGCATAGGAATTCAGTCTTTTTTTGAAGAAGATCTTAAAATGATGAATCGGGCACACAATGCCGAAGAAGCTAAACGATGTCTCGAAGAATCTACCAAATATTTCGACAATATTTCTCTCGATTTGATTTATGGCGTACCGGGAATGAGCAACGAAAAGTGGAAACAAAACATCGAAACGGCTTTGTCTTTCGGAATTCCGCATGTTTCGAGTTATGCTTTGACGGTAGAACCTAAAACTGCTTTGAAAAAATTAATAGAAACCGGAAAAATCGCCGAACCCAAAGATGAAGCGGCTCAGGAACATTTTATGATTTTGGTTGAAACGCTCGAAGCAAATGATTTCATTCATTACGAATTATCAAATTTTGGGAAAGAGAATTATTTTTCCAGAAACAATTCGGCGTATTGGTTAGGGAAAAAATACCTTGGTATTGGTCCATCGGCGCATAGTTATAACGGAATTTCCCGTAGTTGGAACGTTTCCAATAATGCCATTTATCTGAAATCAATTCAAGAAAACAAACTGCCCAATGAAACGGAAATTTTGTCAATTACCGACCGTTACAACGAATATATAATGACAGGTTTAAGAACCATTTGGGGTGTTTCTTTAGAAAGAATTGAGAAGGAATTCGGGAATGACTATCTGGATTATCTGAAGCAAAATGCACAAAAATATCTGGATGATGAAAAGCTGATTTTAGAGAATGACATTTTGCGAACCACGAAAAAAGGAAAATTTTTCAGTGATGGAATTGCATCTGATTTGTTTTGGTTAAATTTGGAGTAAAATCCAAACTATTGAAAACAACAATTCAACACAAGAATAAAACTATAACAGTAGATTTATCAAAACCAATTGATATTTCCATTCCATTAACGAACACAGATGCCAATCCTATTGCCTGGTATATCGAAAAACCAGTCATTGAACCCGTTGTTTTTGGTGATTGGATAGGAAAGGTAAGCGAAGGAAGTTCTTCGACGAATTTCAATAATATTTTTTTCAATCCACACGGGCACGGAACCCATACGGAATGTTTGGGACATATTACAAAGGAATTTTACAGCATCAATCAATCTCTAAAACAATTTTTCTTTTTAGCAGAATTGGTTTCGGTGCAACCGGAAATACAAGGAGAAGATTGGGTAATAACCAAAAGCCAGATTGAAAATGGTTTAAAGAGCAAAACTCCGGAAGCTATTGTAATCCGAACTTTGCCAAATGAAAACGATAAATTATCCAAAAAATATTCGAACACCAATCCGCCCTATTTATCTGAGGCAGCAGCAATTTTCATTCGTGAAAACGGTATAAAGCATTTGCTGATTGATTTGCCAAGTGTGGATAAAGAGCATGACGAAGGGAAACTATTAGCACACAAAGCATTTTGGAATGTAAAAGACGTTAATAATCTAAATGACGATGCAAGACTAGATTGCAGCATTACCGAACTAATTTTTGTTTCCAATGAAATAAAAGACGGCAGTTATTTGCTGAATTTGCAAATTGCTTCGTTCGAAAATGATGCCAGTCCGAGTAAACCCGTTTTATACCAAATATGATTTGCTCCGCCAGTTCGTCTTATGGGCTCGTGTCGGTTTCAACAGATAAAAGTAAATTAGACGTGCCGTTTATCCAGCAATTTCTGAAGGATGTGTATTGGGCAGCCGGCCGAACTTTGGAAGAAGTGCAAACGACTATTGACCATTCTTTTTGTTTTGGAATCTTTCTGGATGAAAAACAAATCGGCTTTGCCCGTGTAATAACCGATTATGTCGTTTTTGCCTATTTAATGGATGTTTTTATTATTGAAGAACATCGCAGCAAAGGCTATTCGTCCATTTTAATTGATACGATGATGAAAGAACCTCAATTAAAAGAAGTGAAAATTTGGCGATTGGCCACTTCTGACGCTCATTTTTTATACAAAAAATTTGGGTTTACAGCATTGGCAAATCCGGAGAAAATGATGGAAAAGATAGTTCTTAAAAACTTTTAAAATGAACATAGAAACTTATTTTGAGTATTGCCTATCCAAAAAAGGGGTAACCGAACATTTTCCTTTTGATGAAGATACTTTGGTGTTCAAAGTGGGTGGAAAAATGTTTGCCTTATCCTCGCTAAGTCAATGGGAAAAAGGAGAACCATCAGTTAATTTGAAATGTGACCCAGAACATGCCGAAGAATTGCGTGCACAATACGATGACATCAAACCAGGATATCACATGAGCAAAATCCATTGGAATACGATTAATGTAAATAAAGAAGTTCCGGATTTACTCATAAAGGAATTGATTGACCATTCGTATGAGTTGGTTTTCAAAAGTTTGACTAAAAAAATCCAAAACGAAATTCTTGAATTAGAGAATTAGGCATTACTTTTGCTAAAAAATAAAGCAAATAATTTCCATTATAAAAATGAAAGAACATATAAAAAGTTTTTTAAACGAAGAACAAGACCCAAAAGCCATTGAAAAAATCACTTCAAAACTGAATGATTTGTTGATGAAAAATGAAGAAATCGGTTATATTGGTGTTCAAAAAAAACCTGCAATTACGGTTTTTCCGGATAGCATTGTGTTGACGAACAAACGTATTATCATTTGTAAACCTAAAAATTTGGGACTTTCAATGGATTTTACCGATTATACTTGGGATGATATTGTGGGAACTTTTGTAAAAGAAAATATTCTAGGTTCCGAATTTTCATTTTCTACCAAAACCGATATTCAAGTTTCGATTGATTATATTCCGAAGACACAGGCAAGAAAGATTTTCACGTATGCTAAAGAACAATTGGATATTTTGAAAAATCCTGTTGCTCCAATTTCAAACACAATAGTGGAAGAACCAATAGTTATAGAAGAAATTCCTTTGGCACAATTAGAAGAAGAAGTTGAAGTGATGGAAGAAATAGAAACGGAGGAAGTGACGCATTTTGCTGAAATATTTCCTGTCACGCAATCCAATTTCATTGCTGAGAACCAACCATTCCATGCTGTACAAGAAACCTCCAAAGAAAAATCTTTAAGCGAATTATCGCAAGATGAACTTTTTGAAAAATTACAGAATTACAAAAAATTACTCGACAACGGCTTGATTTTGCAAGGCGAATACGACGCTTACAAAAAAGAGATTTTGAGTCATATGTAATTTGACTTTTCTATAAATAACAAGCCCGACCAATTTTTAAATTTGTCGGGCTTTGTTTTTTCTATAAGTTTTTCTTCTGTTTTTCTACAAAACTATTGGCTTGCAGTTCCAATAATTCAGTTGCTTTCCGACGTTGGAGTTTGTACAAATCGTTGTCCTGAGCAATATCTTCATAGACTTTATCGTGCATCGTGGCACTGGTTTTTACTAACAAATCACGCTGGTATTTGTCTTGTATTAAAGTCGCTTTTAAAGCCGTTTCCAAATCTTCTAATTTTAAATCGTATTCTCCTTTTGGGGATAATAATTTGGCAATAATTGGGGAAGTTTCAATAGCTAAAAACAATAACATAATGAATAATGATGGGAGCAAAGGCAGTTTGTTCAGCGCATTGATTCGAGCCATCAAACCATCGAAACCATCAATAATAGGTTGGGTTTCTGTTACTTTTTTGTCTAAATCGGCTTGTAAAGTTTTGGTTTTTTGTTCCTTTTCGACAATTTTTGCCAAGTTGCTTTTTTGCAAGGTATCGAACTCTTTTTTAGCCAAATCGTGTTTGGCAATTTTCTCTTTAAAAACCGGGCCTTTGCCTAATTTCTTGGTTCCTGCAGTTCCTTCAGCCTCTGCAATATAGGTTTCATAATAGGAATTTACTTCTTTTTCTTTCTTTGTAATTTCCGATTTTAAGCTGTCGATTTCCGTTTTATTTTTGTCTAAATCCGATTTGAAGTAATTGGCCAGTTCTTTTTTATTATTCAAAGCCATCGCGTTTTTTTCTTTCAATAAAACGGTGTTGATTTCTTTTTCAAAAATTTTAATTTCCAATGGTTTCGAAATTACGATAGCAATAATTACCGCCAAAATGATTCGCGGTGTCGCCTGCAAAAATTCACTTCCGAATTTGTCTCTCTTCCGAATGGTGGAAACAATAAAACGGTCGAGATTGAAAATCAGTAAACTCCAAACAAATCCAAAAAGTAAAGCGGGATAGATGCTGTCGAAAACCGTAAAAAGAGCGTAAGCACTGGCAATAAATGCCATAACAGCGGTAAAGAAAACCGTGGCACCAATGCCCACGAATTTGGTTTGTTCGCCTTCGGAACAACCTTCGAGGAGGTTTTTGTCAGCTCCGGAGCAGAGAATGAAAAATTGTTTTAACATGATTGATGATTTTGATGATGATGATTGATTGCAAAATTAACGCCAAAATTTGGAATATGTTGTTAAATGATTGGTATGTTTTGTTTTATAAAAAAAAATCCACTCGGTCAGGAGTGGATTTTAATTTATAATGATTTAAGATTTTGCAGCTAGCGAAATTGGTAAAGAATATTGAACTCTGACGGGTTTATTATTTTCTTCTCCAGGCAACCATTTGGGAGATAGTGACAAAACCCGAATGATTTCTTCTCGGGTTCCGAAGCCTAAATCGCTTAAAATTTGAAAATCGGTTAGATTTCCGTCTTTTTCAATCATGAATTTTATGAATATTTTACCTTCAAGATTGTTGTCTATAGCTTCTTTTGGAAATTTAAAATTTTTACCGACGAACTTATAAAACTCAGCCATTCCTCCCGGAAATTCCGGTTGTTTTGTTATTTCAGTAATTTTGGTAGCTTCTGAATCTTTTCCTAATTCATTGGTTTTTTCTTCCTCATATTTGTTAATGGCAATTGGAGATTTACTGATTTTTGGCAGGCTGTGAGGTTTTTCGGGCCCTGAAACTTTTTCAGCTCCTTTTTTCTTTGTGTAGGTGTTGTTTTCAGGTTTTTCAATTGTTATTTTTTCCTGCGCAACAGTTTTCAAACAAAGCATAAAAAATAATGCAATAATAATTGGAGTGACAGCTAATTTTTTAAGTAAAGCGATGGATGGTTTTGTGGTTTTTGTCATCATAATTAAACGTTTTTTGGTTATTAAATAATTCAAATTACTGGCCAGATAAAAAGTATGGTTCACGGTTGCTTTAGACAATAATAGGTTTTGGTAAAACGGGACATTGTTATAAGATTTTATGACCTTTTCGTCTGCAAGAAATTCGTGATTGAGCTGAATTGCTTTTTTGTAAAAATGGAATATTGGATTGAACCAAAAAATAGTTTTCAGAATTTCAATAAATAAAATGTCTAATGTATGTTTTTGGGTAACATGCGTAAGCTCATGGGTGTATAATTCTTCTTCGATATTGCGATTTTGATAATCATTTTCATTGATAAAAATTGTGTTCAAAAAGGTATGTGGTAACGTTTTCTCTTTTAACAAAATCAACTTCGCATTTTTATAATTAATTGTCGCGTTCGATTTTATTTTGGAAATAAATTTTATAATATTTTTAATAAACTTGACTGTAAATAGAAAAGTGACCAAACCATATAAACTCCAAAGTAGTGTTGGCAAATAATTTGTTACTTCTTCAACAACGAAGGTACCTGCTTCTATAGAATCTATTTCTATATTTGATTTTGGAATCTCCTGTATGATTTCAATCGTTATAAATGGAATTGTTAAAGAAAAAATTAGACTAAATAATAAGTAAAACCTATTAAAATGATGCATTTTTTCTCTTTCAAGAAATAAGTGATACGCCCCGAGCAGGACGAATAAGCAAAATGTCGATCTGATTAGAAAGTCTGTCATTTCTTCTTTTTTTGAATTTCAACATCTATTAATTTTTTGAGTTCTTCTAATTCTCTTTCCGATAAATTGGTTTCGGTGGTAAAGAAAGAAGCAAATTGAGACGCCGAATTGTTAAAGAAATTTCTTATCAATCCGTTTACGTGTTTCGAGAAATAATCTGATTTTTTAACTAACGGATAGTATTCTCGCGAGTTCCCAAATTCATTGTAAGCAACGAACTCTTTATCTATCATTCTTTTTAATAAAGTGGCAACTGTTGTTGTTGCCGGTTTGGGCTTCGGATAAGCTTGAAGTAAGTCTTTCATAAAGGCTTTTTCGAGTTTCCAAAGATGCTCCATTAATTGTTCTTCTGAATTGGATAGCTGCATTATTTCTTTGTTTTTTCTAATTTTTCTAGTTCAGGGAGTTCTTATTTGTATGTTAGATAGTTTAATAGCGGTAAATTAATTGTTTTTAATCACGTATTTGTGTTTCAGAAATTAATTTTCCTTCATCGTATTTTTTTATTAAAATTACTTTCCCATTTTCATCAAAGAATTTCCATTTTCCTAAATAAAACCAATGCATTTCTAATTTATTTTCAACAAATTTCGTTTTCCCTTTCGATTGAATTTTTCCATTTTTATGATAAAAGGTTGTAAAGCAGATATCACGTTTATATATTTCTTTTTTAATAATGGCATTGTTAACTAAATAACGCCATTTTTTTACGGGCTCTCCTTTTTTGTATTTTCCGATTGATTTGTATTCGAGACTGTCCTGATTATATTTTTCTATCCAGAGGCCTTCTCTTTTTTTGTTTATTTTTTGATTAATCGGTTTTATTTTGCAGCCCGTCAGTAAAAATAAAAAGCATAATATAGTAATTGAATAACGCATAATATAATTTGTTCTACATCAATAGACTTGTTTCTACAAATGTAGAGTAAAAATTTAAATATGCAAATTTTCAGTAAAATATTTCAATTAATTTTCACATGTATTTTGGGGAATCAAAAACGCCAACTTTTCAGCTGGCGTTTTTTTTTATTTGCTCAATTCCACAAAATATTTATAAAACAATGGAATGGTTTCAATCCCTTTCAGGTAATTGAAAATTCCGAAATGTTCGTTTGGCGAGTGAATGGCATCGCTGTCCAGACCAAATCCCATTAAGATGGTTTTGCTTTTCAGTTCTTTCTCGAACAAGGCCACAATTGGAATACTTCCGCCCGAACGAACCGGAATGGCCGGCACGCCGAATGTTTCGGAATAAGCCATATTGGCGGCTTTATAACCAATGCTGTCAATTGGGGTAACATAACCTTGTCCGCCATGATGCGGTTTTACTTTTACGGTAACTCCACTTGGTGCAATACTCATAAAATGTTTGGTGAATAATTCAGTGATTTCTTCCCAATCCTGATTAGGAACCAATCGCATCGAAATTTTAGCAAAAGCTTTGCTGGCAATAACGGTTTTAGCTCCTTCGCCTGTATATCCGCCCCAAATTCCGTTTACATCCAATGTTGGACGGATGGAGTTTCTTTCGTTGGTTACATAGCCTTTTTCACCATAAATATCATTCAGGTCCAATGCTTTTTTATAGTTTTCTAAGTTGAAAGGCGCTTTGGCCATTTCGGCTCTTTCTTCAGGAGATAATTCCTGTACTTTATCATAGAATCCAGGGATTGTAATATGATTGTTCTCATCATGAAGTGAAGCGATCATTTTCGCCAATACGTTAATTGGATTGGCTACAGCACCTCCGTATAATCCGGAATGCAAGTCGCGATTTGGACCGGTAACTTCTACTTCTACATAACTCAAACCACGTAATCCGGTGGTAATTGACGGTTGTTGGTTAGAAATCATTCCGGTATCCGAAATTAAAATCACATCATTTTTCAATTTTTCCTGATTGCGTTCCACGAACCAGCTCAAACTTTTGGAACCGACTTCTTCTTCGCCTTCAATCATAAATTTTACATTGCAAGGCAAAGTGTTCGATTTTACCATGTATTCCAATGCTTTCACGTGCATGTACATTTGGCCTTTGTCATCACAAGATCCTCTGGCAAAAATCGCACCTTCGGGATGAATATCCGTTTTTTTGATAACAGGTTCAAATGGAGGAGAAGTCCATAAGTCCAATGGATCTGGCGGTTGCACGTCGTAATGTCCGTAAACCAAAACAGTTGGCAAGTTTTTATCGATGATTTTTTCTCCGTAAACAATTGGATAACCTGGCGTATCGCAAATTTCTACAAAATCGCAACCTGCTTTTTCTAAACTTACTTTTACCGCATCTGCCATATTAATGACATCTTGGGAATAGGCTGCATCGGCACTTACGGATGGAATTTTAAGTAATTCGATCAATTCATTGATGAAACGATCTTTATTTTCTTGAATATAAGATTTAATATTGTCCATATTTTGGTTGTGTTTTTTTACAAGTTCAAAAATACAAAAAAGAGTGTGAATATTTTTTACGAAAATTGCTTTGATAGTTGGAAGTTATGTTTATATTTGCACTCACAATTTCGCGGATATGGTGAAATTGGTAGACATGCCAGACTTAGGATCTGGTGCCGCAAGGCGTGTAGGTTCGAGTCCTATTATCCGCACCAAAAAAAGCTTCTCAATTGAGAAGCTTTTTTTATTTTAAATCCTACAGAAATATTATTTTCCTTCAATCCAAGCATTGATTTTCTTTTCTAATAAAGCCAATGGCATGACACCGGATTCCAATACTTTTTCGTGGAATTTCCTGATATCAAATTGAGTACCCATTTTAGCTTCTGCTTTTTTACGTAAATCTATGATTTTCAACTGACCGATTTTATACGATAATGCCTGACCTGGAATGGCCATGTATCGTTCTATTTCTGAAATAATACTTGCTTCACTTTCGGCTTCATTTTCCAATGAATATTTAATGGCTTGCTCTCTGGTCCAGCCTTTGCTATGCAAACCGGTATCAACTACCAAACGAATCGCGCGGTGCATTTCGCTGCCCAACATTCCGAAATATTGATATGGATCTTCATATAATCCCAATTCTTTTCCTAAACTCTCTGTATATAATGCCCATCCTTCGCCATAAGCACCAAACCAATTGAATTTTCTGAAATCAGGTAATTCTTGGTTTTCTTGTTGCAATGATATTTGAAAATGATGACCCGGAATCGCTTCGTGCAAAAACAAATCTTCATCAGCATACAAGTTATAACCGGCTACATCTGGAATCGGAACATAAAAAATACCGGGACGGGTACCATCCGCTGTACCTTGAACATATTCGGCACTGGCCGTTTTTTCTCTAAAAGCTTCGGTTCTCCTGATTTCGAATTTGGTCTTTGGCTGTAACGAGAATAGTTTGTCTACATTTGGTTTTATGCGGCTGTAAATTTTTTCAAAATTGGCAATGACTTCTTCCGGTTTTTTGAATGGTTTTAGTTCTTTTTTGTTGCGAACTTCGTCGAAAAACTCTTTTATTGTTCCTTTAAAACCAACTTGGGTTTTAACTTTTTCCATTTCCTGTTTTAACCTTGCAACTTCTTTCAGGCCTAATTCATGGATTTCTTCCGGAGTCATTTCGGTTGTCGTCCATTGTTTTACATAGGTAGCATATAATTCTTTGCCAAACGGGAAACTTCCAATACCGCTCGTAGCTCTTGATGCCGGTAAATATTCCTCTTTTAAGAATTGTGCCATTTTTTTGAAACGGGGTATTAATTTCTCATTAATGGTAGCGGTATATTTTGCAGTTATGTCTTTCTTGACTTCATCTGAAAAATTGGCAGGCATGGTTTTTATGGTACTGTAAAACAAATTATCTTCCACTTTTGGCGTTACCATATCTTCAAATTGCGGGATAGTTTTTAGCGTTAATACTTTTGGAAGGACAATTCCATTCTTCATTCCTTTTTTCATATAAACCATTGCGGAATCCATCCAAATGGCATAAATGTCCATTCTTTTCAAGAAATTGGTATAATCTTTTTCGGTTTTAAAAGGTTGCGCTGCAGTTCCGCCGGCAAATTGTCCCATCGTTAAATGTGTTCCCCAAAACTGTTGAATCGGCATTAAATTGGTTGGTTGTTTCAGTAAATCTTGTCCAATGCCTACTTCCCATTTGATGATTTCGTAACTAATTTTTTCTTCGTCATTTAGTTTAGATTCATCGATAGTCCCTAACGCGGTTTCATATTTATCAAAGAACGCTTTTTGCTTCGTCCGGTATTCTTCGGTCATTTCCAATGGCAACTGGTCGTTGTATTCATTCTGACCATTCAAAGTTGCATCTATTGGATTTAACTCGTTTTTTCCGTCGAAATAACTTTTGGTCAATTCGGCAAAAGCGGGTGTTTTTTCTTCGGATTTACAATTTACTAAGAGATTTGCCATTGAAAATGTAATTAGGAGGATTACTACTTTTTTCATACTGAATAAATAAGGAAAATAAATGAGAAAGTAAAGCTAAATGATAAACAGAGATTTTTTGTTAAATAAAAATTAAAAAATCAATGCTAACCGTGATACACACGCGAAGTGATAATGCAATTTTCTCTTACTACAAGAACTTCAGCAATAAACATATCTTCCTCACCCTCAACGGATCTGATGTATTCCATAAAAACGCGGTCACCATTTGCGGTAAGCGAAGTGACTTTGTAATTCAAACTTGGCAAACGTTCAAACGCATCTTGCCACCATTCGCGCAAAGCTTGTTTCCCGATTACCAAACCATTGGTTTCTGGTTTCCGTATTTTTAATTTTGGACTAAAATGCTCCGCTTCGTCATCATACAATGATAAAAGTTGTTCCAAATTATGATTGTTAAAGGCTTCAAACCATTTAAAAGCGATAGATTGTAATTTTTCCGGGGTCATATATTTTGTGTTTAAAAAAAAATCCCGCTTTATTGAGAGCAGGATTTTTCTTATTTTTATAACGTAGTTAAGTTACGACTTATTGTCTTATAACTTTATTATGTATTTTTCAAGTTGATGATTTCTTGCTCAGTCAAATGTCTCCAGTTTCCACGAGGTAAATTTTTCTTGGTCAAACCTGCAAAAGCAACTCTGTCAATTCTCAAAACATCATAACTGAAATGTTCAAAAATTGCTCGAACCACCTTTACATTCGAAGATCTTAATTTCAGACCCACTTCACTTTTTGGCTGATCGTCAATATAGCTGACATCCTCCACAAATACGCGGTGACCATCAAGAACCAATCCTTTGTTTATTTTTTCTAAATCCTCGAATTTCAAATTCTTATCCAAGGAAACCTGATAGATTTTTGATGATTTCTGGTTTGGTAAGGTAAATTTACGAATCATATCCGTGTCATTGGTAAACAATAACAAACCGGTTGTATTCTTGTCCATTCTTCCCACAGCTCCAATTTTTGAAGTAGTAGAACCTTTTACCAATTCCAAAACATTACGATATTCCTGACCTTCGTCTAAAGCAGTCGTAAAGTTTTTAGGTTTGTTCAACAAGATGTATTCTTTTTTCTCCGGTGTCAAAGTCGAACCGTCAAAATTCACAACATCACCCGGTTTTACCATGTATCCCATTTCGGTAACAGGAATTCCATTCACTTTTACCGTTCCGGATTGGATATAAATATCAGCATCACGACGAGAACACGCGCCAGAATTAGCGATATATTTATTCAGACGAATTTCGTCTTTTACTTTCGGTCTTTTTGGTGCCTGATTTGGTTTTTTCTCTACTTTATCAGTTTCAACTTCCGCAACTTTTGTGTTCGTCTTTACTTTTTTTGGCCCTTGTGCCCTTTTTTGCATCGCAGGTTTTGGCTTGTTAGAACTTGGTCTTGAGCTGTTTGCTCTCGGACC
>NZ_DATDPV010000001.1:0-32709 GCF_035292545.1 Flavobacterium sp. | reverse complement strand
CTCTTGTCAAAGAATACCTGAAAATCATCCTTGTTGCCCATAAAAACGATGCCTATCGCAACATTCTCGCCATTACGTTTACCAACAAAGCGGTACACGAAATGAAAAGCCGGATTGTAGGCAGTTTATCCGAATTTGCCAAAGACGAACCCAACGATAAAGCATCAGGTTTAATGCAGGATTTGGCTTTAGAGACGGAACTTTCTCCCATTCAAATCAAAACAAAATCGAAAAATATCATCAAGCATATTATTCACAATTATGCTGCTTTCGATATTTCTACCATCGACAAATTTACACACAAAGTCATTCGTGCTTTTGCGCATGATTTGAATTTACCAATGACTTTTGAAGTCACATTAGATACCGAAAATCTTTTGATTGAAGCCGTTGACGCCATCATTGCACAAGCCGGAGAAGATGAAACACTTACAGAATTATTGATTAATTTCACAATGGAAAAAGTCAATGAAGATAAATCTTGGGACATTTCACGCGAAATTCTCGAAACCGGACGTTTGGTTCTTAATGAAAATCATCGAAATGAAATTACTCATTTTCAAGATAAATCCATCGCCGAATTCGTCGAGATAAAAAACAAATTAGCCGAGGCCTGCAAAGTTTTGGAAAAAGAGAATGTGGAGCTTGCCAATGAAACTTTTTCTTTAATAGAAAATAACGGAATAGACTTAAAATCTTTCTCGCGAGGAACTTTTCCAAATCATATCATCAGTATTCAGGAAGGAAAATACAATCCGAAAAATAAAGCCTTCCACGAATTCGATGATATTGCAATCAACAAAACGGCAAAAGACCGAGCGATTATTGAAAATATTGTTCCGGAATTGTTGCAAACGCTAGGGAAAATTTATAAAAATTTCGAGAAACGCGATTTCTACAAAGCCTTTCTAAAAAACATTACGCCGTTATCTTTGTTGAATACTGTCAGTAACGAATTGGCAAAAATTCAAAAAGAGCAAAACGTGCTTTCCATTTCTGAATTCAATGCCATTATTCATCGGGAAATTCAAAATCAACCGGCGCCATTCATTTACGAACGATTGGGCGAGCGCTACCGTCATTTTTTTATTGATGAATTTCAGGACACGTCCGAAATGCAATGGCAAAACCTGATTCCGCTGATTGGAAACTCTTTGGATGGAGAAGAAAACGGAGAAAAAGGAACCTTGATGATTGTGGGCGACCCGAAACAGTCTATTTACCGTTGGCGCGGAGGCAAAGCTGAACAGTTTATTGCGTTGAGCAAAGACCAAAATGCTTTTAAAAATCATAAAAATGAGTTGTTTCATTTAGATAAAAATTACCGCAGTTATTCGCAGATAATCGAATTCAATAACGATTTTTTTCAATTGTTGTCCAATGAATTTGAACACGAAGATTACCAAGATTTATATGCCAATCACAGTACCCAAAAAATCAATGATAAAACGGGTGGCTATGTAAATATTTCCTTTATTCCAAAAGTAGAAACTTCAGAAGATCCCGACACTTCGGGAGAAGAAACTTTGGATAAAACCGAATTGTATTTATTGGCGACTTTAAATACCATTCAAAAAGTAACACGACAAGGTTTTGATTACAAAGACATTGTTATCCTTACCCGAAAACGGGATCAGGGAATCGCAATTGCCAATTATTTGACTGAGCAAAGTATCCCATTGTTGTCCTCGGAAACGTTGATGATACAAAACGCTACCGAAGTGCGATTGATTATTCATTTGCTGAAATACCTGAAAAACAATGTCGATTTAGAAGCCAAAGCACATTTTCTTCATTATGTTGCGGAATACATTCAGGACGAATTGCCTGTTCATGATTTCATTGCCAAAGGAATGGAGGAAAAACAGGAAGCAGCTTTTGAGAGTTGGCTGATGAGTTTCAATATTTCGCTTTCGTTTCAAAACATCCGAAAAAAATCGCTGTATGAAGCTGTGGAAATCATTGTTTCTAAATTCATTAATCCAAAAAGCAATAATGCTTATGTGCAATATTTTCTGGATATTGTTTTGGAACGGGATGTAAGAAACCAAGCGGGAATTTCGGATTTTCTGAATTATTGGGATAAAAATGGGGAGAAATTCAGCATTCCGTCGCCCGAAGGAAAGAATGCGGTTCGAATTATGACGATTCATAAATCAAAAGGATTGGAGTTTCCAATCGTAATCATGCCATTTGCAGAAGAAGATTACAGCCGAAAACCCAAAGATAAATTGTGGTTGAATGCTGAAGAACAGGATTTTGGTTTGCCCAAAGTTTTAATCGATAACAGCAGTGCAGTGGAAGGTTTTGGAGATGAAGCGTCATTGGTTTACAATCAGAAAAAACAGGAAGAATTATTGGATAATATCAATGTTTTGTATGTGGCTTTAACGAGAGCTGAAGAACAGTTGTATGTGATTTCGAACATGAATTTGACAAGTAAAGGAGAGGTTAAATCCAATAATATGTCAGCTTTCTTTATTAATTATTTGATGAGCAAGGGAGTGTTCGAAGAAAATAAATTGGAATATGAATTTGGGAATCCATCTAAATTATCTCCAGATAATGAAAAAACGGATGAGATAAAAACAATTCCGTTAGTCAGTGAAATCCTCAATCCCAAAAATATAAAAATTGCCCAACGGGAAGCATTAATGTGGGGAACACAGCAACAAGAAGCCATAGAATACGGGAATGTGATTCATGAAATCTTATCTTTTGTAAAAACTAAATATGATATTGACTTAGCAATCACTAAATCATTAGAAAGCGGGTTGATTACTTTTAATCAAAAAGAGTTGGTTTGTAAAACAATTCAGGAAATTATCAGTCACAACGAATTGGAAGATTATTTTGCCGAAGGAAATGAAGTTTTGAATGAACAAACGATTATTCAAAAAGTAGGGACAACAATCAAACCGGATAGAATGGTTTTGACCAAAAGCGGCGAGGTTTTTCTTTTGGATTATAAAACAGGAACGCACAATCAAAAATACCAATTGCAATTAGAAAATTACCAAAGTGCCATCGAATTAATGGGCCTTAAAGTGGTAAAAAAAGCACTCATATATATAGGAGAACAAATCAATGTAGTAAATTTGTAGCCTTAAACGAAAATAAACACATAACCGAATAAACAAACACACAAAAATGTACGGAAAAATAAAAGAACATCTTGAGGCAGAATTGAAAACGATTGTAGATAACGGAATTTTCAAATCGGAAAGAATCATCACTTCACCACAAGGAGCAGAAATCACGATTTCAACTGGAGAAACCGTTTTGAATTTTTGTGCCAATAATTATCTCGGCTTATCATCACACCCGGAAGTGATCCAGGCGGCAAAAGATACTTTGGATTCACATGGATTCGGAATGTCATCGGTTCGATTTATTTGCGGAACGCAGGATATTCATAAAACATTGGAAAAAAAGATATCCGAATTTTACGGAACAGAAGACACGATTCTTTATGCGGCGGCTTTTGATGCTAACGGGGGTGTTTTCGAACCATTGTTGGGAGAAAACGATGCGATAATTTCAGATAGTTTAAACCACGCTTCAATTATTGACGGGGTTCGTTTGTGTAAAGCAGCCCGTTATCGTTATGAGAATAGCAACATGGAAGATTTGGAGCAGCAATTGATTAAAGCCAATGAAGCAGGAACACGATTCAAATTAATTGTTACCGATGGGGTTTTCTCTATGGACGGCGTGGTTGCGCCATTAGATAAAATTTGTGATTTAGCCGATAAATACGATGCCATGGTTATGGTTGATGAATGTCATGCTGCCGGTTTTATAGGTGCAACCGGAAAAGGAACGCTGGAAGCCAAAGGCGTAATGGGAAGAGTGGATATTATTACAGGAACCTTAGGGAAAGCTTTAGGCGGTGCCATGGGCGGTTACACAACTGCAAAAAAAGAAATTATCGAAATATTGCGTCAACGTTCTCGTCCGTATTTGTTTTCGAATTCTTTAGCGCCAGCGATTGTGGGGGCTTCTATTAAGGTTTTCGAATTGTTAGAAAAAGATACATCTCTAAGGGATAAATTGGAATGGAATACCAATTATTTCAAAGCAGGAATGAAAGAAGCCGGTTTTGATATCATTGATGGTGATTCGGCAATCGTTCCGGTGATGCTTTATGATGCAAAATTGTCTCAAAATATGGCCAATGAACTCCTGAAAAAGGGAATTTATGTTATTGGTTTCTTTTTTCCGGTGGTTCCGAAGGATAAAGCAAGAATTAGAGTACAATTATCCGCTGCGCACACAAAAGAGCATTTAGACAAGGCTATTAAAGCTTTTATTGAAGTAGGAAAGTCGTTAAATGTTATATAATTCCCACTTTTACAGTAATTTCGCCAATTTTTTTAACATTTCATTTTGTAGTTAAAAAATTACGTATTACTTTTGAGGAATATAAATTGTAATCTAACAAAATTAAGTATGAAACATCTTAACAAATTATTTGCTGTTATATGTCTTATTGTTGGTCTTAGCTCACAAGCTCAGGACCAAAACAATCCATGGGCATTAACATTTGGAGTAAATGCTGTTGACACAAGAATTAGTGCCGCAGCAAGCCTTGAAGATCAAATTTCTCAGTATTTTAACGCTAAAGACAACTGGAATATTCTTCCTTCGGTTTCTTATTTAAAAGTGTCAAAATATGTAGGGAATAACATCTCATTTGGAGTTACTGGGTCTGTTAACAAAATCAAAAGATTTGTTAACAAACGTGAAGGTTCTTCTCTTGATTATATTGTAACTAATCCTGGTGATTTAACTTACTATGGTGCTGATGCAATTATCAAGTATAGTATGATGAATTTAATCGGATCTAAAGTTATTGACCCGTCTATTCACATTGGTGGAGGTTATACTTTTATGGGTGATGCAAGTGCTGGTACTGTAAATGGAGGTTTAGGATTGACTTTTTGGTTCACAGAACAAGTTGGTCTTTCTTTAGAGTCTACTTACAAACATTCATTTGATGACACTAGAACTCCAAACGTTGACATTGCTTCACACATGCAACACTTTGCTGGTCTTACTTTCAAATTTGGAGGAAAAGATACAGATGGAGATGGTATTTATGACAGAGATGATGCTTGTCCAGAAGTTGCTGGTTTAAAACAATTCAATGGTTGTCCTGATACAGATGCTGATGGTATCCAA
The DNA here is from genome assembly GCF_035292545.1 of Flavobacterium sp. Classification (GTDB taxonomy): domain Bacteria; phylum Bacteroidota; class Bacteroidia; order Flavobacteriales; family Flavobacteriaceae; genus Flavobacterium. Next base: position 27,525 of record NZ_DATDPV010000001.1, on the reverse strand, counting down.
GATAGCGCTGATGAGTGTCCAACTGTATTCGGTTTAGCTGCATTAAACGGTTGTCCTGATACTGACGGAGATGGAATTGCTGATAAAGATGATGCTTGTCCAGAAGTTGCTGGTCTTAAAGCTTTGAACGGATGTCCAGATGCTGATGGCGATGGAGTTGCTGACAAAGATGATAAATGTGTTACAGTTGCAGGACCAAAAGAGAACGCAGGTTGTCCTTGGCCAGATACTGACGGAGATGGTGTTTTAGACAAAGATGATAAATGTATTGATGTTAAAGGTACTGTTGCTAACAGTGGTTGTCCTGAAGTATCTGAAGAAGTTATCAAAAAATTGAATGCTTACGCTAAAACAATCTTGTTTAACTCTGGAAAATCAACTTTCAAAGCACAAACTATCCCAGTTTTACAATCAATTGTTGCAATCTTAAAAGAATATCCATATTCAAGATTTTTAATTGAAGGTCATACTGATAGTGATGGTTCTAATGAAATGAACCAAACATTATCTGAAAATAGAGCTCACGCAGTTGAAAATTATTTAATTGAAAACGGAATCGCTGCTGACAGATTAAAACATACAGGTTTTGGTGAAACTAAACCAGTTGCAACTAATAAAACTGCAAAAGGTAAAGCAATGAACAGAAGAACTGAAATTTCTTTAATCAAAGAATAAATTTTTCTAAAATATTTATAGAAAACGCCTCGATTTATCGGGGCGTTTTTTTTATTTTTATAAAATGACAAATACTTCTTTTCTAGATAAAATTGCGCAGGTCTTAATCGAAAATTATTCCGGAAATCTATCCAATACAATTGTTGTTTTGCCAAATAAACGGGCCAAGATATTTTTGATTGAAGCTTTGAAAAAACAAGTTGAAAACAATATCCTTTCTCCTGAAATTATTAGTATTGAAGATTTTATTCAAGACATTGCCGGTATTCGTTCCGTTGACCCGATAGAATTATTATTCGAGTTTTATGAAGTGTATTTGTCAATCACTGATAAAAAAAACCAGCAAACATTTGAGCTCTTTGCCAATTGGGCTAAAACACTGTTGCAGGATTTCAATGAGATCGATCGGTATCTGTTAGAACCATCACATGTTTTATCTTACTTAAAAGACATTGAAGACATCAAAAAATGGGGAATTGAAGTCGAAAATAAAACCCAATTGCTCGAAAATTATATCGATTTCTGGAAATTATTGCCGAATTATTACCAGTCCCTTTATACTCACTTATTGAATAAAGGTATCGGTTACCAAGGTTTGATTTATCGCGAAGCCGTAAATAATTTGAACCATTTCTCTGATTCTATTCAGGACAAAAAATTCGTATTTGCAGGTTTCAACGCATTGAATGCAGCCGAAGAAAAAATCATCCAACATCTAATCGCCTCCGATCATGCCAAAATATATTGGGATGTTGATCAAACCTTTCTAAACGACCCGTTTCATGATGCGGGCTTGTTTGTTCGACGATTCAAAGAAAACTGGAAACACTACAAATCAAATCCTTTTGAATGGATTGTAAATGATTTTTCTCAAGCAAAAAATATCCAGATTATTGGTACACCAAAGACAATCGGACAGGCCAAAATTGCCGGAAGTATTATTGAAAATGTCATCAGTGCGAATCCAAACGCGACACTAGATAAAGTGGCCATTGTTCTAGGTGAAGAAAATTTGTTAGTACCACTTTTATACTCTTTACCATCAACTGTTGGTGCATTGAATATCACTATGGGTTATTCAAGCAAGAACAATCCTGCGCAAATTTTGATTGCAAAATTGTTCAAAATGCACACCAATGCTTTGTCCAGAAATGCCAAAAGTTATGTGTTGTATTACAAAGATGTATTGGATATTTTAACCCATCCATTGGTAGAACCTTATGCAAAAACAAGCGCTTTAGTTAATATCATCAATCAAAATAATTACACTTTTATAACGCATCATAAATTGATAGAATTGAGCGTAAATTCAAGTGAGCTGTTTCTTTTGTTATTTCAAAAATGGGAAAATGGTTCGATTCCGGTATTGGAAACCATTTCTAAATTATTGTTAACCATAAAAAACAATCTAAACAACGACAACGAAGAAGAAAAAATCACGAAAGCCTTTGTGTTCGCCATTTTCAAAGTCATCAATAAACTCATCAATTACTATTCGCAGCACGAACACATCGATAAAATCGAAACGCTATATGCCATTTACAAGCAGATAATCGATTTAGCCGAAGTTTCTTTCGAAGGCGAGCCTTTGAACGGTTTGCAGATTATGGGCGTTCTGGAAAGCCGCGTATTGGATTTCGAAACCGTAATTGTCACCTCGATGAATGAAGGGAAGTTTCCTGCCGGAAAATCACAGAATTCTTTTATTCCGTATGATGTGAAGCGGGAATTGGGTTTGCCTACTTTTAAAGAAAAAGATGCGATTTACACCTATCATTTTTACCATTTGTTACAACGTGCCAAAAATATTTATCTGCTGTATAACACCGAAAGTGAAGGTTTGGATGCGGGCGAAAAAAGCCGTTTCATTACCCAATTGGAAGTCGAAAAACAAGCCAATCATACTTTGTCACACGAAATATACAATGCAGTTTTGCCAGAAACGGCTTATCAGCCAATGATAATCCCAAAATCGGAATCGGTTATGTTGCGATTAAAGGAAATTGCCGAAAAAGGATTTTCACCCTCGGCATTGACGAGTTATATTCGGAATCCAATCCAGTTTTATTTCCAAAAGATTCTACGGATCAGTGAAGTTGAGGAAGTCGAAGAAAATATTGCTTTGAATACTTTGGGAACCATCATCCATGAAACTTTAAAAGCTTTGTATGACCCGTTTGTCGGCAAGTTTTTATCCGAAAATGACATTTTAACTTGTTTCAAACAAATTGATGCTGAGGTTTTAAAACAATTCAAATTGGTTTATAAAGAAGGTGAAATCAAAAAAGGACGAAATTTGTTAGCTTTTGAAGTAGCCAAACGTAATGTTTCCAATTTCCTGAAAATGGAATTGGAAAGCATCAAAAACGGCGATGCCATAAAAATTCTGGCTCTCGAAGAACGTTTCGAACGGATTTTAGAACATCCAAGTTTGTCCTTTCCTGTAAAAATTGGCGGTTCGGTTGACCGAATTGAGGAACGCAACGGAACCATCCGAATTATAGACTACAAAACTGGAAAAGTTGAAAAAGGTAATGTCACCCTAAAAGCCTGGAAAGGCCTGGCAGAAGATATTAAAAACGATAAAATCATTCAGGTTTTGGCGTATGCTTACATGTATGGAAAAGATGCAAAGGACAAACCGATTGAAGCCGGAATTATTTCTTTCAAAAATCTAAAATCAGGATTTTTGCCTTTTAATTTTAAAGAAGAAAAAGACGTAAATTCAATTATAAATCATGAAGTTCTAAATAATTATCTGGAACAAATGGTTTTATTGCTGAATGAGATTTTGGATGAGAATATTCCTTTTGAGGAGAAGATTTAATACATGATTAAATATTTTTAAAAAAATCCAATAATACTTTCTTCAATTCAACGGCGTTTTCAATATGACTCATGTGTCCGTCAGGGAAAGTGACCAATTTTACTGCTGTGTTTTCAGTTTGTTCGAGACTTTCTTCGTAAATTAAAACAGGATCTTTTTTGCCTAAAATCAGCAATATCGGATATGGAGCAAAATGAAGTAAAACTTCCCGGTCTTTACGGATTTTCATCCCTTCAAGAGAAGCCACAATGCCTTGTAAAGGGGTTTTTAAAGCTTCAACTTTCACTTTTTCAATAGCATCAGTCATTTTCTCTCGATTGTCTTCGCTAAATAAATTGGCGATAGACATGCGGATAAAATTGCCGTAATTTTGTTTTACCGCTACAATAGCACGGTCACGATTGATTTTGCGTTCCTCGCTGTCGGCTCTTGTTGTTGAATTCAATAAAACCAATCCCTTTACGGTTTCCGGATACAATTCGGCGAAAGCCAAAGCCACATAACCGCCCATGGAATGTCCGACAAAAACCGCTTTTCGAATCCGTAATTCCGATAAAACAGCATGAACCGCATCGGCATTATCTTCCATCGAATGGATGTATCCCAAACATTCCGTTTTGCCATGACCTAATAAATCAATCGTGATAACCCGGTACTTTTTAGAAAATTCAGCAATGTAGAAATCCCACATGGTTTGGTTTTCCAAAAAGCCATGAAGCAAGACAATAGCGGTTCCTTTTCCGGTGTCGGAATAGGATATTTTGGTGTTTTTAAAGTAAATGCGTTTCAAAATGAAAATTTAGTAGGCAAAAATAACATTTTAATTTTTTAACAAGATAGGAAATCAACTTCCAGTTTGTAATTCCTTGATGATTTGTTTAAATACAAAAAACGGCTCCCATTCTGAAAGCCGTCTATAATTATTTAAAAAGTTTAAAATCGTTTATCACCATCGAGCAAACTTCCCAATCCGCCTAATAAACTGCCTTCGTCTCGACTGCTTCCTCCAGATTTTGGAGCCGAAGCGATAATTCGGTCTGCCAGTCTGCTGAAAGGTAAGGATTGAACATAAACCGTTCCCGGACCGCTAAGCGTGGCGTAAAATAATCCTTCTCCGCCAAAGATAGAGTTCTTGATGCCGCCAATAAATTCAATATCATAATCCACCTCTTTTGTGAAACCTACGATACATCCCGTGTCCACTTTCAGGATTTCACCCGACGCAAGTTGCTTTTTTGCCAAGGTACCGCCGGTATGAACAAATGCCATTCCATCACCTTCTATTTTTTGCATAATGAATCCTTCGCCACCGAAAAGTCCGCGACCAAGTTTTTTAGAGAATTCGATTCCAACAGAAACGCCTTTGGCAGCGCAGAGAAAAGAATCTTTCTGGCAAATGAATTTTCCGCCAAATTGAGTTAAGTCAATCGGGATGATTTTCCCGGGATATGGAGCCGCAAAGGATACCTTGCTTTTAGTGTTGTTTTGGTTGATGAACGCGGTCATGAACAGACTTTCGCCCGTGAGTACTCTCTTTCCCGCATTGAGTAGCTTGCCAAATAATCCGGATTGCTGTTCGGATCCGTCTCCAAAAATGGTTTCCATTTGGATGTTGTTGTCCATCATCATGAAACTTCCCGCTTCGGCGATTACGATTTCCTGTGGGTCCAGTTCAATTTCTACATATTGCATTTCTTCACCAAAAATGTGGTACTCTATTTCGTGTGCTTGCATGTTTTTTGTTTTTTAGTTAGTCAGGTTCTGATAAAAGACTGCATTTTCTTGTTTTGTAAAATCTAAAAGAGCTGCGTTATTCAAAGTTATAAAAAAATGTTCAATTGAGGTTTCTTGGCTCTTTTGAAATTGATGCGTTTTTAGAATATAAATAAAAAAACGGCTCACATTTCTGTAAGCCGTTTAAATTTAAATTATTAAATATAAAATTAACTGTTCATCAGACTCTCGATTTCATCAATCTCAATTGGAATATTACGCATCAAATTAAACGGTTCGCCACTTTCCTGAACCACCAAATTATCTTCCAATCGAATTCCGAAACCTTCAGCTGGAATATAAATTCCCGGCTCGACAGTAAAAACCATATTAGCTTGCATTGGTTCGGTCAGAATTCCGTAATCATGCGTGTCCAATCCCATGTGGTGGGAAGTTCCGTGCATGAAATATTTTTTGTAGGCTGGCCATTCCGGATTTTCATTTTGCACATCGGCTTTATCCAAAAGTCCTAATCCCAGTAATTCTGAGGTCATAATTTTTCCTACTTCAATATGGTATTGTTTCCAAAGTGTTCCTGGCGTAAGCATTTTGGTTGCTTCATTTTTCACACGTAAAACCGCATTATAAACTTCAGCCTGTCTGTCGGTGAATTTTCCGGAAACAGGAATCATTCGGGTCATGTCGCTCGAATAATTGCCGTATTCGGCAGCAACGTCCAATAAAATCAAATCACCGGGCTTACATTGTTGGTTGTTTTCGATGTAATGCAATACATTCGCATTGTTACCAGAAGCAATAATTGGGGTATAAGCAAAACCTTTGGAACGGTTGCGAACAAATTCATGAATCAATTCGGCCTCGATTTCATATTCCATTACGTTTGGTTCCACGAATGACAATAATCTTCGGAATCCTTTTTCGGTGATATTACAGGCATTTTGAATTAAATCTATCTCTTCGCTTTCTTTTACGGAACGTAGGCGTTGCAAAATCGGATTGCTTTTTGCGACAGCATGTGCGGGATATTTCTCTTTCCACCATTTTACAAAACGCGCTTCACGGGTTTCTGTTTCCACCGTGGCACGATAATGCTCGTTAGTATTGATATAAATGGTGTCGGAATGTGTCATCATTTCGAATAAAATCTTCTCGAATTCCTGTAACCAATACACAGTTTTGATTCCGGAAACTTTAAATGCACTTTCTTTAGTCAGTTTTTCGCCTTCCCAAATGGCAATGTGTTCGCTGGTTTCTTTTAGGAACAACATTTCTCTTTGATGTTCATATGGCGCATCAGGAAAAAGCAATAAAATACTTTCTTCCTGATCCACTCCGCTTAAATAAAAAATATCACGGTGTTGTGCAAAAGGCAAAGTACTGTCGGCAGAAACCGGATAAATATCATTAGAATTAAAAATCGCTACACTTTTTGGCTTCATTTCAGCCATGAATTTTTTGCGGTTTTTGATGAAAAGATCGCGGTCTATTTGATGGTATTTCATGTCGAATTATTTTTTTTAGTTGTAGTAGTCAAAATTAGGAACTTTCGCAGTAAATGTTGTTAAATGGGTAATAAATTTTGTAAGAATAAGTAAAATGAGTACTTTTCAATGATGAAAGCAAAACTTTTCTCTTTAATTATTCTGTTTTTTGGGCAAATAGTGATGGCTCAAAATAAAATGCCGTATCAATTTTTTGATAAAAACGGTAAAAAGATATCCTATAAAAAAGTGTTGAAAACTGCTGCCAACGCCGAAGTGGTTTTGTTTGGAGAATACCATGATAATTCTGTAGTACATTGGCTTCAGTTAGAGTTTACAAAAGATTTAGCTGAAAGAAAATATTTGGTTCTCGGTGCCGAAATGATCGAAGCGGATAATCAAAAACAACTCAATCAATATTTAAAAGGGGAAATCGATCAAAAAGCATTTGATACTTTGGCGCGGCTTTGGCCCAATTATAAAACCGATTATAAGCCTTTGGTCGATTTTGCCAAAGAAAAAAATATTCCTTTTATAGCTTCTAATATCCCACGTCGTTTTGCGAGTTTGGTTTTTAAAAATGGTTTTGAAGCTTTGGAAAAATTAACCGATGAGGAAAAATCTTGGGTTGCCCCATTGCCAATTGCTTATGATCCAACCATGCCTGGATATGTGAAAATGGTTCAGGAAATGGGTGGTCACGGAGGAGGAAACATGCCGAAAGCACAAGCGGTTAAGGACGCTACGATGGCATATTTTATCCTTAAAAACCTGAAAGAAAATTCGGTTTTCATTCATTATAACGGAACCTATCACAGCGACAACTTCGAAGGGATTTACTGGTATTTGAAAAGAGCAAATGCAAAACTTAAAATTTTAACAATTGCTACAGTATCTCAAAACGATATTTCAAAATTAGAAAAGGAACATTACAATAAAGCAGACCTTATTCTCGTTGTAGATGAAGATGTTACAAAAACACGCTAAAAAACATTAACAAATTCTTGGCATTGTTTTTGTTGTTAATTTTTTCTTAAAGTCAATTAAATTATGAATGCAAAATTTATTCTGGGATTACTGTTAGCCATTGTGTGCATCGGATTTATTTCCTGTGAAAAAGACGAAGTAAAAACGGAACCAATGCTTATAGTGAAATTCCAATTTGATGAAAATCAGGTTAGATTAAATAATCTTGGTCAACCAGCGGGTGTTTCAGCCGGAAATGCTGCCCAATCACCAATTTTCAATACAATTTCTTCCCATTATATCGAGTTGGCTCCAAATGCAAATACAGGATTAGGTATGGGAACAATTTTATATCATGCGCCGGAAACCACTTTAGGCGGTGCAAACGCCATTGATTTTAGTCAGGCAAAAATATCAGCGGAAGGCGAAACTTTTCTGAAAATTCCTTTAAGCCAAATTGCAAATGGCAGTTATGAATGGGTTCGCGTTTCATTATCGTATCAGAATTATGATATTGTGATTCGTCATGACGCCACTGATCATACAGGAACTTTAGCTAGTTTCGTTGGTTTTAATAATTATATAGGGACGCATTCTATCGGGAATAGTACTTTTCCGGTTAATGCCAATAGAGCACAGGGATATTGGGCATTAAATGTTCAGGGAATGCCATTTTCGGGACAGGCGCCTGCTGGAGCAACTACAGTTCCAAATCCGATTGCTTCAACCTCGCCAATTCCTCAAGGTTCTTGTGTAGTGACTGGAAAGTTTGCCAATAATCTTGTGATTACAGGGAATGAAACGCACGATGTGGAAATGACACTTTCCTTATCTATCAACAAAAGTTTTGAATGGCATGAAATAAATCCTGATGGAAAATACGAGCCTTCTGCCGGAGAAAATGTGGTTGATATGGGATTGAGAGGTTTAATTCCTTCATATCAAGTGCAATAGAAAGATTTTAGAGCCATTAATTCTATATAATTTAATACTCAGAAATGGGGGTTTAAAAATTTGAAAAAATTTTTAAACCCCCATTTTAAAATCATTATAAATAACATTGAAAAGGTTGTAGTTCATGTCTATTTGCTTTATTTTTGTATAATTTTTTAAAATAAATTATTCAAATTCTTATGGCAAAATCTGCAGTATTGAAGTCTTCCATTGCAAAAAAAGTCACTATGGCGCTTTCGGGACTTTTCTTAATTTTATTTCTTGCGCAACATTTTTTTATAAACAGCTTGTCGGTATTTAGTCCTGATAGTTTTAATGAGGTTTCTCATTTTATGGGTTACAATCCATTGGTTCAGTACATTATTCAGCCAATTCTTATTTTTGGTGTGGTTTTTCACTTCATTATGGGTTTTGTTCTGAATTTACAAAACCGAAGCGCAAGACCAATTGCTTATGCAAATTATAACGGAGCAGTAAGTGCTACATGGGCTTCCAGAAATATGATTATTTCAGGATTAGTGGTGTTGGCATTTATCGGTTTACATTTTTACGATTTCTGGGTTCCGGAAATTATGTACAAATATGTTGACAACAACCCGCTTGAAGAAACAAGATACTACCATGAATTGGTTCAAAAATTTGAAAGCCCGATTCGTACCGGTTTGTACAGCTTGTCCTTTTTATTACTGTCATTGCACTTATGGCACGGTTTCAACTCCTCATTTCAATCGGTAGGTTTTAATAATAAATATTCAAAATCTTTACACAAATTAGGATATGCTTTTGCAATTGTAGTTCCTTTCGGATTCATATTTATTGCGTTATTTCATCATTTCAATCAATAATACTATATAATAATGGCATTAGATTCAAAAATTCCTAAAGGTCCAATTGCGGACAAATGGACAGATTATAAAGATCATATTAACTTAGTAAATCCGGCCAACAAACGTAATTTAGACGTTATCATTGTTGGGACAGGATTAGCTGGAGGTTCTGCCGCAGCAACTTTGGCAGAATTAGGATATAACGTAAAAGCATTTTGTTTTCAGGATTCACCACGTCGTGCGCACTCTATTGCTGCACAAGGGGGAATCAATGCAGCAAAAAATTATCAAGGAGATGGAGATTCAACTTTCCGTTTGTTTTATGATACCGTAAAAGGGGGTGACTACCGCGCTCGTGAAGCGAACGTACACCGTCTAGCGGAAGTTTCTGCTAATATTATTGACCAATGTGTGGCGCAAGGCGTTCCGTTGGCTCGTGAATATGGTGGATTATTGGACAATCGTTCGTTTGGAGGAACTTTGGTTTCCCGTACTTTTTATGCAAAAGGACAAACAGGACAACAATTATTATTAGGAGCTTACTCAGCCATGAACCGTCAAATCGGTCGTGGAAAAATAAAAATGCACAACCGTCACGAAATGCTGGATTTAGTGATTGTGAACGGGAAAGCAAGAGGAATTATCGCTCGTAACCTGATTACAGGAGAAATCGAAAGACATTCTGCTCATGCTGTTGTTATTGCTTCAGGAGGTTACGGAAACGTATTTTTCTTGTCAACTAACGCGATGGGAAGTAATGCTACAGCAGCTTGGAAAATCCACAAAAAAGGAGCTTTCTTCGCTAATCCTTGCTATACACAAATTCACCCAACTTGTATTCCGGTTTCGGGAGATCACCAGTCAAAATTAACTTTGATGTCGGAATCTTTGCGTAATGACGGACGTATTTGGGTACCTGCAAAACTAGAAGACGCCAAAGCAATTCGTGAAGGGAAGAAAAAACCAACCGATTTATCGGAAGCAGAAAGAGATTATTACTTGGAAAGACGTTATCCTTCTTTTGGAAATTTAGTGCCTCGTGACGTTGCGTCTCGTGCTGCTAAAGAAAGATGTGACGCTGGTTTTGGAGTAAACAAAACAGGTGAAGCAGTTTACCTGGATTTTGCTGCAGCTATCCAACGTTACGGAAAAGAGCAAGTATATATCAAAGGTTTAGATGCTAACGATACTAAATTGATCATCAAATTAGGAACGGAAGTCGTGGCCAATAAATATGGTAACCTTTTCCAGATGTATGAGAAAATCGTTGATGAAAATCCATACCAGACACCAATGATGATTTATCCTGCAGTTCACTACACTATGGGTGGAACTTGGGTTGATTATAATTTACAAACTACAATTCCGGGTTGTTTCTCAATTGGAGAATCAAACTTCTCGGATCACGGAGCCAACCGATTGGGAGCTTCTGCTTTGATGCAAGGTTTGGCTGACGGATATTTCGTATTGCCATATACTATCGGAGATTATTTGTCACCAGATATTAAAGTGGGACCAATTTCTACTGATTTACCTGAATTCGTTGAAGCAGAGAAAGCAGTGAAAGACCAAATCGAGAAATTCATGAACAATAACGGAACACATTCGGTTGACTATTTCCACAAGAAATTAGGAAAAATCATGTGGGACAAAGTTGGAATGGCTAGAAATGCTAAAGGACTGAACGAAGCGATTACTGAAATCGCCGCTTTACGTGAAGAATTTTATAAAGACGTGAAAGTTCCTGGAGAAGCCAATGGTTTCAACCAAGAATTAGAAAAAGCGACTCGTGTTGCCGATTTCCTTGAATTGGGAGAACTTTTCGCTAAAGATGCTTTACACAGAAATGAATCTTGTGGAGGTCACTTTAGAGAAGAATACCAATCAGAAGAAGGAGAAGCACAACGTGACGATGAAAACTTTGCTTATGTAGCCGCATGGGAATACACAGGAAAACCTAGCGATGCTATTCTACACAAAGAACCATTGGTATTTGACAACGTAAAATTAGTAACTCGTAGTTATAAATAAGATTTGAGATATGACAGTGAGATATTAAATATTTCTCATAGTTATCCCTCACTATTAAAATCTAAAAAGATGAAACTTACATTAAAAATATGGCGTCAGAAAAACGCCCAAGATAAAGGTAAAATGGTCGATTATCAAATCGACGGAATTGAGCCAGACATGTCTTTCCTTGAAATGCTTGACGTATTCAATGAAGACTTAATCAACAAAGGTGGAGATCCAGTAGCATTCGATCACGATTGTCGTGAAGGAATTTGTGGAATGTGTTCTTTATTCATTAATGGAGAAGCACACGGGCCAGACCGTGGCGTAACTACTTGTCAGTTGCACATGCGTATGTTTAAAGATGGCGATACGATTACTATCGAACCCTTTAGAGCCAAAGCATTTCCGGTAATTAAAGATTTAGTGGTTAGCAGAGAATCTTTTGAAAGAATTCAACACGCAGGTGGATTTATTTCTGTGAATACATCTGGAAATACAATCGACGCGAATACCATTCCTATTAATAAAAAAGATGCTGATGATGCATTTGATGCCGCCACTTGTATTGGTTGCGGTGCTTGTGTAGCGTCTTGTGTCAATGCTTCGGCTATGCTTTTTGTTGCCGCAAAAGTATCTCAATTTGCTTTATTACCACAAGGAAGAATAGAAGCTACAGACCGAGTTCTAAACATGGTAAACCAAATGGATGCCGAAGGTTTCGGAAACTGTACCAATACCGGAGCTTGCGAAGTAGAATGTCCTAAAGGAATTTCTCTTGAAAACATTGCTCGTATGAATAGAGAATATTTATCGGCAAGTTTGAAAGGATAATATAATTTCGGCATAAGCCAAAAAGAGAATAAGCAAAACGCATCCATTTATGGATGCGTTTTTAATGAGCTTATTTCAAGTTGATTATTATTTCAATAAGCCAATTACAAAAATGAAAAAAATCGCACTATTTATTATGCTTATTATAAGCGTAAAAAATTATTCGCAAGTTTCTATAAGCCCTTCCGAAAGGGGTGCCAATGAAGAATTTAAAGGAGAAGATTTAAATGATTTTAAAAAAACCACTACTGTTTTTATTCTTTCAAATGTCTATAAAAAAGAAGACTATGAAAAAATATTAAAAGAAGTTTGGACTGTTACGCCTTTTATCGTTGTAGATTATAATGATTTTAAGGTAAATGAATATGCTAATGGGAATTTTTCAATAGCTAAACTTTTTGGAGACATTATTGAAACTTCTCATGGACCTTCTGTTGGACTAGGATCTACTCATGGGATGAAATATATTCATGTGAATTTAGTGGTAAAAACTATTAATTCAGTGAAATTTCAAAAAAGTTTCGCAAAACTAAAGCCAGAGGATAAAAAGTATTCAAGAAAATTAAGAACAATATTCGACGAGAACTCATCGTTTATTGCTAAAGTACCTCTTTGTGTAAACAATAAATTTCTAAATGAAATAATGAGATCTGAAACATCTTATGAAAAGCTTTCTATCCTATATGAAAAGATGTATACAGAGACAAGTTTTACTAATACAAATTTGGGAATGTTAAAAAATTATTTTCAACAGATTAGCCAATCTCTAAATAAAGGGGAGCATTATGGTCTTCATGATGATTTCTCTAAACCTGAAATAAAAAAGCTTAAAGATGATGTTCTTTATATTCCAGAGGTTTATATGATGGAATATAATCCATGGAAAGGAACAGAGAAAATAAAAGATGATAAAGATCTAAAAAAACTTTTAGAACACTATAAATATAAGTTTGAATTCATAGCGGATTCTGATTTAGAAAAAAGAATTTTAAATAATGAGGAAATTTTTTATTTAAGATATGTTAGTATGAATGCTAATAAATATTTGCAAGTTGTAAATGGAAAGACTGGTGAACCTGCATATTATTTTTATGGTGCGATGACTTATAATTTAAAGGATGATGATTTTAAAAATATCAATAAAGCGATTAATGCTAAGTAATTTATATTTTATTTGAAACCCAAAAAACGCATTCATTTATGGATGCGTTTTTTTATATTTGATAATCAAATTTTTTACGATGAGAAAATTATTTTTCCAATTACTTTTACTGATTCCAATTGTTTCACTGGCTCAAAATAATTTTCAGCAATACGTGAATCCAATGATTGGAACAGGAGGTCACGGCCATACTTTTCCGGGAGCAACTATCCCTTTTGGAATGGTTCAATTATCACCAGACACCAGAATTGATGGCAGTTGGGATGGTTGCGGCGGTTATCATTACAGCGATAACGTAATTTATGGATTTTCGCATACCCATCTTAACGGAACTGGTGTTTCTGATTTTGGGGATATATTGTTGATGCCAACCATGGGTGAATCCAATTTTGATAGTAAAGTATACTCTTCGAAATTTTCACATTTAAATGAAAAAGCAACTGCCGGATTTTATAGCGTAAAATTGGACAAACACAATATTGCTGTCGAATTAACAGCTTCCACACGTGTCGGTTTTCATCAATATACTTTTAATAACAGCGGTCAAGCCAATATTATTCTCGATTTAAATCATCGGGATAAATTATTATATGGTGATGTCAGAATCATCAATAATAAAACCATTGAAATTCTCAGAAGAAGTGAAGCCTGGGCTCGTGACCAATATGTGTATGCCAGAATTGAATTCAATCAGCCGATGAAAATCAGTAAAATTAAAGCCAATGGCGAACAAAGTGCAGCTTTTTATTCCGGAACCGAATTAGCCATAAGCTTTTCTAAACAAGTTAAAAAAGGAGAAAAAATCTTGATAAAAGTGTCACTTTCACCAACAAGTTACGAAGGGGCGAAACTAAACATGTCGGAAATCAGCCATTGGGATTTTAATAAAACCAAAAAAGAAGCCGAGCAACTTTGGAACAAGGAATTATCCAAAATAGAAGTAACATCAAGTGATAAAGACAAATTGTCAATTTTTTATACGGCTTTATATCATACGATGGTGCAACCCAATATTGCGCAGGATTTAGACGGAAAATACCGCGGTCGTGACAATAAAATCCATCAAGCGGAAGGATTTACGTATTATTCCGTTTTCTCCCTTTGGGACACGTTTCGCGCGGCGCATCCTTTATATACTTTGATTGATAAAAAAAGAACTGCCGATTTCATCAATACCTTTTTAAAACAATATGAACAAGGCGGAAGACTGCCCGTTTGGGAATTGGCATCCAATGAAACCGATTGCATGATTGGCTACCATTCCGTTTCAGTAATGGCCGATGCTATGGCAAAAGGAATCAAAGGATTTGATTATGAAAAAGCTTTTGAAGCCGCAAAACACAGTGCGATGTTAGATCATTTGGGATTGGATGCCTACAAGAAAAACGGATTTATCAGTTTAGACGATGAACACGAAAGCGTTTCCAAAACCGTTGAATATGCCTATGATGATTGGTGTATCGCTCAAATGGCATTGATTTTAAACAAAACGGAAGAGTATCAATACTTCATGAAACGCTCCCAAAATTGGAAAAACATTTTTAATCCGCTAACAGGATTCATGCAACCCAAGAAAAACGGAGGCTGGATTTCGCCATTTGATGCGCGTGAAGTCAATAATAACTTTACCGAAGGCAACTCCTGGCAATATACTTTTTTCGTGCCGCAGGATATCCCGGGTTTGATTGAAGCTTTTGGCGGAAAACAAAATTTCGAAAACAAATTAGACGAAATGTTTTCCAGTCCTTCATCCACAACAGGAAGAGAGCAAGTGGATATTACAGGTTTAATTGGGCAATATGCACATGGAAATGAACCAAGCCATCACATGACGTATTTGTATAATTACGTTGGAAAACCCGAAAAAACTACTGAAAAAGTACATTATATTTTAAATGAATTCTATAAAAATGCGCCCGACGGATTAATCGGAAATGAAGATTGCGGACAAATGAGCGCTTGGTATGTTTTGAGTTCTCTTGGAATTTATGCTGTTACGCCAGGACGTGCTGGATGGACTGAAACCGAACCTTTTTTTGAAAAGATTAAGGTGAATTTTGAAGATGGAAAGAGTGGATTTATAGTTGAAAATTCGGATGAAAGTAGAATAGGGATTCCAATGACAAGATCTAATTGGATTAAACCAAAATTGACTGAATCTATTATTCCAGTTCCGGTAATTCAAGCAGAAAGCAAATCCTTTAAGGATAAAATGAATATTGAAATTGTATCAAATAATCCAAAGGATAAGATTTTTTACATGATAAATAATGGTGTAAATGACAAAACAAAAGACAAAGATTTCGTTGCCTACACTAGTCCGTTTAATATTGATTTGACAACAGAAATTTTAGCAAAAGTAAAAAATGAAGGCAATGAAAGCAATACCATTTCCGCCTCCTTCTTCAAAAAACCAAACCATTGGAAAGTCAACATCAGTTCTAAATACAATTCACAATACACTGCCGGTGGTGACGAAGGAATAATCGACGGCATTTACGGAACCGAAAACTGGAAAAAAGGAGAGTGGCAAGGCTACCAGTCACAAGATTTTGAATGTGTGATTGATTTAATCAAGGAACAAAAAATTTCCGAATTGTCAGCTAATTTTCTTCAGGATAGCCGTTCCTGGATTTTAATGCCTGCAAAAGTGGAGTTCTATACCTCAATGGACAATATCAATTTCACGTTAGCCAAAACCATTGAAAACACTTTAGATCCAAAAGAAACCGAAACTAAAATTATCGATTTTAAAGGAACCATAAGTCCAACATCTGCAAAATACATCAAAGTAAAAGCCTATAATTTTGGTAAATTACCCGAATGGCACCAAGGTTTTGGCGGTGATGCATTTATTTTTATAGATGAAATTGAAGTTAAATAAAAAATCCGATAACAGGAGTAAATTCATATCACGTGCTCTATTTTAAAACAATAAAAAATGAAAACCGCCCTAATCCAAGCATCATTAATCTGGGAAAACCTACAAGCCAACAGAACCTATTTCTCTGAAAAAATCAATGCAATTCAGGAAAAAGTAGATTTGATTGTGCTTCCCGAAATGTTTACCACAGGTTTCACGATGAACCCAAATGAGATAGCTGAAACGATGCAAGGCGAAACGATTTCATTGCTTAAAACTTTGGCAAAATCCAAAAATATCGCAATAACCGGAAGTCTCATCATTAAAGAAAATAACAAGTTCTATAACCGATTGGTGTTCGTTTTCCCTTCAGGAGAAATCCAACAATATGACAAAAGACATTTGTTTACTTTGGCTGGAGAAGATAAAACATACACAAAAGGAAGCGATAAACTAATCGTAGACTATCTCGGTTGGAAAATCTGTCCATTAATCTGTTACGACTTACGTTTCCCTGTTTTTGCAAGGAATACGGAGGATTATGATTTGCTGATTTATGTAGCCAATTGGCCGGAACCACGCATCAATGCTTGGGATGCCTTGCTAAAAGCGCGTGCTATAGAGAACATGAGTTATGTGATTGGTGTGAACAGAATTGGCGAAGACCAAAACAAACACAATTATCCGGGACATTCACAAGTATTGGATTGTTTAGGCAATTATTTAATAGCACCAAACGAACAGGAAGACGTTTTTATCACGGTTTTAGACAAACAAAAAATGCTGGAAACCAGACAAAAATTCGGTTTCCTGAACGACAGAGATTCATTTACTATTTAATACTTAAATCAAAAACCTGATCCACGTCCCAATTCGCCCGAACGTCTATTTCTTTGGGGAAATAAATTACTTCCTCGGTTTGTCTTTTCTCCAGATAATTACCGGAGTCCCATTCCTTATTATTATTCGTGTCATAAATGACTCTGAGCGTGAATAGAGTAGGTTCAACTGCAGTAAAATCAATAGTCGTATTTTTTTCAGAATATTCTGTCGCAATAACTTCGCCTTTCGCGTTGGTCAATTCCACTATAACCGGAAACTGTTTTACGTTTTCCAAATTCACGCGTAGGTTTCCATAATCGGAAGTGTTTTTCGTACTCAATTTATAGGATAAAGTATCATTCGGCTGTTCTAAATAATCAGTCATGGCACCAGGCAAAATTGCTACCGTGTATTTTTGCAAAGGTTCTTTCACAAAATCAAACTTCAACTGCTGATTAAATTCATCATATTCCGTTGTGAAAGGAACTGAAATCGAATCCTTATTTGTGATTTTCATTTTCGAATTGTCAAAGGTCACTAATGGTCTTGAAGCAACCAAGGTAAATTTATCACGCAAAGGCAACACGCCGCTTTGTTTTGCTTCAAAACTCAACGTATCTTTTTTCTGGTCTTTAATTTTGAAGTTAAAATTTTCACTGTACTTTTCTTTGGTCACAGCCAAATTCAGCGAATCCACTTTTAAAGGTTTGTACCAAATCTGCACCGAATCCTTTTTAGGGAATTGCGTAACAATTGTCGGAAGGATATTATTTCCGTGTTTCAAAATTACTTTCATGTCTTTTGGCTTGCCTTCATAACCTAAAAGCAGTCTGTTTCCAGAAGCCTGAATTGGTTTTATGGCTTTAAAAGCAGGCACTTCTTTAAATAATTCGACTTCAAAAACCGTATCATTCGGAATCGTAATATATTCTTTATGAAACCCGATTTTGTCTTCTTTAGGATTGAATTTATTATTGCTGTTAATGTCTTTCATCGCTACCAAAAGATATTTTCCCGGTTTTAAATTCTCCAGTTTAAAAGTTTTCAAACTGTCCAAAGTATTCGTAATGTATCTCGGCACGTCTTTGTAAACCACAGAATCTTTAAATTTATCATTAATTTCGTAAAGCATTACTGAAACAAATGGCTCTGCTTCCTTGTTCAAGGCATCTTTAACTTTTCCGCCAAGGGACAGCGAATCGATATAACTTCCGGTCGAAAACACATATTTAAACTGTTTGTACGGATTGCTCTCGTTATTGTCTTCGATGCTTTGGCCAAAATTAAAACTGTAAGTTGTATTTGGCTGAAGCGTGTCGTTAATTTTTATCGTAATGAATTTGCTTGCGGTTGTAGGCGAAATAGTCGGCGCTTTCGTCATCGGTGGCGAAATAATCAACTGTTTATTGATGTTTTTCAACTTGATATATTCGTCAAAAGTCAATTTGATTTCATTTCCTTTAAAATCGGTACTGTAATTTTTCGGGACACTCGTTCTCAAAACAGGGGCAATGGAATCTTTCAAACCTCCGGTTATGTTGCCTCTTTTGGCACAACCCGTGATTACCAATAACAGCAAAATGAAAATAGATGCAAAGTTGTTTTTCAACATAATAAATCAAAAATTAGAACCCACAAAATAACAATTATATTTATTGTAATCGAAACATTTTGTAGAATTATTAGGAGCTATTTCCCGCTCTACGCTATATCTTTTGCTTTTTAAAGAAAAAAGCAAAAGGATACCGCTGCGATCAGGGCTAAAAAACATCAGATTTCATAAGGAATATTTAATTTATGAATGCGACATCGCCATACAAACAATGCTGATTTTCGCTCCCGGAATTTTCAGCAAAGCCTTTCCACAAGCTTCAAGCGTGGAGCCAGTTGTCAAAACATCATCAATTAACAAAAAATGTTTGTTATGGTCTTTCTCGTCAAAGGTCACGTCAAAAACTGTTTCCGTTATTTCGGTTCGACCCAAAAGATTCTTTTTTGCCTGAGTCTTGGAATAAACATTTCTCTGCAAAAGCATTGGATTATATGGAATTTCCAAATTTTCAGACAATCCCAATCCGAAAGTAGTCACCTGATTATAGCCTCTTTCCCGCAATCTTTTCTTGTGAAGCGGAACTGGAATTATTTCATCGAAAGTTTTGGTGATGGCAGTGGATTTTAAATCCTCGGCAAACCAGGCTCCGAAAACCGTTCCGATTTCTTCATGGCCGCGGTACTTCAAACTGTGAATGATTTCCTGAACAATTCCTTTTTTATGATAATACATCAAAGTCGACGCATGTTCAACAGCAATCCTTCCGTAAAATTTCTTAAAAGCTTCATTTTCCGGATTTTTGGTATGTTGTGTCAAAGGGATTTCATGTCGACAAGAAGTACAAATTACGTTTTCATTAGTTAACAAAAAGGATTTGCATCCCAGACAAACTTTCGGGAAAAGGAGATTTATCAAATTTTTGAACATCATTTTTTCGATTTAGTTATAAAAATAGCAAAATCTATCATTCAATGTTCATTTATATTCCTTTTTTAAGTTCACTTTTTATATTTTTGCATTATGGCAAAACAAGAAGATTTATTTAAGAATGTAGTTTCGCATGCAAAAGAGTACGGATATATTTTTCCGTCTAGCGAAATTTACGATGGTTTAAGTGCGGTTTATGATTATGCACAAAACGGAGTAGAACTAAAGAAAAATATTAGGGAATATTGGTGGAAATCCATGGTGCAAATGCACGAAAATATTGTAGGTCTTGATGCCGCAATTTTAATGCATCCAACCACTTGGAAAGCTTCCGGTCACGTGGATGCTTTCAATGATCCGTTGATTGACAACAAAGATTCCAAAAAAAGATACAGGGCTGATGTTTTGATTGAAGATTATGCCGAAAAATTGAATATAAAAGCGCTAAAAGAAATTGAAAAAGCAAGATCTCGTTTTGGCGATGCTTTCAATGAATTGGAATTTGTAACCACCAATCCAAGAGTGGTGGAATATCTTTCTAAGAAAAAAGAAATTCTCGAGAGAATGGCACATTCTCTGGAAACAGAAAATTTGGAAGATGTAAAAGCCTTAATCGAAGAATTGGAAATTGCCGATCCTGAAACGGGTTCCAGAAACTGGACCGAAGTACGTCAATTCAACCTGATGTTCGGAACCAAATTAGGGGCTTCTGCCGATACGGCAATGGATTTATACTTGCGTCCGGAAACGGCTCAGGGAATTTTTGTCAATTTCCTAAACGTGCAAAAATCAGGAAGAATGAAAATTCCTTTTGGAATAGCACAAACCGGAAAAGCCTTTAGAAATGAGATTGTTGCGAGACAATTTATTTTCCGTATGCGTGAATTTGAACAAATGGAAATGCAGTTTTTTGTAAAACCAGGCGAAGAAATGCAATGGTACGAATACTGGAAAACGACGCGTTTGAACTGGCATTTATCTCTTGGTTTAGGAAAGGAAAATTACCGTTTTCACGATCACGAAAAATTAGCACATTATGCTAATGCTGCAGCTGATATTGAGTTCAATTTCCCATTCGGTTTCAAAGAATTGGAAGGAATTCACTCTCGTACGGATTTCGATTTAAAAGCGCACGAAAAGTTCTCCGGAAAGAAATTGCAATATTTCGACACGGAAACCAATGCAAATTATACGCCTTATGTGGTGGAGACTTCCGTTGGATTAGATAGAATGTTTTTGGCTGTTTTCTCCAATTCATTAAAAGAAGAAACCTTGGAAGATGGTTCTGTAAGAACTGTATTGCAATTGCCATCGGTCTTGGCGCCAACCAAAGCCGCTGTTTTTCCATTAGTTAAAAAAGACGGTTTGCCTGAAATTGCACATCAAATTATCGATGATTTGAAATGGGATTTCAATGTGGCTTATGATGAAAAAGATGCGGTCGGTCGTCGTTACAGAAGACAAGATGCATTGGGAACACCGTTCTGTATTACTGTAGATCATCAGACGATTGAAGACCAAACGGTAACGATTCGTCACAGAGATTCGATGAAACAAGATCGTGTAAAGATTTCGGAATTGAAATCGATAATTGAAAATGAAGTTTCAATGAAAAACTGGTTGATGAAAGCGAAAGTGTAATCCGCTTGTAATTATATAAAGAAAGGCTTTCCGATTTGGAAAGCCTTTTTGCATTTAGATCTTAGCGATAAATTCTTTTGAGAATTCTTTTATTTCATCTCTTACTTTTCGGAACTCGGCTATCAATTCTTTAGCGGTTCCCGATGATTTTGATGGATCTTCAAAACTATGATGTATCGTTTTGGTTTTGGTTGGAAAGAATGGACAGGCCTCTTTGGCGTTATCACAAACTGTAATTATATAGTCAAAGTCAATGTCTTGGTATTCGTCTACGTGGTTGGAAGTGTGTTTGGAAATGTCAATGCCATCTTCTGCCATGATACCAACCGCAAACGGGTTAAGACCGTGAATTTCTACACCGGCGCTGTATACTTGTACTTTATCTTTTCCAAAATGCTGTAGATAGCCATGTGCCATTTGGCTTCTGCACGAATTTCCTGTGCATAATACTAATATTTTTTTCATTTTTTAGTTGTTTTGGATGGGCAATTATTTAGGGGAAGCTTTTTTGCGTAAGGGATAGAAGAGGCTACCGTGTAGCCCTGACAGCCCGACCCCGACCCCGTGGGACGGGTCACGCCCCAATTATTTGTAATACTTTTTCTTTAGCCAAAAGGCAAAACGAACCATTAAGATTAATGCGGGAACTTCTACTAAGGGACCGATTACACCGGCAAATGCCTGTCCGGAATTGATGCCGAAAACACCAATGGAAACGGCAATAGCCAGTTCGAAATTATTTCCTGTTGCAGTAAAAGATGCTGCGACATTGTCTCTGTAATTGGCGCCAACACGTTTAGCTACGAAAAACATTAGCGTAAACATAGTTGCGAAAAAGATTACCAATGGAATGGCTATTTTGATTACATCCATGGGGATGTCTACAATCATTTCGCCTTTTAGGCTGAACATTACGACAATAGTAAAAAGTAAAGCAATCAGGGTTATTGGAGAAATAAACGGCAGGAATTTTTGGTTGAACCATTTCTCGCCAATGTATTTTCGGATGGCATAACGGCTGATCATGGCCGAGGCAAATGGGATTCCGAGATAGATTCCGACGGTTTTTGCTATTTCTGCAATGGTGATATTTAAGGACAATCCTTTGATTCCGAATAAGGGAAGCATGATTTCGAGATAAAAATAGGCATACAAACTAAAAAACAAAACCTGTAATAAACTATTAATTCCTACTAAACCCGCTGTTAACTCGCGGTTTCCTTCGGCTAATTCGTTCCAGACGATGACCATCGCGATGCAAGGTGCAATCCCGATGATGATTAATCCGGTCATGTATTCCGGATTGTCCCGTAAAAAGAAAATGGACAACAGAAACATCAAAAACGGCCCGACAATCCAGGTGATGAATAACGAGGCGAATAATAATTTTGGTTTTTCGAACATTTGTGGAATCTTCGAAAAATCAACCTTGGTCAAAGGCGGATACATCATTAGAATTAATCCGATGGCTAACGGAATATTTGTGGTTCCGCTCGAAAAAGAGTTGATAAAATCGCCTGTGTTTGGAATAAAATACCCGATTCCGATTCCGATAGCCATCGCCAGGAATATCCAAAGGGTTAAATATTGGTCTAAAAATCCGAGTCTTTTTTTCATTTAAAAGGGTTGAAATGCGTGGCAGATAGTGTTTGTTTTGATTCTTTATCGTTGAATTAACAACAGCCGGAATCGGGTGTGCAACAGCTGTTTTGAATTTCTGATAATTTTACTTTTTCTTTTGGCGTTCCGCAAGTCTGACCTCTTCCGATGGCTTTGCATTCGGTTTTGTCCGCGGTCAATTTTACGATAATCTCGTCGTTTGTGATTTGAAAATCCTGAGGATGCATTTGACGCGTTTCGAAACTGTCGTTACCAAATTCTATTTTTACCGGGCTATTCGGATTTAGCGGAAGTGTTTTTTCTACTAAATCGATAATAGACATGGCTTTTGAAACTTTCATTGGACGTTCGGTTTCATTGGTATTTGGTTCCCAAAGTTGAACGATAACTTCGGTCCAAGCATTCATCTTTCCACCGCAATCTACTGAGGTGATATTGGCTTGCTTGATTTCGGTGATGTGAAAAGAGGGATTTACTCTTTGGTTTTCTGCAAATTCAAATTGCAAATGAAGTTCAGGATTTTGAGCCAACTGTGTTTTAAAGTCTGTCCAATTCATGATAGTTGATTTTTAGCAGCAATCCGAAGATTTGCAGCAGGTTGTTTGTACTAAGTTTATAAAGGTTTGAATTTTTTGAATGATTTTTTCATCTAAACAATAACAAATATTATTTCCCGTGATTGTTCCTTTTATGACACCCACTTTTTTCAATTCGGATAAATGCTTCGAAACGGTTGATTGTGCCAATGGTAAAACTTCGACGATGTCGCCGCAAACGCAGGAGTTGGATTTCATCAGAAATTGTACGATTTCCAATCTTGCAGGATGCCCTAATGCTTTTAGGATTTCGGCCATTTCGTTAGTTTCTTCTGAGAAACCGGTTGTTTTTGTTATTCCCATATCGCAATATTACGATATAGATTTAGTTTAACCAAGTGTTTTTTGATATTTAACACTAATTTAATTGAAAACAACTTTAAATAAAAAATCCTGACAGGTTGAATATCAGGATTTAGTATAGGTATTTTAAGATTTTTATTCTTGTGTAATTGCATCCCAGCCACGTGCTTTTAACGGGATTTTCGTATTGGCACGAGTAACCAGATGGATGCCTTCGCTTTCCTGAGTCATGTGACCAATAATTGTAAAGTTAGGATTGCCTTTGATTTTTTCGAAATCTTCCATCGCAATGGTGAAAAGCAATTCGTAATCTTCGCCTCCATTAATGGCAACGGTGGTACTATCAATATTGAATTCTTCGCAAACATTAATCAATTGCGGATCAAGCGGTAATTTGTCTTCATATAAATTACAACCAACGCCGGATTGTTTGCACAAATGCATAATTTCTGAGGATAATCCATCTGAAATATCGATCATTGAAGTGGGTTTTATTTCCAAAGCATGCAATAAAGTACGCACATCTTTTCTGGCTTCAGGTTTCAATTGGCGTTCGATTAAATAAGTGTAAGCCTCTAAATCGGGTTGTGAATTTGGGTTGACCTGAAAGACTTGCTTCTCGCGTTCCAAAACCTGCAATCCCATGTAAGCGGCACCGATATCGCCGGATACAACTAATAAATCGGTCTGTTTTGCGCCATTTCTATATACTAATTCTTCTGAATCTGCCTGACCGATTGCGGTAATGCTTATGATTAATCCTTTTTGAGAGGAAGTCGTGTCGCCACCAATTACATCTACATTATACTCGGAAGCAGCAAGTGTAATTCCATCAAATAATTCCTCGAGTGCTTCCAATGGAAAACGATTGGAAACCGCAACAGATACCGTGATTTGGGTTGCTTTGGCATTCATCGCGCAAATATCTGAAATATTCACTACAACTGCTTTGTATCCTAAATGTCTCAAGGGCATGTAGGCTAAATCAAAATGAACGCCTTCAATCAATAAATCCGTTGAAACAACGATTTTTTTGTCAGCAAAATCCAAAACGGCGGCGTCATCTCCAATTCCTTTTAGCGTTGAAGGTTGGTTGATGGTGAAATTTTTGGTTAAGTGGTCTATCAGGACAAATTCTCCTAATTGTGCAATACTGGTTCGTTGTGGGGTTTTATCTTCGATCATTTCTTTTAAATTTCTGAGGCGCAAAGGTACGAAGTTGTAAAGTTTATTTATCAAATAAAAGAGAATTGATTCATTACAGTCACTTGATTTATTAATGTTTGTATTTGAGGTTTGAAATTTTTATCGGAACTTTATAGTACTTTAATTTGCTGATAATGAAAACGTTTGATATTGTTACCCTTACGGTTAATCCTGCTTTGGATAAAAGTGCCCATTTTAGAGGTTTGGTTCCAGAGCAGAAAATCCGATGTGAAACACCGCGATATGATGCGGGTGGCGGCGGAATCAATGTTTCTAAAGCCATCGTCCGTTTGGAAGGAGTTTCTAAAGCGATATTTACATCCGGAGGCTCCTCCGGAAACATGCTGAAGGAATTGATCAAAAAGGAAAAAATAGCATTTGAAACCATAGTAATTCACAGTTGGACCAGAGAAAGTTTTGTTGCTATCGATGACAATACGAATTTGCAATACCGTTTCGGTTTTAGGGGAGCTGAAATCAATTCTGACGAAAAAGAAGAAATCCTTCGGGTAGTTGAAGAATTAAAATGCAATTATTTAATTGTGAGTGGTAGTTTGAATGAAGGTTTACCAGCTGATTTTTACAAACAAATTGCTGAAATCGCTAAGAAATCGGGTTTTAAAATGATTCTAGATGCTTATGGCGAGGCCCTTAAAAATGCGTTGGAAGCCGGAGTTTATATGATAAAACCCAATGTTGGCGAATTGGCAAAATTAGTAGGTGTGGAGCGCTTGGAAATAGATGAAGTATATGAATCGGCTAAACAAATCATCGCTAGTGGTGGAGCAGAAATTGTAGTGGTTTCCCTTGGTCCGCAAGGCGCAGTATTAGTTACAAAAGATCTTCATGAGTTTGTGCCTGCACCCAATGTTGCAAAGAAAAGTACTGTTGGGGCAGGAGACAGCATGGTGGGTGGTATGGCCTGGGCTTTGTCACAAAATAAAAGTTTAAAAGAAGTCTTGCAATGGGGTGTCGCCTGTGGTACAGCGGCAACTATGAACGAAGGGACGCAACTCTTTAAACTTGAAGATGCCAAACGTTTATTTGAATGGCTTCAAAAGAAGTGATTTTTTATTTAGAATAAAATTGCCTGACAATTTTTATTATAGGCTTTGTTTATATCATCGTTTCATGCTAAAATGAGCTTTGAATTCCTGATCAACACCATTATTTTTATAAAAAACCTGAAACCAATAATCGGTAGAAGGAAGTGGCTGTCCATTATAGGTTCCATCCCAGCCTGGTCCCGTCGGACTGAGTTGTTTTATAAATTTTCCGTATCGATCATAAATATTGATTACTGCATCCGATTGGTCTGCTAAATCAAAAATATTCCAAGTGTCATGAGTGCCATCGCCATTTGGAGTGAAATAATTTGGGTATTTCAATACGATAGCTAATAATATAATATCGCCGCAATCGCCTTTTGTGTCGCGGATGGTAATAATATGTTGACCCGAAGGGGCATCGTGAAAAATATTGTCAGTTTGAAAAGGACCATTGTCCATCTGGTATTCATAGGTTCCGAAACCACCGGTGACATTTACGATAATATCGATAGTATCTTCAAAAGCACCTGTTACTGTTGTAGTTGCAATGGCTGTGCTTGATTTCTCAACGGTGACAGTTGTTGGATTGTAGCCGCAGTCACCCCCGATGTCCGGTGTGTTTTTAATAATGATTACATCATAAGTCCCTTCCTGGATGGCTGTGTAATTGGGTCCAGTTCCCATTAATGTTCCATTCAAATACCATTCTACAGTGAAAATAGCAGGATTTAGACCTGAAACTAATTCGAAAGAACTAAGTAATGCTCCAGTGGTGAAATCCACGCAAATCGCACCGTCATTAATTACGAGATTATTCAATGGATAAATGGTGATATTGAAGTCGTCTTGGTCGAAGCAATTTGGGTTGGTTTGCGAAACTGCATAAACATACATTATTTGGCTCGTCGAAATATTTTGACCAGCAGAATAAGGCGTTCCCGTTCCGTTTGCTCCGGAAAAATAATTGCCTATTGGTAAAGCAGGTAAGGTATAGTTTGCACAAGCTTCTACATCGGGTTGGCTCGTTAAGACTGGTGTTGTCGAAAGAGTAACCACAAAATCATCCTCATCCGAGCAGGTTAATCGAGTGCCTACTATCGCATAAACGTAAATTGTTTGCGATGTTATTAAGACGGTTCCAGCAGGAATTATTGACCCTTGTCCGCCAGATTGAGAGTAGTAATTACCCACAGTTAATGCAGGTAAAGTATAACTATCGCATTCATTAATGTCTGAGAAAGTGCCAACTTCGACCCCGCCGGTTTCAACAGTAAAAATGGTTTCATTGGTACATGCCGTAAAATCACTCCACTCATTATAAATGTAAATCGTTTGCGTGGCAGAAATAACTGTTCCGGCAGAAATAACTGTTCCGGTGCCGTTAGGACCACCTGTGGCGGTGTAATAGGTTCCGTTAGTCAATGCCGGAAGTGTAAAATCAGTACAAGTAAACACATCTGTGAAACTGTCGAC